>JBBRBG010000030.1:0-56695 GCA_038206055.1 Haliangiales bacterium
CGCCGACAACCAGGTCAAGCTGCGCGGCTTCCGGATCGAGCTCGGCGAGATCGAGGCGCGCCTCGGTGCGCTCCCGGGTGTGGCCTCGTGCGCGGTGATGATCCGCAGCGAGGGCCCGATGGGGCAGCGCCTCGTCGCGTACGTGGTCCCGGCCGACGAGGCCCTCGCCGCCCCGCCCGTCCTGCGCACGCAGCTCGCAAAGGCGCTGCCCGAGTTCATGGTGCCGGCGACGTTCGTGACGCTGACCGCGATGCCGGTCACCGCGAACGGCAAGCTCGACCGCGCGAAGCTGCCCGCGCCCACCAGCGCGCGCCCCGAGCTCGCGCAGCCGTATCGCGCGCCCGCGACCGACCGCGAGGCCGCGGTCTGCGCCGCGTTCGCACACACGCTCGGGCTCGATCAGGTCGGTGCGCTCGACGGCTTCTTCGAGCTCGGCGACAACTCGCTGCTCTCGCTCAAGCTCCTCGCGCGCATGCGCGATGCCGGCCTGCCCGACATCTCGCCCGCGATCTTCTTCGCCGCCCCCACGCCCGCCGCGCTCGCAAAGGCGATCGACGCGCCGGTGATCCTCGCGCCGTCGGGCAGCTCGCGCCGCACGAGCGATCGCAACACGCCGATCGCGATCGTCGGCTTCGCGGGCCGGTTCCCCGGCGCACCCGACGTGGCCACGTTCTGGGACAACCTGTGCGCGGGCAAGGAGACGCTGACGCGGTTCGCGCCGGGCGATCTCGATCCGAGCATCCCCGCCGCCGTGAAGACCGATCCGGCGTACGTGCCGGTCCGCGGCGTCCTCGAGGGCGTGGAGCTGTTCGATGCGCCGTTTTTCGGCGTGTCGCCGCTCGAGGCGCAGCTCATGGATCCGCAGCACCGCCACTTCCTCGAGGTGTCGTGGCAGGCCCTCGAGCACGCGGGCTACGTGCCCGAGACCGCGCCCGGTCCGGTCGGCATCTTCGGCGGCATGTACAACGCCACGTACTACCAGCGCCATCTCGTACCGCGTCCCGATGTCTCGGGCCGGCTCGGCGAGCTCGCGTTGATGCTCGGCAACGAGAAGGACTACGTGACCACGCGCGTGGCGCACAAGCTCGGGCTCACCGGCCCCGCGGTCGCGATCCACACCGCGTGCTCCACGTCGCTCGTCGCCGCATCGATGGCGATGGACAGCCTGCGCAACGGCGGCTGTGACGTCGCGCTCGCCGGCGGCGTCGCCATCACGTGCCCGCCGAACAGCGGCCACATGTTCCAGGAAGGCTCGATGGCGTCGCCGGATGGCAAGACGCGCACGTTCGACAGCGCGGCCGGAGGCACCGTGTTCTCCGACGGCGTCGCGATCGTCGTGCTGCGCCGCCTGTCCGATGCGATCGCCTCGGGGGACACGATCTATGCCGTGATGCTCGGCGCCGCCGTCAACAACGACGGCAGCGCGCGCGCGAGCTTCACCGCACCGAGCCCCGACGGTCAGGCGGCGGTGATCGCCGCCGCGCACGATGCCGCCGGCATCGACGCGCGATCGCTGTCGTACATCGAGGCGCATGGCACCGCCACGCCGCTCGGCGATCCGATCGAGATCGAGGGTCTGACGCGCGCGTTCTCGCGCACCACGCAGGACAAGGGGTTCTGCGCGATCGGCTCGCTCAAGAGCAACGTCGGCCACATGGTGATCGCCGCCGGCTCCGCGAGCCTGATCAAGACCGCGCTCGCCCTCTCCACGAAGACGCTGCCGCCTTCGATCAACTTCACCACGCCCACGCCGAAGATCGACTTCGCGCGCACGCCGTTCCGCGTGCAGTCGCAGCTCACCCCGTGGCCCGCGAGCGCCGGTCCGCGACGCGCCGGCGTGAGCTCGTTCGGGTTTGGTGGCACGAACGCGCACGCGGTGCTGCAGGAGGCACCGCCCGCGATCCCGTCCACGCCGTCACCGCGTGCCGCCGAGGTGCTCGTGATCAGCGCGCGGACCGCGCCCGCGCTCGTCGAGGCCTGCGCGAACCTCGGCACGTACCTCGGCACCACCACCGAGCCGCTCGCCGACATCGCGAACACGCTGCAGATCGGTCGCAAGGCGTTCGGGCATCGCCGCTACGTGGTCGCGAGCTCCACCGCCGAAGCGCAGCGCCTGCTCGCCACGCCCGATCCGGCGAAGACCGGGGGCCGCGAGCTCGGCGCCGAGCTGCCATCGCTTGGCCTCCTGTGTCCCGGCCAGGGCTCGCAGTACGCGCGCATGGGGTTCGGCCTCTATCACAGCGAACCCGCGTTCCGGGCCGCGTACGACGAGTGCGTCGGGATCCTCGAGGCCCACACCGGCCACGACCCGCGCGAGGTGTTCTTCTCCGAGGATCCCGCGGCGCTGACACCGACGAGCCAGACCCAGCCCGCGATCTTCACGCTCGAGTACGCGCTCGCGAAGCTGTGGATGAGCTGGGGCGTCAAGCCCACGGCGCTGATCGGTCACAGCGTGGGCGAGTGGGTGTGCGCGGCGCTCGCCGGCGTGATGCCGCTCGTCGATGCGCTCGGCCTCGTCGTCGAGCGCGGCGCGCGCATGCAGGAGCTCCCCGCGGGCAGCATGCTGAGCGTGCGGCTCCCTGCCGCCGAGCTGGTGCCGAGGCTCCCGGCCGGCGTGGTGATCGCCGCCGAGAACGCACCCGGGTTGTGCGTGGCGTCGGGACCGAGCGACCTGGTCGCGCAGCTCGAGGCGGAGCTGACCGCCGCGAACATCGCCGCGCGAAAGCTCGTCACGTCACACGCGTTCCACTCGGCGATGATGGATCCCGTCATCGAGCCGCTCGCCGCGAAGATCGCCGGCGTGAAGCTGTCGCCGCCGAAGATCCCGATCATGTCCACGGTGACCGCGACGTGGCTCACCGATGCCGACGCCACGAGCACGCGTTACTGGGCGGAGCACCTGCGCCTCCCGGTGAAGTTCGCGCCTGCGGTCGCGGCGCTGCTCGCCGAGAGCAAGCGCGTCCTGATCGAGATCGGGCCGCGCGCCACGCTGTCGGCGCTCGCTCGCCAGGCGGTCCCCGGCAAGCGCGCGCTGCCGCCCGCGATCCCGAGCATCGCCGATTCGCCCGAGCGCGAACCCGAGGCGATCGCCGCCGCCCTCGGTCAGGTCTGGGCGACCGGCGCCACGATCGACTGGGCCGGCTATCGCGCCACCGAGCGACGTCGCCGGATCCCGCTCCCCACCTATCCGTTCCAGCGAACGCGCCACTGGGTCGAGGCACCGGCCGCCGGTGTGATCGCACCGCCGCCGCTCGTCGCCGTGCCTCAGCTCGCCGCGCCCGCTTCAGTCCTGGAGATGCCCGTCATGTCTGCACCTACTGCACCCACCGTCGATCGGTCCGCACGGCTCGTTCGTTCGATCTGCGAGCTCGTCGAGGAGGTCTCCGGGCTCGATGTCACCGAGGCGGATCCGCAAACCCCGTGGCTCGAGCTCGGCCTCGACTCGCTGACGCTCACGCAGCTCGCGCTCCAGGTCCAGCGCACGCACAGCATCAAGGTCACGTTCCGCCAGGTGATGGAGAACTTCCCCACCATCGCGAGCCTCGCCGGGCTGCTCGATCAGCAGCTACCGCCCGACGCCGCACCGGCCGCCGCCGCGCCGGTCGCCACCACCGCACCGATGATGACGATGGCGATGCCCGTCGCCACCGGCGATGGCAACCCGTACCTCCGCCAGGTCATCGACCAGCAGCTCGCGCTCATGGCACAGCAGCTCGCCGTGCTCGGTGGCGCCGCGCCGCAGATGATGGCGTCACCGCAGGCCGCCCCCGCCGTCGCCGCGAAGCCGATCGCGCCCGCGCCGATCGCTCCGCCGAAGAACGAGGACGAACCCGGCGCGGGCCCCGTCAACTACGACGTCAAGAAGGCGTTCGGCGCGATCGCGCGCATCCACACCCAGAAGGACGCGCTCACGCCGCAGCAGCGCTCGCGGCTCGATGCGCTGATCGCGCGCTACACGAAGCGCACCCGCAAGTCGAAGGACTACACCACCGAGTACCGCGGCGTGATGGCGGATCCGCGCGTGGTCAACGGCTTCCGGCCGCTGACCAAGGAGCTGACCTACCAGCTCGTGATCGAGCGCTCGCGCGATTCGCACATGTGGGACATCGACGGGAACGAGTACGTCGACGTGCTCTCCGGCTTCGGCATGAGCATGTTCGGCTGGCAGCCGGACTTCCTCCGCGAGGCCGTCCACAAGCAGGTCGACCTCGGCTACGAGATCGGACCGCAGCACGTGCTCGCCGGCGAGGCCGCGAAGTTGTTCTGCGAGGTCACCGGCGCCGATCGCGCCGCGTTCTGCAACACCGGCTCCGAGGCGGTGATGGGCTGCATGCGCATCGCCCGCACCGTCACCGGCCGCAGCCTGATCGCGATCTTCACCGGCGCGTATCACGGCATCTTCGACGAGGTCATCGTCCGCGGTACCCGCAAGCTGAAGAGCATCCCGGCGGCGCCCGGCATCATGCCGTCGGCATCGGCGAACGTGCTCGTCCTCGACTACGGCACGCCCGAGTCGATGGAGATCCTGAAGTCGCGCATGCACGAGCTCGCGGCGGTGATCGTCGAGCCGGTGCAGAGCCGGCGCCCCGACTTCGCGCCCGTGGAGTTCCTGAAGGAGCTCCGCGAGCTCACGCTGCAGCACGGCACCGTGTTCGTGTTCGACGAGGTCGTCACCGGCTTCCGCTCGCACCCGAAGGGAGCACAGGGCCTGTTCGACATCCAGGCCGACCTCGCGTCGTACGGCAAGGTCGTCGGCGGCGGGTTCTCCGTCGGCGTGATCGCCGGCAAGCGCGAGTTCATGGACGCGCTCGACGGCGGTCACTGGCAGTACGGCGACGACTCCATCCCCACGGTCGGCGTCACCTACTTCGCCGGCACGTTCGTCCGCCACCCGCTCGCGCTCGCCACCGTGGTCGCCGTGCTCAAGCACATGCGCGACGCCGGGCCCGAGCTCCAGCAGAAGCTCACGGCGAAGACCGCAGCGATGATCGCGGAGATCAACGCGCACATGGTCGCGATCGGCGCGCCGTTCAAGCTGAACACGTTCGCGTCTCTGTGGCGCAACGTGTTCACCGAGGACATGCCGTACTCGGATCTGATCTACGCGATGCTGCGAGACCGCGGCATCCACATCCTCGACAACTTCCCGTGCTTCCTCACCACGGCGCACACCGACGAGGACATCGCGAAGATCATCGCCGCGTACAAGGCCGCCGCCGAGGAGATGCAGGCGAGCGGATTCTTCCCCATCCGCGCGGTCAAGTCCGACGCCGTGGACACCGGCATCCGCGAGGCGCCGTCCACCGAGCCGCAGCGCGAGGTCTGGCTCGCCGACAAGCTCGGCCCCGAGGCATCACTGGCGTACAACGAATCGATCTCGCTGCACCTCCGCGGCGAGCTCGATGTGGGCGCGCTCAAGCACGCGATCCGCGAGCTTCCGAAGCGCCACGATGCCCTCCGCTCCACGTTCTCGCCCGATGGCACCACCATCCGCGCCGGCGAGCCGCCCGACCTCGAGGTCCCGCTCCGCGACCTCGCGGAGATATCTCCCGCCGATCGCGACGCCGAGCTCGCCGCGATCGCGCTCCGCCACGTCAGCGAGCCATTCGATCTCGAGCACGGCCCGCTGATCCGCGCCGAGCTGGTGCGGATGACGCCCGACCATCACGTCCTCGTGTTCACCGGTCATCACATCGTCCTCGATGGCTGGTCGTACTGGGTGATCGTGAAGGACCTCGCGGCGCTCTACGGCATCGCCACGGGTGCGCGCACCGCGCCGCTCGCCGATGCGCCGTCGTTCTTCGAGTACGCCACCTCCGGCGCGCACTCCGCACCCGACACCGAAGCGTGGTGGATCTCGCAGTTCGCCGATGGCGTTCCCGCGCTCGATCTCCCGACCGATCGCCCACGACCGACGGTGCGCACCACCACCGCGGGGCGCGAGGACTACGTCATCCCGGCCGAGCTGCTGACCGCGGTGAAGAAGCTCGGCGCGAAGCTCGGCGCGAGCGCGTTCGCTACGCTGGTCGCCGGCTTCGACGTCCTTCTCCATCGCCTCACCGGTCACACCGATATCGTCGTCGGCATTCCGGCCGCGGGACAGGCGGCGACCGGCATCGATCTTGTCGGCCACTGCGTGAACATGCTGCCGTTGCGCAACAAGATCGCACGCACCGACAAGTTCTCCGATTGCGTCATCGCATCGCGCAAGACGATGCTCGACGCCTACGACCACCAGGACGTGACGTTTGGCCGCGTGCTGCAGATGCTGCCGATCGCGCGCGATCCGAGCCGCCTTCCGCTGATCAGCGTGATCTTCAACATCGACCAGGCGCTCAGCGGCGAGGGCCACGCGCTGCCGGGTATCGCGATGGAGCTCGTCTCCAACCCGCGCATTCACGAGACGTTCGAGCTGTTCGTCAACGCCGTGGACACCGGCAAGGGTCTGCGCCTCGAGTGCCAGTACAACCGCGATCTGTTCGATGCGGCCACGGTGCGCCGCTGGCTCGCGGCGTTCGAGACGCTGCTCCGCGCCGCGGTCACCGATCCGAACCAGCCCGTCGGCCGCCTGCCGATCCTCGGCGAGATCGATCGCACCAGGCTCGCCGCGTGGAACCGCACCGAGGTGGACTACCCGCGGACGGCGCGCGTCGAGGAGCTGATCTTCCAGACCGCGCGTCGCGTTCCCGATCGCGTGGCGGTGCGCAACCGCGGCAAGACGCTGACCTACGGCCAGCTCGCGCAGCGCGCCGATGCGATCGCGGTCGAGCTCCGCGCGCCCGGCGTGCGCCCCGGAGATCGCGTGGGTCTGCTCGTCGAACGCGATCTCGACATGTTGCCCGCGATCCTCGGGACGCTCGCCGCCGGCGCGGTCTACGTGCCGCTCGATCCGGCGTTCCCGTCGGAGCGCCTGCGGTTCATGGTGGAGGACGCGCACCTCGCGGCCATCGTCACGTCGCGCAGCCTCGCGCGCAGCGCATCGAACATCCTCGGCGATGTCCCGCTGGTGGTGCTCGACGACATCCCGGCGAAGCCCGTGGGCTCCGGCGTCATCCCGGTGCCCGGAAGCGCCGAGGACACCGCGTACGTTATCTACACGTCGGGCTCGACCGGCAAACCCAAGGGCGTACGTGTCCAGCACCGCGCGATCGTCAACTTCCTCGCCGGCATGCGCGAGCGGCCCGGCTTCGCCGAGTCCGATCGCATCGTCGCCGTCACCACGCTGTCGTTCGACATTGCCGTTCTCGAGCTCTTGCTGCCGCTCGTCAGCGGCGCCGAGATCACGCTCGCGACCCGCGAGCAAGCGACGGATGGTGAGGCGCTGCGCGAGCTGCTCACCGAGAGTCACGCGACCATGATGCAGGCCACGCCCGCGACGTGGCGCTTGCTCGTGGAGGCCGGCTGGCGCGGCGATCCCGCGTTCAAAGCGCTGTGCGGTGGCGAGGCACTGCCCGCCGACCTCGCGCCGGTGCTCCGCGGCAAGGTGGGCGCGCTGTGGAACATGTACGGGCCGACTGAAACGACGGTGTGGTCCACATGCACGCGCGTGGAGCCGAACCGGCCGATCACGATCGGCCAGCCGATCGCGAACACGCAGATCCACATCCTCGACGAAGATCGCCAGCCCGTACCGATCGGCGTGGTCGGTGAGATCTACATCGGCGGCGATGGCGTGACGCAGGGCTACCTCGATCGGCCCGAGCTGACTGCCGAGCGGTTCGTGCCGGATGCCTCGCGTATCGATCCGGCCGCGCGGATGTACCGCACAGGCGATCTGGGGCGCTGGCGCGTGGACGGCGACAGCGGGGCGATTGAATGCCTCGGCCGCACTGACTTCCAGGTCAAGGTCCGCGGCTATCGCATCGAGCTCGGCGAGATCGAGGTCGCGCTCGCACGCCACCCCGCCATCGCGCAGGCCTCGGTGGTCACACGCGAGGATCGCCCCGGCGACGTGCGCCTGATCGGGTACGTGGTGGCGAAGGGGGCAGCACCGTCCGATGAGGCGCTACGCGAGCACCTCTCGCACAGCCTGCCCGAGTACATGATCCCCGCGCGCTTCGTGTCGATCGCGGCGATGCCGCTGACCGGCAGCGGCAAGGTGGATCGCAAAGCGTTGCCCGCACCGTCGGGCCCAGCGCTCGCGAACCAGGGTGAGGCGGTCGGGCCACGCACGCCGACCGAAGAGATCGTCGCTGCCGCATACATGGAGACGCTCGCGCTCCCGCGGCTCAGCATCCACGATGACTTCTTCGCCCTGGGGGGGCACTCGCTGCTCGTGGCCCAGATGGCCGCGCGGCTCTCGCGTGCGCTCTCGCGACCGGTACCGATGCGCGCCGGCTTCGAGCACGCCACCGTCGCCACACTCTCGAGCTGGCTCGATAGCTCGCTCGCGCGTGAGGTCGATGCCACGCCGAGGATCTCGCGCCGCACCGACACCACGCCAGCGCCGCTCTCGCTCATGCAGCAGCGACTCTGGTACCTCGAGCAGCTGCAGCTCGGCAGCACCGTGTTTCACGTGCCGTCGGCCCACCGCCTGCGCGGCGCGCTCGATGTCGAGCGCCTGCAGCGTGCATTCGCCGAGCTCGTTCGCCGACAGCCGATCCTGCGCACCCGGATCGGCACCGTGGGCGATGCGCCCGCGCAGCTCGTCCTCGACGAGGTGGACACGAAGATCCCGTTCGAGGATCTCACGAAGCGCGCGGTCGATCAGCGCGAGGCCGAGCTCGCGCGCCGCATGGAAGCGGAGATCGCGAAGCCGTTCGATCTATCTCGCGCACCGCTGTTCCGCACGCGGCTGTACAAGCTGGGGCCCGATCACCACGTCCTGTTCTTCATGGCGCACCACATCATCTGGGACGGGTGGTCGTTCGACCTGTTCTACGAGGAGATGTCGGCCCACTACGCCGGCACCGAGCGAGCTCTCCCCGCGGTGACCTACAGCGACTTCACGGTGTGGCACCGCGACTGGATGAGCGGACCCGAGCTCGCGCGCCAGCTCGAGCAGTGGAAGACCAAGCTCGCCGGCGCCCCCGACGCGCTCGATCTGCCCACCGACCATCCGCGCCCGCCGATCCAGTCTGGCGAAGGTTCGACGCAGTGGCTCTCGCTCCCCGCGGCCACCGCCGCCGCGCTCCGCAGCGTGGGTCTGCGCGAAGGCGCGACGCTCTTCATGACCCTGCTCGGTGCGTGGAGCGCCCTGCTCCACCAGCTCACCCGCCAGCCCGAGTTGATCGTCGGCACGCCGGTGCGCGGCCGCAGCCTGCCCGAGGTCGAGCAGGTGATGGGCTTCTTCGTCAACGCACTGCCACTCCGGCTGCACGTCGATCCAGACGCGAGCTTCCTCGAGCTATTGCGCCACGTGCGTGCGGAGACGGTGGAGGCGTTCGGCGCGCAGGACGTGCCCTTCGAGCACCTCGTGCGCGTGCTCGACGTCAAACGCGACGAGAGCCGGTTCCCACTCTACCAGGCGTTCTTCTCGTACCAGGATGCACGGCAGCGTCCGTCCGCGTGGGGCAATCTGCAGCACGCGAACCTTCCGGTGTTCCAGCCCGCGGCGGCGCAGGACGTGGCGCTGTGGTTCCTCGACGGCAAGGACGGCCTCGTCGGCGGCCTCAACTACAACGCCGACATCCTCGATCCGGATACCGCCGCTCGCTGGGGGCGCCGATTCCTCGCGATCGCCGAGGCCATCGCGACGAACCCCGAGCGTCCGGTCCGCGAGATCCTCGCCGTCCCGGCCGACGAGCGCGCGCAGCTCGCGACCTGGAACACCACCGAACGCCCGCTCGCCTCCGATGCAAACCTGGGCGCGATGTTCGCGAACCTCGCGAAGCACGGCACCAAGCCCGCGATCCGCCACCTCGGCAAGACCGTCACCTACGCCGACCTCGCGTTCGAGCGCGATCGCGTGGCCACTGCGCTCGCCGAGCGCGGCGTGGGCAAGGGCGACGTCGTCGGTCTGCTCGTCGAGCGCACGCCGTTCATGCTGGCGGCGCTGCTCGGAACACTCGCGAGCGGCGCGACCTACCTCCCCCTCGATCCGAGCTTCCCGGCATCGCGCCTCGCGTTCATGCTCGAGGATGCGGCGGCGAAGGTCGTGATCAGCGATGTCGATGTTGCCGAGCTCGGCATCCCGGCGGGGACGCTGCTGAGGCCCGCGGCGATCGCGAAGTGCACCGGCGCCGTACCGAGCGGGACCGCCGGGCCCGACGACGCGGCGTATCTGATCTATACGTCGGGCTCGACAGGTACGCCGAAGGGGGTGCGCGTCCCGCATCGCGCGGTCTTCAACTTCCTCGCGGCGATGCGCGAGCGGCCCGGCCTCACGGCAACGGATCGCCTGGTCGCCGTGACCACCCTGTCGTTCGACATCGCGGTCCTCGAGCTCATGCTACCGCTCGCGTGTGGCGCCGAGATCGTCCTCGCCACGCGCGACCAGGCGACCGATGGCACGGCACTGCGCGGCCTGCTCGAGCAGACCAAGGCGAGCGTGATGCAGGCAACGCCGGCGACCTGGCGCATGTTGATCGAGGCCGGCTGGCGCGGCGGCTCGTCGTTCAAGGCGCTCTGTGGTGGCGAAGCGCTGCCCCCCGAGCTCGCCGAGGCCCTGCTCGATCGTGTGGGCGCGCTGTGGAACATGTACGGCCCCACCGAGACAACCGTCTGGTCCACATGCGGCCGCATCGAGGCGGGCCGCGGTGGCGTGACCATCGGCACGCCGATCGACAACACGCAGATCTGGATCGTCGACGGTCACGGCGATCTCGCGCCGATCGGCGTCCCCGGCGAGCTGTGCATCGGCGGGGATGGCGTGGCGCTCGGCTATCACGACCGTGCCGAGCTGACCGCGGACCGCTTCGTCCCCGATACCTTCTCCGGCCGCGCGGGTGGCCGCCTGTATCGCACGGGCGACCTCGCACGCTGGCGCGCCGAGGGCGAGCTCGTGCATCTCGGCCGCACCGACTTCCAGGTCAAGGTCCGCGGCTATCGCATCGAGCTCGGGGAGATCGAGGTCGCGCTCGCGCGCCACGCACAGATCGCCGAGGCCTGCGTGGTAGCGCAGCCCGGACCAGGAGGCGAGCAGCGGCTCGTCGGCTACCTCGTGGCCAAGGCGGGCACGTCGGTGCCTGAGCCTCAGGCC
Source organism: Haliangiales bacterium (assembly GCA_038206055.1). Lineage (GTDB taxonomy): Bacteria > Myxococcota_A > Polyangia > Haliangiales > Haliangiaceae > JABFXX01. The sequence continues at coordinate 11,141 of JBBRBG010000030.1, forward strand.
CTGCGCGAACACCTCGCGACGTCGCTACCCGACTACATGCGGCCGGCGGTGTTCGTGACGCTGGAGAAGCTGCCGCTCACTCCGAACGGCAAGGTCGATCGCCGTGCGCTACCGGCGCCCGAAGGCCAGCAGGCGGTCGAGTCCACCGCCGGCTACCGCGGACCGCGCACGCACGCCGAACAGACCGTGGCCACGGCGTGGCGCGAGCTACTGTCGGTCGAGCGGATCAGCGTCAGCGATAACTTTCTCGACCTCGGCGGTCACTCGCTGCTCATCATGCAAGCGATCGCGAAGCTCGAGGCGCGCACCGGTAAGCGCGTCAGTCCGCGCGCGTTCATCTTCCAGACGCTCGAGCAGATCGCGCGCGAATACGAGACCAAGGCGCCGGATGCGCCGAAGTCGCCGCCGGCTGGCCGTCTGGGGCGTTGGTTGTCGTCGCTGATCCCGGGCTCGAAGTCGTGATCTACTTGTTGTCGCGCACGAAATAGAACCCGGAGTACGCGTCGATATCGCGGCCGCGCGTGAACGGGATCTCGCAGTGCTGCTCGCGATTGACCCAGTCGTCGACCAGGCGATAGCCGAGTGCCGTCGCCTCGGCGACGAGCGCTGCTCGGTTGTAGATGCGATACGCGTGGAAGGCGCGCCCGGTCGACTGCACGGTCACGAACGACTCGCCGTCGTACACCGGCAGCTTGTTGAGCAGGAGGTGCTGCGGGAGGCTGCCGACCTGGCCGAGCAGCTCGGTCAGCGTCACGTCGACGTACTGCATCGCGCCAGCGGAGAAGAAGATCGTGCAGCCCTTCGCGTCCGCGACGGAGCTCGTGAACTCGAGGCCATCGCTCGGGCGCTCCTGCGCGAGCTCTGCGCCTACCTTGACGATCGCCGGCACGTCCTCGACCAGCCAGCGCATGCCGCGCGGGTAGTTCAGATAGCTCCGCCATCCGTGATAGCTGACGCCGACGTGGCCGCCGAAGTCGAACAGGAACGTCCTGGAATCGATCAGCTTCGCCAGCCAGAACAGCACCGCGTAGTCGCTCTGGTTCGCCTTCTCCATGCGGTGGCGGTAGAGCCCCGCCAGCTCGGCGTGGTCGTATCCCACCTTGGAGCCGGCCGGGATCGAGGCCTCGGCCTCGGCGAACGTGTCGTAGACCCCGCGGAATCGGTTCGGCGGGCGACGCGCGAACGACCGCTCGTAGTCCAACTGGAGGACCTGCCCCATGAGGGGCACCCGCCACGCATTGCGTGAGATTCGCTGCGCCAGATCGATGAGACCCACGGCGAGTACGTATCATGTCGGGGTCATGTCCGCTCCGCGCATCCATGTCGAGCCGGCGAGTTTCGAGCCCTGGAAGATCCAGGCGCTGACCCACTCGCTCTCCGACCACCCGCTCCTCCAGATCGATTCCCTCGTCGAGCTCGGCAAGCGGCAACAGGAGCGCAACCTCGTGCGCACCCACAGCGCCGACGCCACCGCCGGCACGAGCTTCGCCGATGCACCGACGCTCCACCCGAACAGCGCCGGCGCCGTCACCACGCTCGCCGACATCGCGAACGCGCGCGCGTGGATGTCGCTTCTCAACGTGCAAGCCGACCCGATCTACCGCGCGTTCATCGACGAGATCCTCGACGAGGTTCGCCTGATCACCGATCGCCGCGATCCGGGCATGTGCTACCGCGCCGGCTGGATCTTCGTGTCATCGCCGAACGCCGTCACGCCGTTCCACATGGACCACGAGCATAACTTCATCATGCAGATCCGCGGTACGAAGCGGCTGTACACCTGGGACCCGTTCGATCGCGTGGTGATCTCGGAGCGCGCGCAGGAGCTGTTCCACGATGCTCACTCGCGCGAGCTCGTGACGTGGAGCGATGACTTCCGCTCGCGCGCGCGTATCCTCGATCTCGCGCCGGGCCAGGGTGGGTACATGCCGTCGACGGCGCCCCACATGGTGGAGAACGGGCCCGAGCCCTCGATCACGATCAGCTTCACCTACTACACCGATGCCACGCGCCAGCGCGAGCTCGTCTACCGCGGCAATGCCCGGATGCGCCGCATGGGCCTCGAGCCCACGCCGGTCGGCACGGCGCCCGGCCGTGACCGCGTGAAGGCGGCCGTGCTCGGTGGGTACACGTTTGCCAAGAACCTCGTGCGCCGACGCCTCGGTAAATCGGTCCGCGAGAACGACCAGCGCTACGCACCCGTGTGACGATCAGCTACGGTGAACGGATGACCCGGTTCGTCGCCCTCCTGCTGTCCCTCGTGGGCTGTGGTGCCTGCGGTCGAAACAGCAAGACCTCGCCCGACGACGCGTTCACCGCCGGCAGCGACGCCGTGGTCAACATGCCCGGCGCTCCGGGCCTCGGCGCGCACGGCCTTGGCTTCTTCCGCTATCAGGCGAGCAGCCCGACCACGATCTCCTCCCCGGCGCTGTCCACGCGGGCGACGGGCAGCACGATGATCGTCAGCATCGGTCGCGGGAACTTCTCCGCGTTCGCGCTGCCCACCGATACCCAGGGCAACGCGCCGTACCAGCGCCTCGACACCGAGCACACGTACACCCGCTACTCGTCGTCGGGCACCGCGGTCTACGCGTTTCCGAACCTCGTGGGCGGCAGTGGTCATCAGGTCCGCGCCAACACGCCGAGCGATGACGAGATCACGCTCGCTGCCGTGGAAGTCGTCAATGCCGGCACGGTGCATCAGGTCGTCTGGAACGAGGCGCTCGCGGCGCCGCTCACCAGCCGCAGCGTGACCACCACGGGTCCCGCCACACTCGTCGCGTTCTGGTGGGGCGATGCCAACGAGGACATGAACAAGACGGCGACACCCGACAACGGCTTCGTCGTGATCGATTCGATCCTGCAGTCGGGTGCGCTCGTGCAGTGCGCGGTCGCGGTCAAGAACGTCAGCGTGGCCGGCACGTACGACGTCACGTGGACCGCCACGCCGGCCCAGGGTGCGCAGCTGTGGCTGATCGCGGTGCAATAGCCGCGCTGTTCGCGCCGCTCGTACCGCCCGGCGCGCGGTTCGCGGCGATGGAGATCAGCGGCCCGGAGCCGGCGCTGTTTCCCGACGAGGAACCCGCCGTAGCGCGGGCCGTCGCGAAGCGCCGGCGCGAGGTCGCGTTCGGCCGCGCATGTGCGCGGCAGGCGCTCGGGTGGAGCATCGCGATCCCGGCGGGCCCCGGCGGCGCGCCGATCTGGCCCGACGGAACCCTCGGCAGCATCACGCACACTGATGACGCCGCCGCGGCCATGGTCGCGGAGCGCGGTGCGGTCGTAGCGCTCGGGATCGATCTCGAGTCGCTCGCACACGCGGGACGCACCGAAGATCTCTTGACCACCGTCACCACGGCCGCGGAGCGCGCGGCGACCGATCCGGCGCTGCCGCTCGCCGCACTCGTGTTCTCGGCGAAGGAGGCGGTCTACAAGTGCCTCTACCCGACCGCCGGCCAGTTCCTGGACTTCCATGATGTCGAGCTCGCGATCGATCCCGCCGGTACGTTCCGCGTGCTACGCGCGCACGGTTACGACCCCTCGTCGCTGATGGGACGCTTCGCATTCGATGCGGTCCACGTCGCGACGGTCGTGGTCGCACTGAACGGAACGGGGTCGAGTGGATGTACGCTACCTCCGTGAACCTGGCACGCTCCACGGCTGCCCGTACCGCCCACCAGCTGGTTCAAGCGCTGCAGCGCCGGATGGTCGATGCTCAGGAGGGCGTCGCCCGTGCGCTCGGCGAGCCAGACACGTTCCGCGAGCTGCACTGGCTGCGTGATGGCGGACGCCACGGCGGGGGAAGTCGACGCTCGATCGGGGACACCAAGACGTTCGATCGCGCCTCCGTCAACGTGTCACAGGTCCACTATGATGACGAGCCGAGCAAACGGCTGAGCTCCGCGACCGCGCTCTCGACGATCATCCACCCGCGCCACCCGCACGCGCCCTCGGTCCACGTTCACGTCAGCTGGACCGAGATGCGCGACGGCACCGGGTACTGGCGGATCATGGCGGACCTCAATCCTGCGATCCGAGACACCGAGCTCGCGGCAGCAGCCAAGGCGCGCTTCATCGCCGGGTTGCGTGCAGCCGCACCGGCGGTCTACGACGACGCAGCGCGCCGAGGGGACAACTACTTCCACATTCCCGCTCTCGGCGGGCACCGCGGCGTTGCCCACTTCTATCTCGAGCAATATGCCACCGACGATCCGGCGAGCGATGAAGCGCTCGCACACCGTGTGGGTGAGGCCGCGATCGACACCCACGCCGCCATCGTCAGCGATGCCCTGCGCTCGTCCGGACCCGCGAGCGCCGGCGACCGGCAGCTCCAGCTCGCGTACCACACGCTGTATCTGTTCCAGGTCCTGACGCTCGATCGCGGCACCACATCGGGACTTCTGGTCCACGATCAGAACGACGTCGGTATCCTCGGTTCGCTACCGTCGCACGTCGATCGCGCCCTGCTCGCGACGTGGCGGGCGCGTGTTCCCCGGCCCGTCGACGAGCTCGTGGACCGCCTGCTCGACGCCCTACCCGCCGGCGAGGTGGTCCTCGTCGACGACGACACCAAGCGAGCACTCGCAGCGGCCGTGCGCGCATTCTACGTGGCGAACCCCGAGGCGCTCGAGCTCCAGGCGCGCGGCGACGTCATCCCACCCACGGTCGCGAACCACCGCTGATGCCCGAGCAGATCCTCCAGGCTGACTCCGCTGTAGGTGCCCGCGAAGCCATCGGCGCCCGCCGTCCCGCCGAAACCCAGGGCCAGGAGTGCGATCAGCGCGCGCGGTCCGGAGCGCCTCGACCTGACTTCAAAGAACCGAGTGTGCTGACCCTCACAAAGCCCGAATCGCCACTGAAGGGATCGGCGTGCGGTGGGCACCCATGGGATATGCGCAGGATCACGCGATGGGCCGCTGTGCTGCTACTGGTGCAGGCAAGTGCGAGCTGCCAGCATGTGCGCGCCTCCCAGCGCGAGCACCTGGCGAATCCGGCCATGCAGTTCGAGATGGATCCACAGGCCGTCGGGCAACGCGATTCGATCCTCGAGATCACCGAAGGCAGCACGTTTCCCTCCGCCGGTCCCGGGACAGCAGGTGCAGGCTGCGGATGCAACTGATCCGCCGGGCCGCGCTGCTCGTCCTGTACTGCGCCGGCAGCGCGGCCGCGGCCGGCGACGACACCGCGCCCCAGCCGTTACCACCGGTCGATCCGACCGCGCTGGTGACCGACGGTGCGAGCGACAACGTTGTGGCACCTGGTTCGGTGGCGCCCGAACCGCCGGCGGCCTCCGAGCCGGAGAACTATCCGACGGGCACCGTCCGCGTCGGAGCGTATGGCGATAGCGATGCGACCACCGTGTATCGCCTCCTCGGGTCGCTCGCGCAGACGTTCGGGTCGTGGACGCTGCAGGGGAACCTCGGCGTGGATGCGGTGACCAGCGCGTCGGTGGACGTGCGGTCGTCGCCTGCGCTCAGCAAGGTCGACGTCGTGACCAGCGCATCGGGGCGCAGCTCGACCAGCGGAGGCAAGATGACCGACACTCGCTATCAGCTGGTTGGAGGTGCTGGCTGGACGGGGGCTGGCGGCCGCGCGGTCAACGTCAACGCGGTCGTTGCACGCGAGCGCGACTACACGAGCGTGAGTGGCGGCGTCAACGGATCCTACGACGTCCTCGATCGGTCGACCACGCTGCTCGGCGGCGTCACCCTCACCGACAACTGGATCTCCAGCGTTCTCGATAGCAGCGTGCACCACAAGCTGCTCTCGACGGGATGGTCGGCTGGGATCGCGCGTGTGCTCGGCCGCGACGATGCGATTCGTCTGCGCTACGACGGCAAGCTCGCGGAAGGTGATTCGTCGTCGCCGTATCGCAGCGTGCGCTTCGGTGACTGGACGGCGAACCTCGGCAGCAACCAGGTCACGTTCATGAATACGATCGGATCGGCAGACGGTTTGCCGGAGAAGCTTCCAGGAAGTCGGCTCAGTCACGCGGTCGTGATCGAAGCCGTCCACTGGCTCGCGACCGGAATCGCGCTGCACCCAGAGATCCGCGGCGCCCACGACAGCTGGGGTGTCAACAGCGTGAGTGGTGCGCTCGACCTGCGGTTCGCGCGACCGACGTGGCAGGCGTCCGCCGGCTACCGGTACTACCTGCAGGGCGGCGCGAGCTTCTTCGAGGACAAGTACACGCAAGCACCCGCGATGTACACGTCCTACACGTCCGACAAGGAGCTCGGTGATCAGCGTGGACACCTGGTGCGGCTCGATGTCTCACGCGTCCTGTTCGATGCGGATAATCCAGCCGACGGCCATCTGTCGCTGACGCTTCAGATCGATCTCGCCCGCTATCAGTATCCCGGCTTCACACTGCTTCCCTCGCGTGACAGTGCGTTCGCTTCGATCGGCCTCGCCTGGCAGCGCTGAGCGATCTGCCCGTCCTCGCAGACCCGCAGCAGGGTGGGCCAATTATTCACGCTGGTGGGGCGCTCGGGCCGCGGTAGGGTCGAACCGTGATGCGGATGCTCGCCATTCTCGTGCTCGCCAGCGGCTGTCTCTCCGGTGTGACTGGTAGCGACAACGGTCGGTCGCGCCCGGGTGTCATACCGCTGCTCTCCGAGCTACCGGGTGATCCGCAGAAGCGTGACGCGATCCTCGATCAGTCCACGCAGACCCCGACTCCCGAGATGCGCAAGGGTCAGACGAAGAAGGAGCGCAAGGTCGAGACCGCCGCGGCAACCGCGGCCGCGATCATCGGCAGTGCATTCTCGTCGACACAGAACGTCACCATCGGACAGACCACGATGTTCGACGAGAACGAGATCCTGCACCCCACGCCGACGCAGCCTCCACGCAAGAAGAGCGAAGGCGACCCAGCGGCGCCGGGTACCGGCGTCCACAGCGGGGTGCTCGTGCCGTGGATCAAGCTGACGCCGACCGACGCACCGGCGCCATAGCACCCCGGATGTGACACCTACTCGTCCTTGAGGGTTCCAGCCGCCTCGACCTGGAGCAGCGCGTTGCCCATGTTGATGAGGCCGTTGAACGCGCGGACCACCGCCTCGGCGGCCTGATCGACCTCCGTGTCCGCGAACGTCTTGCCCGCCTCGAGGAGGCGCATCAGCTTCTTCGTCTCGCTCTGGAACGTGGCGGCGTCGTCCGCGTAGGTCTTGAAGGTGCTCGAGATCGCCGTGCCCTTCTTTGCCACGAACGCCGCGAGGTCGGCATCGACCGGCGCGATGGCCTTCGCGAGCGCCGGGAGCTTCGCGACGTCCTCGGGCGTGCTCGCGCGCGACACGGCCACCACGAAGCGCTTCACTTCGTGGCTGTAGAACCGGAACCAGTAGCCGTAGTCCTTGTCGGCGGCGTACTTCTTGATCTCGTCGGTTGTTTGCGCATCCTCGATCGCATCCATGCCGTCGGAGAGCTTCGTCATCGCGGTATCGAACGCACCCGAGGCAGCGATCATCTGCTCGTGCAGCTGTTTGCCTTTCACGCCCTTGTCGTCCTTGAAGGTCTCCGCCTCGTAGTAGCGATAGGCCTCGGTGTAGGTGGTGATCGCCTTGTCGGCGGCGGTGACGGCAGCGTCGGCGACCGGTTGCAGCGACGCGAGTGACTCCGGCGCGGCGTCGTGCGCGGAGGCGAACGCTTCACGAGCCTCCTTGAGCTTGCTCGTCGCAAAGCCCGCGTCGGAGAGGCTCGGCTTGCGCTCGAAGTCGGGCGCCTTGTCGCCGGGCAGCGACGAGAAGTAACCGGAGATCAACCGCTTGGGATCGGCCAGGAGCGCGTTGAACCCGGTGGCGTAGAGGCCGATGGTCTTCTTGGCGTCGGCACCGGTGGCGCTCTGGTCCTTCTTGCAGGCAGCAGCGAGCGCGAAACACGCGAGGAGGAGGGTGGTCAGCAGCTTCGAACGGTTGGGCATACCGAGGGAGTTGCCGCACCCGAGCGGAAGGTTGCAGCTATCGCACGAGCGCCTGTAACCCCGCGCGAACCGTGGGATCTCCGTCGCGCGGGAACTCGCGGAGCGCGAGCTCGGCGAGCGGGCGATCGCGGCCGTGGCGGGCCAGTGCGAGGCGGATCTCGGCGAGGCGGCCCGGATCGGGTGTGCCCGTGATGATCGCGCGCGCCGCGGCTTCGAGCTCGGTAGGATCCGAGGCCACGTCGCCGAGGGCCTGATGCACGATCGCGCACGGCCCACTCGGCAGGCCCGCGGGGAACGCGTTGCATCTGGCCACGGCGGCTCGCGCATGGGTCACGGCGGCCTCGTGCGCACCCGTGATTGCGAGCGCACGCGCGAGGATCGCATCGGCGTACGCGAGGCCGAGATCGCGCGCATCGGCCGTGGTTGCGACGATCGCGCGACCGCGTTCTGCGAGCTCGACGGCCGCCGCTCCATCGCCGCGGCGCGCGAGCACATCCGCACGTGCGAGGGCAAGCTGCGCGACGATCGGATGCTCGGGCCCGTACGTCAGCTCGGCGATCCGCGTCGCCTCGCGATAGTCGCGATCCGCCGCGACCGGATCGCCGTGGAGCAGCGCCTGATATGCGCGAGAGCCGTAGGCGTAGATCAGCATCAGGTGATCCGGGCCATACGTCCGCCGTACGAGGTCCACGGCACGATCGATCAGCGCGATCGCGTCCACGTAGTGACCACGCCCGCCTTCGACGAGCGCGAGGCTGAGGATCGGCGTCGCGAGATCCGGATGCGCTGCTCCGAGGGCGGTCTCGCTTCGCGCCACGGCTTCCTTCAGGTGCGCCGATGCCTCCTCGAGCTTGCCGCGACCGAGCTCGGAGGTCCCGAGACGTGCCAGCGCGGCGCCGAGGCCCGGATCATCCGCGCCGAGCCGGCGGTAGTCCGCCACGGCCCGGGCGAACGCGGTCTCGGCGGCCTCGGCATCCGCCGACGCGAGCTGCACGCTGCCCTCCGCGAGGGCGAGCTTCGCATCGAGCTCGGCCGGCGCGTCGAGCTTGGTCACCACGGCCGTGCCGGTGCGCGCCCACTGCAGCGCATCCTCCTTGCGCCGCGTGTCGAACGCACCGAGGCTGACCAGCACGGTGGCCGCGCGGACCTGGCTCCGACGCTCGTCTGCGGTCAGCGCGAGATCGAACGCCGTGCGCGCGGCCGTGCGTGCCTCGTCGTGGCGGCCCGTCGAAGTGGCGGCATCGGCGCGCCACAGCGCGATCGCGATCGCGAGCGGGATGTGACTCGTGGCGAGAGGATCGCGGGACACCTCGTCGACAGTCACCGGATCGCGCGCCCGCGCGAGCTGGTCGAACAGCTTGTCGAGCCGCGCGCGGATCGACGGATCGCCGGGCACGGCCTGCCCCGCAGCGAGCGTCTCGAGATCGGCGCACTCCGCGACCCGTGGGAGCTCGGCGAGCGTCGTGACCGCACCCCGGATGATCTCGGTGGTCGGCGCGGCGAACGTGCGCGTGACCTCGCCGAGCTGGCGGCGGAACCGACGCAGACAGATCATCCGCCGGTCGAGCAGATCGGCCGATTGATCGTGGCGAACCGCCGTTGCGAGACACGCGTCGCGATGGGCGGCGAGCCAGCTCGCCGATACGCGATCGAGCTCCGCGGCCACGCGTGTGTACGTCTCGGCCTGGAATGGCAGCGGAGAGCGGGCGAAGGCGGTGCGGACCGCGATCCGCTGCGCGTCGTCCCAGATGCCCGCGAGCTCCGCCGTTGGAGCAGGACACGGATCGACGCTCGAATGCGACGAGTGGGTGGCGATGCCGACCCCGAGGCCGGCGGCCGCGGTCGCCAGCAAGGCGGCGCCGATGATCCAGCGCGGCCGTCGCGGTTCGAGCGCTGCCAGCATGGCAGCGACGCTGGGGAACCGATCACCAGGTGCGAGCGCGAGGCCACGCAGCAGCGCGCGCCGGATCCGCGCCGGGATGCCCGTGGCCGATGTCGGCGGCCGCATCATCGCCGTCCGCAGCTCGTCGATCGTGCTGCCTGCGAACGGACGCTTGCCGTGGAGCGCCTCCCACAACGTCACGCAGTAGGCGAACTGATCGCTGCGCGCGTCGGCCGGAACGGGCTCGGGTCCGGTCAGCTCGGGTGCCATGTACGCGGGCGTGCCGACGATGGCCCCCGGCGGTGCGTCGACACCCGCGTACGAGCGCGCGAGCCCGAAGTCCACCACGCGCGCTCGACCATCGTCGCCGATCAAGATGTTGTCGGGCTTGAGGTCGCGATGGACGATGCCGGCGGCATGCGCAGCGGCGAGCCCGCGGCCAACCTGGCGCATCAGCTCCAGGATGATCGTGGGCGACCGCGGCTCGTCGAGCCACGCGCGCAGATTCGAGCCGGTGACGAGCTCCATCGCGATGAACACGCGCACGCGTCCCGCGTCGTCGATCACCCCCGCGTCGTGGACCGCGACGACGTTGGGATGACCGAGCGACGCCATCGTTCGCGCCTCCGCGAGCAGCGTGTCGCGATCGGTCGCGGCCGGATCCGCGGTCAGAACCTTCAGTGCCACATCGCGATCGAGCTCGGGATCGCGAGCGCGATAGACCTTCCCGAACGCGCCGCTGCCGATCAGCTCGCGGATCTCGTAGCGCCCGAGGCGAACGAGGCGATGGTCGCCGCCGAACAGCGCCTTCTGGATCCGGCCGATCGCCGCCTCCTCGCCGAGGCTGGTCGATTCCATCGCATCAGGCTTCGGCGTCTTGCCCACGCACGAGCTCCGGCAACGTGGACATCCAGCGCTCGAGCTCGCCGACGATACTCGAGAGCAGCTCCTCCGACGACGAGAGCTTCTCGAGGTGGTCACGCAGCAGGTCGCGACCGCGCGACAACAGGCTCTTGATCGTCCCCACCGGACGCTCGAGCACCTCGGCAATCTCGGCGAGCGCCAGCCCTTCGAAGTAGTGCAGCTCGAGCGCGACCTGATAGTCGACCGGCAGTTGCTGCAGCGCCTGCGCGAGCACCACGTGCTGCTGTTGCCGTGCGACCAGTCGAGCGGGGCCGGCACCGGCATCGCGCGCGGACTCGGTCAGCGGATCGAACCGCTTCGTGGCGCGCAGCTTGCTGCGCAGGTGCATGAGGAGCTGATTGCGCGCGATGCCGAACAGGTACGCGCGGAACGGGACGTTGCCGATCCGATCAGGGGCAAGCTCGGAGAGCGCGAGAAACGTTGTCTGCGTCAGGTCCGCGGCCGCATCGGGAACCTTCGTCCGGAAAAATCGCAACACGCTGCGGATGTGTCGCTCGAACAGCGCGTTACCCTTGTCTCGGTCGCCCGCGCGCCACGCTGCGAGCAGCACGTGGTCATCCGGTGGAGCGAGCTCGGCCATCCACCGGACTATAGTCCGCGCGAGCGACCGCCCGTAGTACGATGGGGGTATGAGGGCAGTTTCGATCACTCTGGCGCTCGCCTTGTTCGGCCTCGTCGCTGCGTGCGGCTCCCGCGGGGGCAACGGCGACGATGCGAACGGGATGTACGACAGCATCGAGATCGATCCCCCGGTCGCGATGCTCACGGTTCCCCTCGGTGGCACCGCGGCGCAGGACTATGTCGTGTGGGGCGTCAACGGCGACACCAAGACAGACATCACCACGAAGTGCGCGCTCACCGTCGATGCAGCGTTCGGCGCATTCACGGATGCAACGGTCACGGTCAACCCGCATGGAGGCAAGACTCAGGTGCTCGCCGGCTGCAACGATCTGCAAGGCACCGCCCTGTTGATCGTGAATCTCACCGGATCGGTGATCGGACCCGGCGCGCCGGGAAACTCGGCGCAACTGTTCGATAACGCGACCGCAACCACGGACATGGCGAAGACCCCGGCGATCGAATATCCGATCGACAAGGCGGTCTCGCCGCGCAACATCCCGCCGGTCGAGGTGCAGTACACGAAAGCGGCGAACGACCTGTTCCACGTCACGCTCACGTCGAGCTTCGCCACGATCCACATCTACACCACCGCCGCAGAAGCGCTGCTCACCGAGACCGACTGGCGCGCAGTGGCGCAGACCGCCGCGGGCGAGAACCTCGCGTTCGTGGTCGAGGGTTTGGTCCAGGCCGACCCGACCAAGAAGTACGTCTCGCCTGCGACGCTGGTCACCATGTCGACCGACACCATCGATCAGACGGCGATCTACTGGTGGGCTTCGTCGCAGGGCAGCATCCTGACGCAGGTGTTCGGCGAGACCGACGCACCCGCGGTGGTCAAGGACGGCTGCACCTCGTGCCACTCCGTGTCGCGGTCGGGCACGCGCATTGGCTACAGCCGCTGCGTCAACAACAACTGCGGTCAGCAGGCGCTCGGCTTTCTCAAGTTCGACCCGCTGACCCAGACCTGGGTCGAGACGGTCAACGCCAATAGCCTCGCGCGCCTCGGCTCGTACTCGACGTTCGCGCCCGTGGGGTATCCGTACGCGACCGACGATCAGGCCCTCGCCATGGTCAACCGCCAGGGCTCGCTCGAGCTCGTCGATCCGGATACCGGCGCGAACGTCCCGTCGAACATCGCGGTCGCGAACGTCAACGGCCTGTCGGCGATGATGCCGGACTGGTCGCCCGACGGTCACAAGGTCGTCTACACGCAGGGCGCGGCCGGGCAGTTTGTCGATGTCACCGCCGGCCAGCTCGCGATCATGTCGTACGACTACATCGCGGCGAGCCACGTGTTCGGGACGCCGGTGACGCTGACGCCCCCCACGATCACGCTGCCGTCGGGCACGTACAACAACTTCTTCTTCCCGAGCTTCTCGCCCGATAACAACCTCATCGTGTTCAACGCGGCGCGTGCCGGCTGGCGCAACTTCTCGAGCGCGCGCGGCACCGGCAGTCGCCTCATGCTCACGACGCCCGACGCGGCCTACGCGGTCGACCTGTCCGCGATCAACGGCGGCGACGTCGACAACAGCATCACCTGGCCGCACTGGGCGCCGAACATCTCGAACGACTACTACTGGATCGTGTTCGCGAGCGAGCGCGACTACGGTCACCGGCTGACCCTGGCGAACACCAACCCCGGCTGCAAGGGCAACGGCGTTCAGCAGTGCAAGCAGATCTGGATGGGCGCGATCGCCAAGAACCGGCTTGGCGCGGGGATGGATCCCAGCTCGCCACCCATGTGGGTGCCTGGCCAGGACATCGGGGCGAACAACATCAGCCCCTACTGGACGCGGCCGCCCGTCATCCAATAGCTACTCGTCGGGCGCGTCACCGCCGGGTGGCAACTGTCCCTTTGCGCGCAGCTTGTCTTTCTTGCTCATCCGCGTGCCCTTCACGCCGCCCGTCGACGGGGGCGCGATCGGCGCCTGCGTGGGCTCGAAGCCTGCGATGCGCTCGCGCGCGACGCGATGCTTGTGCGTCTTCTCGATGATCGCGAAGTGCGCGGCCGCCTCGGCCGTCAGGAAGCTCACGGCCACACCGGTCTCCCCCGCCCTGCCCGTGCGACCGATGCGATGCACGTAGTCGGTCGGTGACCGCGGGAGGTCGTAGTTGACGACCGCCGGGAGCCCCGCGATGTCGAGGCCACGCGATGCCAGATCCGTGGCGACGAGGACATGCACGCGCGACGCGCGGAACATGTCGAGCGCCTTCGTGCGTGCACCCTGGCTCATCTGACCGCTGAGCGCGATCGCGTTGATCCCCGCGGCGCGTAGCTTGGCAGCGACGTGGTCGGTCGCGTGGGTCGTCGCCACGAACACGAGGACACGCTCCCACTGCTCGACCTCGAGCAGGTGACGCAGCAGTTGCGTGCGGCGTGAGGCATCCACCTCGATCGCGCGCTGCGTGATCGAAGGAACCTCGGTGGCTGGCTCGGCGACCTCGATGCGAACGGGCGCTTGCATCAGCCGTTTCTCGATCTGCTTGAGCGCGGGCGAGAACGTCGCCGAGAACAGCAGCGTCTGGCGAGTCGCCGGGAGGAGCGCCACGATCCGCGCGAGCTCTTCGCCGAAGTTGTTGTCCATCAGGCGGTCCGCTTCGTCGAGCACGAGCTGCCTCACACTTCCGAGCGAGAGCGCGTTCTTGTCGACGAGGTCGAGCAGACGTCCCGGCGTGGCCACGACGATGTCCGCACCACCGCGGAGCTCCATCATCTGCGGATTGATCGAGACGCCGCCGAGAACCACGACCGCCTTCGGTCGTTGCGGCAGGTGCGCGCGAAGCGCGGCGATGACGTCGAGCGTCTGCTTCGCGAGCTCACGCGTCGGCACGAGGATCAGCGCCGTCACCCGGCGCGGAACCGCGAGCGGTCCGAGCATCTGCAGGATCGGGAGCACGAACGCCGCGGTCTTGCCGGTCCCCGTGCTCGCCTTGGCCCAGACGTCGCGGCCGGCGAGGACCTCGGGGATGACGGCCGCCTGGATCGGCGTCGGCTCCTCGTAGCCCTGGTCGGCCGCCGCGCGCAGGAGGGGGGCGGATAGACCGAGAGACGTCAACGACACGCGGCGCACTCTACTCGTCGGGCGCCGTGGGGCCACGATGTGGTGCGTCGATCTTCTCCGCAGGCGGTGCAGGCCGAATCCCGTAGCACGCAAGCGTTGCCGGGCCGAAGGCGGTTCGGCGGCCCTGACGCGGCACATGGATTGAAGCATCCAGATGTGAGGTCAGCCATGATCACACCGCTGAAGAAGAACCCGGGCCACCACGGAGGGATCATCGCAATCTTGGTGCTCGCCACCGCGGCGCTCGTGGTCTCGACCACCCGCCCGCGTCCTGCGGCGACTTCCACCCAGCCCGTCCAGCCCCCCTCGCCGCTGCCCGGCGCGGTCGTGGCCACAGCTGCCGAGCCGGCGACAACGACGGCCGTCATCGACGACCGCTCGCCGCTGATCGCGAAGGGCAGCACGAGCTACGACGAGATGCGGACATCGCATGTCGGCGTGCCCGTTCATGGTTGGCTCGAGAAGACGCGCGCGACCTCGCTGGGACGCACCGTTCGTTCGGGCGAGACCCTCGGCGTCATCTACAGCGTCGACGTCCTCCTCACGACTGCATCGGTCGTGAATCAGGTGCGCGACTTCCACGGGCCAGAGGCTCTGGATGCGGAACGCTGGCGTCTGCTCCGCTGGGGCATGCCGCAGTCGACCCTATCGCACATCGAGAAGACGCTGACGCCGCAGGCTTCGCTGCCGCTGATCGCCCGCATTCCGGGGACCGTGGTGGCCGAAGCCGGCTCGGCCGCGCAGCTCGTGGCACCGTCGACAGGACTCGAGCTGTTCACGATCACCGATCCGGCGCACATCTGGGTGTTCGTCGATGTTCCCAACGCCTACGCGGCTCGGCTCGCGATCGGTACCCCAGCGAAGCTCACGATCGACGGGGTCGCACGCCCGTTGACCGCGAAGGTCGCGTACGTCTACCGCTATTCCGAGGATGGGATGCGCAAGGTGCGCTTCGAGCTCCACACTACGTCGGCGCACATCAAGCCCGACATGCCGGTGACCGCCGAGTTCGCCGGCAAGCCGTAGCCACCGCTGGAGTGGTCACCAGAGCGGCCCGCCGTGGGTCAACGATCCGGATGATCCGAGGAGCGTGGACAACCGGATCCGGTCAGAGCTCGTGTGCTCGGCACAGAACCAGCGCTCGCCCTCGGAGATCTCGCGGGCATCGACGCAGGCCGGGCACTGCGGGGTCAGCTCGACTGGGTGGTCCATCAGGTTGACGACCAGTGTCGGGCAGGGTGCGCGCTCGAGGACGCGAGCTGCGATCGTGTTGTTCGCGTCGTGGGCGCCGAACCGCCCCATGACGATCAGGTCCGCGGCGAGATCCGCCGCCAGCGTGGCGATCTCCACCGCCGGATCGCCTTCGATGACGTGACAGCGCGACCGCCAGTCGGCAGGACTGGAACGGAGGTTGTCGAGGCCCTGGATGACCTCGGTCGCGAGCCAGGTCTTGACCTCGTCGACGTCATCTCGCGACTGCACGACCGTCACGAAGTGCAGGTCGGGTGTGTCATGGCGAGCAGCCTGGTCGATCGCATGCTCGAGAACGATCTCGGCATATTCCGAGCGGTCCAGCGCGACGACGATACGAAACCGGGGTGAACGACGATCGGCGGTGGACATGTCTCCATCGTGTTGCATCCACCGTGCCTGGGGCGATCACCCGGCCGCGACGCCAAGCAGCCGACCGATTCCAGCGGTGATCGCCATCGCGATCGCACCTCCGAGCGTCACCCGTAACGACGCGCGTACGATCGACGCCCCGCCGAGCCGCCCCCCCAGCCCCCCGAGTGCGGCGAGGCTGAGTAGCGTGATGCTCGCGATCGAGACGATCCGCAGCGAAACCGGCGCGATCAAGAGACCGAGGATCGGCAACAGCGCGAACACCGCGAAGCTGAGCGCGGAGATCCATGCGGCCTGGAAGGGTCGCGCCAGCGCATGCTGCTGGATCCCGAGCTCGTCGCGAAGGTGCGTGCCGAGCTTGTCATGCGCCGTCAGCCGGGTTGCGACCTCACGGGCGAGCTTCGGGTCGAGCCCGCGAGCGACATAGATCCCGGTCAGCTCTTCGAGCTCGGACTCCGGGCTGGTCGCGAGCTCGCGCGTCTCTCTGGCGATGTCGGCCTCCTCGGAGTCTCGCTGCGAGCTGACCGAGACGTACTCTCCGGCCGCCATCGACATCGAGCCCGCGCACAGCCCGGCGATGCCCGCGGTCAAGATCACCGAGGTCGACGCCTCCGCGGCGGCAATTCCGATCATCAGGCTCGCCGTCGACACGATCGCGTCGTTGGAGCCAAGCACCGCCGCGCGCAACCAGCCAGCACGCCCGCTAAGATGAGTTTCTCGGTGCCGAGCCATTCGAGCAGTGTAACGGGCATAGACCATCGCGACTGCTTCACGGTCGCAAGACCTCAGCGTCTCGATTGGATCACCCGACCGCCGCGTCCCTCACAGCGTGCCTTGCCACCGGTTCCCGTACGAGACGTGCCTTCTGTCTTCAGCCTGACGGTGGTAGTGGGCAATCGCAGTCGAGAGGCTTGTCCCACGGAGTTGGACTCTGTGGATTGGTGCCGAGTGACCCAATCGAATCGCTGAGGTTCTGCTCACAGGTGAAGCAGTAACCATGCCGCCGGAGTGGGCTCTCCGTGCGCGGGCTCGCGGCGATTCCGCGCAGCACTGACGCGGCGGTGCTCGACGCGTGCAACTCCTGCGCGATCGTCGATGAGACCGGTGCTGGAGAGCGCGCTTCGGTTGGCGCACCGCGTGCTTCACCACAGCGCATGCGTGGACTCCACCTGCTCGTTTTACCCATCGTCATGCTCGGAGCGGTCCCTTTCGCCTGGGCGCAGCAGGAAGGTGGCGGCGATCCGGATCAGCAGACCCTCGATGCCCGCGCTCTCAAGAAATACTTCGCGCCCTACATGGCAGGTGTGAAGGACTGCTATGCCGCGAATAGCCTCGAGAGAACCGCCACAGGCGTGCTGCGGCTCGAGATCGTGATCCACCCCGCCGGTACCGTGATGAAGTTCGCGATCAAGGCGCCGGGCATCATCGGCGCACCGCTCCGATTGCTCGACGGCTGCCTGCGCACGCTGAGCGAGACCTGGCACTTCCCGGTCCGCACCGGGTACACGACCGCCGTCCTGCCGTTCCAGTTCCAGCACGTCTCCCCCGCGCCGAAGCCGAGCGCGCCGTGATCCGCATGCGATGGCTGCTCCTCGTGTTGCTGGTCGCCTGTCGCGACGAGAAGGCTGCACCACCGGCCTCGGCCCCACCCACGCCGCCGGTTGTAACCGCGCCGGCCGCACCTCCGCTCGACGAGACGCTCAAGCAGCACATGTGGAAGCACTTCACGGCGATCTCGCAGCTCCAGCGAGCCATCGCGCGCGGCCATCTCGACGAGGCGAAGGAGCTCGCGAGCTGGATCGCTACCCACCCCGAGCCTCGCCAGGAGGGCTGGGAGGTCTACCTGGATCAGCTCCACGGTGCGGCGCTCGAGGTCGCCGGCGCCAAGGATCTTCCGACCGCTGCCAGCCTCTCCGTCCACCTGGTCCGCGCGTGCTCGAGGTGTCACCAGGCGCGCGACGCGATCGTCTCGTTCGCTTGGGAGCTGGCGCCCGACGATGGCCCCGCGCTCCAGGTGCAGATGAAGCGACACCAGTGGGCGGCGGCACGCTTGTGGGATGGTCTCGTCGGCCCATCCGACGAGCTGTGGAACGAAGGCGCCGCGGTCCTCGCGACCGCGCATCTCGACACGGTGCAGGCCGCAGGTGGCACGACGCGCGGCGACGTCAGCGCGCTCGCGGCGCACGTGCGCGAGCTCGCGGTGCGCGCGGTCAAGCTCGAAGACACCGACGAGCGAGCGCAGCTCTACGGCGAGCTGCTCTCGACGTGCGCTGGCTGCCACCAGATCGTTCGGCCGAGGCCGGTCAAGTAGCTGCTCGGACCACCGATACCCGCTACCGTCATCTGGTGTCCACCGATGACGTGCGTCCCGATCTCGCCGAGCTGCGCGCTCGAACCGCGGCTACTCTCGATCCGGCGCGGCCGGCCGCGGTCGCGCGGCGGCGCAAGACCGGGCAGCGAACAGCGCGCGAGAACCTCGTGGACCTCGTGGAT
The DNA here is from genome assembly GCA_038206055.1 of Haliangiales bacterium. Classification (GTDB taxonomy): domain Bacteria; phylum Myxococcota_A; class Polyangia; order Haliangiales; family Haliangiaceae; genus JABFXX01. The sequence continues at coordinate 29,667 of JBBRBG010000030.1, forward strand.
CCGGGAAGCTTCGCGGAGTACGGAGGCCTGGCACTGGCGGCGCAGCGCGCTCGGCTGAGCCAGGACGAGCTGATCTCGGCGAGTCCTGCCGATGGCCTGATCGCGGGCACGGCGACGATCGGCGGCACGCGCGCGATCGTGCTCGTCTACGACTACACCGTGTTCGCGGGAACCCAGGGCGGGATGAGTCACAAGAAGCTCGATCGCGTGCTCGCACTCGCCGAGCAGTGGAGACTGCCGGTGGTGCTGTTCGCGGAGGGCGGCGGCGGTCGACCGAACGATACGGATATGCCGCTGGTGGCAGGGCTCGACACCACGAGCTTTCGCGCGTTCGCAGCCCTCAACGGGCTCGCGCCGCGGGTCGGTATCGTCTCGGGCCGCTGCTTCGCCGGCAATGCCGCGCTGCTCGGCCTGTGCGACGTGGTGATCGCGACGGAGAACAGCTCGATCGGCATGGGCGGACCGGCCATGATCGAGGGCGGTGGTCTCGGCACCTTCTCGCCCGAAGAGGTCGGCCCGATCGAGATGCAGGTCAAGAGCGGCGTGGTGGACGTGCGCGTCGCCGATGAAGCGGCGGCGGTGGCGGTCGCCAAGCGATACCTCGCGTACTTCACGAGCGCGGAGCGCGACTGGACGTGCGTCGATCAGGCCGCGCTACGCACGCTCGTCCCGCCCGAGCAGCGCCGCGCCTACAAGGTGCGGCCGATCGTGGAGACCATCGCCGACACCGACTCGGTGCTCGAGCTCCGCCGCGACTTCGGCCTCGCGGCGGTGACGGCACTCGCGCGCATCGAGGGCCGGCCGGTCGGCATCATCGCGAACAGCTCGCAGCATCTCGGTGGCGCGATCGACTCCGATGCCTCCGACAAGCTCGCTCGGTTCATGCAGCTGTGCGACGTGTTCGGCCTGCCGATCGTCTCGCTGTGCGATACGCCGGGCTTCATGGTCGGGCCGAAGGCCGAGGCAACGGGCCTCGTGCGCCATGCCTCGCGGCTATTCGCCGTCGCGGCGCGACTCCGCGTCCCGATGTTCTCGATCATCCTGCGGCGCGGCTATGGCCTCGGTGCGCAGGCGATGACGGGCGGCCACTTCCACGCGGGCGTATTCACGATCAGCTGGCCGAGCGGCGAGTTCGGGGCGATGGGGCTCGAGGGCGCAGTCAGGCTGTCGCTGCGCAAGGAGCTCGAGGCGCTGCCCGACGAGACGGCACGAGATCAGCTCGTCGCACAGGCCGTCGCCGTCGCCTATCAGCGCGGCAAGGCGATCAGCATGGCGTCGTATCTCGAGCTCGATGGCGTGATCGATCCGGCGGACACGCGGACCTGGCTGGCCCGCGGCATGACCGCCGCCCCACCACCGCGACTCGACGAGCGTCGCTTCCTCGACACCTGGTGACACGGGATCGGTTGCGCTTGCCGAACGGCTACTTGCTGTAGAACGAGCCGCCGAACGACGTGTGCGCATCGCCACCGGCCACCGGCGTCGGCGCGGCGTTGTAGTAGTCGATGTAGGGGGTCCACGCGAGCGTGCTGTCCTGCACCTCGGCGAGGGCAACGACCTTGAAGGCCGTGGCCGTGATCTCGGCACCGTGCGTGCTGAGCCGAGCCGTCATGCCCATGGTCGGCACATCGGCGAAGTGGAGCGCCGTGTCACTCATGTCGACGATCGTCACCGTGAGCCGGCCGTTGAGGCTCGGCGTGGTCGTGTCGGCGAGCAGGATGCGGGTCGTGTTCGTGAACACGAGCTTGCCGCCCACGAGATCGGAGGCGGTGGTGTTGATCGTCCAGTTCTCGGCTGGCACATCGATCGCACCGTCGAGCGAGAGGCCGCACGGCGTGGTCGGGTCGTCGCACACGAGCCAGGCAATGTGAAACAGGTCGCCGCGCTCGATGCCGGTGTACGTCCACGTCAAGCCGCCGGCCATGCCGAGATTTCCGGTCGGCACCCACGTCAGGCCGAACGGCGGGAACGGCTCGAGCTTCCACGTGGCCTGCGCATCCGAGCACCCGAGATGGTTGACGATCGCACCCGAGGGCGTCTTCGGGCACTGGTCGGTGCCGTCCACCACGCCGTCCTTGTCGTCATCGCAGAGCGCGCCGCACGACGCATCGGGTGTCACGCCTGGAGGCGCGTCGACCACCGGGCCAGCCTCCTGCGCCTTGGCGCAGCTCGCCGCGATCGCGATCGTGATCGTGCTACCGAGGATGCGGCCCGAACCCATGGGGGAATCATACCCTCGCCCGGGCGACCTGCGCGGTATTTCATGGGTATCGTCGCCAGATGCGGGTGATCGAACCATCCACGTGGGTCCCGCAGCCATGGCGCAACGGCGCCGGTGTCACGCACGAGCTGGTGCGCTGGCCCGAGACCGATCCGTTCGCGATCCGGATCAGCGTGGCCGATGTCACCGCCCCCGCGCCGTTCTCGACGTTCGCCGGCTACACGCGATGGCTCTACTTGCTCGACGGCGGGCCGGTGATCCTCGCGATCGACGGGGCCGAGACGGTGCTCGCCGACGCCGGCGACGGTGTGATGTTCGCGGGAGAGGCGAGCGTCGCGGCCACCGTGGTTGCACGGCCCAGCCGCGATCTCAACGTCATGGTGAGATCGACGCTCACCGCGCGCTGCGAGATCCTGCGCGGCTGTCCGACAATGGGGTCGGACCCCATTGTCGGACACACTACCGGACACGCGGTGTTCGCGATCAGCGGCGAGGTCACGGTGCAGGGCTCCGTGCTCCGGCGCGACGGCTGCGTCTGGGCCATCGACGAGCGAGCCAGGGTCGAGCTCGCCCCCGGCGCGATCGCAGCGATCCTCGTGGTCGAACGCTAGCGCAATCGATCGAGGCTGATGAAGCACTCCGCCGGCGGCGGAGCGGCCTTGATGACCGCCAGATCCACGAGCTGCTTCGCGAGGGTTTGCCAGCGCTCGTTCGTCATCTCGCCGAGCGCCGTCTTCTTTGTCTCGGCCGTGTCGATCAGGTCGTGCTGCACGCGGGCCGCGTCGGTGAACGTGGACGCATCCATCTCCCGGTTGAGCTTCCCCATCACCGCATTGGTCGCCGACGGATCGTCGAGGTAGACCCGCCAGCCCTCGCGGAGGGCGAGGACCATCTGCTTGATGGTCTCGGGCTCCTTGCGGACCATCTCACCACGAGCGATCACGACCGTGGTGTACGGGTTGTAGCCGGCATCCGCGATCAGGAACGTCTGCGGATCACTACCGCCGGCGAGCGCCTGCAACGGCTCGCTGGTGACGAAGCACTGCTTCGAGAGATCTGACTTCGCGAGGAATGTCGCGATGCCCGGCGAGTTGCTCGTGAGCTTCACGGCGGAGCCCGGGAACTTGGTGCGCAGGAACTTCAGCCACGAGACGTCCTCGGCCTCGAGTGTGCCGGGGTTGGTGAACACGTCGTCGATCTTGGTAAAGCCGCGCGCCTTGTGAACCATGATCGCCTGGGGCGACGTCTGATAGACGGCGAAGATGGCCACGACATCCGCGCCCTGCTCGCGCGCCACGAGTACTTGATCGGCCGCGGTCGTGGCGAAGTCGGTCACGCCCTGCGCGACGAGCTTCCAGGTCTCGCCCTGGCCGCGCGGCTTGATGTCGACGTCAAGCCCGTGCTTTCCGAACGCGCCGGATTCGCGCGCGGCATAGAACCCGCCGAACTCCGGCTCGGGCACCCAGTCGAGGGTCAGCGACAGCGACTTCGCGGTGCTCGCGCTACCGCCGCTTCCCGCCGCGGGCGCGGCCTTGTCCTTCTTGCATCCAGAGCTCGCGAGCTGGAGGGCGAGCAGCAGGCCGAGTCCACATCGAGTCCACGCTTGATTGATCATGAAACCTCAGTCACGCGCCGGGGCATACCAGTTCGCAAGAACCAGCCGCCCGACGAGATTCACTGTGCCGAGCATCGCAAGCCCGAGCGCCGATGCAAGCAGGACGGCCGCGAACACGCGATCGCTATGGCCGTTGTGACTCGCGCTGACGATGACCACCCCGAGCCCTTGCGCCTCACCGAGCTCGCCCACGAGGAACTCCGCGACCACAGTCCCGATCACGGTCAAGCCCGCGGCCACGCGTAGACCTGTGAACACGCTCGGCAGCGAGGCGGGGAACCGGAGCTTGAACATGGTTGCGCCCCTCCCGGCGCCATAGAGGCGGAACAGATCCACCAGCGCCGGATCGGTCGCGATCAGCCCGGCCAGCGTGTTCGCGATGACCGGAAACACCGAGACGATGAACGCGCACGCCGCCACGGCCTTCAATCCCGGCGCAAACCAGATCGAGAGCATCGGGGCGATCGCGATGATCGGTACGGTCTGGAAGAACACGGTGTAAGGCGAGAAAGCGCGGCGCACCCAGACCGACGATGCGAGCACGATCGCGATCGCCATCCCGAACACCGTGCTCGCCGCGAAGCCGACCAGCGCCGCCTTCGTGGTGCTCCACAGCGCCGCGACGAGGTACTCGCGCTCCTCGACGAGGGTGTTCACGACCTTCGACGGCCGCGGCACGAGGTAGATCGGCGTGTTCGCCCACCGGACGTAGAGCTCGAGCAGCAGCATCGCCGCGATCAACACCAGGACCGGTGGCCAGATCGACGCGACGAGGCGACGGAGCGATGCGGACTTCATCACGCCTCCCCGCGTTCGAGCGCGTCGTAGACGTGTCGGGTCTCGCGTGCAAAGTCGGCAGTCGCGCGCAGCTCGCCGATCCGTTTCGCGGGGAGATCGACCGGCCGGTCCGAGATGATGCGCGCCGGGCGCTTGCTGAGGACGACCGTGCGCTCGGCGAGAAACACCGCTTCGCTCGTCGAGTGCGTCACGAAGACCACCGTCATCCCCCGCGACAACCACAGCTCGCGCAGCTGTTCGTCGAGCAACTGGCGCGTGATCTCGTCGAGCGCTGCGAACGGCTCGTCGAGCAACAGCAAGGTCGGCGAGGTCACCATCGCGCGCGCGAGCGACACGCGCATGCGCATGCCGCCGGAGAGCTGTGCGGGATAGCGGCCCAGTGCGTCGCCGAGACCGACCTTGACGAGCGCTTCCGTGGCGATCTCGCGCCGGCGAGCGCGATCGACGCCCTGGAGCTCCAGCGGTAGCGCCGCGTTGCTGAGCACCGTTCGCCACGGGAGCAGGTGCGCATCCTGAAACACGTACGCGATGTCGAAGCGACCGGCGTCGGGCCGCTGCACGGTGACATCACCGGCGGTCGGACGATCGAGGCCGGCGATGATCCGGAGAAGTGTCGACTTTCCGCTGCCCGACGGCCCGAGGATCGCCAGGAACTCCCCCGCTGCGACATCCAGGTCCATCGACTCGACCGCAACCACGCCGCCGGGAAATACCTGCCGCACACCGCGCAACGTGACGCTGCTCCCCGGGGTAGGCACCGCATCAGTGTATCGCGGTAGGGTGCGCCCGTGGACGCTGCCCCGGCTCGATGGATTCGCACCTCTGACGAGCTCGCCGAGCTGGTCGACGAGCTCGCCGGATGTGGCGCGATCGGTATCGATACCGAAGCCGACAGCCTGCACCACTACCGGGAGAAGGTGTGCCTGATCCAGCTCACGGCGTTCGGCGGCGCCTCGTGCCTGATCGATCCCCTCGCGCTCCGCGATCTCTCTCTACTCGCGCCGATCCTCGCGAATGCGTCGGTGCTCAAGGTCGTTCACGGTGGCGATAACGATGTCTCGTCGATGCGACGCGACTTCGGCTTCACGTTTCGCACGATGTTCGATACCTCGATCGCGGCGCGGCTCCTCGGCGACACCGAGCTCGGCCTGCAAGCGATGGTGCGCAACCTGCTCGGCGTGGAGCTCAGCAAGGGCAGCCAGAAGGATGACTGGTCGAAGCGTCCGTTGACCCCGAAGCAGGAAGGCTATGCACTGGCCGACGTCGCGCACCTGATGGCCCTCGCCACGCAACTCACCGCGCGGCTCGCCGCGGCCGGTCGCACGGAGTGGGCGCGCGAGGAGTTCGCGGCGCTCGCGAACCTGCCGCCGGCGGAGAAGCGGACCGGGCCTGACGAGTTCCGGCGGATCAAAGGCTCGGCGAAGCTGCCGCGGCGGCAACAGGCGGTGCTCCGCGAGCTCTACCAGTGGCGCGAAGAGCGCGCGGCCGCGGCCGATCGCCCACCGTTCAAGATCGTCGGTCCCGACATCATCTTCGCGATGGCCGAGCGCGTTCCAGCGAGCGTGGAGGACGTGGAGCGCGCACTCGCGAACTATCCGCGCCAGGCAGGCCAAGCGGAGGTCGTGTTCGCGGCGATCGCGCGCGCCCTCGGGCTGCCCGAAAGCGAGCTCCCAGCGCGAGAGCTCGGCGAGCGGCAGACGTTTCCAGCGTCGGCGCGGCGGCGCACCGAGGCGCTGCGCACCTGGCGCGAGGAGCAGGCGAAGCGCTCGCGACTCGACCCGTCGCTCGTCATGTCGCAACGCGTGATCGAGCGGCTCGCGATCGCAGGCCCGACGACACTCGCGGAGCTCGCGGCCGTCGAGGGGGTGCGGCAGTGGCGGGCCAAGGAATGGGGCCCCGCCCTGCTCGCCGCTTGCGCATGATGTGATGTCGGCATGATGTCGCGGCGGAGTGAAGCTCGGTGCATCATCGACGTCTCACCACTGGAGGCCCCGTGTTCAAGAAACTTGCCGTGTTGTTCGCCCTCGTCCTCGCCCCAAACGTCGCGCTCGCCGACAAGGAGTTCGTCGACAGCGACGGCGCGACGTATGACTGCGCCGAGGATCCAACCGTCAACATCAGCAACGGAAGTGGGACCTTCACCTTCACGGGGCCGTGCAAGGAGATCAACGTCAACGGCAGCAAGCTGATCGTGACGGTCAGCGATGTCGACGAGCTGAACGTCAACGGTGCCAGCAACGCGGTCACAGCAGATGTGGTCGGCGCGATCCACATCAACGGCGCGAAGAACAAGGTCACCTGGAAGAAGGCGAAAGCCGGCAAGAAGCCATCCGTGCAGAGCAACGGAAGAGGTAACGCGGTGGCCAAGGCGAAGTAGCCACCTCGCCGGAGGTTACACGGTGTCCCGCAACAGTCCGTTGCAGCACCCAACGTGACCACCCACATTGTCGCGGGCATCGTAGCGCAACATGATGTTAGCTCCTCTCGTTCAGCAGGTAGCACGCGGCAATCCCGAGGTCACGGGCGCCCTCCTCGTCGACGCGGGTGGAACCGTCCTCGCCAGCGATGGGCTTGGCGATCAGCTCGCCACTGCCGCGGTCGCGCTCGTTCTCCCGCTTCGCGACTTTCTCGACCGCGCCGCTGCGGAGCTCGGCTGTGGCGCGCTCGCTGCATCCGTCGTCGAGGGTGGCGCGGCGAGCTTCGCACTCGCCGACGTCGATGGTGCCCGCACGGCGATCGTGCTCGGTCGTTCGGGTTGTAGCCCTGGCGCGTTGCGCGCTGATGCCCTCTGGCTCGCCGATCAGCTTCGGCAGGCGGACGTATCGTGACCTGGATGGTCATCGGCGTGGTCGGCGTCGTGGCATCCCTCGTCGCCGGGTTGTCGTATCTCCGCGCACATCGCCGGTTCGCCCGTCGCGAGACGCTGTACGACCAGCGCTACGAGCGCACCGACCGCCAACACCGCCTGAATTATGAAGCCGTGCTCAAGGACCTCCTGGCGGTGCGCGCCGAGCGCGACCAGCTAACCGAGGCGTTCGAGCGTGCAACCGACAGCCTCGCCGTTATCGAAGCGCGGCTCGCACGTACCGAGCAACAGCGCACAGAGGCCGAATACCGATCCGCAGAGCTCTCGACGTCGAACAAGCAGCAGGTCGCCGAGGCCGCCTCAGCGCAGAGCAAGGTCGCACAGCTGGACGCGCAACGCCGTCGAGTCACCGTCGAGGCGATCGAACGAGAGCAGCAGCTCAAGCACGAGCTGCATCGCGCGGAGGGTCGAGTGCGCACCTTGGCCATCGCATGTCAGCTCGATACGGAGAGTGCGGCCCCGCTCTACGCCGATCGGCCAGCGCCCATCGAGCTCGACGCGATCTCCGCACGGATCCGCGGTCTCACCCTCGTCGACTCCGTGACGATCTCGGATCGCCACGGCTTCCCGCTCGATCGCAACGGGACCCGCGATGCTGATGACCTCGCCGCGATGGTGCCCACGGCGAGCCGCGTGGCTCGCGAAATCGAGAGCGTGATCGGCACGGTTCGCAGCATTGCCGTCTACACGGCAGACTCGCGGGTCGTCGAGCTCCGTGCATTGCCGAGCTGGACCCGCGGCGCGTGGCTCGCTGCGCAGGCATCCGCTCAGCGCCCTACGCCGGCGGCCCTCGACGCTGCCGTCGCGTACGCCTACGCGGTTCGCGACGTTCCACCACCGGGTGAGCAACAGGTCGTCGTCGGGGTGCGCGGTCGCCTCGGTCCCGGCGGGACGCGCAGCGACAGCCTTGGCGAAGAGCTGGATCGCGCGACACGCGGCCTCGGTGCACGCACCGTCGCGCTCGTCCTCGGAGATCAGATCTTGGCCGGGATGGCTGCCGATGGCCTCACCGCCGGCCGGCTGGAGAGTGTCCTGCGTGGCCTCAACCAGATCGCGCAGACCGCACGCGCGAGCCTTCGCGCTCAGGCGATCACGCGAGTCGAGCTCGATATCCTCGGTGCGATCCGAATCTCATTGGCCCAGCTCGGGCACCAGTCACGGCTCGCGCTGGTCACTCACACCGTCGGGCGTGCGCTCGATCCGCTCGAGGTCGAGCGGGTGGTTGGGCGGCTGCGGCGGTTCCTCGATACGAGCCCCGCGATGTCAGCACCCGGAGGCAGCGGTCCGACGACGACGGGCGTGGCGTCATGAGCGAGCGCGGCTCCGAGACCTATGACCAGGACCGCCGCTTCTCACCCGACCTCGAGCCCGACGGTGCGGAGCTCCGTCGCGAGGTGTTGCGACTGCGAAGCGAGCTGCAGGCACTCCGGCGCGACAACGAGGCGCTTCGGGTGGAGCTCGCCGGCCGCGGTGAGCCATCTCCGGCCGCGGTCGCCGTGCCACCGCTGCCCGCGGCTCCCATTCCAACGGTGAATGCGCCGCCCGCGACCTTCGTACCGCCACCCCTCCCTGCGCTCGGCATCGGAGGTGGTCCGCAGCAAGGGATCGACTTCGGGGCGGTCGCGCAGCTGACACCCGACAAGCTCGACGGCCTACCGTACGGCCTCATCACCCTCGATGCGCGAGGTCGCGTGATTCACTACAACGACACCGAGTCGCGCCTCGTCGGCTTGCCGAAGGACCGCGTGATCGGTCGCAACTTCTTTCGCGAGATCGCGCCGTGTACGCGGATCCGAGAGTTCGAGGGGCGCTTCAACGAGCTTGCCGCCGACCCGTTCGGCGTCCGCGTGCACAGCTTCGACTTCATCTTCAAGTTTGCCCGCGGCGAACAACACGTGTCGGTCGTGATGACCCCCGGTCGCATCCGGGGCCAGTTCCACGTCGCGCTGCTGCGGCGGGCACGACCCGCGTGACGGCCTCACCGCGTCTGGCTATGCTGTCTTCCGTGATCGAGCCGGTTCCGTTCCGCAGCCTGTCGTGCAAGGAGTGCCTGTCGGGCGCCGGCCTCGACTTCGACTTCACGATGGCGTTCCAGCCGTTCGTCGAAGCAGGGACGTTGAAGGTGTACGGCTACGAAGCTCTCGTCCGCGGCACGAACGGCGAGTCCGCGGCGGAGATCCTGGGCAAGGTGAACGACTCGAACCGTTATCGCTTCGACCAGGCATGTCGGGTGCGTGCGATCCAGCTCGCGAGCGAGTTGAATCTCGACGGCATCCTCAGCATCAACTTCCTGCCGAATGCGATCTACCGCCCGGAGACCTGCATCCGCGCGACGCTGGAGGCAGCTCGCGAGCTCGACTTCGATCAGCGCCGTCTCATGTTCGAGGTGACCGAGGGCGAGCAGGTCACGGATCACGCTCACCTGCGGCGGATCTTCGCCGAGTACAAGATCCAGGGCTTCAAGACTGCGATCGACGACTTCGGCGCGGGCTACGCGGGGCTCAACCTGCTCGCCGAGTTTCAGCCCGACTTCATCAAGCTCGACATGGCGCTCACGCGCAACATCCACGCGGATCCCGTCCGTCGCGCGATCGTTTCCGGCATTGTCGCGACCTGCCAAGCTCTCGATCTCGGGATCATCGCCGAGGGGATCGAGTCGGCCGCGGAGTTCACGTTCCTGCGCTCGCTCGGGATCAAGCTGTTTCAGGGATACTTGTTCGCGCGCCCCGCGTTCCGCGCGCTTCCGGCGATCTCTGCGGAGGGCTGCGCGCTGCTCGGCGCGTGAGCCGGGGCGAGCCCGAAACGCATCCGGATCGCATGACCGCGATACGCGAAGATGCCGCGCAGTTGACCCGCGACGAACAGCCGGTTCGCGATCCATCCGAGGATCCCCAGCGGAGGGGCGTAGTACACGCGATCCTCCATGATCGTACGCGCACCATCACTGCGGAATCGATGCTCGTGCCACCAGCACGCATAGGGTCCGCGGTGCTGGGCGTCGACGAACATCACGCCCGGCTCCCACTGCTCGATCACGGTCCGCCAGCGGAGAGGGATCCGGGATAGACGGATCTGGTAGTCGATGACCGTCCCCGCCGCCATCGCGATCGGTCGCGGCGTCTGGATCGCGAACTCGAGCTCCGGCGGCGTGAGGCGCGACAGGTTCTCGGCGTTGGAAAAGAACGCCATCACCTCGGCGAGCGGCCGTTCGATGATCGTGCGCGCGACGAGAACATAGCGCGCCGGATGCGCCGCTAGATAGGGCGTCGCCGGAAGGTCGGACTTCGCCAGCCGGCGGATCGCGAGGTCGTGGACGTGCACGAGGTCATCGATCGCGGCATCGAGCTGGGGGAACGAGAACTGAAATCCGTGCTTCTCGAGGACGACAGGCACGGCGCGCTGGCTCGCGAGGAGAACGCTTGCCGCCTCACCGAGCATGGCGCGTATCGCGAGCCGCGGCGCGGGAAGCACGGCCGGCCGCCGGAAAGCACGCCCGAGCGCACGCGCGAACGCACGTTGCGGGACAGGTGACGGCCCGACGACGTTCACGGGTCCGGAGAGCTCGGGGGCCACGAGCGCGAAGGTGAGTGCGCGGACCACGTCGTCGAGATGAATCCACGGGATCCACTGCGTTCCGCCTGCGATCGGACCCGCGAGCCCGAAGCGGGCGAGCCTCGACAGCGGCCCGAAGGCTCCGCCGTTGCGGGCGAGCACGATCCCGATCCGCGCCAGCACCACTCGCCGCGCCGCAGGGCCGACGGAGAGTGCGGCTGCTTCCCACTGCTCGCAGAGCTCGGCGGCAAACCCCGTTCCCGGTCCGTCGGTCTCGGTCAGGAGCTCGGCGCCGCGGTCTCCGTAGTAGCCGACCGCGCTCGCCGAGATCAGCACCGCCAGTGGTGTCGCACGATGGCGGATCGCGTCGACGAGGATGCGGGAGGTCTCGACGCGAGAGTCGGTCAACTCGCGTTTGCGCGCGTTGCTCCAGCGCTTTCCGACGATCGGCGCTCCGGCCAGATGCACCACCGCATCGGCGGATGCGATCGCGGTCTCGAGCGCGTCGCGGTCGGTAGTCGCCATGTATTCGAGCTCTGGGCCGAGCTCGGAGCGGGCGCGCTCGACGTCGCGGACCCACGCGGTGACACGATATCCCTGGCCGACCAGGTGGGAGGAGAGTGCGCGGCCAACCAGGCCGGTGGCCCCGGAGAGAACGACGTGCATGCCGCTTGGATGCCCGCCGCGCTTCATAGTTTCGCCTCACACCGAGATGTGGACACGAGTTTGCAACGGCTGCTACCTATGTCGAACGTCCTCGGTGCGTGGGCCTGTGCGCTCCTCCTTGTCGGCGCGAGTTGCGGAAAGAAGGACAACTCGTCGGATACCGACGAGGCGGCCGAGGATCTGAAGAAGGCGCAAGCCGCGGCTGCCGAACGACGGCAGGGCGTCGTCGGGAACGAGGCGGAGATCGAGCGCGAGAAGCGCGAGCTTGCGAGCGCGCAGCAGGCCCTTGCCGACAAGCAAGCGCTCCTCACGCAGCAACGTCAAGCGCTCGGATCTGCGCAAGTGAACCTCGAGGAGGCTCGGAACGCGTACGGGGCCGCGGTTGCGGAGCGCTTCGCGAAACTCGATGCCTCGCTGGCTACCCTCGCCAAGCGAACCGACGCGGCATCCACCGATGCCCGCGTCGGCCTTCGGGCGCGCCGTGACCAGCTCGCCACGAAGCTCGCTTCGATGCGGACAACCACCGACCCGAGCTGGGCGGAGTACACGAAGGACGTCGACACCCCGTTCGACGCGATCGAGCACGATCTCCAGGAAGCGAATCGCTGATCGGGCGGCGTCTGCCCGACGAGCGCTCGCGCACGGGGTCAGAATCGCGAGCACAGGATCGGCGCGCCACTCGCGGCGGTGATCAGCGCAATGTTGCCGCTGTCAGCGATGAACACCGATACCGTGGCGCGGCCAAGCTCGAGGGCGTCGGCGATCGTGAGCCGCGACGCGCCGGCCTCGCCGAGGCGCACGCCGAGCAGCTCCCCGAACCGTGCGCGCAGGCCGGCGGGCGACTGGTCGGCTCCCGCCAGCGGCGCCGTGCGGACGGAGATCCAGCGCGGCAAGGTCTCGAGCGTCTCGAGCCGGCGCTCTGCGGCGAGCAAGCGCGTCTGGATCTGCGTGCGCTTGTCGGCGACGACGAAGTTCGTCGCGAGCAGCCGCAGCGCAGCGGCGAGCCCGTGGCGATCGACGGGCTTCGCTTCCACGCCCGTAGCGTACCGGACTCAGGGGAGCTTCGTCGCGCTGGGCGTGAGCTCCGGGAAGTCCATGCACACGCGCGACATGGCATCGACGTCGACGCACGCGCGATAGCTGTGCGTCTGACCGGCGATCTGACTTGGCGAAGCCGGGGGACCCTCGACGATCGCCGCACCGAGGTCATAGCCGAGCGTGACCTCGACCGAATCGCCGGCGGCGAGGTCGAGGGGCTGAGCGAAGCGCTGGCTGGTACGCCCGCAGTCGCCCGACGAGAACGCTTGCTCCGCGGTCATGCCGGGACCGCGCCACATCATGGTCGGTGCGGTCGCCTGGCCCTGCCCGTAGGCCTTGCACAGCTCGACGCGAGCGTACTGGTAGGTGCCCGCCGACACGGCTGCGCCTTGTGAATTGAGCTCCGCGTTGACCTCGACCGTGGGCCGGGAGAGGTCGAAGAAGCTCGTGATCCTCGGCCCACCCGAAGGCGCGGCGAACCCCTCGATGTTGCACCCATCGATGTCGCCATCGCACTGGGGGTTCAGCCACACCATCGCGGTGTTTCCGATGTTGTTCTGCGTCACCGGGTCGACGTCCTCGACGAGATAGACCGCGATCATCTTGAGACGGAGTGAGGTGCCATCGTCCAGCAAGCCTTGATGGGGTGCGGCCGTGGTCGTCTCGTTGGAGAGCGAGAGCTTCACCGTGGCCTCGTCGCATCCAATCGCGAGCAAGGTCGTTGCGACCACCATCCACGCGCGAGTGTTCATGTTGCTCGAGTCGACCGAGACAGGGTGCCGTGAAGACCCATGGGCGAGCGAACCGGGTAACACTCGGATGCGTGGACAGGACACTGCTCGAAACTCCGCTCGTGATGCCCTCGAACGGGCTACGGCCCGCGACGACGCCGGCCGAGGCGGCGCGACTGCGGGCGCTGGCGCCCGAGGACTACTGGCTCGAGATCGCGCGCGAGCTCGAGTGGACCACCGCACCCACACGCGCCCTCGATGGCACGTTCGGCGACTTCACCTACTTCGCCGGCGCCACTGGCAACGTCAGCGTCAACTGCCTCGACCGCTGGCCGGCGGACCGGGTCGCGCTGCACTACGAGCGCGAGGACGGGCTCCACGAGACGTGGACGTACGGACGGCTGACGGATGCGGTCGCGCGGTTCGCAGCGGCGCTCGAGGATCTCGGCGTGGTGCGCGGCGACCGTGTCGCGATCTACGCGAGCAACGTGCCCGAGTCGTTCATCGCGATCCACGCGTGCTACCGGATCGGCGCGATCTACAGCGTGATCTTCGCCGGGTTCAGCGCCTCGGCCGTTCGCGACCGGATCGAGGACGCGAAGCCGAAGGTCGTGGTCGTCACCGATGCCACGCTCCGCCGCGGCCGAAGCATCCCGCTCAAGGCAACGCTCGACGAGGCCGCGAAGGGCCTCGACATCCCGCACGTGATCGTCGCGAGGCGCGTGGATCCGGACCATCCGCTCCGGCCGGGTGAGCACGACTTCGCCGAGCTGCTGGAGCGCACCACGCGACGTGCAGCGCCGGTCGCGATGGAGGCGAACGAGCCGGGCTTCATCATCTACACGTCGGGGACCACGAACAAGCCGAAGGGCCTGGTGCACGCCGGCATCGGATTTCTCGTCGGCGTCTACGCGAACGTGAAGTGGGCGCTCAACCTCCATCCCGAGGACGTCTACTGGTGCACCGCCGACGTCGGCTGGCTGACGTTCCCGATCTTCGCCCTCGTCGGCGGGCTCGCGCATGGAGCGACACACGTGGTCTTCGAGGGCAGCATCGATACGCCGAGTGCGGCTCGGCCCTACGAGCTGATCGCGAAGTACGGCGTGAACAAGATGTTCACCGCGCCGACGGCGCTGCGCATGATGCGGCGAGCCGGCGATACGTTGCTGAAGGGCCGTGACGTCTCGAAGCTCCAGCTCGTCAGCCTCGTCGGCGAGCCGCTCGATCGAGATACCTGGCACTGGGCGCGCGACGTGCTCGGCGGTGGGCAGATGTTCGTCAACAACACCTACGGTCAGACGGAGACCGGCACGGCGTGGACGAGCAGCATGCTCGGCGCCACGCCCACGCGACCGGGCAGCTGCGGCCATCCCCTGCCCGGCTATCGCTCGGCGGTGCTCCGCGAGGACGGCAGCGACGCGGATGCGTGCGAGCTCGGCGCGCTCGTCCTGAACGAGCCGTTTCCGTGCCTCGCGCGCACGGTATGGGGCGATCACGCGCGCTACGTGGAGACGTACCTCTCGGCGTTCCCGGGACGCTACGCGGCGTCGGATGGAGCGCTGTTCGATCGCGATGGCCAGCTGTGGGTCACGGGGCGGCTCGACGACGTCATCAACGTCGCCGGCCACCGCCTCGGCACCATGGAGCTCGAGGCCGCGCTGCTGACGCACGCCGCGGTCTCCGAGGCAGCGGTCGTGGTGCAACCCGACGAGGTCAAGGGAACGGTGCCCGTCGCCTTCGTGGTGCTGCGCGCGGGACATGTCGATAGTGCGGAGCTGCGGACGGCGCTGTCGCAGGCGGTGGTCGATTCGGTCGGTGCGATCGCGCGGCCGGCGAGGATCGTGGTGGTGTCGACGGTGCCGCGCACGCGCAGCGGCAAGATCATGCGGCGCGTGCTGCGCGATCTGCTCGTCACCGGTGCGGCGTCGGGCGATCTGTCGAGCCTCGACAACCCCGACTCGATCGACGTGGTCCTCGCAAAGCTCGGGGAGGCCGTATGACCTCCGAGCTCGCGAAGCTCGTCGATGATCCGGGCACCGGCATCGACGCGATCAGCAACTACCTCGACGGGCTCGATGGCAAGGCGCGCTGGAGCGAGGTCGGCGCGCTCGGGCGATCGCGGCAGCGCGAGCTCTACACCAAGGCAGCGCACGCACGCGCGGTCGACTTCGCGCACTTCGTCGGCGATGCACCGGTGCGCACGGAGGTGATCCACGACGGGCTCAACACGCTGCCCGTGCCGCCCCCGATCCGCCGGTTCCAGAAGCGCTTCAGCCGCCCGGCGATCGGCGCGAACGAGCGCCTGTTCGGCTACAACGAGGGCCCTACGCGCCGGTTGATCGGTCCCGGATACTTCGTCGCGATCCCGACCGCGCCGCGCCCCGTGTGGTCGGCCCGCGGCGCCGTGGTGGTGGACTACTACCAGGTCCCCGATGGAGAGGTGCCGCGGGGATGGCCGCGCATCCACGACAACCATTGGCGACTGCAGCGCTTCGTGTACCAGGGCACGCGCGACTTCATGCGGAAGGTCTCGGCGCACGTCTCGATCGGTGCCGCGTTCAAGGGCGAGGTCCCGCTCGACCACTACTTCGTGCTGTGTCGGCGCGCCTGATCAATGTCCCCGTTGTCGCGGTGCGTAACCGCGCGGCCGGTGTACGACAGGTTCTGAGCCCGCGCGGAACGACTCCCCACCGCTACCTGATGTCTGGGGCGCAGCTGTGAAAGGATGGCCGGGTCTTGCGCCGAGCTGTTGTACTGGCCGCCGCTAGCTAGCTAACGTGATCGCCGGAGCGGCCGTCGGCTACCGAATCACGCGCCACCTGGAGGTGTCTCTCGAGCTTCGCGCCGTGATCGCTTCGCGCTGGGAGCTGCCCGGGCGCGTCTGGGTGGTGCCCGGCGAGACGGCACCCGACGGCGGACGCATGTTCACCACCAGCATGGAAGATGCGAGCGCCTCGCCGCGCACCGCGACGATCCTCCTCCGCGCACTGCTGTGAGCAAGGCGCTCAGCGCGCGAACCGGGTCCACTGATCCTGCAGCCGCTGCGCCGAGACCGGCACGGCGGTCTTGAGCTCCGGCGCGAACGTCTGCACGCGAAACTCCTCGAGCAACCAGCCGAACTCCTCGATCTCTGCGACGAGGTAACCCTTCGCGTGCAGCTCGTCGCGCTTCTTCGTGAAGCTCTGCCAGAACGGCGCGACCTGGGCGGCCTTCTGTTGATCCTTCTGCGGATCGTGCGAGAGCCGCTGTAGCCGCACGACGAGCGCCTTGAGGTAGCGCGTGATATGGGGAAGTCGCGTGGCCGGCGTGGCGCGCATCAGGTCCGCGGGGACAAGGTGAGCGAGCTGGCTGTGGATGTCGTCGATCGCGGTGCGCGTGGCGCCCGGTCGGCCGGCCATCGTCTTGAGCAACGCGAGCACCTTGTCGAGCTCGCCGACAAGACCGACCGCCAGGTTCGCAAACTGCGCGAGCGCGACCGAGAGCGTGTCGCGGCCTTCGGTGAACCTCTCGAGGAATGCGGGCCTGGTACGCGGCACCGCATCGGGCTCACCCAGGCGAAATGAATCGTCGATGGCGCGCAGGACGATCTGCTTCTTCATCGGCGGCGCCAGGCCGGCAGGCAGCTTCGCCTCGAGCTTCGCGACCGACGTGGACAGCTGCAGGAGGTACAGCTTGCGCAGCCCATCGCGCGTCGCGGCCGCGGCGACCGCGGAGGACTCGAGGAGTCGCACATCGACCGCCATCTCGGTCTCGACGAGCGCGGGGTACGCGAGCATCGCGCGGCCGGCGACCTCGAGCGTCACCGTGGCGGGAAACGCGTCGAGGTCCCACGCCTTCATACCGGTGCGCTCGTGCTTCGCGCGTGGGGCGCGCGCCCATAGCTCCTTCGCACGATGCGCGAGCGTGCGCTGCAGCTCGGTCAGATCGCGTCCGGAGGCGATCGTCTTGTCGTGATCGTCGACGACGCGGTACGTGAACGCGAGGTACCCGGGGAGGACGCGCAGATCCCATGCCTCGCGCGAGACTCGCTCGCCGGTGCGCTCGTAGATCATGCGCTCGAGCGCGGGCAGCATGGCGCCCTCGAACGGGCGGAGTCCGGTGGCGAGCGCGCGCGCGAGGTCATCGAGAGGAGCGAGCACCTTGCGGAGCGGCTTCGGCAGCGCCTCCAGGAGCGCGCGCAGCTTGTCCTCGTGCCAGCCGGGGATGGTCCACGCGAGCACGTCTGGATCGAGCTGCGGCAGCAGAGCGAGAGGAACGGTGGCGGTGATGCCGTCGTCGTCCTCGCCCGGCTCGAACTTGTACACGAGCGACAGGGTGGCGCCGCGGACCGCGAGCTGATCGGGGTATCGCTCGGGCGAGAGCTCGTGCGCTTCGTCGAGGAGAAGATCGGCGCGCGACAGATGCAGGATCGCAGGATCGCGGCCTTCCGCCTGGCGGCGCCAGTCGTCGAACGTCTTGCCGCTGAACACGTCGGCCGGGATACGCTTGTCGAAGAAGTCCCACAGCGCGTACTCGTCGGCGACCATGTCGCTCCGGCGCGCCTTGTCGCGCATGTACTGGACGTCGTCGTGGAGCCGCTGGTTGTGCTCCATGAACTTCGCCTTCGTCGTGTACTCGTGGCGGACGAGTGCATGCGTGATGAACAGCTCGCGCGACTTGACCTGGTCGAACTGCGCGAAGGAGACCTTGCGGTCCTTGATGATCGGCAGGCCGTAGAGCGTGACGTTCTCCTTCGCCACCACTTGCCCCGCCTTCATCTCCCAGTGCGGATCCCCGTAGCTGCGCTTGCACAGCGCGCCTGCCGCCGATTCGAGCCAACCCGGATCGATCTTCGCGACCGAGCGCGCGAACAGCTGCGACGTCTCGACGAGCTCGGCGGCCATCACCCACTGCGGCGGCTTGCGCGCGAGCCCCGACGACGGATGGATCATGAACCGCGTCTGACGCGCGCCGATGTAGATGCGCGCCTCCTGGTTCCACATGCCGATCTTGCTGAGCAAGCCCGGCAGCAACGCGCGGTGGATCTGCTCTGCGGAGGCCGGCTGATCGTTCGGCGCGAAATCGAGCTCGCGCATCACGCGTACGATCTGCGCGTGGATGTCCTCCCACTCGCGCATGCGGTTGTAGTTGAGGAAGTTCTCGCGGCACAGCTTGTACAGCTGCGAGCGGGTGCGAGAGCGGGCCTCCTGCCAGAACGCCCACAGCTTCAGGTAGCTCGCGAAGTCGCTGCCCTCGTCCTTGAACTTCCGGTGCGCCTCGTCGGCGCGCTGCTGCGCGGCGTGCGGGCGATCGCGTGGATCCTGCAGGCCAAGCACAGCGGCGATCACCACCACCTCGCGCAGCGCGTTCTCGGCACGACCACCGAGGATCATCCGCCCGAGGCGCGGATCGAGCGGCAACCGACCGAGCTGCTCGCCGAGCTGCGTCAGGCGGCCGTCGTCGGTGATCGCGCCGAGCTCCTCGAGCACGCGATAGCCTTCGTCGACGGCGCGCTTCTGCGGCGGATCGAGAAACGGAAAGCTCTCGATGTCGCCGAGTCGTAGCGCCTTCATGCGCAGGATCACGCCGGCGAGCCCGACCCGCTTGATCTCCGGATCTGTGAACGCCGGGCGCGAGAGGTAGTCCTGCTCCTCGTAGAGCCGGAAGCACACGCCGCTCTCGGTGCGTCCGCAGCGGCCCTTGCGCTGGTCGGCGCTCGCCTTCGAGATCGGTTCGACCAGCAGCTGGGTGACGCCAGTGCGCACGTTGTAGCGGTTGACGCGCGCGACGCCGGCATCGACGACGTAGACGATGCCGGGGATCGTCAGCGACGTCTCGGCGACGTTCGTCGCGAGCACCACGCGTCGCTGCGGTGACGACTGGAACACGCGCTGCTGCTCGGAGCCCGGGAGCCGTGCGTACAGCGGGAGCAGGATCGTATGTGGTAGCGCGCGCTGCTCGAGCTCGGCCACGGACTCGCGGATCTCGCGCTCTCCCGGAAGGAACACCAGCACGTCGTTGCGCGGATCCATCTCGGTGATCTCGTTGACCATGTTCGCGACTGCATCGGAGACGTCGGCCTCGTCGTCGCGCGGCGGCCGGTACAGCACGTCGACCGGGTACGTACGGCCGGAGACCTCGAGCACCGGTGCGCCGCTGAAGAACGTGGAGAACCGGTCGGTCTCGAGCGTCGCCGAGCTGACGATCACCCGCAGCTCGGGCCGGCGCGGCAGCAAGCGCTTGAGGAAGCCGAGGAGGAAGTCGATGTTGAGGCTGCGCTCGTGCGCCTCGTCGACGATGATCGTGTCGTAGCCGCGCAACATGCCATCGCCCTGGATCTCGGCGAGCAGCATGCCGTCCGTCATGAACTTGATGTGCGAGGTCCGCTTGACCTTGTCGTTGAACCGAACCTTGTAGCCAACGACCTCGCCGAGCTCGGTGTGCAGCTCCTCGGCCACGCGCGCCGCCACGCTGGTGGCCGCGATGCGCCGCGGTTGGGTACACGCGATCTGCGCGTTCGCAGACCGCCCCATCGCGAGGCAGATCTTCGGCAGCTGGGTAGTCTTTCCCGAGCCCGTCTCGCCCGCGATGATGATCACCTGGTGCTCGTCGATCGCGTTCGCGATATCGATGAGACGCGCTGTGATCGGCAGGTTCTCGGGAAACGCTACCCGGTCGCTCAGCTGGAGGCCGGGGCGCAACACGTCGGGTCAGTGAGTAACACTTAGGCGGCCGTGCGGCGCGTCACCATCTGCTCGATCACGTAGTCGCGCAGCATCCGGCGCTCGCGTGAGGAGGCATCGGCGATCCGTAGGCCCGCGCGGCACCAGAACCGCGGTTGCCCGTCGGGTCGGCGACCCGGCATCGGCGTCAGGATCGCGCGCGTGACGATGGCGCTGGCCCACACGACCTCGTCGAGGCCGGGCAGATCGATCTCGAGCTGCACGATCGGCCGGGCGGTGTTCGGGTCGAACGGTCGCTCGAGGCGCAGCCCCATCGTCGACAGGTTGCTCATCGAGGCGTGGCGGAGGTCATCGTCGTCGGTGACGACGCCGCAGAAGCCGTCGACGGAGATCCGTGGGGCGCGTCGGCGGGCGTCGAGGAGGTTCACGAATAAAATGGTACGGGACTGCGCGCGGCGGGCAAACAATCTGTAACCCGCAGGCTATGGTGGGCCTCCCATGGAGACGGCCAGCGTGTCCACCATCCTTCTCACCGGCGCGACAGGGTTCATCGGTCGGCGCCTGGCGGTGGCGCTCCAGGCGGCGGGTTACACGGTACACAACGCGTCCCGGGATCCGGATAAGGCCCGCGAGCGAGAACCGTCTCGTAATTGGATCGCCCTGGACCTCGAACGCCCGGAGACCATCGCGCCCGCGCTCGCCGGCTGCGACGCCGCGTTCTACCTGATGCACGGCATGGGGCCCGGGCATGGCTCCGATTATCCCGCACACGAGGCCGCAGGCGCCGAGGCGTTCGCAAAGGCCGCCGCGACGGCGAAATTGCGGCGGATCGTGTATCTCGGCGGCGTGATCCCGGCGACCGGATCCTCGAAGCACCTCGCGAGTCGCGAGCGGACCGGCGAGATCCTGCGCGCCGGCGCAACGAGCGTGGTCGAGCTCCGCGCCGCGATGATCATCGGCGCCGGCAGCGCGAGCTGGACGATGGTTCGCGATCTTGCGCGTCGGCTGCCGGCGATGCTGCTGCCGCGCTGGCTGAAGAATTCGTCGTACCCGATCGCCGTCGAGGACGTCGTCGCGGGCTTGCTCTCGGCGCTCGAGCTCCCCGGCGCTGGATCGCAGGTGCTCGAGGTCCCCGGCGCGGAGCGGGTCACGCATCGCGACATCCTGGTGCGGACCGCGGCGGCGATGGGGCGGAAGAGCCTGATGCTCAGCGTGCCCGTGCTGACGCCGAGGTTGTCGAGCTACTGGATCGCACTTGTCACGCGCACCGACCTGGCGATGGCGAAGGAGCTCGTCGAAGGCGTGCGCTTCGATCTCGAACCATCGGGCGCCCTGCTGTGGGATCGCATCACCCACGCGCCGATGGCGCTCGACGCTGCGATCAAGCTGGCGCTCGTTGACGATCCCTCCGGCGATGCGCCGTCGCCCGCGATGATCGAACGCTTGCGTGGGATCGGCACGCATCACTCGCTGCGGACACAAACGTGAACTACCGCGCCGTGGTCGCCGTTGGCGTCTCGACGGCCGGCTTCGCCATCGCGCTCGCACTGCGCGAGGTGATCGATCCGTGGCTGTCGACCGCGGCGAGCGCCCTCGTCGGAATCTTGCTGTCCGCATGGGCTCTCGGCCCGCGGCTGCGCAGCCTGCTCGCGATCACCGGACGCGGTCTTGCCGTAGCGGCGGCCATCGGCATCGGCCTCGTCGTGGCCACGCACGCCGCGTACCGCGTGACCGACTCCGTGTGGCCGACGGTGACCGACCACGTTCGAGTGCTCTACGCGACGATCGCCGTGGGCCACGCTCGCCTTCCGCTCGTCGGACTCACGCTGGTGGTGGTCATCGCCGAGGAGCTGATCTGGCGGGGGGCCGCGCTCGAGCTATTCCCGGCGAAACGCGCCCGGTTCGCGGTCGCGACGGTGATGCTCTACGCGCTTCCGCAGGCACTTGCCGCCGCGTGGCTCCTGGTCGCGGCGGCGCTCGGTGTTGGCAGCCTGTTCCTCGTGCAGCGCATGATCACCGGTCGGCTGACCGATTCGATCGTCACGCACGCCGTGTGGAGTATCGCGATCTTCGTGGTGGTTCCGCTCGGCGCGTAACGCTCCACACCACAGCACCATCCAACGGGCGTGGATCTCGAAGTTGACTCATCCGCCCCCATCGACGAAATCTTCGACCTGTTCGGCCTCGACCGCTATGACGACGCGCAGCTCGACGATCTGAGCTTCGGAGTGGTCTGCCTCGACGCTCGAGGCAAGATTCTCCGCTACAACCTGGCCGAGGCGCGCCTCGCACGGCTCGACCGCAGCAAGGTGCTCGGGCGCGACTTCTTCCGTTCGATCGCGCCGTGCGCCGCAACGGCCGAGTTCGAGGGCAGATTCCGCACGTTCGTCGGTGGTATCGAGCCGCGCATCGCGTTCCCGTACGTCTTCGACTTCAAGTTCGGCGCTCAGGACGTCGACATCGAGCTCGTGCGCTGCCGAACACCCGGGCAGTACTACCTGTGCATCAACCGGAAGGTCTTCAACCCGGCGCGCGCCGCCTACGAGGCCGTCGCGGCCCCACGCCTGGCCGAGCTGGTCCCCGACGAGCAAGCCTTCGGCGTGCAGCGCGACGACGCAGACCAGCGGTTCGTGGTGATGCCCTCGACCGCGCTACGTGCGCTGCGCCTGACCTGGGATCGGATCGCGCCGCAAGGCTGGAGCCTGTTCGCCGCCGAATGGGGATTCCGCTGGGGACGGCTCGCCGTGATCGACATCGAGACCACCCTGCAGGAGCGGCGCGCGCAGACCCTTCGCGACCTACCGCTCGACGAGGCCCTCGGCCTGGTGCGCACGCATATCGAGCGGGATGGATGGGGCCGCATCGCGATCGATGTCACCAGCTCGCGGGCGAGTACGCGCGGTGCCGCGATCATCACGCTCGAACGCTCGGCCCTCGCGGAAGCCGCAGGTGCGAGCGAGATGCCGCGGTGTCAACTCGTGGGCGGCCTGGTGCGCGCGATGCTCGGTCACATCGCGCAACGCCCCCTCGCCGTGCGCGAGATCCGTTGCGCTGCACAGGGCGCACCGCACTGCGAGATGGTGGCGGTCGCGCACAGCCGACGCGCGCGGCTCGATGCCGCCGCCGGCTCGGCCGTGGACGCGGCTGGTGCGCTCGCACTTCTCGACGGCGCCAGCGGGCAGACACCTCGGGCCGGCGACGTGCTGGCCCGGTTGTTCTGAACGCCGCCGGTGGTCACTGCGCGATCGCGGTGCGGTCGATACCGAGACAGTAGAGCCGCAGCATCTGCGAGCAATCCGGCGTCCCGCCGGCCACCACGGCCGAGGTAGTGCTCGTCGCCACTCCGCCCATCGCGGTGCCGAACGGACCGCCCCATGGCACGAACGCCTGTAGCGCCGAGCAGGAACTATCGTAGGTGCCGCCCGCGTTGGTGCCGGTCCACACGTACGGGAACTGGGTCTGATTGACGTCGAGGCCGCTTTCGGTGAGCCGCGGTGCATTGAACACCTGCCCCACCGCGAACTGGGTGATCGAGTTCATCACCGGCACGCCATCGACGCGGACCCAGCCACTCGCCGTGCCCATGCGCGACGGCGCGTTGATCGGTGTATTGGCCTGCAGGCTCGAGAGGTAAGCGCGGTACGTGCCGGGCAGATTCGCCGCCTGTGCCGTGCTCTGGCAGATCGCATCCGCGCCGGAGAGCCCGCCGAGGTTGCCGTTGTACAGACCAGAGGTGGCGAAGATGAGGTTCGGCGAGAGCAGAAAATTCGCCGTGACCGTCTTGTCGGCCCCGAGCGTCACGGTGCAGGTCCCCGTACCCGAGCATGCGCCCGACCACCCGACGAACGTGGACTGCGTCGCGGGCGCGAAGCTCGGCGTCGCGGTCAGCGTGATGCTCGTGCCCGTAGCGACGGTCTCGGTGCAGTCGACACCACAGTTGATGCCGGTGCCCGTCACGGTGCCGGCGCCGCTGCCGATCTTCGACACGGTGAGCGTGAACGTATCGAGGGTGAACGTCGCGGTCACGTTGCGCGCAGCGGTCATGGTCACCATGCACGGCGCGGTGCCCGTGCACGCGCCGCTCCAGCCGGTGAACGTCGAGCCCATCGCCGGAGAGGCGATCAGCTGCAGCATCGTTCCCGTGTTGTACGTCTCGCTGCAGTCGGGGTTGCACGTGATCCCGGGGCCCGTGATGGTGCCGGCACCCGTACCGGCGACCGTGGTCAGCAGCGTGAACGTGTCGAGCGTGAACGTCGCGGTCACGTTGCGCGCCATGTCCATGGTCACGGTGCAGCCGCCGGTGCCGGAGCATGCGCCGCTCCAGCCCGTGAAGGTCGAGCCGGTCGCCGGCGTCGCGGTCAGCGTGACCAGCGTGTTGAACGGGAACGTCTCGCTGCAGTCCACGCCGCAGCTGATGCCCGTGCCGGTCACGGTGCCGGATCCGGTGCCGGCCTTCGCGACCGAGAGCGTGTACGTGTCGAGGATGAAGGTCGCGGTCACGCTCTTCGCCGCATCGATCGTCACGGTGCACGCGCCGGTGCCCGAGCACGCGCCGCTCCAGCCCGCGAACGTCGAGCCGAGCGTTGCGGCCTGCGTGAGCGTGACGACCGTGCCGTAGCCAAAGACCTCGCTGCAGTCCGCACCACAGCTGATGCCCGTGCCGGTCACGGTGCCGGATCCGGTGCCGGCCTTCACGACCGAGAGCGTGTACGTATCGAGGGTGAACGTCGCCGTCACGCTGCGCGCCACGGTCATCGTCACGGTGCACGCGCCGGCCCCCGAGCACGCGCCGCTCCAGCCGGCGAACGTCGAGCCGGTTGCCGGCGTTGCCGCGAGCGTCACCATCGCGCCGTAGTTGAAGGTCTCGCTGCAGTCGGCGCCGCAACTGATGCCGGTGCCCGTGATGGTCCCGGCGCCGGTGCCGGCGCGCGCGACGGTGAGCGCGTGGGTATCGAGCGTGAAGGTCGCGGTGACGCTCTTCGCCGCATCGATCGTCACGCTGCACGCACCGACGCCAGAGCACGCGCCGCTCCATCCGCTGAACATCGAGCCCAGCGAGGCGGCCGGCGTCAGCGT
Source organism: Haliangiales bacterium (assembly GCA_038206055.1). GTDB lineage: Bacteria > Myxococcota_A > Polyangia > Haliangiales > Haliangiaceae > JABFXX01. The sequence goes on from JBBRBG010000030.1 coordinate 54,892, forward strand.
CACCACGGTGCCGTAGTCGTAGGTCGCATTTCACGCGGCCCCGCATGCGATACCGGCGGGCAACGACGTGACGGATCCGCCGCCGTTGCCGCCGCGCGTCACATCGAGCGCGAAGGCGTTCAGCGTGAACATCGCCGTCACGGTCGTCGCCGCGGTCATCGTCAAGGTGCACGCGCTGGTCCCCGAGCACGCGCCGCTCCAGCCGGTGAATGTCGATCCGGTCGCCGGGGTAGCGGTCAGCGTCGTCATCTGGCCCGCGATGTACGTCTCCTGGCAATCGGCGCCGCAGCTGATGCCCGCCGGAACCGACGTCACACTGCCGCTACCGGTGCCGCCCTTCGACACGAACAGCGTGACGTCGTCGAGCGCAAAGCTCGCCGTGATCGACGTGTTCGCGGTGATCGTGAGCGCGCACGCCGCGGTGCCGCTGCACGCACCACCCCAGCCTGCGAACGTGGACAGCGATCCTGGCGCGGCGGTCAGCGACAGCGCCGTGCCATGCGTGACGGTGATCGAGCACGTCGCTCCGCACGCGAGTCCACCACCGCTGATCGTGCCCGTACCCGCGCCCGACTTCGCCACGGTCACGGTGTACGTCGCGAGCGTGAACGTCGCCGTTGCAGCCGCCGCGTGCGCGAGCGTGACCTCGCAGGTGGGCGAGGCACCTGTGCACGCGCCGCTCCAGCCGCCGAACACCGAGCCGGTGCTCGGGACTGCGGTCAACGTGACGACCGTGTCCTGCGGGAACGCCGCGGTGCACGTCGCACCGCAGGTGATGCCCGCCGGGCTTGACGTGATGGTGCCACCACCGGTGCCCGCCATCGTGATCGCGAGATCCAGCTCGCCGAGGGGCGCATCGATCGCGGCATCGATCCCACCATCGAGGGCGAGCGGCGCGTCGGGGAGATGATGGATCCCGTCGTCGCCACACGCCGTGACCACCGAGAGACCGAGAACGAGCAGGCGGGCGATTCGCATCAACCGGTAGATGCACACCGGGGCCGATGTGACGGCCTGCGGATTCAACTACTTGCGCGCGCCGCTCAGTGCAGGTTCCACATGCAGCGCGTGTTCGCTTCCATCTCGAGCTCCGCCCACGAACCGAGGCCGCAGATCGTGGTCGACGTGAACTGCATCTGCGACACGCCGTTGAGCTTGCACTCGCACAGCGAGAACCGCAGCGAGCCCGCCGCCTGGATCTGGCAGCTGACCTCGTGATCCGAGGGCATCAGGCCCGTGCATTGCGACCACTTGAAGTCGCACGTGTAGATCAGCTGGACGACCGGATCCTTCATCGCGCAGGACGTCGCGGTCGCTGCATCGGGCGCCGGGTGCGCATCGCCCATTGCCTTCGCATCGGGGCCGGCGACGCTGGCGTCGACGGCGGGCCCATCCGTGCCCGAGGACGTGCAGGCGGCAAGGAGGACACAGGCGATGAGGATCGTGCGCATGCCCTCTAGACGCGCGCCGCGCCCGGGACGGGAACTATTTCTCGCAGCCACAAGGTCGTGACATCAAAGACCGAAACCGTGACATCGCACGCGAGTCCTCCTCGCATGCGCACCCTCCCCATCGCCCTTCTCCTCGTCTTCGCCGTCACCGCTGCCGAGGCATCGACCGCTCGTCGCATCGCCGGAGCTCCCCGCGGCGGCAAGCTCGCGCACGCCGTGGTCGAGAACGTCGACGACGATCACGCGGTGCTGACCTTCGTGCTGACCACGACCGCGCGTGGCCCACAGGAGATCACCGTGCCGATCGATCTGCCGATGGGAATGGCCGCCACGGGACTCTCGATCGCGATGGG
>JBBRBG010000031.1:0-56424 GCA_038206055.1 Haliangiales bacterium
CGACGACGACGATATGGACGATTCTGGGGAGGTCGAAGACCAGGGACCGGCGTCCATGCTCGGCGGCTTCCTCAAGGCCGCGGGGTTTGACGTGACCCAGTTCCTGACGGACATGACCACCAAGGGGTTCAGCTTCATCCACGGCGCAGCGAGCAAGGTCAAGCTCCCTTCGCTCGGTGCGATCGTCGATCCCCGGAAGGCGTACGCCGGAGCCCAGCAAGGCGCCGCCGCACACACGGCGCAGCCGGCCCGTGTGGTCGATCCGCAGGCGGCGCCGCCGCCAACCGTGGTCCCATCGACAATCGCCCGGGCGACCGCGACCGCAGTGCCTCACGCAACGACCGCGGTACCTCCGTCCAGCAGCACTCCGGCCACCAAGACGCCCACCCCGAGCACCTTGAAGGAGCTCCTCTCCGACCGGAGCAACGCTCGTCGCTTCGCGGCGGTACGGAAGGGGCTCAGCCCCGCCGAGCAGATGCTGATCGGTCAGGTCATGCAGGGGTTCACCGAGAATGACTTGGTGGTGTGGATCTCGACGCTGCTCGCCCTCAGCGTGCCCGACGCCATCGCGTTGGTTCGGGCCGACCTCGCCCGGGTCCAGGCCGAGATGAGCGCCGCGCCCGATGACGAGGAATCGGAAGGCGCCGACGACGAGCCGGGCGACGACGACGAACGCCTGGAGGATGGCAGCACCAGCTCGGCGAGCTGACTCGCACGCAACGACGCCCGACTCGTTCGTCGATCCCGTCGGTCGTCATCGATTCGACAGCCTAGGTTCCCGTTGTGCGTGCACAGGATGCGCGTACGGCACGCCCTCCCGCGCGTTGCGGGTACGGCCACCCATTTCCCGAAGGAAGAAAGGACCCATTCGGTATGAAACGCCCTAAGCACGAGACGATGAGCCACCACGTCCCTAAGCTCTCCGCGCCGCTCGCCTGGATCCTCTGGCTCGGCGAGCCCCTGCTGGGCCTGGTAGAGCACGCCGCCGGCGACAATTCCGCGGTTGACTCGACGATCGGCCGTGTGCGCGCCGCCGCGTGTCGTCTCCGTAGCTCGCACCGCTCCACACGCGGCGCCCGCGACCTCGGCCTCGCGCTCGCGAGCGGCGTGCTCGCGGCTGCGGTCGAACACCGGCTGCGCAGCGTTGCGCGTGGAGCGAAGTCGTGAAGAGACCGCAGCACCACAACGATCTCCACGAGCGGAGCGCAATGGCGGTCGCCGACATCGTCGCGGCCAAGCGGCTCGCGTGGACCGCAGCCGGTGCCGCCGGATCCGTGGTGGTCGGCGCGATCCTCGCCCCGCGAAGATTGCCACCGAGGTTGGTCGCGGGAACTCTCGCCGTTTTTCGGGGCGGACTGTCCATGCGCAGCGAGAACGAGGCGCTTCAGGCGCTGGGCTCCGGTGCGATGAGCGGCTCCGGCGCAAAGCGCGTGGGGATGCTTCTCTCCGATCGCGTGGAGTGCACCGCATCAACCAAGGCCAGCGCTACGAGCGCGACCGCGCCCTCAGGCCCCCGTGCGGATGCTGCGGTCACGAGCGCCGAGGTCGGGCACGGCGTGCTCAACGTCAAAGACACTTCCGACGCGGATACCGAGGCATCCCTTCAGCCGATGTCTCAGGGGCGGCCTGCGGCGTGAGGACGGCGACTAGCACCATTGCCGAAGCCGAGGACACCGCGACGAGCGACAACGCCCCGACGGCCGGCGGCCAGAACAAGGGTCGCGGGCACATAACGCGAACGCGCACCGCAGCGGCCAACGATAATCGCGGGCCGCGCCCCTACCTTACGAGCAGTGAGGCGGCTGCGTACGTGCGGTATCGCGACGCGAGCGGTGTCCGCGCTGCGATTCGTCGCAAAGAACTTATTCCCGACGGAGCGGGGCCCCGCGGCGTGCACCTGTTCACGCGCGAGACTCTTGATCGGTTTGTACGGACGAGGGCACTATCGCTCGGTCGGTTGGTGTCGCGTCCGGTGCTCGAAGGAGTTGGACATGAAGACACCAGGCATCACGAAGATGGGAACGAACCTCTACAGAATCCGCGTGCGAGTCACCTGTCCTCGCACGGGATCACGGAAGGAGATGGAGCGGGACCGCGTGTGCACCGAGCGAGAGGCTCGCGCGTTTCAGATCCAGTGGCGCGACGAGTTACTCGCGTCGCTCGAGAAGCCGAAGGTCGAGCGCGTCCGCCTCCGGGACTTCGCGCGGTCGTGGCTGGATGGTAAGCGGGGATCGATCAAGCATGGGACCGCCAAGCACTTCGCGTCGATCTGGGATCTGCACATCGGCCCCGAGCCGATCGCGGGTCTGTGGGTGGACGAGGTGCGCCCGGATGACGTCGAGCAGTGGCTCGCGCGGATGCGGACGAAGCTGATGCCCGTGCGCAAGCACGGCGCGAAGCCGAAGCCGTATCGCGGGAGTTTCGTTCGCGAGACGTACCTGGTGCTACGGCAGGTTCTGCGTGCGGCCTGCGCGCGTGCGGGCATCGCGAATCCGTGTGACGTGGTGAAAGCCCCGAAGCCGCAGCGCTCGCGGAACAACTTCCTTCGTGCAGACGAAGCCCCAAAGGTGCTGGCGTGGGTTCGCGAACACAAGCCGCAGTGGTACGCGGCGGTGGTCGTATCCCTCACGACGGGCCTGCGCTGGTCGGAGTTGAGCGCGTTGAAGTTCTCCGACGTGCGCGAGGACGAGGGGCTGATCTACGTGGTCCGGAATCAGTACCGCGGTATCGTGCAGGACACGACGAAGAACGGTGAGAGCGAAGATGCTCCGCGTGTGGTTCCCTTGTTGCCTGAGGTCGCGGAAGCGTTGCGCGAGCATCGCAAGACGCTGATGCGAGACCAGCACAAGGGCCTCACCGAGGGATGGATCTTCGCAACCGAGGCCGGCACCATGCACAAGAGCGTCCCGCTTTGCGAGGTTCTCTCACGTGCGTGCGCCGCCGTCGGAACGAGGCACCGGATCAGCGGTCATGGTCTGCGGCACACGGCGGTTGATACGTTGCGACGTTCCACGAGTAGCCTGATCAGCAGGAGCATCGTGGGGCACGCCAGCGAGCGCATGCACGATCGATACTCTCACCCGGACGAGCAGGAGCTGATCGACGCGGCCCGTACCGCGTTCACCCCGTTGCTGGGGGGACAGGTGGGGGGATCCGGATCGTGAAAACCGGGTCCTCGTCGGAGAACGGCTCCGACCCGAGCATGTAGGCGTAACAACTGATAGAATAGGCGGGTGACGCGAGGCCGGACGCTCGACGATCCGATCGAGCTTGCTCGGCTGGTTCCCCACGCGGAGCTGGGGGAGCTCGCGACTTCGATCGAGCGAGCGCTCGGCGTGAAGCTCGCGATCCACGACCGCAAGGGCAAGCACCTCGCGGGAGCGTGCGATGCCGGCGCCATCCACCGCGACATCGATCACGAGGGCGAGCCGCTCGCGAAGCTGGCGGCATCGGGAACCCAGGCGGAGGCGGCGCTGTCCCTCGCGACCGAGATGCTCGGCCTGTTGGTCCATCACGCGCACGCGCGCGACCTCGCGGCGGCGACGCACGAGGAGGCGATGCGCGTGACGTTCGGCGAGCTGACCGAGCATAACCAGCGGTTGACGCGCGCGGTGTCGCGACTCGAGGAGCTCGATCGGTTGAAGTCGAACTTCCTCGCGACGATGTCGCACGAGCTCCGCACGCCGCTGACCTCGGTGATCGGCTACGCGGAGATGATGGTCGAAGGGCTCGCGGGCAACGTCTCGCCCGAGCAGCGCGAGTACCTGACCACGATCCTCGGCAAGGCGGACCAGCTGCTCGGGCTGATCACGTCGGTGCTCGAGGTGTCGTCGCTGGAGAGCGGGCAGCTCGCGCTCGAGCGCGCACAGCTCTCGCTCGCCGATGTGGTCGCGAGCGAGGTGGCCACGTTCCAGCCGCAAGCGGGCCGGCGCGGCATCGCGATCCAGCTCGAGGCGCATGGCGACTCCGTGGTGCTCGGCGATCGCCGGAAGATCCGGCAGATCATCTCGAGCCTGCTGTCCAACGCGGTGAAGTTCACGCCCGATCGCGGGCGTGTTGGCGTCGAGGTCCGGCCGGGCCCGCTCGCGCCGGGTCACGATAGCGACACCACGGCCGCGGTACAGCTCGTGGTGTCCGACTCGGGTATCGGCATCTCGCGCGAGGCCGTGGCGAAGATCTTCGAGCCGTTCTTCCAGGTCGATTCGTCGTCGACGCGCGCGTTCGGCGGCACGGGCCTCGGCCTGACGCTCGCGAAGGCGTACGTCGAGGCACACGGCGGGCGGATCTGGGTCGACACCACGCCCGGCGCCGGCTCGACGTTCGTGGCCACGTTTCCCCTGCAGGAGGTCCGCCCGTGATCTCCGAGCTGTCCGTTGCGATTCCGCTCGCGATCATTTGCGTGCTCGGATCGGCGTTCTGCTCGGGCTCCGAGGTCGCGCTGTTCTCGCTTCGTCGCGTGGACCGCGAGCAACTCGTGCACTCCGATCGGCTCGTCGACAAGCAGATCCTCAAGCTGCTCGAACGGCCGCGTCGCCTGATCGCGAGCGTACTGATCGGCAACGAGGCCTTCAACTCCGTGCTCGCGATCGTGTGCCTCACGGTCGTGCTCCGCTCGTGCGAGGCGATCGGCGCGTCGCTGTGGGCGCTCGGCGGCATCGCGCTCGCGGCGGCGTTGCCGCTCGTGGTGCTGATCGCGGAGGTCACCTCGAAGACGCTCGCGGCGAAGTCGCCGATGACCTGGGCGCGGCTGTGCGTGCTGCCGCTCGGGGTGTTCATGCTGATCGTGACGCCGATCCGCATCGTCGTGCAGGCGATCACCGGCGTGCTGCTCGCGCCGTTCGGCGAGGCGGTGCGCACGCGGCCCGCGCGCGACCTCGCCGAGGACGAGTTCCGCAGCATGGTCGATGCCGGCGCGGCGCAGGGTCAGGTCGATGCGCGCGAGCGGCGTCTGATCCACCGCGTGTTCGAGTTCTCCGACAAGAACGTCGGCCAGGTGATGACCCCGCGCGAGCGGATGTTCGCGCTGTCCTACGACCTGCCGATGCAGCGCCTCGTCAAGGAGATCGCCACGCGAGGGTTCTCGCGCGTACCGATCTATCAGAAGTCGGTCGACAACGTCCGCGGCATCATCAACGCGAAAGACCTCGTGAAGATCGCGGCGGGTCAGCCGGCAGGTAAACCGCTCGGTGAGCTGCTCCACGAGCCGTTGTTCGTGCCGCGCACGACCCCGGTGAAGCGTATGTTCCTGACCTTCAAGCAGAAGAAGGTCCACATGGCGATCGTCGTCAGCGAGTACGGCAAGGTGCTCGGCGTCGTCACGATGGACGATCTGCTCGCGCAGATCTTCGGGCAGCTCCGCGACGAGCGCGCGGAGCTCCAGAGCTCGATCCCCGGTCGGCCGAAGGTCCGCACGCCCGCGCCCGGCGTGCCCGCGCTGCCGGGTACCGAACCGCCCATCACCGTGGCCGAGGGCACGAACCCGGTGCCGCGCGTGGACCCGCTGGAGATCAGTGATCAGAGCGTGCCTGTTTCGAAGATGGACGGCTCCGATCTCAGCGGCCCGCACCTGCGCGCCGACTCGCAGCCCGGCGAGGTCGCCGGCGTGCTCGATCCGCCGCCCATGCACGTGCGGCCGATCCACGATCTCGAGGAGGTCACGCCACCGGCGATCGATGTGACCGAGCTGCTCGAGCAAGAGCAGAAGGAGAAGAAGTCGTCATGATGATGACCACCTCCACCCTCGTGTTCCTGCTCGTCACATGCGTGCTGCTGCAGGCGTTCTTCGTGGCCGCGGAGGTCGCGCTGTCGGCGGCCGATCGCAACCAGCTGCACGTGCGCGCGATGGGTGGCAAGCCCTCGGCGGCGCGCGCCGAGAAGATGCTCGGTGTCCCGCAGGTCACGCTGGCCACCACACTCCTCGGCGCATCACTCGCGCTGCTCGTCGGCGTGATCGCACTCGGGCTCGAGCTCGCGCAGCGCGGCATTCACCCGCTGTGGGCACCGGTGTTCACCGTGCCGCCGTTCCTCGTGCTCGGCCACCTCGTGCCGAAGCATGTCGTGCAGGTCCACGCCGACAAGATGGTCGACGCGCTCGCCACGCCGCTGCGCTATGCATCGTGGATCCTGCGACCGGCGGTGATCGTCGTCGGCGGGTACGCGGCCCTGCTCACGAAGATCACGCGCACCGATCGCAAGAAGGCGTTCGTCACACGCGACGAGCTCGCGCTCCTCATCGAGTCCGAGCCCGAGACCGACAAGCCGGAGATCTCCGCCGACGAGCGCGAGATGATCGCAAACGTGTTCGAGCTCTCCGAATACAAGGTCGGCGAGTTGATGGTCCCGCTGTCCGAGGTCACCGCGCTGCCCGAGGACGCCACGGTCGCCGAGGCCGCGCTCGAGGTCGCCGACAAGCAGCACTCGCGCATGCCGATCTACCGGAACCGGGTCGACGACGTCGTCGGCATCGTCCACGTGTTCGACATCCTCCAGGCCAACATGAAGCCCGACGGCCGCAAGCTCGCGGACCTCGCGCACCCGCCGACCTACGTGCCCGAGACCATGAAGGCCTCGGACCTCCTCGTGCAGCTTCAGTCCGAGCAGACCCACCTCGCGATCGTGGTCGACGAGTACGGTGGCGCCGTCGGCATCTGCACGATCGAGGATCTCCTCGAGATCATCGTCGGCGACATCGATGACGAGTACGACACCGAGCCCTCCGCCATCCGCGCCGAGAAGCCCGGCGTCTGGCGGATCGAGGCGCGCACCTCGGTGGCGCGCGTCAACGCGGAGCTCGCGCTCGGCCTGCCCGAGTCCGAGGAGTACGAGACCATCGCAGGCCTGCTGATCGAGAAGCTGCGCCGCATTCCGACGCCGGGCGAGACCATCCCGGTCGGCGGGACCTTGATCGAGATCGTCCAGGCCACCGATCGCGCGGTCGAGGCCGTGCGGATCTCGAAGAAGAAGAAGTAGCCCATGGGGCCCAGCCCCTTCCCCAGCCCGTTCGCCACGCCGCCGCATCCGCTCGCGCGCGCTGCGGCCGACGACCTCCTTGCCGAGCTGCGCGCGGGCCTCGCCGGTGATGAGGGCAAGATGTTCGGCGTGCTCGTCGGCGAGGCGCCCGATGGCACGCGCATCACGCTGCGCGCGTTCTCCGGCATGCTCGGCGGCGCGTGGACACAACCGGGCTTCGCGCCGCCGCTGTTTGACCCGGCGGCCTGGGAGACGATGTGGCCGGCGGGGCAGGCGTCGCTGCGCGGGTACGAGCTCGCGTTGCGCGCGATGGCGGAGGATCCGGCGCGAGCTGCCAGGCGCACCGAGCTCGCGCGCGTCAGCGTTGCGCGCGAGGAGGAGTCGGAGGCGCTACGCGTACGCCACCGCGAGCGCAAGGCGGCACGCAAGGCGGCGCGCGAGGCCGCGGAGCTCGATGCCGCTGCGCTGCATGTGCTCGATCAGGAGAGCCGCGCCGATACCGCCGAGCGCCGGCGCTTCGATGCGGAGGCGCGCGCTGGGGTGCCCCGGCAGGCACTTGTCCGACAATGGGGTCCGACCCCATTACCGGACACGGCGTACGCGCAGCTCGTGGCGGCCGACGACGCCGAGCGCGCCGCGATCGAAGCGCAGCGCGCGGCGGAGTCGCGCGGCCTCATGAAGCAGGTGCACGACAGCTACGTGATCACGAGCTATCGCGGCGAGCGGCGCGCGCTGCGCGATCTGTTCGCCCCGGGAGAGCCGCCCGGTGGCGCGGGCGACTGCGCGGGCCCGAAGCTCCTTGCCGAGGCGTACCGCCGCGGTCTGCGCCCGATCGCGATGGCGGAGGTGTGGTGGGGCCCACCGCCGGTCACGGGCGGGCGCCACGAGGGCGGGTTCTATCCGGCGTGCCGCGGCAAGTGCGGCCCGATCCTGCCGTTCATGCTCGACGGGCTCGAGGTCGAGCCCGCGCCGGTGTTCGGCGCAGGGGCGATCGCTGCGGATGAACCGCGCGCCGTGTTCGAGGACGAGGACGTGGTCGTGGTCGACAAGCCGATCGGTCTGCTTTCCGTGCCGGGGCGCAGCGGGGCGCTGCGCGACTCGGTGCAGACCCGGCTGCGCGCGCGCTATCCCGCGGCGACCGGCCCGCTCGTCGTGCACCGGCTCGACCTCGAGACCTCGGGGCTCCTGCTCGCGGCGACGTCGGAGGACATGTACGTGGCCCTGCAGGCACAGTTCGCGCGCCGCGAGATCGACAAGCGCTACATCGCGTGGCTCGCGGGCGACGTGCGCGGCGATGCGGGGGTGATCGAGCTCGCGCTGCGCGTGGATCTCGATGACCGACCGCGGCAGATCGTGGACGCGGAGCACGGCAAGCCGGCGGTCACGGAATGGACCGTGCTCGCGCGCGAAGGTGGGCGCACGCGCGTGGCGTTCGTGCCGAGGACGGGGCGCACGCACCAGATCCGCGTTCACGCGGCGGTCGGGCTCGGGGCGCCGATCGTCGGTGACCGGCTGTACGGGACCGCCGGAGACCGGCTGATGCTGCACGCCGAGCGGCTCGAATTCGTTCACCCCCGCACGGGCCGGCGGATCGCGGCCCTCTGCCCTGCGCCGTGGTAAGAGCGCACTCGTGGATTCGCAGCAGTTGCTCGCCGTGCTCGACCGGGTGCGCACCGGTGCGCTCAGCCCGACGGAGGCGGCCGACCAGATCGGGTCATTGCCCTACGCCGAGGTCGCGCACGCGGTCGGCGCCACGCTGATCGACCACCATCGCGAGCTCCGTACCGGCGTGCCGGAGATCGTGTACGGCGCCAGCAAGACGCCGGAGCAGATCGCCGGTGCGCTGCGCGAGCTCGCGGCGCGCGCCGGTGGGGCGATCGCGACGCGCGTCGATGTGGGGAAGGCGGCGGCGGTGGCGGCGCTGGTGCCTGGGGTGGTCGTTCACGAGCTCGCCCGCGTGTGCGTGCTCGGCACTCCGGCGGTGCGACCGGCGGCGGCGCAGATCGCGATCGTGTGCGCCGGGACCAGCGACCTCGCGGTCGCCGAGGAGTGCGCGTTGATCGCGGAGTTTCTCGGCGCGGCGGTGACGCGGATCTCCGACGTCGGCGTCGCCGGTCTCCACCGGCTCCTCGCGCGCCTCGACGACATTCGCAAGGCCGAGGTCGTGATCGCCGTCGCGGGGATGGAAGCGGCGCTGCCGTCCGTGCTCGGCGGGCTGATCGATCGGCCCCTGATCGCCGTGCCGACGAGCGTCGGTTACGGGGTCTCGATCGACGGGCTCGTCGCGCTCGCGGCGATGCTGTCGGCGTGCGCGCCGGGGATCACGGTCGTGAATATCGACAACGGCGTCGGCGCGGCGATCGCGGCGGTCAAGATCGCGCGGCTGGCGGTGCGGCGATGAGCGTCCGCGGGAAGCACCTGCATGTCGACTGCGCCAGCGGGGCGGCGGGCGACATGATGCTCGGCGCGTTGCTCGATCTCGGCGTGCCGGTCGAGGTGGTCGGCGAGGCGCTCGATGCGATCGGAGCGGGGCGGCATCGCTTGCGGGTCACGAAGGTGACCAAGCGCGGGATCGCGGCGACGGATCTCAAGGTCGAGACGGGCGGATCCCTCGCGGGCGATCCGCCGCACGTGCATGCTGCTTCGCCTGCGGCGGCCCATGCGATGGGGGACCATCACGCGCATCCCATCATCGACGAGCCTCTCGACGACCGCGATGTCCTCGGGCAGGGCCGGCGGATCCAGCGCGACACCATGCTGACGCCGGCGTTCGGGCACGCGCTGCAGAGTGATGGGCGGCATCACCGCGACACGGCGCTCACGCCGATCGTCACGGAGTCCGCGCTCTCACCCTCGTCGCCGATGCGAGCCCACACGCACGAGCCCGCCTACTCGCACTCGCACGCGCACTACCACTACGCAGCGATTCGCTCGCGGATCGAGGGCGCGGCCCTCACGCCTGGCACGAAGCGCCGCGCTCTGGACATCTTCGACCGGATCGCACGGGCCGAGGCGGCGATTCACGGGACGACGGTGGATTCAGTCGCGTTTCACGAGGTCGGCGCGATCGATTCCGTCGTGGATGTCGTCGGCACCGCGGCGGCGCTCGACTGGCTCGATCCGGCGACCGTCACGTGTACCGGTGTCGCCATGGGCCATGGCACCATCACCTGCGCGCACGGCGTGCTGCCCGTCCCCGCGCCCGCGGCGCTCGAGGTTCTGCGCGAGGCCCGCGGCGTCCTGACCGACGGCGGCCTCCCGCGCGAGCTGTGCACGCCGACCGGCGCCGCCATCCTCGCCGCAAGCGTCACGAGCTGGACACCTGCGCCCGCCGGCACGCCGCTCGCCATCGGCTGGGGCGCGGGCGATGCGGAGCTCGCCGACCGCGCGAACGTGCTGCGCGCCGTGGTGATCGATCCGGTCGGCGCCACGGCCGACGCGGTCTGGCAGATCGACGCGAACCTCGACGACATGAGCCCCGAGCTATGCGGGCCCGCGGCGGAGGCGGTGTTCGCCGCGGGGGCGCTCGACGTGTGGTGGACGCCGATCACGATGAAGAAGGGCAGGCCGGCGCTGACGCTCTCGGCGCTCGCGGAGAGCGGCGCGCGCGAGGCGGTGATCGCGGCCATCCTGCGGGAGACGACGACGATCGGGGTGCGCTACGGGCTGCGCGAGCGAACGGTGCTGGCGCGGCGTAGCGTGGAGGTCACGACGCGGTATGGCGCGATTCCGATCAAGCTCGCGCTTCAGGGCGAGACCGTGGTCAACGCAGCGCCCGAGTACGAGGCATGCGCGGCGGCGGCGAAGGCGCACGGCGTGCCGGTGAAGCTGGTGTTCGCCGCGGCGCTCTCCGCCTACGACAACGAGCGCTAGTCCGGATCACGTCAGTTGGTCACCCGCAGGCGAACGCCGATCGGGATGTGATCGCTGTGTAGGGCTGGGGCGCCGGGATTCATGCCGCACGACCCGAACGCGGTCATCGGAGCGTAGTTCCGGATAGTGAGGGGGTCGACCGGCGAGTCGGTCACCTTGCCGGCGCAGCTGTCGGCGAAGTGGATCTCGACCCCGCCGCCGGCACCGCCGTTGGCCGGTGACGCTTCTTGGCGGTTCGGCAGGACCTTGTAGGTCATGACCGGGTCGTCCTGGGCCCAGCCGCGGCCGACCAAGAACACCACGTCGTAGCGCTCGGTCAACGAGTCGCTGCCATGGATGTCGCCGAACGACGACGCCCACCACGGGTGCCATGACGAAAGGGAGAAGTCGGGGTTGGCGTTCCAGTGGTTCACGTTCTGGAAGTGGAACGGGCAGCCCGAGGCGGTGCCATTGTTGTACGGCGTCTTGGCCCAGTTCGGATCCTGGCAGTTGCCGAACGTCCCGGTGCGCAGATCTAGCAGCGAAGCGCCGCTGTAGTGCAGGTCGAACGTCCGCCCGGTGGCGTCGACCGCCGCCGACGAGGCGTCGATGGCGTAGCCGAACTCCTGGCGGAGCATGCGCAGTGCCCACGTGTACTCGCCGCACTTGTTGTTGGCCATGTTGCTGTCGCCGACGATGATCATCCGGTTGTTGGCATTCGAGGGCGACGAGCTGCAGTCCTTGTTGAACGCGCACCCACCGGCCGGAAAGGCCCCGTCGGCCGGCTGAGCCATGAGGTACTTCATGCGCTCGATCATGCTGGTGACGTTGCCGACGCGCTCGGCGAAGGCGGTGTCCGGGTAGTAGAGGTGCCAGTTGAAAAGCGCGATCGGGCGGTCGCCGTCGGTGGTACCGGTCCCGACCTGGCGCCTGGCGACGATCTTCGCCGGCACGGCCCCGTTTGAAAAATTGTAGGTGGTGAAGTCCTGTGTGCCGAGTGGACAGGCGAAGTCCCGGCCACCGCCTTCCCAGCGCGAGTCGCAGCGCGCGCCGGTGCCTTGAGTAAGCTGTGCGGTGCTGTACTTGATACCCTCGGGCGGCTGGACCAGGTTGCTGGCGAAGATGGGGCCGTACTTGACGGCGTCGCTTACGGTGTCGCGGATTTCGGTGTTCGCGTTGACCATGCTCCACGAGAACGGCGAGCGCTCGGCCAGCCGCTGGGTGACGCCGACGTTGGTGTCGCTAAAGAACTCCTGGAACATCACCACGTCGGCATCCCACTGCCAGGGTGCCTGATCGAGGCGCTCGTTGACCGTCATCGTCGACGGTACGATCTCGCCGCGGGTGGCGAGGACGTCGACGGCGTTCCGGACCGACGCCGACCGCTTGCTGGGCTCGTCGGCGTCGGCCCAGTACGCGAAGTTCCACGAAGCGACCTTGATCTCGTTGGCTCGGCGGTTGCGCAAGGTGAGCGCGCTCGAAGCGATGGTCACGTCGGGTGCCTTCAAGACTACCTCGACGGTGAACGTGGCCGCGCCGTCGCCCTCGGCGTCGAACAGGACGGAGCTGGACGGGCCGGTCACGGGGTCGCCGCCCAGCAGGCCACGCGGCACCGTCCGGCTCTCCACGATGACGCCGTTGCGGAGGATGCGGGCGACGAAGGCGAGGCTGTTGCCCTGGCCGCGAGCCGTCGCCGGGCACGAGACCTGATCACCGTCGACAGTGAAGCCACCCACCTCGGATGCCGGATGGGACGGCGTCCCAGGCCGGGCGTCGCCGACCGGCACGCCGCGGGCGCTCAAGGCGATCGAGTAGCGGCCAGGTGGGAACACGACGGGCCCGCTGGTGCAGGTGGCCCCGGCGCAAGTCATCGAAGGCGCGGTCGCCACCTGATCGACCGGACCGCGCACGAGATCCACCGAAGTCTCGACGGCGCGCATGCTGCCCGTCGAGCGGGTGTCCTTGCCGAGGACGGCGAGGTTGTTGCCCGACGTCCATCCAGCGCCGACCTGGATGAACGGATCGGCGTCACTGGCGCTGGCGCCGTCGCTGAACATTGCAGCGCGGGCGTGGAACGGCGTCCCTGCGGGCGGGGCGGCGAACAGCAGCATCCGGGTCCCCTCCTGTCCCGGGATCGGAGGCAGCGGGAACGGGAGGTCGATCGTCGCCTGACCATTGCTGGCGGTCTGGACCTCGACGAAGTCGCCAGGCTGCAGTGGTCCGACGCGGACCACAGTGCCGCCGAAATTGTCGGTGACCTTGTCGGTCCATGTGGTGCCGCCGTCCGTCGAGACCTGCAGTGTCGCGAACGAGGTCGCGCGAGTCATGCTTACGACGTAGACGGAATAGGTCCGGCCGGACGGCTGCGACCCGAGGTCGAGGAAGCTGCAGCGACCGTTGCCGCCGGGCTGGCCGTCGTTCGCAAATCCGGTGAAGAACGTCGCGAACGGGGCCTTTCCCTCGGACCACGTCGCGATGATCGCCGTGTCGGCGAGACCGGTACAGCCCACCGTGCGTAGCCGAAGGCTATGGGCGAAGGTCGGGTTGATGGTGCCCTGGTAGAACGTGCTGACCGGGACTTTGTTGATCCGGCCCGGCTGCATGTCGATCTCGAACAGGCCGCTCGCGGGCGGCACCGGCTCGTCGAGGTTCCGCGACAGCGGCTGCACGCGGGTGAGGTCCTCCGTATGTTCGCCCAGATCAGGCGCGTCGTTGGGTGCGAGACAGGCGCTCACGAGCCACAGGCTGAGCGACGCGAACGCGCACGTCCGCGTGGAAGGGGCAGGGAACGAGATGCTCATGTGCGATTGCTCCAGATGACGGGGTGTCACCGTGAGCGGCACCATCAGCAACCCTCACGCCATCGGCGGCGCTCCGTGATTCAAGCGTTCTCGCCCGCTGCCCGACCGATCAGGCGGACAGTCTGTGTGGTCAATTCGCGCGGGCGGTGCGCATGGTACCGTGGCGACCGCGTGGAGGCCGCACCCATCGTCGTCCTCGGCGGCAGCGAGCCGGAGCGGGCAACGCTGGTGGCCCAGCTTGCGTCGAGCGGGCTGTCTGCAATGTCGGCGACGTCGATCGCGCTCGCGGATGGGCTGCCCGCTCTGATCATCGTCACGGGCGCGGATGCGGCGCACCTGGTGGCCGAGGCTCGGGACATCGTGGCGCTCGCGGAGGTGCCGATCCTCGCGGTGGTCGCGGCGGTTCCATCGACCACGGTGACCGAGGCGCTGTCCGCCGGCGCGACCGATGTGGCGCGTCACCCACTCCCGCCCGCGATGCTCGCGGTGCGCTGCCGGAATCTGATGAAGCTGGCGAGGCGGGACATCGTCGGAGCGCAGGCGCTCGCGAAGGTCAACGAGGTGCTGACGGCGAACGGAGATGACGCCGAGGCGCTGATGCAGATGCTCAACATCACCGCCGGCGTGCTCGGGTTTGATCGTGCGTCGCTGGTGGCGCACATCGAGGGCTCGGACCACGCCTTCGTGATCGCTGCGACGGACGCCGAGCCGCTGCAGCGGTTCACGCTCGCGATCGCCGAGTACCCGGAGATCCAGGAGGCGATCCGCACGCTGACCCCGGTGCTGATCGACGACGTGCTGTTTCACCCCCTGACGTCGGCGATCAGCGACATGCTGTCGTCGCGGCGCGTGCGCGGCATCGGCGTGTTCCCGGTGCAGTGGCGCGGCCGGCCGCTCGGCGTGATCCTCCTGCGCAAGCGGCAGCCGGGGACGAACCACGTTGGGCCGCGCGGCATCGAGCTCGGCAAGCTGATCGCGAGCATCACCGCGGCGCACCTCCGGCACGGTGCGGTGCTCGAGAGCTTGCGCGATCAGACGCACCGCATCTCTCGCGCGCGCTACGAGGCGGAGCGCCGGCTGCGCGGCATCGATTCGCTGAAGGAGCACTTCGAGGCCGGCGCCGATGGCGTGGTGGTCCTCGACGACGCGGGCCGCATCCTGTTCGTCAACCGCGCGGCGGAGCGGATCACGGGTTTCGCACGCGATGGCCTTCTCGGGTCCGAGCTCGTGGACCTGGTCGCGCCGGATCAACGCGCGCAGATCGGCGATGCGATCTCGCGCGTGCTCGCCGGCGCGAACGTCGACTCGTTCGATCTCCAGCTCTCGACCACCTCGGGCTCCGATGTGTGGGTCAGCGTCTCGACGTCGACGGTCCTCGCCGGCACCGGCGCCGTGATCCTCGCGTTCCGCGATGTCACCGCAGAGCGCGCGCTCGAGCACGAGCTGCGGTCGACCAAGGAGTTCCTCGAGCGGCTGATCGATTCCACCGTCGATGCGATCATCGCCGCCGACATGCGCGGTACGATCATCCTGTTCAACCAGGGCGCCGAGCGGCTGTTCGGCTACCGGCAGAGCGACGTGATCGGCAAGCTGCCGGTGTGGGACCTCTACGAGGACGGCGGCGCGAACCAGATCATGAAGATGCTGCGCTCGACCTCGTACGGCGGGGTGGGGCGGCTCGAGCAGACGCGCCGCGAGGTGCGGATCGCATCGGGGGAGATCGTCCCGGTCAGCATGACGGCGTCGGTCGTGTACGAGACCGAGCGCGAGGCCGCGACGGTCGGTATCCTCACAGATCTCCGCGAGCGAATCCGTATGGAGCAGCGTCTCCTCGATGCCCAGCAAAAACTCCAGCTCTCCGAGAAGCAGGCACTCGTCGCCGAGCTCGCCGGCGCCGCGGCGCACGAGCTCAACCAGCCACTGACATCGATCATGGGGTACGCGCAGTTGATCCAGAGGCAGAGTGAAAAGGAAGCGCAGCACCTGCGCCCGGTCGGCATCATCCTCTCCGAGGCCGAGCGCATGGCCGGCATCGTCAAGAAGATCGGCAAGATCACGAAGTACGAGACGACCGACTACGTGGGCAGCGCGCGCATGCTCGATCTCGATCGCGCGGCACCCGACACGAGCGATACGGCGATCCCGATCGCGACGAACGACGACAGCCTGACCGGTGAGTTCCCGCCCGTGCAGCCGGCGCCCGCCGATGCGGGCAATCAGCCAACACTCTCGGATCTTGGTGACCTCGGCGACCGCAATGCGCACAAGGAAGGCTCGTGACGCTCGCCGCACCCTCCGAAGGAGCGCAGCTCGCGGCCCTGCGGGCTCTTGCCGCGGAGCTTCCGCTCGCCACCACCGAGGACGCGCTCGTCGATCGCGCGCTGTCGATCCTCGCCACGCTGCTGCCGAAGCGTGCGCTGTGCGTGCGGGTGCTCGAGCTCCGCACGCTCCATCCGGCGCGCACGTACATCCGCGGCAGCGCCCTGCGCGAAGCCGTGGCCGGGGAAGGCGTGACGATCACCGAGGACGCTCTGACCCGCGCCAAGCTCAAAGGTGCGGTCGCCGCGAGCGCGCGCCTCCGGGTGGCGGCGCGGTGGGACTCGCCGTTCACGGGCATGGCCTCGGGCTTCGCGATCCCGCTCGCCGCCGGTGGCGAGCTTTACGGTGTGCTCGACATCGGCTACGCACCCGGTACCGACGCCGGCGCCGCCGACGAGCCCATCGTCCAGCCGCTCGCGAGCCAGCTCGCGGTCGCGCTGCGCACGGTTCGGCTGCAGGACGACGCGCTCGGTCTCCGCGACTACCAGGCGCGCCTCCTCGAGAGCGCGAACGCGCTGATCCTCGGCATCGATCGGACGTGGCGGATCAGCGTGTGCAATCGCGCGATGCTCGAGCTCACCGGCTACTCGCGCGACGAGGTGCTCGGTCGCGACGTCCGCGACTTCATCACCACGGATCAGCGCCAGTACTTGACGTCGGCGTTCGCGGCCGCGCTGATCGGCCAGCACCACGCCGCGGTCACCGTGGTGATCTCCACGCGCAATAACGGCGTGGTCCGCACGGTGTGGAGCATCGCCCCGGTGGGCCGTGGTGGCGCGCCGGGCGGTCCGATCGACGCCGTCGTCGCGATCGGCCAGGATCAATCGAAGATCGACGCGCTCCAGCAGCAGGTCGTGCGCGCCGAGCGGCTCGCGACCCTCGGCGAGCTCGCGGCGGGTGTCGTGCACGAGCTCAACAACCCGCTGACGTCGATCACCGTCTACGCGGAGTACCTCGTGCGCAAGCTCGAGGCGGCCGGCACCGAATCCGCAGACGTCGAGAAGCTCCGCCGGATCGGCGCGAGTGCGCAGCGCATTCTCCGGTTCTCGCGCGACCTGGTGCAGTACGCGCGCCCGAGCGGTCGTGATCTCGAATCCGTGGATCTCGCGGCCGTGGTCCGGCAGTCGGTCTCGATCTGCGAGCACCTGGTGGAGCGCGGTGGCATCGAGCTCGAGGTCGTGGTCGATCCCGAGCTCCCCATCGTGCAGGCCATCACCGGCCAGCTCGAGCAGGTGCTGATCAACCTGATCACGAACGCGGTGCACGCCGTGGAGACCGGCGGCAAGGTCTCCGTGCGTGCACAGATCGAGGGCCCTGCGGCGGTCTTGCTGGAAGTTGCCGACTCGGGCCCAGGCGTGGCTGACGCGGACCGTCAGAAGATCTTCGAGCCGTTCTTCACGACGAAGCCAGACGGCAAGGGTACGGGACTCGGCCTGCCGATCGTGCGCAACATCGTCGACCAGCACGGTGGGGAGATCACCGTCAACCGCTCAGATCTCGGCGGTGCCGCGTTTCGCGTGATCTTGCCGATCGTCTGAAGATCTCTGCCGTCCGGGAATCGGACAGAAAGGTTGCGCCGGCGATCCAGATGGGTACTGTGGCTAGGTCATGAAGCCAGAAGTACTGCTCGAGCTGCTGGAGGCCACGGCCGACCAGCTCGGGATCAAGGTCAGCAACGAACCGCTACAGACCAGCGTGGTCAACGGCGGGCTGTGCCGCGTGAAGGGCGTCTACCGCGTGATCGTCGACAAGCGCGCGACCTCCGAGGAGCGCGTTGTGACTCTCGCCACGGCGCTTGCCACGTTCGACACGACCGAGCTCGCGATGCCCCAGAAGGTCCGCGACGTGCTCCGGATGCATGAGGGCTCGACGAAGCACCGTCGCGCTGTCGCCTGATCTGCGAACAAGTTTCGGTTTCTAGACTCTGCGCTAGACTAAGCGCGTGCGCGCACGGCTCTTGTTGATCGTCGCGGCCCTTCTGGGTGGCTGCTCGAAGAGCACGCCGGCTCGCCAGCTCGATCTGGACGCAATCCGGGTCACCACCGATGCACGGCTCCGCACCGACACCGTCGGCGACGGCCAGTTCGCCTCGACCGCGACGTTCGTCCTGGTCGACGCGGAGAACAGCGCCGCGGAGGGCGCCTACGTGACGCTCGGTGGAGATCTCACTGCGGCCGGTGGCGAGGTGCTCGGACACCTGAAGCCGCAGTCGATCTGGATCCCGGCTGGCGAGCGCCGGACGTTCGCGCTCGTCGACACCGAGCGCGTCGCGCGTCCGGCCTCGACTTCCGCACGCATCGTCGTCCGCGGCGCGCTGGTGCCGGACCAGCCGCCGAAGGCGCGGATCGCCGAGCAGCACGTGTTCGATGACTACGGGAAGACGGTGGTCCAGGCGAACCTCGTCAACGACGCCGAGCGGATGGGGCAGATCATGGTGATCGCATCGTTCCACGACGCCGATGGCCGCCCGATGACCCGGCCGTTCCAGATGATCGAGATCGATCGCAACCAGACGAAACCCGTGCAGTTCGTCGGGCCGCAGGGCTCGAAGACTGGCACGATCTACGTCGGCGACGTCATCTACTAGTCAACGTCACCTTTGTCCGCCAAGCGCACGCGAGCTCCGGTGCCGCGAGCGCGCGCAGGGCGGGGATGCAGCGCTCGATCTCGGGATCGCCGAGGCGATCGACGATCGAAGTTCGGCGGACCTCGCCGGTAGGTGCGATCGCGACGTCGACCTCGACGGAGCCCGCGTGCTCGACGGTCTCGAGGCACATCACGATCGTCCGGCTCGTGCGCACGAGCTCCCGGATCCGCTCCGCGGGAGAGGGACCGAACGCGCACGAGTACACCGGCCCACCCGGTGTCATCGCCATCGATCCGACCGGCGTGGCCGTGATGAGCGCCGATGGACACGCGGTGTGTTCCGGCTCGATGTCCGGCGCGCCGACGTCCGCCACGGCGACATGTCCAGCGGGCGGCGGACGGAGGGTACCGCCACAGCCCGCGACGACGACTGCTACGACCCAGCTCCGCATACCCGTCCGACACCGTGATCGGCTGGACGGTTCCGCTAGATGCGATTCGCGAGGCCGTTGAAGTACGGATCGTTCGCGACCAGGTCCGCCAGCATCTCGCGCAGCTCGGCGCGCTCTGCCGCGGACAGATCGGGTGTAGCCGTCGACTCCACCAGATGATCGATCGCCTCGCGGGGTGTCAGGCGACCGGCGGCGACCTCGGCCGCGAGCGCATCGATGTCGCTCGTCCGCTGCGCATCCTCCGCAGCGTCCGGTCCACCGACGTCGTCCGGTCCGTCCGGTCCGTCCGGGCCGTCCGGGCCGTCCGGGCCGCTGGGGCCACCGGGGCCACCGATTCCAGAAGGTCCACCGATCGAGCTCATGATGAGCCTCCGACATTATCAGGGTCTCGGACGATCAAGGTCAGCATGGGGTAGCTCCCGTATCGACCAGCGGCATCTCCGGTTGCGTGCAAGACTCGCGAAACATGACGCTGCCGAGGCTGGCACTGGCCCTGTCCATGGCGATCGCCCTGGGCTGCCACGGGAGCGTGCCCCCATCGCACTCCGCCCCACCCCAGGTCGCGAAAGGCTTTCCGGCCACGCGCTGGGTGCCCGCGAATCCGACGTACGTGCTCGCATCGCCGACGGTCAAGGACGCGCAGCGCTCGGTGCGAGACATCATCGATTCGATCGGCGTGATCGGCGGCGTCGATGCCGCCGAGGTGGCGCGCGATCTCGGGCGACTGCTCGCCGTCGATCCGCTGAACCCGGACGCGATGACCGCGATGGGGATCGATCTCGAGGGCGGGATCGTCATGTTCTCGGAGGACGTCGCGCCGACGTTCGTCGTGCACCTCACGGCGCCGGACGCGGTACAGGCGTTCTTCGAGCGCCAGCGCGAGCGCGGCCTCGTCACGCAGTCGGTGGTCGTCGAGGGCACGGAGCTGTTCACCGCGCAGCTCCCCGGCGGCGCGCAGGTGAAGGTGAGCTGGGCGGTGGCGGCGGACTGGCTGTGGGTGCACTTCTCGCTGCCGTTCGCGCACGACGACGGGCCGACGTGGTTCACGAGCAGCCATCGGCACGATGGTCCGGCCTGGGCCAAGGCCTGGCAATGGGCGAGCACGGCGGCAACGGCGGCCAAGCCCGCGCTGATCGGCTTCGTCGACGCGCACGACGTGATCGCGAGCGTCGTCGGCAAGGTGCCCGACGCGATGGCGTGCGCGAAGCTGCTCGAGCCTGTCGGGCGCGTCGGCATCGTCGTCGAGGGCGGCCCGAAGCAGGCCGCGGGCAAGCTCACGATCGACATTGGACCCGCCGCTGCGAGCATCGCCGCCGCCATTCTCCCCGGGCCAGCGGGCTTCGCTGCCCTCGCGCAGACGGCGCCGCTCGCGGTGCAGTGGAACGTCGATCTCCTCGCGGTGCGCGCTTGGCTCCAGCCCTGTCTGCGGGCGATGAACCAGGACGCGAGCGTCCTCGATCGCTATGGCGTGCGGTCGGTGCGCGCGGTGCTGCGCTCGCTCGACCCGGACGACAAGAGCGCGACCGGCGCGGTCTCGCTCGACCTCGCGCACAAGCGCTACTTCGACGCCTTGCTCGACGAAGTCCCGCTGCGCTCCACGCTCGAGCGCAGCCGCACCTACGGCGCATACAAAGGCCACCGCCTGACCGTGCCGTTCGTTGCCACCCTCGACTACGTGCTGACGGGTCAGCTCGCACTCGCCGGCATCGGTGATGGACTCCTCATGCAGATGCTCGGCGCGGGCGGCATGGTGAAGGGGCCGGTCGCGTCGATCGATATCACTCCGCCTGCGCTGTCCCCCGAGGGCTGGCACATGCTGCTGACGTCGATCGGCATCCGGCGCGTCGATGACGTGGTCGCGCAGCTCGTGCGGTGGCGCGATGGCCACTTCGCGGTGATGCTTGAAGGCACATCGCTCGTGGTCACCGCGGCTGGCAACCGCCGGTGATGTGGTAGGGTCCGCCCGTGGCAGCAGCCCCGGTCGTCCGCGTCCGTGACGTGACCAAGAGCTACGGCATCGGCTCTGCAAAAACCCAGGTCCTCCGCGGGGTCAACCTCGACGTCGAGGCGGGCGAGCTCGTCGCGCTGGTCGGCCAGTCGGGGTCCGGCAAGTCGACGCTCCTCAACATCATCGGTGGCCTCGACATGCCTGATGCGGGCGAGGTCGAGGTGCTCGGCATCGACACGCTGAAGGTCGGCGATGGCAAGCGCGCGAAGCTGCGCAACCAGTCGATCGGCTTCGTGTTCCAGGCGTTCAACCTGCTCGATCACCTGAATGTGCTCGGCAACGTCACCATCCCGGCCGCGTTCGCGAAGCAGGCGAAGAAGGACATCGAGGAGCGCGGACGCGAGTCGCTCCGCCGCGTCGGCCTCTCGGACTTCGCGCACCGCCACCCCGGCGAGCTGTCGGGCGGGCAGAAGCAGCGCGTCGCCATCGCGCGGGCGCTGTTCGGCTCGCCGAAGCTCCTGCTGTGCGACGAGCCCACCGGCAACCTCGACTCCGAGACCGGCAAAGGCGTCATCGATTTCTTCCGCGAGCTCAACGACAAGGACGGTGTGACGCTCGTGATCGTCACCCACGAGCGCCGCGTATCGAGCGTCGCGAAGCGCGTGATCGCCATGCGCGACGGCAACATCGTCGAGACGTCGGATGACGAGGTCCACGCAGAAGGAGTCGGCCCGGCATGATGCCCGCGAAGAACCTGGTGCGCATGGTGGTCGCGAACACCCTGCGTAGCCCGCGCCACTTCATCCTCTCGGCGTTCGGCATCGTGATCGGAATCGGCGCGTTCGTGCTGTTCCTCGCGCTGACGCAGAAGGCCGGTCACGTGCTCGAAGAGGTGTTCCCGCTCGACGAGGTGCAGGTCGTCGCGCCGCGCGTGTCGTTGCTCGGCAAGGACACCAGCATGCGGCTCGATGACTCGACCGTGAACATGATCAAGGCGCGGCCCGAGGTGGCGAGCGCCGTGCCTCGCATGAGCCTCGCGTTCCCGGCCGCCGGTCGCGGCGACTTCGAGGGCAGTGATCTGAAGTTCGAGGTCGGCGGCTTCGCCGACGGCGTGGATGGCTCGTTCGTGCAGGACGACGAGCGGATCCGCGAGCTGTTCAAGGACTGGGATGCGATCCCGAACGATCCGCACAAGATCGCGTGCGTGCCGCCGCCGCCGGATCCGGAGGATGCGGTGAGGCAGGCGCCCGGCAAGCCGCCGGCGAAGGTGCTGAGGGACAACAATAACGGCTGGGGTGCGCCATCGACGCCGGCGCCGGATACCGGCTCGGGCTCGGCGACGGGCTCGGGCTCGGGCTCGGGTTCCGGTTCGGGCTCGGCCTCGGCGGCGGACGCTGGTTCGGGTTCGGGTTCGGCCGCTCCGGGGATGGGGCCCGATGGGAAGCCGCTGAAGTACTACAACCCGTGCCCCGATCCGGACGTCTACTACTGCGATGACTACGAGAAGGTCTGCAAGCACCGCGTTCCCGTGGTGCTGAGCTCCACCGTCGTCGAGCTCTACAACAACCAGTTCGCGAAGAGCCACGGCATGCCGATGGCCGATCAGAACCTCGTCAACTTCCTGATCCAGAGCCGCGGGCTGTCGGCGATGCGGTTCTCGATCGGCCTCGGCAACACCACGATCGCCGGAACGTCGACGATGACGAAGAAGCGGCCGCGGCGCGTCGAAGCGGTGGTCGTCGGCGTCAGCTCGCGCGCGATGCAGGTCGGCGTGACGATGCCGATCCAGTACATCACCCGCTGGAACAAGGAGTACATGGGCGACGATGCCGCGGGAGCCTACTCGTCGATCATCGTCAAGCTGAAGGACCGCAACCAGCTCGCGCCGTTTGGCGAGTGGTTGAAGGATCCGGCGCAGGGGCTGCGGCTCGAGGACAACCTCGGCGAGCGGTTCGCGACCGTCATCTTCGTCATCCGTCTGCTGTTCCTGATCATCTCGATCGCGATCCTCGTGATCGCGATCATCAACCTCGGCCACAACTTCTTCATCCAGGTCTCGGAGCGGAAGCGCGAGATCGGGATCATGCGGGCGGTGGGTGCCACGGAGACCGACGTGCAGCTCATCGTGCTGGGCGAGGCGGCGCTGATCGGCATCGTCGGCGGCCTCCTGGGCATCGGCCTGGCCCTCGGGATCGGTGCGACCTGGAACTACTTCGCGGACCACAACATCCCGAGATTCCCGTTCAAGCCGACGACATGGTTCGACTTCCAAACGTGGATCTGGGGGAGTGCGTTAGGGTTTTCGACCCTGTTCTGCATCCTTGGCGGCTACCTACCTGCGCGGCGCGCGGCCAAGATGGAGCCCGCTCAGGCGCTGGCCCAGAATTGACCGTCGTTCAAATTTAACGCCCCTTACCGATTTCCTTGGTAATAGCGGGATCTTCGCGATATGTCCTCGGGTCACGGGGGTAGTAAACTGCTTGTGGCCCAAGGAAGATGCTGCGGACCGGGTCCCACCTAACAGCGCCATCGCTCATCGCGGTGCGTCGCTGGAAAAACACAAACACGTGAAGAAGCCGGCGCCTTTCGGCAAATACTTCCTGCTCGAGCGGATCAACGTCGGCGGAATGGCCGAAGTGTTCCGCGCCAAAGCATTTGGCGTTGAGGGCTTCGAGCGCCTCGTCGCGGTGAAACGCATCCTTCCGAACATCGCGGAGGACAAAGAGTTCATCCGGATGTTCATCGAGGAGGCGAAGCTCGCCGTTCAGCTGAACCACGCGAACATCGCCCAGATCTTCGATCTCGGTGTTGTCGACGGCGCGTACTACATCGCCCTCGAGCATGTGCACGGCCGCGACCTCCGCGGCATCTTCGATCGCTGCCGTACAGCGGGCGAGGCGATGCCGGTCTCGCAGGCGTGCTTCATGATCATGAAGGTCTGCGAAGGCCTCGACTACGCGCACAACAAGCGCGATCAGGCCGGGCGCGAGATCTCGCTCGTGCACCGAGATGTCTCCCCGCAGAACGTCCTCGTGTCGTTCGAGGGCGAGGTCAAGCTGATCGACTTCGGCATCGCGAAGGCCGCGGGCAAGGGCTCGAAGACCCAGGCCGGCATCCTCAAGGGCAAGTTCGGGTACATGTCTCCCGAGCAGGTGCGTGGCCTGCCGGTGGATCGCCGCAGCGATGTGTTCTCGGCCGGCATCGTCCTGTACGAGCTACTCACCGGCGAGCGCCTGTTCGTCGGCGAGAGCGACTTCTCGACGCTCGAGAAGGTGCGCAACGTCGAGATCCTTCCGCCGTCGACGTACAACCGCAAGATCCCCGACGAGCTCGAGCGGATCGTCTTGAAGGCGCTGGCGAAGGACGTCGAGGACCGCTACCAGAACGCGATCGATCTGCACGACGAGCTGCAGGCGTTCGTCTACACCGCCGGCGAGTTCTACTCGCGCAAGGATCTCGCGGGGTGGATGAAGAAGACGTTCGGCAAGGAGATCGAGGAAGAGACGGCGAAGCTCGAGAGCTATCGCCAGCTCAAGCCGCCCGTGCCCGAAGCCGCCCCGGCGGCGCCCCGCACTCGCACCGGTGACCGCGCGTCGGGTCCGATGTCGACCACCACGCCGCCGCCGATTCGCCGCACGATGGGTATGCCCGTCGTCGGTCCGAACGGCACCAAGCCGCCGCCGCCACCCGCGCGCGCGTCCGGGCAGATGCCCGTGGTCTCCGCCGCGGCGCCCGCGTTGAAGTCGCGCACCGATGATTCGGGCGGGCTGTCGTGGGACGACGACGAGCTCGAGACGCAGATCTACGACAACCCCGAGGACGATCCGAAGAACAAGCTCGGCGCGATGCTGACGAAGAACAGCAAGCCGCTGCCGCTCGTGGCCGCGCCGACGCCGACCCCCGATCCGTCTCCCTCGGCGACGGTGCGCGGTGTTCCTGCGGCGCCGGCTCTCTCGGATGGCCCGGACCTGTCGTCGCTGGTCTCCACGGCGAAGGGCTGGGAGTCGGGACGACCGCCTCCGGATGCATCCGCCACGCTCAACGGCATCGGCGGCCACGGGGTGCCGAACTTCGCGAGCGGATCGAACAAGGCGCCGGCGCCGATGCCGCCCGGGAACGATCGTCCGCAGCTGCTGTTTGACTCGGGTCCGCGCGAGACCTCGGCGCCGTCGCGCCTCGTATCGGCCTCTGACACGTTCGATCCGATGTCGTCGTTCGGCGCCGGCATCACGCAGCGCAAGGACGACAAGAAGGGCATCCTGATGATCGCCGTCGGTGGCGCGGCCGTTGCCGCGATCGCCGTGGTCGTCGTCATCGCGATGTCGGGCGGCAAGAAGGACACCGCCACCACGCCGTCGCCCGACACCAAGCCGACGACGCCGGAGATCTCGCAGACCACCACCAACCCGCCCCCACCGGCGCCCGTCGTGGGTGGTGATCAGAACACCGGCTTCGATCTCTACGTGCAGCCGGGTGGCGTCTCGAACTGGAAGCTCGATGGCGAGGCGCGCACGGATCGCCTGCCGTCGCGCATCCGCGGCATCGCGCCCGGTCCGCACAACGTGCAGATCGAGCCGCCCGCGGGCTTCATGAGCCAGAACCAGGTGGTCAACGTCGAGGCGGGCAAGTCCCCGAAGGTCGAGATCCAGCTCTCGCCGATCGCGGGCATCCACGGCCTGTTCGAGAGCTCGCCGCCGGGCGCCACCGTGTCGCTGATCATCGACGGCAAGCGCGAGACGCTCGGAGCGTCGCCCGCGAAGGCCCCGCTCGATCCGCGGCTGACGTACCAGGTGCTGTTCGAGAAGCCGGGCTACGTCTCGGTCAACCGTCCGATCGTGTTCAGCGGCAACCTCGAGGAGAAGCTCGTGGTGCCGATGGAGAAGGCCAGCGGCTCGGTCGCCATCGTGCCGCCGACCAACCCGCCGCAGGTCAAGACCGGCACGGATACCAAGGTCAAGACCGGCACCGATACCAAGGTCAAGACCGGCACGGGCCCGGTGATCAAGCCGGGCGGCGAGACAAAAACCGGCACGGATACGAAGACCGGTACCGATACGAAGGTCGCGACCGGCACGGATACGAAGACCGGCACGGATACGAAGACCGGCACGGATACGAAGACCGGCAACGACACGAAGGTCGTCCCGACGGCGCCGAAGGGGCAGGGCACGCTGATGCTCGGCTCCAAGCCGTCGTGCGAGATCTACGTCGACGGATCGAACTCCGGTCTGCACACGCCGCAGCGCGAGATCAAGCTCGCCGCGGGCAAACACCGCATCACGCTGATGAACAACGAGTTCGGGATCAAGGAGACCTTCGTGGTCGACATCAAGGCGGATGCGACGGAGAAGGCGATCAAGGACTACAGCGAGCGCCTGCCGAAGTAGAGGGTGATGCGCTGGCGGATTGCGATCGCGGCAGCGGCTGCACTGGCCGCCGTCTGCGCGATCCGGTTCGCGATCGAGCACTGGGATAGCGTCTACGACGACGCGTTCATCTACCTGCGCTACGTCCGCAACCTCAAGAACGGCTGCGGGCTGCGCTTCAACTGCGCCGATGCGCCCGTCGAGGGCTTCACGGGACCACTCTACCTCGCGGTGCTGTGGGCCGGTAGCCTCGTCACGGGGCAGCTGATCTGGCTGTGCCAGCTCGTCGGGACGCTCTCGCTCGTGAGCGCGCTCGGGCTCGCGGTGTGGTTGGCCGCGCGCCTCGCGGATCCCGCGGAGCCGCGCTACATCCCGGCTGCGCTCGCGCTGGCAGTTGCGATCGGGCTTGGAGCCGATGACTTCGTGCTCCTCAACACGGTGATCGGCCTCGAGTCCGCCCTCGCCGCAGCGGTGTTCACGCTCGTCGCGTTCGCCGCGCTGACCGATCGTCCGCGCCTGCTCGTCGCAAGCGCATGCGCGTTCGTGCTCGTGCGCCCCGAGGGAATGGTGTTTCTTCTGGCGCTGCCGATCGTGCCGCGCATGCGCCGGTTCCGGCCTGTGGCCGTGGTCGCGGCGTTCGTCGTGGTGATGACGGTGATCCGCTACGCGGTGTTCGATGCGTTCGCCCCGAACACGTACTACGCGAAGTCCGGCGGATCGGTGCAACACGCCGTGCTCGGGCTCGCGTACATCCGCGACGCGATCATCGATTTCCCGCTGGCGATGCTCGCGCCGCTCGCGCTCCTCGGGCGCCACCGGCGGGCGGCGACGTATGTGCTCGCCGGTAGCGGCGTCTGGCTCGGCTTCTTCCTCCGCACCGGTGGCGATACGTTCGAGTACAGCCGGATGTGGTTCCCGCTCGTGCCGGCGTTGACCGCGCTCGCGATCACGGGCGGCTACGAGCTCGCACGCCGCTGGCTCGGACCTCGGGTCGCGCTGGGCGCGGTCGGTGCTGTGGTCATCGCGCTCGCGGCGCGGTCGCTGGTCGTGCACGGCATTCCGGAGCAGCACGTGAACCCGCGGGTCGCCGAGTGGGCGGCCACGGGCACCTACCTGCGCGAGCACTATCCGCGCGGCACCCTCGTCGCGACTGTTCCGATCGGCGCGATCGGCTACTACTCGTCGCTACCGATCCTCGATCTGGTCGGGCTGACCGAGCCTGCGATCGCGCGTGCGGGGCATTCGGTGCCCACGGAGCTCTTGACCAAGCTGTGGATTGCCCACGAGCGCAGCAACACGGAGTACGTCCTCGAGCGGGCACCGGCGGTCATTGTCACCACGATGGTGCAAGACCGGCCGTGGCGCGCGCTCGCGGAGACCCGGGCGGGGTTCTGGGCCGACTGGGAGCTGCTCCGCGCGATCAAGGCCGGCACCGCGCCGTATCACGTGGTCGACGCCGAGGTCGCTCCGGGCAGGCACGTGCTGATGTTCGAGCGGACTACGGCGCGGGATCCGTGAGCGGCTCGAGCGGGTGAAAGCCCTCGGCGGCGATCAGGTCGTGCCCGCCCGTTGCGAGATCGACAAGATCGAATCCGGGCGGCGGGCGGGGCCCGATCACCACGTACAGCGATGCAGGTAACGCGGGACGAGCGGTGCGCCACTCGCGATCGAACAGGTGACGTTGCTCTAGCAGCTCCGCGGCGATCTGGTCGGCATCCTCGTGCGACAGGCTCGCGATCTTGTCGATGATGGACTTCCTCACCCCCCGGTCGTCGGTGGTGAGCAGAAGCTCGCGCATCCCATCGATCGCGCGTTGTTGCTGGCCGAGGCGGGTGCGCAGCGCTGCGATCACGACGAAGGCCTCCGCGGAGGCATTTGGCTTGCGCACCGCTGATTCGAGGAGTTGCGCTCCTCGCTCGTCCCAGGCTCGTCGCTGGGCGGGATCCTTGGTCTCGAGGTCGACGAGGTAGATCTGTCCCGCGATGCTCGGGTACCGCCAGTTCGCGGGGAACTCGGCGGCTGCCTGTTCGAGGACGTGGATCGCGCGAAGCCTGACCTCGTTGTCGACGCCGCGATGCGCAGCCGTGATCGCAACCGCGCCGATCTCGTAGGGGCGGCGAAAGGTGGGATCAAGCGTGGTGATTGCTTCGACGAGAGAGGCCATCGCATGGCCCTCGTGGTCGGGGCCGCCGAAGTACCCGAGGAAGCGGATGAACAAGAGGTCCGCCGCCAGCTCCCGATAGCCAAGGGAGACGAACGGTGCCGCCCCCGGGCTCGGGGCAAAGGGTGCACCCGCGAGGGCGTCCGAGGGGGCGAGGTCGCCGGCAAGACCACGTGCGACGCGGGCGGTACCCACGCCCGCGACTGCGATCAACGCGACGATGGCGACTCGCACCTGAGGACTATACCGAAAACAGGAACGCCGCCCGAAGGCGGCGTTCGATTCGCAGTCGGCGGAGATTAGTCCGAGTTCGGCGGGGGCTCGGTGATAACTGCTTGCGCGTTACCCGATGGGGCCGTCAGGTCGAGCTTGTATGTGATCAGCGTGGTGTCGCAGTCGAGGTCGCCGATCGCGGTGGCCGTGGCCGTGGTACCACCGCCCGGGGTGTACTCGTAGGTGAACAGGTTCGGCTCGTCGACCTGGAAGTCGAGCTCCGACCATGCGGCCGAGTCCTGCCACGCCGTGGTGACAGCGAAGTGCTTGTTCACGCCCGAACAGGCCGCGCCGCCCGCGCCCGGCAGCGGAGCGCCTATCTTGCTCACGAACCCCGCGGTCGTGTTGTAGAAGACCTTCGAGTTCTTCGCGATCTTGTTCAGCTGCAGCGACGCTTCCGTCTTCTTGGACTTCTTCATGTAGTCCATGAAGGCCGGAATGGCGACGGCTGCGAGGATGCCGATGATCGCCACGACGATCATCAGCTCGATGAGAGTAAAACCGCGTTGCTTGAGCTTCTTGATCATGAGTACTGGGGTCTCCCTTGGGTAACTGGTGTTGCATCGTAACGCTGCAACGGGTGTGCCGCCAATTTCGTGCGCCAGTGCCACGTGGCGGCGGGAGCCCGCCTGCGGAGTGACAATTCTCGGCACCCCCTGGGTCATTTCACGCGCATCAGATGTGGTCCGATGTCAGCTCGAGTCCGCAGGGTCATCGTCCTCGGGCTCTGGCTTGTCCCCGCCGAGCCCGAGCTTGTCGAGTCGGTAGCGAAATGATCGGAAGCTGATCCCGAGTAGCGCGGCCGCGCGCTTGCGGACTCCGTCGGACTTCTCGAGTGCGCGGGTGACCCACACCCGCTCATAATCGGTCAGCAGGCGGTCGAGATCCACACCCTCGGGTGGAAGCTCCTGTGGAACCTCGATGCCCGGGCGAAGCTGGCGGACGGGAAAGTCATCTGCCCCGAGTACGGTCGCGGACGACAGCGTCACCGCTCGCTCGATGATGTTCTTGAGCTCGCGGACGTTTCCCGGGAAGTCGTAGCTCTCGAGCGCGCGCATTCCCTCCGCGCCGATCTGCACGCCGCGCCCATACTCTGCGGCGAACTGGCGAAGGAAGTAGTTCGCGAGGAGCGAGATATCTTCACGCCGGTGGCGGAGTGGGGGGATCCACACCTGGATCACGTTGAGCCGGTAGAACAGATCGTTGCGAAACGCGCCGCGGTGGACCTCGGCCTCCAGATCGCGGTTCGTGGCGCACACCACGCGGACCTCGATGTCCTCCTCCTCGGTGGCGCCGACTGACTTGACCTTGCGCTCCTGGAGCACGCGAAGCAGCTTGACCTGGAGTCGCAACGACAGCTCTCCGATCTCGTCGAGGAACAGAGTCCCGCCGTTCGCTTCCTGGAACAGGCCGAGCTTGTCGGCCACCGCGCCGGTGAACGCGCCCTTCTTGTGGCCGAATAGCTCGGACTCCATGAGCTCGTCGGGAATCGCGCCGCAGTTGACCGCGACGAAAGGCATCCGGGCGCGCGTACCTTCCGTGTGAAGTGCGCGCGCGACCAGCTCCTTTCCCACGCCGCTCTCGCCCGTGACGAGGACGCTGGTCCGCGCCGAATGAAGCTTGCGGATCAGCTCGAACACCTTCAGCATCGGCGGGCTCTTGCCGAGAAGACTTGCGAGGCGGAACCGGCCGGCTACCTGGTCGCGCAGCGCGAGGTTCGCCTCGACCAGCGTGCGCTTCTCGAGAGCACGATCGATCACCGCGATGAGCTCGTCGACCTGAAACGGCTTGGTCAGGTAGTCGTACGCGCCCTGCTTCATGGCGGCGACGGCGGTCTCCTTGGTCGCGTGGGCGGTCACCAGGATGACCTCGGGCCGGCGTCCCGGGAGGGAAACGGAGGGGGCTTTGATCGCCGTGAGGAGCGCGAGGCCGTCCATGCTGCCGGGCATGCGCAGATCGGTGATCACGATGTCGGGCTCGCCGCCGCGAACCTTCTCCAGGGCGGTCTCTCCCGTGGTCGCGACGTCGACATCGTGACCCGCACGCCGCAGGCAGATCGCGAGGAACTCGCGCATCGACTGCTCGTCGTCGACGACAAGGATCTTCCCCACGGATGCAATATGGCATACGCGGGGCTATGATCGCTGGCTTGCGGCGCCGGCTCGCCAACCTAGCGTTCGATCGCGGTGGCCTGATCGCGCTCGCCACGCTGCTGCTCTACGTCTGGCTCGCACCGTCGCATATCGTCGATGGTGACAACGCCGAGTTCGCGACGCTCGGTGCGACGGGCGGGGTGGCGCATCCCTCCGGGTATCCGCTCTACATTCTGTGGCTGCGCGCGACAAGCTGGCTTCCGGGGGCGTCCCCCGCGCACACCACGGCGATCGCGACCGCCATCCTCGGCGGCGTCCAGGTGCTCGTGCTCCACGCGGCGTGTCGGGCCTGGGGCGCTCGAGCGACCGCGGCCTCGATCGCCGTGGCGATCTTCGCCGCCGGTCCCGTGGTGCTCCGGATCCAGACCGAGGCCGAGGTGTTCGCGCTCAATGGTCTCATCGCCGCCACCGTGTTGTGGCTCGCCGCGGCGGAGGGGCCCTTGCGTGGGGCGCGCCGCGCGGCGGTGCTCGGTCTGGTCGCGGGTCTCGGGCTGTCCAATCACCTGACGTGCGCGCTGCTCGCGCCGGTGGGTGTGCTCGGGGTGATCCGCGGTGTTCGCGAGGCCGCGCTCCCGCGGCCGGCGACGGTGTGCCTCGCGATCGGCGGCTTCGTGCTCGGAATGACGCCGTACCTCTCGCTATTCATCGCGCCCGATACGCTGATCTCGTGGAACAAGATCGACACGCTGCACGGCCTGCTGCGCCACTTCATGCGCAGCGACTACGGTGGATCGCTCCAGTTCTCGCCGCACGGGACCGAGGTGCCTGCGGTCGAGAGTCTAGGCGCGATGATCGCGACGTTCGGGCGTGCGTGGCTGTGGCTGCCGCTCGTGGGCGGGCTCGCGACGCTCGCGTACCACTGCGCCCGTGCGAGGGGCAACGAGCCGCGCATGGGGTGGGCGATGCTCGCGCTCACGATCGTCGTCTCGGGCCCGCTGCTCGCGAGCCGGTTCAACGTGGAGCCGGAGGGTGTCGGGCTCTACGTCTGCCAGCGCTTCCACATCCTGCCGACGCTCCTGCTCGTCGTACCGGTCGCGGTGGGGTTCGACCACGCGGGGACGTGGCTGCAGCAGCGCAGCGCGGGATCGGCCATCCGGTCGCGCGTGCTGGGTGGCGTTCTCGCGGTGGTTGCCTTCTTCGCGTTCGCGGGGCTGTCGCTCCCTCACCTCCTTGCCGTGCATTCACCTGCGGTGGAGCGCGGACTCGAGAACGCGCTGCAGTCGCTCCCGCCCGATGCCGTCGTGATCGGCACGTCCGATGTGTTCCATTTCGGAATGGGATATCTCCAAGGTGCCCGCGGCGAGCGCCCCGATGTCGCGATCATCTCCACGCCGCAGCTACCATCCAAGGTGTATCGCGAGCGGATCGCGCAACGGACGGGCATCACGATCGTGACGAATTCCGAGGGAGCGCGCGGCGTCGATCTCGCCGCGCAGGTGCTCGCGAGCGGCAGGCCGCTGTTCATCGATCAGTTCGGCGCGAGCATCGCCGCGGAGTTCCCGACGTATCCCTACGGGCTCGTGTTCCGCGTGGTGCCGCCGGGGCAGCAGTCGCCGTCGATCGAGGAGGTGTTCGCGCTCAACAAGCGCTTGTTCGAGGCCTACGAGCTCGATTATCCGATCCCCGGATCCGATGCCGAGTTCGCAACCGAGCTTCACCTGCAGTACGCCCGGACCTGGCGAATGATCGCCAAGGGGCTCGCCGCGGCAGGACGCGCAGAGGATGCGGTAACCGCGATGGCGTTCGCGGACGCACTCGCTCCGCACGACTGATCCATGGGCATGCGGGCTCGCGCCGGTGACTTCTTGTTCGACCGCGGAGGCGCGCTCGCCCTCGTGATCCTCGTGGTCTATCTGTGGCTCGCCCCGCACTACATCGTCGATGGAGACAACGCCGAGATGTCGACCCTGGGCGCGATGGGGGGGATCGCGCATCCGCCGGGGTATCCGCTCTACGTGATCTACCTCCGCGCGATGTCGTGGCTGCCCGGTGCCTCGGCGGCGCACACGGCGGCTCTGGCCACCGCGATCCTCGGCGCGGCGGCGGTGCTCGTCCTCCACGCTGCGTGTCGAGCCTGGGGCGCGCGGACAGGCGCTGCTTCGTTCGCCGTCGCGCTCGTGGCCGGTGCTCCGGTCGTGCTGCACCTTCACACAGCCGCGGAGGTGTTCGCGCTCAACGATCTGATCGCCGCGCTGATCCTCTGGCTGGCGGCGAAGGCCGGTCCGGTGCAGGGCGTGCGACGCGCCTGCCTGCTGGCGTTCATCGCGGGCCTGGGCCTGTGCAACCAGCATACGTGCGCGCTCCTCGCGCCGCTGGGCTTGCTCGGTGCGGTGCGCGGGATTCGCGAATCAGCGCTCCCACGTCCGGCCACGGTCGCCCTCGCGGTCGCCGCGCTCGTGCTCGGGTTTCTGCCCTACACGTATCTGATCACGGCTCCGCTGTCGCCTGTGTCGTGGGGCTCCGCGGCGTCGATCGGCGACGTCATCGCCGTGTTCACGCGCGCGGACTACGGTGGCATCGGCGCGTTCTCTGCGGTCCCAGGCGCGATTCATCCCGGCGCGAACATCGCCGCGCTCGTCCTCACCCTCGGACGTGCCTGGCTGTGGGTTCCGGCCGCGCTCGGTCTGGCCACGCTCGGTTACCGAGCCGTGCGAGCCGGCGAGGGCGAGCCGCGCTGGGGCTGGGCGATGCTGGCCACGACGTGGCTCCTCGCCGGCCCGCTGCTGATCGCTCGGTTCAACATCGAGCCCAGGGGCATCGGCATCTTCGTCTGCCAGCGGTTCCATCTGCTTGCGGTCGTCCTCCTCGTCGTCCCCGTCGCCTTCGGCGTCGATCATGTGGCTCGCTGGTTCGCATCGCGCACCCACCTGTTCGCGCCACGTGGGAGGATCGTCCGCGAGCTGGTGATGGTGACGATGTTCATCGCTGCGACCGGCCTGTCGCTGCCGAGCCAGCTCGCGTCGCACTCCCCGGCGCTCGAGCGGGGCATCGTGAATCTGCTGACCTCGCTGCCGCAGCGCGCGGTGGTGATCAGCACGGCGGATGACATGCACTTCGGCAGCGTGTACGTGCAAGCGATCCACGACCTGCGTCCGGACGTCGATGTGATCGCGTGGACGATGACCACGCTGCCCTGGTACCGGGCATCGTTCGCGGTCCGCGGCCTGTTCATCGATCCGTACGCGCCAGGCGAGGGTGCCCCCAGTCTTCGCGTCGCGCGCCAGATCTTCGCATCCGGCCGGCCGTTGTTCGTCGAGATCTCGCTGGGGAACATCCTCCAGACCTTCCCGAGCTACCCGTACGGGCTCGTGTTTCGCGTGCTGCCTCCCGGTACGGCGAAGCCCACGCTCGACGAGCTCGTGGCCCTCAACCATCGGCTGTTCTCCGCGTTCGATCTCGCCTATCCGAAGCCGGATACCGACGCCGCCTACGCCCTCGAGATGCACGTCCGTTACGCGCGCACCTGGGACATCCTGGCGAAGGCGCTCGCCGAGGCGGGCCGCGATGACGACGCGCGGGCAGCGCGCGACATCGCACGGCAGCTCGGACCGACTCAGAACGCGGGACCCTGACGGTCGTGCGCGCAGCGATCGTTCGCCTTCGTCGCGATCCCGGCCTCGCAGCCTTGGTGCTGGCACTCGTCGCGGTCACGATCCTCTACGCGCCGACCCTCGGCCGGGGTCTGGTCGACTACGACGACACGTACCTGATCGCGGACAACTGGATCCTGCAGCACCCCTCGTGGGCATCGCTGCACACGATCTTCTTCGATCTCGCCTCACCGAACCGGTTCACGTTGTCGCCCGAGTATCTGCCGGTGAGGGACCTCTCGATCATGCTCGACGCGTGGATCTGGGGAACCTGGTATCCAGGGTTCCACCTCACGAACCTCGGGCTTTATCTCGCCGCGATCGTGATCTGGTTCGTCGTGCTCGACGCGTTCGGAATCGAGCGGCCGATCGCCGGACTCGCGGTGCTGGTGTGGGCACTGCACCCGAGCCATGCGGAATCGGTGGCATGGCTCGCGGAGCGCAAGGGCCTGCTCGCGGCGATGTTCTCCGGCGTCGCGGCTCTCGGGTACGCGCGGTTCCGGACGGGGAGATCGCCGGTGTGGCTCGCCCTCGGCGCGCTCGCGGCGGTGGCCGCGGTGTGGAGCAAGGCGCCGGCGGCGTTCGCGCTCGCCGGGCTCGCCGCGCTCGAGCTCGCGCTGCCGGCGCACAGGATCTCCGGCAAGCGCGCGCTCCTCGGGCTCGCCGTGATCGGGGCGGTCTCGATCGCCGCGTTCGTGCCCGTCCTGGTGCTCGCGAGCTCCTCGTCGGTGGTCGGGACGTCGGCGCAGACGGGGCGGGCGGCCATGGTGCTCGGTGTCTACGGCTTCTACATGAAGCTCGGTGCGATGGAGATCCGGAACGCCGTCGCGTATCCGATCGGAAGTGATGGGCCGAGCACGTTCGAGATCGTGATCGGTGCGCTCGGGTTGCTCGCGACGCTTGGTCTGCTGTTCGCCCCGCGAGGACGGCGGTGGTCGCCTCCGGAGGCGGTGCGTGCCGGCCTCGCGTTCTGGCTCGTCAACTGGTTGCCCATCAGTCATCTGCTGCTGCCGTTGCAGATGGTCGTCGTCGCCGATCGATATCTCTTGCTGCCATCGCTCGGCATCGCACTCGCGTTCGCCGCCGCGGTCAGCCGGATCGGGACGATGCGTGGTCGCCGTGCCCTGATCGCCGTGGTCTTGCTGGCTGCAGCGCTGCGCACGTTCGAGGCGCAGTCGACCTGGCGAGATGCGCAGACGTTGTGGGAGCGCGCGGTCGCATCGGATCCGCACGATGGTGTCGCGTGGTCTGCGTACGCCGAGGCGTTCACCAAGGCGGGCGATCACCCGGGCGCCGCAGATGTGACGGCGCGTGGACTCCAGCAGAGCCGCGCGCCGCGCCTGCTCCTGCGGAAGGCGCTGGTCCTGTTGCAGAACGGCAAGCGCGACACCGGCATGGTGGCGATGCGCCAGGCCGCCGAGGCAGGTGAGCCGCGGGCGATGTCGAACTATGCGTTGCTGCTGCTCGAGGATCGCCGGATCCCCGAAGCACTCGAGTGGGCGCGCCGCGGTGCGGCCGAGATGCCGATGTACGCGCCGGCGACTCGCGCCCTCGGCCGCGTGGCGATCGCCGGAGCGCATCCCGAGGAGGCCGCTGGCGCATTCCAGCGCGCTTACGAGCTGGAACCGACGAGCTGCGTGAACCGGTACAACCTGGCGCTCGCGTTGATCCAGTTGCATCGCGGTGCCGAGGCACGCGCACATCTCGACGCCTGCCTTTCCGACCCAGCCGTCGGCGCGCCTGCGCGAGCGGCGCTCGGCGCGCTCAATCCCGCCCCGGGACCTTGAGATGGCAGAACACGTTGGTGGGACAGCTCCATTCGGGAAACTGAGTCAGCGCCGCGCGGTCTCGTGGCCATCCGCGCGTTCGGTGAAGATCGATCTGCCGGCGCACCTCCACGAGGGTGGCCGCGAGATGGTCGGGGACCGGTACCGGGTCTTGCTCCTCGGGATCCCGCGCGAGATCGAACGAGAACACCTGGCCGCTCTCCGGTACGAACACCACCTTCGTGGTGTTGACGACAAAGCCGCCGCAGATGTTGTCGAAGAAGCAGCCGAACGGCAGCACGCGATCGGTGGGATCGATCCTGAGGACGCTACGGGCGTGGGTTGCGGCGGTCGCCGCGGGCGAGAGCTGCACGCCGAGCAGGTCGATGAGGGTGGGCGTGAGATCGACGAGGCTGGTGTTGCCGTCGAGCCGCTTGATGGGGACGCCGGGTCCGGCGATCACCCATGGCACGCGCAGGCCTTCCTCGAAGTAGTTCGACGCGTGCTGTCGGACGCCCTTGTCGCCAAACCCCTCGCCGTGATCCCCGAGGACCACGATGATCGTGTTCTCGAGTACGCCGCGCTGCCGGAGCAGATCGATCGCCGCTCCGAGCATGAGATCCGAGGCCTCGACCTGGCGATCGTAACGCTCGCGATCCGTCGCATGGGGCGCGCCGCTCTCTTCGACGCGCGCGGCCTCGGTCGCTGTCAGCACGTAGGGATGATGGGTTGCGGAGGTCAGTAGCGTCGTCATGAACGGCTGGCCACGTGCGTTGTCGATGGTGCGGGCGAGCTGACCGACGAGGGCCTCGTCATCGGTTGCGAGGTAGCCGAGGCGGGGGCCGCCGATCTGCTCCCCGGCGACGAAGGCCGAGTAGCCGAGCGCATGCACGAGGCGCGGCCGATCCTCGAAGTCTCCATAGGCGCTCTGCACGAAGCTGGTCTGCCAGCCCGCGGCCTGGAGGATGTGCGGGAGGCACTGGACGTCGATCGAGGCGAAGGTCTCGTACATGACCGGTTGCAGGAGCGGGAGCCGAGCGCACAGCATCGACCACAGCGACTTCGTCGTGTGCCCGACCACGGCGCGGCCGTGCGTGAGCTCGAGCCCTCGTGCAGCGAGTGCGACGAGGTTCGGTGTTCGCGCGCTGCTGGCTTCGCCCGCCAGGCTCGTCACGTCGCGCCGGGTCGATTCGAGCACGATCATCACGATGTTCGGTCGCGCCCCCGCGCGCAGCTGGTCGACGGTGGACGGATCCACCAGGTCGTGCGGCGCGTATCCGGAAAACAAGCCGAGGCCGCCGTCCCAGCCCTGTTGCCCGGCGACGAGCCCCCAGCACGTACGCGCCACCGCATTGCCGTACATGCGACCGAGCGCGCGGGGAGTGGGGACGAGTATCAGGACGAGCGCCACCACCACGCATGCCCCCGCCGCCCGTGCGCGCTCGACACCGCCGGTCGTGATCCCGAGTGGCTTGCCGGCGCGATGATGCGCGTACACGGCGAGGCCGGGCGGGGCGAGGACGAGCAGGAGCAGGCCGATGACGCGGAGCGGGCCCACGTGGACGCTAGCACCCGCCATGCCGAACACATCACCGGCACGCTCGACGCCGAGCGTGAGCACCTGCGCGCTCAGTTGCTCGCCGCTGATCGAGAGATAGACGACGTTGATCATCGCGAGCACGGTCACGGCCAACGCCAGCGGAATCGTCACGAACGCCATCCGCTTCGTCGCGCGCTCGGCCAGCGCGAACGCCGCCGCGAGTCCGAGGAACACGACCACATCCGCAGCCGAAGCGGCGAGCCAGCGACTCGGCCAGAACCCGAGGTCCGGGATATGGCGGATCTCCCGGAGCTTGCCTATCAACGTCGCGATCAACGACAGCACGAGGAGGAAGCTTGATGGAGCGACGAGCAACCGCGGCCATGACCAGCGGTCGGGTATCAGGGCGCCCCACCGTAGGCGACGCTCGCTCATCGGCAACATCGTAGCAGGAGGACTCCGTGTAGTATGACCGCGATGAAATCGAAGCGGGTACTCGTGACGGGCGGCGCCGGGTTTCTTGGCTCGCACCTGTGCGAGCGGCTGCTCGGGGTGGGCCACACGGTGATCTGCCTCGACAACCTGTTCACCGGCCGCCGCAGCAACATCGAGCAGCTTCTCGCCAACCCGCGCTTCGAGTTCCTGCGCCACGACGTCAACGAGAAGTTCGTCGTCGAGGTCGATCAGATCTACCACCTCGCGTGCCCCGCATCGCCGGTGCACTACCAGCGCAACCCGGTGCGAACGATCCGGACATGCGTCGAAGGCACGCTCAACGCGCTCGAGTGCGCACGCGAGGTGGGTGCACGCCTGTTGCTCGCCTCGACCTCGGAGGTCTACGGAGATCCCGCCGTGCATCCGCAGACCGAGGACTATCGGGGCGACGTCAATCCGATCGGACCGCGCGCCTGCTACGACGAGGGCAAGCGCTGCGCGGAAGCACTCGCGGTCAGCTACGCGCGGCAGTACGACGTGCAGGTCCGGATCGCGCGGATCTTCAACACGTACGGTCCGCGGATGCAGGAGGACGATGGCCGCGTGATCTCGAACTTCATCGTGCAGTCGCTGCGCGATCAGGCGATCACGATCTACGGTTCGGGCAACCAGACGCGCTCGTTCTGCTACGTCGACGACCTGATCGAGGCGTTCCTGCGGTTCATGGAGGTGGAGACGGATGCGAGCCCGGTCAACCTCGGCAACCCGAACGAGACCACCATCGGCGAGCTCGCGCGGACGATCCGCGAGATGTGCGGATCGCGCGCGGAGATCGCGATGCACCCGCTACCCGACGATGATCCGACGCGCCGATGCCCGAACATCGGGCGCGCGAAACAGCTGCTCGGATGGTCTCCGACGGTCGATCTCGCGGTCGGACTGGAGCGCACGATCGCGGACTTCCGCGCCCGCAGCTAGCGCGCGCCGCGACCGAACAGCACGACGGGGACGGTGCGCGCGAGGATCGCGAGGTCCATCCGCAGCGACCAGTCGTCGACGTACTGCTGATCGAGCTGCATCCACTGCTCGAAGTCGATGTCACTGCGGCCGCTGACCTGCCAGATGCCGGTGATGCCGGGCTTCATCGAGAGCCGGCGCCGG
Source organism: Haliangiales bacterium (assembly GCA_038206055.1). Classification (GTDB taxonomy): domain Bacteria; phylum Myxococcota_A; class Polyangia; order Haliangiales; family Haliangiaceae; genus JABFXX01. Next base: position 39,373 of record JBBRBG010000031.1, read on the forward strand.
TGCCAGCCGCGGATCTCGCGCTGCTCCTTGATCGGCAACGGGCGCGGACCGACCAGGCTCATCGAGCCCAGGAACACGTTGAACAGCTGTGGGAGCTCGTCGATGCTCGTGCGCCGGAGAAAGCTCCCCAGCCTGGTCACGCGCGGATCGCGGGTGACCTTGAACACGGGACCGGTCATCTCGTTCTGCGACGCGAGCGCGGCCTGCTTCGCCTCCGCGTCGATGACCATGGTCCGGAACTTGATCATGCGGAACTGCCGGCCGTGCAGTCCGGCGCGCGCCTGCAGGAAGAACACCGGCCGACCCATGGTCACGAGGATCGCGATCGCCACGAGCAGAAGCAGGGGCGACAGGACGATCAGGCCGAGCGTGGCCGCCATCCAGTCCAGGGCGTGCTTGATCGCGAGTCGCTCGAGCGGCTTCGGCGCGGCGTCGAACGACAGGAACGGGCGGCCGTACAGATCGAGCACGCGGGGGCGAGCCTGCGACGGCTGCGCCATCTCCACGGCGAGCTCCGCCGGGATGCCCAGGGTCTCGCAGACGATCAGCGCCGCCTTGACGTCCGCGGGGCGATGGAACGGCGGCAGGAACAGTACGCGATCCACGGGCTCGTCGTGGAGGACCTGGTCGAGGCCGTCGAGCGAGCCGAGGTACGTGAGCTCGGGAAGCGCGGCAGCGCCAAGATGGCCGACGATCATTGGTGGGCGGGGCTCGGTCTGGGCGCGTTGCAACAGGTCGCGGAGCTCCGCGGACTCGTCGCCGATGACGAGGATGCGTGCGCGCGATTGGCCGACGGCGTGCTGGTACCGCTGCCACATGCCGAGTGCGCTGTGGCCCGCGTAGAACAAGAGGAGCGAGCAGCCGAGGAACAGGACCACGAGGCTGCGGTTGATCGTGATCTGCGTGAAGAACACGGCGGCCAGGAGCACCAGAAAGCCCGCGATGTGGAGCTTCACGAGATCGAGTGCGAGCCCGAGCCTCGTCCACATGCGTTCGAACGTGCGGTCAAGCCCGAACAGCGCCGAGAGGCACAGCCACAGGGGAACGCTGAGGTAGACGATGACCGCGTACTCGCCGAACCCCGGCGGTTCCTTGAGCAGTGCTACGTGCCCGCGCAGCGCGGCATGCAGCCCGGCGGCCATCGCCATCGCGCCGACGACCAAGACGGCGTCGAACGCGAGGATCAGGACCCGGAGCGGGCGGTTGCGCGAGGCGACCATCGAACCTCCACGTTACCGCATCAGACGCTGGCGCAGTACGCGCGCGATGAACAGCGGGTTGCCGACGACGTAGCGGGAGAACATGCGACGCGGATCGGTGACCAGGCGTGCGAGCCACTCGAACCCGTTCCGCGTGAGCAGCGGGGGGCCGCGTCGCTGCACACCGACCAGGAAGTCCGCGGTGGCACCGATCGACCATACGATCGGTACGTCGAGGCGGTCGCGATGGTGGGCTACCCAGATCTCCTGCGCGGGCGTGCCCATGCCGACCATGAGGATTCCGGGACGCGCGGCGTTGATCGCGTCGATCACGCGCGTGGTCTCTTCGCCGTCCTTCGCGAAGAACCCATGGTGTGTGCCGGCGATCGCGAGCGTTGGAGTGTCGTTGGCGAGGCGCTGGAGCGCGCCTTCCGATACGCCGCGCGCGCCGCCGAGCCAGTACATGCTCGCTGCCTCGTCCGCGGCGCGCCGAGCCAGGTCCCAGATGAAGTCCGCACCGGTCATGCGTTCGGGAAGGTGGCCCCCGAGCAGTGCAGCGGCGACGCGGACACCCTCACCGTCGCAGTACACGAGATCTGCGGCGCGCAGGGCGGCGCGCAGGGCAGGGTCGCCGTGGGCAACATTGAGGACGTGCGCGTTCGCGTACGCGACGGTCATCCGCGCGCGGGCAGCGTGGCGTTCGAAGACCACCTGCAACAGCTCGTGCAGGGTGATCGGAACGATGGGGACGTCGAGGACCTCGATGGCCGGGCGCACGCGCCACAATCTACAGCGTGATAGCCTGGTGCGCATGGATTGGTCCACGTCGAGCGTCCTCGTGACCGGCGGGACGGGATCCTTTGGCCAGCACTTCGTACGGACGATGCTCGCGCAGCAGAAGCCGCGGCGGCTGGTCGTGTTCAGCCGCGACGAGCTCAAGCAGCACGAGATGCGTACGCGGGGCCTCGATCATCCGAGCCTGCGCTACTTCATCGGCGATGTGCGGGATGCCGATCGCCTGCGGCGAGCGATGGAGGGCATCGACATCGTGGTTCATGCCGCTGCCCTCAAGCAAGTGCCGGCGTGCGAGTACAACCCGTTCGAGGCGGTCCTGACCAACGTCAACGGCGCCCGCAACGTGATCGAGGCGGCGCTGGATCGCAACGTCTCTCGCGTGCTCGCGCTCAGCACCGACAAGGCCGTGAATCCGGTCAACCTCTACGGCGCTACGAAGCTGGTCGCCGAGAAGCTGTTCGTACAGGCGAATGCCTATGCGGGCAGCCGCACGACCTCGTTGAGCTGCGTGCGTTACGGAAATGTGATCGGCAGCCGCGGTAGCGTGCTCCCGCTGTTCACCGAGCAGGCGAAGACGGGGACGATCACGGTGACGGATCCCCGGATGACGCGGTTCTGGATCACGCTGCAGCAGGGCGTGACGTTCGTGATCAACTGCATCGAGCGGATGCACGGCGGCGAGGTGTTCGTGCCGAAGATCCCGAGCGTGCGGCTCACGGATCTCGCGGCGGCCGTGGCGCCTGGCTGCAAGGTCCACGCGATCGGGATCCGCGCCGGTGAGAAGCTGCACGAAGCGCTGATCTCCGAGGACGAGGCGCGCACCACCCGCGAGCTCGAGGACATGTATGTCGTCGAGCCGGCGCACCCGTGGTGGAACAAGGGCTCGTGGGATGCCGGCAAGCCGCTGCCCGAGGGATTTCGCTACATGAGCGATACGAACACGCAGTGGTTGACGGGCGAGCAACTCGTTGCCCTCGCGGCGCAGCAGGCATGAGCGAGCGGCTCGCGGTCGAAGGCGGGACGCCGGTGCGATCGACGCTGTTGCCATACGGGCGCCATTCGATCGACGACGCCGACATCGCCGCGGTCACCGAGGCGCTGCGCTCGGCGTGGCTGACCACAGGGCCGCGCGTCGAAGAGCTGGAACGCGGGTTCGCGCAGATGGCGGGGGTGCAGCACGCGGTTGCGGTCAACAGCGGTACCGCCGCGCTCCATGCAGCGCTCGCCGCCTCGTCGATCGGCGCGACCGACGAGGTCATCGTGCCGGCGATCACCTTCGCCGCGTCCTCGAACGCGGCGCTCTATGTCGGGGCAAAGCCCGTGTTCGCGGACGTGGATGCGGAGACGCTGCTGCTCACGGCCGAGACCGCGGAGCGCTGCCGCACCGCCCGGACCAAGGCCGTGATCGCGGTCGATTTTGCCGGGCAGCCGTGTGACTACGCGACGCTCGTACCCTGGGCGCGTGCACACGGCATCGTGCTGATCGCGGACGCGTGCCACGCGCTCGGCGGACGCTTCCACGGTCGCACTGTCGGTGGGCTCGCCGATGCGTCGACGTTCAGCCTGCACCCGGTCAAGGCGATGACCACGGGCGAAGGCGGAGTGATCACCACCGACGACGGAGAGCTCGCACGACGCGCGCGCCGGTTTCGCAACCACGGGATCGATACCGATCACCGCGAGCGGGAGAAGCTCGGGACCTGGGCGTACGACATGGTGGAGCTCGGCTTCAACTATCGCCTCTCCGATATCAACTGTGCCCTCGGGGTCAGTCAGCTCGCGAAGGTGCCCGCATGGCGGCAGCGGCGTGCGGAGATCGCCGCGATCTACGAGCGCGCGTTCGCTGTCGATTCGTGCGTGGCTCCGCTCGTGACGCGGCCGGGGATCGAGCACGGTCATCACCTGTTCGCGGTGCGGCTCCGGTCGGATCGCCTGCGCGTCGGTCGCCCGGAGGTGTTCGCCGCGCTCCGCGCCGAGGGTATCGGCGTGGCGGTGCATTACCGGCCGGTCTATCTGATGTCGCACTACCGCTCGCTCGGGTACGCGGCCGGCGCGTGTCCAGTCGCAGAGGCGGCGTACGATGCGTTGTTGTCGCTGCCGATGTTCCCGGCGATGTCGGATCAGGACGCAGCGGATGTGATCGCTGCGGTGCGCAAGGTCGGCGCCGCGTATGCCCTCTGACATCGCCTTCATCGCGAACTACGAGAAGACGATCTGTTTCCACGGGATCGCGACGCGCCTCGCGGCAGCGGGTCACCGCATCTCCTGGATCTCGCCGAGCTGCCACTGGGCACGCTGGCTCGTCGCCCAGGGCACGTCGCCGGAGGCGATCCTCGATCTCTCGCAGTGGGGCGACGAATGGTGCCGCGGCGAGACCTCGATCGCGGACCGCGCTCGCCTCGCGCTCGTCGAGGATGACAGCGAGCTGAGAATCAACGACGTCATCCTGATGGACCGGCTCCTGCGTGGGCGGCCCTACGCGATCGCATTCGCCCATCTCGCGGTGGTGGCACGGGAGGCGGAGCGCTTCCTGACGGAGCGACGCATCCGCCACGCGTTCGCCGAGCAGACCTTCGGAAGCGAGATCGTGACTGCGATGGTGTGTCATCGCCACGGGATCGAGCTCTTCGCTCCGCACGTGGTTCGCATTCCGACGGGCCGGTCGGGGCTGTTCCGCGGGACCTTCCAGCGCGAGCTTGCACCGACGCGGTCGCTGACCTCACGCGATCACGACGATGCCGCGGCGTTCCTCTCGTCATTTCGGCGCGATCGGCCGCAGCCCGACTACTTCCTGCGCAACGCGAAGCCACCTCTCCCGCGCGCGGCGTGGCCCCGCAAGCTGTGGAAGCACCTCCGCTTGCAGCTCGAGGATCCGCACGACGAGACTCATTTCTCTCCTGGCTGGCTGATCCGGCAACGATCGCTCGAGGTGATCAACGCGGCCTCCCATCGAATTCGAGCTCCGTACTGGATTCCGCCGGAGGTCCCGGGCCGCCCGTTCGTGCTGTTTCCGCTCCACCGTCAGCCGGAGGCATCGATCGATGTTCTCGGCGCGCGGTTCTCGAATCAGGCGGAGCTCGTTCGCGCGCTCGCACGCACGCTTCCCTCGACGCACGACCTGTACGTCAAGGAGCACCCGAACGGCCTCGGCGATCGGAGTCCCAGCTGGCTTCGCAGCATCGGTGCGATCCCCGGCGTCCGCCTGGTCGACCCTGCCGTTTCGACGTTCGCCCTGCTCGATCGTGCGGCGTTCACGCTGTCGTTGTCGGGCACCGCCGCGTACGAGGCGGCGGTGCTGGGACGGCCCGCGACGACGATCGTGCCCATGTTCTTCTCCTCGATTCTCGCCGCGCCGACCTTCAATCCGTTCGTGGACTCGCTCGCCGATGTTCTTCGCAGCGCCGCTCCGGTCTCCGACGACAACCTCGTCAGCTTCCTCGCAACCGTGCACGCGTGGTCATTCCCCGGCTTTTTGGACAATCCCCTGTTTTCGCCGCAGGTCCTCGAGCCGGGCAACCTCGATGCTATGGCCGCGGGTCTCGGTGCGGTGCTCGCGGCAGGCACGCGGGCGTCATGAAGGCGATCTCGGTCGGCGCGCTGAACGTCGTACTCCGTGGGATCACGATGAGCGCGCGCCTGGTGCTGCTCGTCTCGATGGCACGCTACCTCGAGCCGGGACAGCTCGGCGTGTTCGCGCTGTTCGCCTCGGCGAACCTCTGGGGTCTGTACCTGCAGGGCCTCGAGTTCCATCTGTTCAGCGCCCGCTCTCTCGTCGGTGAAGCGCCCGAGGCGTGGGCGCGAGGGCGACGCAATGCCTTCGCATTGTACGGCGCCGTGTTCGTCGTGGCCGCTCTGGTGTGGACCACCGTGTTCGCGGGTGGGTTTCTTCCGTGGACCCTGCTGCCGCTGTTCTTGCTGATCCTGGCGCTGGAGCACGTGGCGCAGGAGTCCTACCGCCTGCTCAACATGCTCGAGCGCCCCCTCGCGGGAAGCATCGTCCTGTTCGCGCGTAGCGGAGCGTGGATGTATCTCGTCGCGCTGCTGCTCTGGCGATCTCCGTCCTCGCGGACACTCGAGCTCGTGTTCAGGAGCTGGGCCGCCGGCGCGGGCATCGGCACGGCCCTCGCGCTGTGGTTCCTGCGCGATCTGCCGTGGCGCGGCCTGGGCCCGATCGACTGGAGGTGGCTGAGACGCGGTCTCGTCGTGAGCACGCCGCTGCTACTCGGAAGCCTCGCGTTTCGCGGCATCGCGCTGTTCGAGCGGTCCTGGCTCGGCAGTGTCGATGGCGAGAGCTCGCTCGGCGTGTTCGGCTTCTACGCGACCATCGCGGGGGCGCTCTCGGTGCTCGCGGAGTCCGGGATCGGGAACGTGTTCTTCCCGCGCATGTTGAAGGCGTGGAAGAGCCGCCGGCTCGGCGAGTACAAGGATGCGACTCGCCGCTTGTGGGCCGCGTACGCCGTATTCCTGACAGTCGCGATTCCCGGCTCGTGGCTGCTTTTGCGGCTGCTCGTGAACCACCTCGGACATCCCGAGTACGCGGCAAACTTCGACGCGTACGTCGTCCTTCTCGCGGCAGCGGCTCTGAGCGTCGCCGGTTCTGCTGCGCAGTACGACCTGTGGACGCGGGGACGCGACCGCACGATGATCGCCGCTTCGGTCATCGGCCTGATCGTCGCGGTCGGGCTCGGCCTGGTGTTGATCCCGCGCTATCGGCTGCTCGGCGCGGCATGGTGTGACCTCGGAGCGGTCGCGGCGATGCTGGCCGTGCGTGGCGGCGCGGTGATCGCGCTGCGGCGTGACCCTGCGGTAGGCTCGGCCGCGTGAAGGACGCCGTGCTGTACAGCCCCGTCGTTGGTCGGCTGGTCCTCGGCCCGCTGGTCCGGCTCGGTTACTGGGCGTTTCTGCGAACGGGGCGCACGCCCCCGGTGTGTTACGCCGGCTTTCGCAAGCTCCATTGCGTCACCCGCGGCGAGATCAATCGCGAGCTGTCGGGAGCGATCGCACGGGCCTCGGCTCCGATCGAGATCGAGGATCCCACCGGCCTCCTCGGCGATCGCAAGGACTGCGCTGCGCTGCGCGAGACCGTCGACCGCGATGGCTATGCCGTCTCCCCGCACCGCCTCGATCCCGCGATGTGTGCGGAGCTGATGGCGTTCGCAACGGCAACGCCGGCGAACCGCGTGCCTTCGGTCGCTGGAGATCCATCTCGCGCCCGCTTCGATCCGGCGGCACCGACCGCGCCGCGCTATCAGTTCGACGAGGCAGCGCTCCTCACGGTTCCTGCGGTGCGGCGTCTCGTCGGGGATCCGAGCTTCATCGATCTGGCCGGCAAGTACTTCGGCTCCCCCCCGATCAACGATCTCGTGACGATGTGGTGGAGTGCGCCGTTCGGTCCGCCGTCATCGGAGGCCGCCCAGCTGTTTCACTTCGACATGGATCGGATCCGATTCCTCAAGCTGTTCATCTATCTGACCGATGTGGGCACCGACAACGGGCCGCACGTCTACGTGCGCGGCTCGCACCGGACCAAGCCGCCGGCGTTCTTCCGCGATCGACGGTTCTCGGATCGCGAGGTCGCATCCGGGTTTCCTGCCTCCGATGTTCACGAGCTGCATGGGCCGGCGGGCACGGTGTTCGTCGCCGACACGAGCGGGATGCACAAAGGCAAGCCGCTGATCCGCGGCCAGCGGCTCGTCCTCCAGCTCGAGCTCGCGAGCTCGCTGTTCGGTCAAGCCTACGAGCGACATCGCACCGGCCGGCTCCCGCCCGAGGATCCGCTCGCGCTCGCGATGCGGAGGTTCCCCTCGGTCCTGCAGCGGTTTCATGCGGAGGCTCGATGAAGCGGACGTCCGGAGACGACCGGGAGATCTGGCAGTTCCGGAAGTGGCGCTACAAGGGCGTCCTCCGGCACGCGTGGGATCAGGCGTTCCTGATCGAATACTGGCGGCGGGCGTACCTGACCGCGCGATACGTCTACCTCGCCGGGGTCCGGCGCCGGCTCCAGACGCTCACGGGCTCCGGCGAGGGCGTCGCCGACCTCACCATCTCGCACAACCTGAAGGGGATGCGGGACTTGTCGGTGGTCCGTTCGGATAGCCTCGTCAAGCCACTGTCGGTCCTCGAGTGCATCGATGCGGATGCGGCGGTGCTGTGCGTCGGACCGCGCGCGGAGGGGGAGCTCTACAACCTCGCGGCCCATGGCTTCGATCTCGGTCGGATCCGCGGCGTGGACCTGATCAGCTACTCGCCGATGATCGACCTGGGCGACATGCACGCGCTTCCCTACGGCGACTCCGCGTGGGACGTCGTCGTCTGCGGCTGGGTCCTCAACTACAGCAACGACAAGACACGCGCCGCGAGTGAGCTAGTCCGGGTGTGCAAGGCGGGCGGCGTGATCGCGGTCGGCATTGAGTACAACCCGCGGAGCCGCGGCGCGATCGCCGCCGAGCTCGGCTACGTACCAGGTGCTTCCAACCCGATCACCGATCTCGAAGGACTACTGGCGCTATTCGAGGGCTCTGTCGATCGCCTGTACTTCTCGCAGGAGCCGACCGGTGCGCGGCGCGATCGACTCGGGTCGATCGTCGCGATCTTCTCGCTCAAGAAGGCGTGAACTCACCACCAGCTGCGGCGGTTCCCGAGCAGCTCCTGGATCTGGGTCGCGTCGTAGAACGGCAGGTCGGTGGGCCCGGGCGGTGCATCGATCGCGAACACCAGCTTTCCGTCGGTGACTGGATCGAGCAGCTCCGCCGTCTGCGCCCCGGCGACGAGCTCGATCGCGTCGCCCGCGGTAACGAGCGTCCCGCCGATCGAGATCCGCGCAGCGGTGGCCCCGGGCAACCAGCGATAGCGACCAGCGACGAGCAAATCGAAGGTGTGCTGGCTGTTCGTAGCGCCGGTGAACGTATGGCCGGCGAGCGACACGGCGGCCGAGTACGGCACGTAGTGATCGCTCCAGAACTTCTTCACGACCTCCGGGAACGTCGAGACGCGGCTCTGGACCATGAACGCGATCGGGATGGTCCTGAACCTCTGGATGAAGTCCTCGGTGTAGCGCGGGCCATTGGCGCCCGAGAAGCGCTCCGAGATGTCGTGACCGAAGAACACGGGGAGCGGTTGCAGCCCGCGCCCGCAGACCAGCGCACCGTCGGCCGAGAACCCTTTCAGCGCGGTCGGCACGTGCTCGTCGATCAGCCCGTACGTGGCTCGTTGCGCGTACTGGGTATCGCGCAGCGTCTCGGCGCGATAGCGCGCACCGAGGACGAGCAGCGCGAGCCAGGTGGCCGCCGCGATCGGCACGTGGGCGCGCGGTAGCAGCTCGCGGATGCCGTTCCAGCCCATCGCGATCGCCGTCGCCGGGAACACGCCGAGCGTGATCCAGAAGTACGGGAACGAGGCGGTGTGAAATCTTCCTACACCGATGCCGAGCAAGGCGATGACGAGCGCGACGAGGAGCGGACGGCGCTGCTCGGTGTCGCGACGAAATGCGCGGATCGCCGCGATCAGGATCAGCGACAGCAGGGCGATGTGAGGCAGCAGCGAGGTGACCATCGCCGGATAGAGGCGGTAGCGGAGAATGAAGCGGTACCAGTTGAGGAGATCGAACCCGGCGTCGAGGGACATCTCGCCCGGGGTCGACCACAGCATCGGGGTGATCACCTTGTACGCGCCGACGACGGCGATGGCTCCGGCGACGAAGCCCGCGGCACGGCGCGCCTCGCGACGCCAGTCGAGCTCCTTCGCGATGTAGAGATCGCCCGCGGTGACCACGCCGGCGAGCGCGACGATGTACAGCGCCTTCTGGCTGAACAGATAACCGGTGGCGGCGAGCGCACCACCGAGGATTGCCCACGCGAACCGCTCGCGCGACGCCAGCAGCGCCACGCCGGCCCAGACCGCGGCCGCGATCGCCGGTTGATCGGTGCGGATCTGGAGCGACCAGCGAAGGAACACGGGGACGAACGCCAGCAGGGCGGTGCCGAGCGCTGCGGTGTGCCAGGCATACGGCGAGCGACGCGTGGCCCGGCGGAGGAGCTCGAACAGACCTCCGAGCAGCGCGAAGGTCGCGATCGCCCAGACCAGGCGAGCGGTGTCCACCACGTTCACGACGGAGGTGCAGCCGTCGACGATCGGGAGCAGTGCGATGACACCCATTCCGGGTCTTCCGCCGGTCTGCAGATCTCCCGTGATGGCCGCTTCCTGCGCCCTGCGCAGCAGCGCGAGCTCGTCCCAGTTCGCCGCATCAGACGACGAAGCGAAGATGTGCGTGACCGCGTACGCCACCGCGAGCAAGCCGAGGAGCACGTACGCACTGCGGCGATCGCGCAGCAGCAAGCGCACCCGTCTCATCGCCTCGATGGTACATCGCGCGCGCTCGACGGGAGCTATGATGGGGCGTGTCTCGACTTCGCACTCTCGAGGCGGGTGACCTCGACACAGTCCTGAGGTGGCGCAACCGGCCCGAGGTTCGAAGGAACATGTACACGACGCACGAGATCTCGCTCGACGAGCATCGGTCGTGGTTCGAGCGTATGAAGGACGACCCGACGAAGCTGTACTTCTTGTACCTCGACGACGAGGCGCCGCTCGGCGTCGTCGGCTTCAACGACATCCATCGCGACAACCAGACTGCGTCGTGGGGGTTCTATGCAGGCGACGCGGCACCGCGTGGTACCGGAACGCGCATGCTGCTCGCTGCTCTCGACCACGCGTTCGGCTCGCTGCGGCTGGAGAAGCTCTGGTCCGAGGTGCTCGCGTTCAACGCGGCGGGTCTCGCGCTGCACCGCAAGCTTGGCTTCCAGCTCGAAGGCGTCTTCCGCAGCCATCACGTGGTTGGTTCCGAGCGAGTGGATGTCCACCGGCTCGGGATCCTTCGGTCCGAGTGGACGCCTCGCTAACGGCCCTCGCCGGCGACGAGATCCCAGGTGATCGGCGTGCCACGTGCAATCGGGCCAGCGGCGGTGCGGGCGAGCAAGTCGCTCATGTGCTTCGGAGCAAGGCCACCGGCTGGCCGGATCGCGCGGACGTTGGACGCGGTGAACGGAGCGCCAGCGGCGATATCCTCGACGGCGTACAACGACCGGCGATAGCGCAACGAGCCCAGCTCGGCGGCGGTCGGCCCATAGCTGACGCCGCCGAGCCCACGCCAGGCGCGCTCGGACTCCGCGACCAGCTCTCGGAGCTCGTGGGGCTCGATCGAGAATGCGGAGTCAACGCCGCCATCGGCGCGTGCGAGGGTGAAGTGCTTCTCGATCACCGACGCGCCGAGCGCCACGGATGCGATCGCGACGCCAATCCCGTGCGTGTGATCGGAGAGTCCCACCTCGCAGGCGAAGCGCTCACGGAGGTCGGGAATCGTCATCAAGTTCGTGTCGTCCGGCGGCGCGGGGTACGAGCTCGTGCACTTGAGGAGGACGAGCGAAGACGCGCCTGCCTCGCGCAGCGCTCCAACCGACTCCTCGAGCTCGGCGAGCGTTGCCATGCCGGTCGACATGATGATCGGCTTGCCCGTCGCGGCGACGCGCTGGAGGAGAGGGATGTCGGTGTTCTCGAACGAAGCTATCTTGTACGCGGGCACGTCCAGCGTCTCGAGGAAGTCGACCGCGGCGGCGTCGAACGGCGTGCTGAAGCACAGCATGCCGCGCTCCTTGCAGCGCTCGATGATCGGCCCGTGCCACTCGTAGGGAGTCGAAGCCTCGCGATAGAGGTCGTAGAGCGTGCGCCCTTGCCACGGACTCCCCGGGTCCAGGATGCGGAACGGGGGAGTGTCGAGGTCGAGCGTCATGCTGTCGGCCGTGTAGGTCTGGAGCTTGACGGCGTGGGCGCCCGCAGCGGCGGCCGCATCGACGATCGCGAGCGCGCGATCGAGCGAGTTGTTGTGATTGCCCGACATCTCCGCGATGACGAGCGGAGGCTGACCACGCCCGATGCGCCGCGTTCCGATCGTGATCTCAGACATCGTGTTCCGACATGATTGCCGCGACTCGCTCGGCGCCTCGTCCATCGACGAAGGCGCTCGCGCGTACTGCCATGTCGCGAACGGGCCCGGGATCCCCGAGTGCGCCCATCACGGCGCTCTGATACGAAGCTGGCCCGAGCATGTGGCTCGGGCCGAGGTATCGCACGAGTCCACGGCGCGCAAGCTGCTCGGCGAGGTCGTCCTGTGCGGGGGTGAGGCCGACGACCAGTGACGGCACCCCGAGACAGCATCGCTCCCACATCGAGACACCAACGGCGCCGATAGCGAGGTCGGATCCGACGAGAACGTCGGACATTCGCTCCACGCCGACGTGGAGCGAGATCCGCTCGTCGCCGGTACAGGCGGCCGTCAGACTCGCGATGTGGGGGTTGTGGTGTCCAGCCACGACCACCAGCCGCGGTGCGCTGCCATCGAGCTCCTGATATCCCTGGATCACCTGGAGCGTCACGTTGTCCGGGTCGGCGCTTCCCAGTGATACGAGGATCGAGCGCACACCGGGGGGGCGTGCTGGCTGGACAGCGCGGGCCGCCGCGAACTCCGGGCGGAGGAGCGCGTGCTCGAGGCCGAGGACGATCTGGCAGCGAGAAGGAACGAGTGCTGCGTAGCGATTCGACTCGAGCGAGCTCTGATCGACCAGCACATCGCAGTCGTGCGGGCGATCGGCGAGGTCGTCGATCACGAGGATCCGGCCAACGAGATCAGCGACCGAGCGTTCCCACGGCGCTGCGAGACCATAGTGATCGACCACCAACCAGGCCGGTCGCTCCGGGAGCCCTTGGAGGATCCGCCGGGTGCCTTCTGCGTCGGGTTCGCCCGCAGGGATCCAGTGCTGCGTCACGCCGCGCCGCGCGAGGTCGACACCGCCAGCCTTCTCGCCGCCGCGCAGGATGAAGAGGACGTGCGCGCCGTGCGGGATCAAGGCGTCGGCGAGCGCCAGACAGCGAGCGAGGTGACCGCCGCCGATCTGGCGTGACGCGTCGACACGGAACGCGATCAGCATCGCTGCTGGATCGCTCCATTGATCGAGATGATCTCGGGGTGTGCGCGCGCCACGGCGACAAGCCCCGCGGTGGAGACGTGCTCGACGTCGAGCCGCGCGGCGGTGTACAGAGCACGAGCCATCGCCAGGTCCTCGGCCGTGTCGACCGTCCAGCGAAGGTCTGAATCGTCACGTGGCCCGGTCACCTTGCGCTGGAGGAACAGATCAGGGCGTTCGCTGTGGATGAACCAGGTCACGTGCTCACGGGACGAGGGTGAGTGCGCGAGGCGATCCACGCGCCGTAGCACGTCGGCGTGAAATGCCTCCGTGTCCAGGCCCCGCGGGAAGGTTCTCGGCGACGTGTTCGAGGCGTAGTCGCACGGCGCCGCAGGATCGGTCGCGCACGCGATGACCTGATCGGTGATCTCCGGGTCGATGAATGGACAGTCGGAGGTGATGCGAACGACGAGCTCCGCCTGGGTCTCGTGCGCCGCGCCCACGTAGCGAGACAGGACATCGACCTCGTCGCCGCGAAACCACGAGACTCCTTGGGCCACGGCGAGCTCGACGACGACGTCGTCGGTAGGGAGCTCGGTCGTCGCGATGCAGACCTCATCGACATGGTTGCATCGCCGCAACCGCTCGATCTGGTGGGCGAGCAGCGGGCGATCGCCGAGGTTCATCAGGATCTTCCCGGGTAGGCGAGTCGAGGTCATCCGCGCCTGAATGATCACGACCCGCTTCATGATCCAACGGTAACACCGGCGCGATACACGGGCAGCAGCTCCGGCGGGATCCCCCACGTGTCGGCGCCGACATCATCGTGGAGCCGCTCGAGGTCCTCGAGCTGCTCCAGCTCGACGACGCCGGTGCGCAGCGCGATCGCCATCGCCTGCCCGCGCGTCAGCGTGCGTAGTGGAGCGCGCTCCGGGGCGAACACGGCGAGCCGCGGATCTGTGGGTGCGCCGTGGATCAGCGCCGCGAGGTACTCCGCGATCAGTGGCGCGAGGTGGAAGCCATTGCGCCGCGTGCCGCTCGCCATCGTGAGGTTGGCGATCGAGGTGGCGCCGAGGAGCGGGTACGTATCGAGGCTGATCGGGCGCCAACCCACGTTGACTCGCGCGATCTCCGCGCCCGCCAGCGCGCGGTCGAACGCCGCCGTGGCCGCGGCCACGAGCCGCGACGGTGCCTCAGGATCGGCCGGCTCGGGTACGAATGACACGACGTTGGTGGCACCGATCACGGTCCCGCCATCGCCGCAGGGCGCGAGGTACACGCCGCGGTTCGTGGTGCGCAGACAGGCGCGATGCGCGTGCCGGACCTCCACCGATGTGCCGACGCCATACACGACGCGCTGCACGAGGATCCCGAGGTCGCTGGCATCGAGCAGCCGTGACACGCTCGCCCCGTTGGCGACGAGGTAGTGGGTGCCCGTGACGAGGCGCCCGCTCGACAGCAGTGCGCCGGTGATCGTGCCGCCGCCGGCGCGCAGCCGCTCGACCATGCCGTCGATGACCGTCACGTTGGGCGCTGCGGCGAGCGCGCGGTCGAGCGCCGCTACCACGCGCCGCGGATCGATCCAGCCCTCGCGATCGAGGCGGATCGCGCGCTCCACTCCGTGCACCGGCGCGTAGCCTGGCACCTCGCACGCGTCGATGATCGAGTGTGGTTCGCCGTAGTCGACGCACGCCGCGAGGATCGGCGCCACATCGCCGTCATCGAGCACGTACGTCCCGACGCCGTGACCGAGCCCGGCCATCCCGCCGAGGTCCGCGCCGAGCACATCCCAGCGGTCGGTGGCCGCCCGCGACATCTCGAACTTCAGGCGATCGACGTCGGTCGCGAGCGAATCCTCATCGAGCTCCGCGAACGAGTTCAGCATCGCCGCTGCCGCGAGCGTGGCCGAGCCCGCACGCGCCGATGGCCCGATGATCACCACCTCGCCACCGCGCTGTGCGAGGCGGAACGCCGCCGTCAGGGCCACGATCCCGTTACCGGCGATCACCGTCTTCATCGCTGGGTGCTCAGCGCCTGCGGCAGCAGGCGACCAGGAACCCACCGACGTCGCGCGCGATCGGCAGGTCGGCGAGCCGATGCTCTGCCCAGCGCAGCGCCGGCCCTACGATCGGAAGCTCGTGCACCTTCGCGATCGGTGTGAGCACGCGGATGCCGCGGCTGGTCACCCACTCGAGCTCGGGCGGCAGGTAGCTCTTGATCGCGGCGGCGTCGTCGTAGCGCGTGTAGACGTGCTCGTCGTTCGTCTGCTCGCTGACCGCGGTCGGCGGCTTGAGCGCCTTCACGAGACGCCGCAGGGAGCGCGCGTTGTAGAACTCGGCGAGCACCCAGCCACCGGGGCGAACGATCCGCGCCATCTCGCGCATCGCGCCTTCGATGTCGGGGATATGCGCGAGGACCTTGAACGAGTACGCCACGTCGACGGATGCGGTCGCGATCGGCAGCGCGGTCGCCGAGGCCTGCGCCACGTCGAGGCCGCGCTCGGCCGCCTTCGCGAGCATGCCGCCCGAGAGATCGATACCGGCGGCGGTGCGCGCGAACTTTCCGACGCGATGGAGGATCAGCCCGGTACCGCAGCCGACCTCGAATACGTCCTTGCCCGCGCCGTAGCGCTCGACGAGATCGACCTCGAGGTCATCGAGCATCCGGTGGTAGGGCAGGTGCCGCTCGCGCTCGTACCAGCCGGCGAATTCGTCGTAGTAGGCGCGGTTATCGAGACGAGACATCGGCAGGTGGCCTTGTACTACGACGCGGCCGCGTCGGCGATCAAGGCGCCGCCTTAGAGCTTTGCGAGGAGGTCTTTCTTCTTCGCGTCGAACTCGGCGTCGGTGAGGATGCCGGCCGCCTTGAGCTCGCCGAGCTGCTTGAGGGTCGACATGATCTGCTCGCGGCTCTCGCCCGCGGGCTTCGCGTTGTTGGCGTTCGCGTTGCCCATCACGTTGCCCATCTGGCCGGCCATCGCGAAGCCCATGCCGATGCCGGCGCCCTGGAACGCGCCGCCGCCATCGCCACCCTTCTTCATGCCCTCGGCGGCGCCCATCATCATCTCGGCCTGCGCGAGCTGCTGGTAGCCGGCCATGCCGCCCGACGCGTTGACGTACGCGAACCGCTCGACGAGCTTGTCGAGGCGATCCTTGTCGGCCTGATCCATGGTGATCGAGAAGTCACCGAATCGGATGATCTCGACACCGTAGGACTCGATCTGCCCGCGCACCTTGGTGAGCGTGCTGGCCTCGATCTCGTCGGTGTACGCGCCCGACGTGACCTTCATCAGCGGCCAGCTCTGCTTCACGATCAGCTCGGCGATGTCGTCCTTCATCACCTTCTGGACCAGGCTCTTGAACCAGCCCACGAAGCCTTCGTTCGTGGTGGCGCGCTGACCGACGAGCCCGATCACGAGCTTCGTGGGATCGATGACGCGCGCCGAGAACTCGCCGTGCACCATGATCCGGACGCGAAGCTGTGTCTGCGGGTCCTGGACGTCGCCGATCGACGTGCCGAACTTGATCGACGCGAGCTCGCGCGTGGTGACGAAAAAGACTTCGCAGATGAAGACGTTGCCGCCGGTGAACTTGTCGACGAGCTGTCCCAGGAAGGGGATGTTCGACGCGTCGAGCGTGTGTCGCCCCGCGGAGAACGTGCCGACGAACTTGCCGTCCTTGAAGAACAGCGCGACCTCGTCGGAGTCGACGGTGAGCTGCGCCTTCATCGGGATCGTCTGATCGGGGTGCTTGTAGACCCACTGATCCTTGAACTCATCGGGGCGGGCAATCGCCAGCTCCCTGACCCCACCCTTGATGAAACTGATGATTCCCATGAGCCCGAACGTAGCACACGGTACCGGCTGCTACCTTTCCCCACCTCTCGTGACGCGCTGCGTGGTCCGGTTTTTCACTTGATGATTCTGTCGGGGCGAATACAGTCCCGACCCATGCGATCCGCCGCCTTGTCCGTCGCCGCTGGCCTGCTGTCTTTCCTCGTCGCGTGCGGCCCCGCGGGGCGGCGACTCGCCGACGACGACGGCTCCAGCGCGGACGCGCCGATCGGGACCACGGGTCCGGAGATCTGCGACGACGCGTACGACA
>JBBRBG010000032.1:0-54854 GCA_038206055.1 Haliangiales bacterium
ATGGACACGTATCCGCCGGGTGGTCATCACACGGGCACGATCGGATTCACGATCCGCGAGGTGCTCGGCACCACCGGCAAGAAGCCGACGATGCCGTTCGACAAGCCGGGCTCGGTGAAGGGCGACGACCTCGCGAAGATCAAGGCGTGGACCGACGCCTGGGAGATCTCCGACAAGGGCGGCGCGCATCCGCTGGCGGCTCCGGACAAGGACGATGATTGAGTGGGCGACGAGGGACCTCCACTGCGCAGTATCACCGGCCGCCGGATCCTGGCGGCCTTTGCCGCTGTGCTGGCTCTGTTCGGGATCGCGCTCGCCGTCGAGCTTGTGACCCTCCACAAGATCGCGGACGCCGAGTCGGACGTTGCCCGGCTCGACCATGCGAAGCACGCGGGTCACATGGCAGCAGCGCAGGTGCGCGAGCAATACATCCATCAGGCGCACACGCTGATCGAATTCGGCCCGGGCCACCTCGAGCACTACGCGAAGGTGGTCGCCGCCACGAGAGCAGCGATCCAGCATCTTCAGTCGGTCGCCGAGACGGAATCCGACAGGCGTCTCGCCCAGCAGATCGCCGATCTCGCCGAGCAGAACGACAAAGATTTCCACACGACGGTCGTACCTGCCATCGCGCGCGGGGACCGCGCGGAGGTAGCGAAGCTCGGAGATGACCTGGAGGCCGTGGTCGATCGTGTCGTCTCGATCAATGCTCAGTTGAATTCAGATCTCGAGGCGCGAAGTGTGGAGGCTCGTCATCACGCCGAGACGCTCCGCGATAGGTCGGTGACGTGGACCATCATCTGTTTCGCCCTGGCGATCGGGCTCTCCGCAGCCGTCGGCGCGTGGCTGGCGCGCACGATCGTACGTCGCGTCGAAAGTCTGAGACGCGGCGCGCGGCGGATCGGCGCGGGCGATCTGGACGCTCGCATCGAGCTGTCCGGGCAGGACGAGTTCGCCGAACTCGCGAGCTCGTTCAACCAGATGGCCGCGAGCCTCGCGCAGGAGCAGGCGGCACTCGTGCTGTCACAGAAGCTCGCATCGATCGGTCAGGTCGCCGCGGGCGTCGCGCACGAGCTGAACAATCCATTGTCGGTGATCATCGGCTACACCAAACTGCTACGCGCCGAGCCCGGAGCGAACGCCGAAGAGCTCCGCATCATCGACGACGAGGCGCGCCTGTGCCAGCGCATCGTCCAGGAGCTCCTCGATCTTGCGCGTCCAAACCGGCTCGAGATCGGTTCGGTCGACCTCGCGCTGCTCGCGCGCGAAGCCGTGGAGCGCCTCGAGGGCGCTGGGGCTCTGCGCGATCGCAGCGTCCGAGTTGTCGCCGATCGCCCGATCATGGTCTCGGCGGACGCTGGCAAGCTGCGTCAGGTGATCGCCAACGTCGTCGTCAACGCGGCGGAGGCCACCGAAGCGACCGGGACGATCACGATCGACGCGACCACGACGGCCGACAGTGCGACGCTGACCATCGCCGACAATGGGCCCGGCATCGCGCCCGAGATCCGCCACCAGATCTTCGAACCCTTCGTGACAACCAAGCCACGCGGCACGGGCTTGGGTCTGACGATCGCGCAAGCCATCGTGGATGCGCACGGTGGGAGCATCACCATCTCGTCGTCCCCGGAGTCCGGGACGCTCGTCGCCCTCCAGCTGCCTGTCTCGGGGCAAGTGGCGGTGCCATGACGCAGGCCCGCGTTCTCGTTGTCGACGACAAGGACAACATCGTCGGCCTTCTCGTTCGGATCCTGTCGCCCGAGTTCCACATCACGACCGCCGAGGATGGAACGCGGGCACTTGGCTTGATCGCTGCCAGCGAGTTCGACGTGATCCTCAGTGACATCCGCATGCCAGGAGCCGATGGGATGCGCGTGTTGCAGGAGACTCGACGCCTGCACCCCGATACCGAGGTGATCTTGATGACCGCGTTCGGGACCGTCCAGGACGCGGTCGCGGCCATGAAGCTCGGTGCATACGACTACCTGCAGAAGCCATTCGAGCCCGACGAGGCGCTGATCGTCGTACGCCGCGCCGTGGAGCGCCGCCAGCTGCGCGCTCAGGCGCGCGATCTCCAAGCCGCGCTCGCAGGTGCACACCGTCTCGATAGCATCGTCGCCGAGAGCGCGCAGATGCGGAAGGTGCTCGAGCTCATCCAGCGCGCGGCGACGAGTGATGCCACCGTGTTGATCACGGGTGAGAGTGGAACTGGAAAGGAGGTCGTTGCTCACGCGATCCATCACGCGAGCGTGCGAAAGGAGAAACGCTTCGTCCCCATGAACTGCGGCGCGATGCCAGAGGCGCTATTCGAGGCAGAGCTGTTCGGCTACGCGAAGGGCGCGTTCACCGGTGCGAGCGTCGATCATCCTGGATTGTTCGAAGAAGCCCACGACGGCACGCTCCTTCTCGACGAGATCGGCGAGCTCCCGCTCGCGATGCAGGTGAAGCTCAACCGCGCGTTGCAGGAACACACCGTACGGCGAGTCGGGGACAGCGCCGAACGCGGAATCGACGTGCGGGTGATCGCCGCCACCAATGTCGACCTGCATGCTGCCGTTACCGCCGGCAAGTTCCGCGACGATCTGTTCTATCGCCTGAACGTTTTCCCGATCCGTGTTCCGCCGCTCCGCGAGCGACGCGACGACATCTCGCTACTCGCGGCACTATTCGTGGAACGCCACCGCCGCGGCGGTCAGGCCGATGGGTTCACCGCGGACGCGCTCGGCGCGCTCCTCGACTACGACTGGCCCGGTAACGTTCGCCAGCTCGAGAACGTGGTCCAGCGAGCGCTGGCGGTGAGCGACGGGTCGAAGATCGCGGTCACGGCATTCACCGACGAGCTCACGGCTGTACCGCATCGTAGCGGCCACGGGCTCAAGCTCGAGACGCTCTCGTACCGGGACATGCTCGAGACCGCACGCGACCGCGCGACCCGCGAGTACCTCGTCGCGCTGATGAAGGATGTTGCCGGCAATGTCACGCAGGCTGCGGAACGCGCCGGGATCGAACGCGAGAGCATGCACCGCTTACTCAAGAAGCACGGCGTTCGTTCGGACGATTTCAAGCCCAAGGGCTAGCGCGCAGATCTCACTCGGTGCGTAGCAGAGCGCTTCGGGATAGCGCGAAGCCTTGATCTGGGGTGAGCTTCGACCCGGACTGCATCAGATTGCTCTGCCCGGGCTGCGTGTCGTCAAGGGGGTCGGGATAGACCATGCCGGAGACGCCGACGTTCGTGACGTGCTGCAGCGCAAGGAAATGGCTGGTCTCGTGCGCGATGACGATCGCGAGCTGCGAGTCATTCGCGCTGCGACGAACGATCAGGCCATCGTAGTAGCTGCCACGAAGCGGTGGGCCAGGCGTTCCGAGGCTGAGACCTCCGATGCCAGAGGGGAGAGCGTCCACGACGAAGATATCGACCGCATCGTTCGTGAATCGGTCGGCAACGAGCGTGGGCAACCGAGCCGACATGCTGCCCGGCGCTTCCTGCGGCTCCGTGGACTCGCTGATCGTGGACAACCCCGTGCCGCGAAGCTCGATCGCGTTGTCGACGACGATTGTGATGCCGACCTGGGAGAACAGCGTCTGGAGCTCGATGGATACGGCCTGGTCTGAGCCCCGCGGGTCCTCGCACCATTTGCGCTCGTGCATTGAGCCGGCGCGGGATCATGTTGGTTCAGCTCCCGACGGCGTGCTTGCGGCGCTCTTCATCGCCCGCCGCACCTCCCGGCCTTTCCACACCGTGAAGATCACCGGATAGATCAGGAGCTCGAGCACGAATGACGTGATCACGCCGCCAACCATCGGTGTCGCGATGCGCTTCATCACGTCGGCGCCCGCGCCGTGGCTCCACATGATGGGGAGCAAACCCATCAGGATGGCCAGCACGGTCATCATCTTCGGCCGGATGCGCTTCACCGCCCCATCCTCGACCGCAAGCTGGAGGTCGTGCATGTTGCGCATGCGCCCCTCTTGCTTGAACCGGTCGTACGCTTGATCGAGATACAGGAGCATCACCACGCCCGTCTCGGCATCGACGCCGGCGAGCGCGATGATCCCGACCCACACGGCCACGCTGAGGTTGTAGTTGAGGAGCCAGAGCAGCCAGAAGGCGCCGATCAGCGAGAACGGGACCGCGAGCAGCACGATGCCGACCTTCGCGGCCTTGCGCGTGCTCAGATAGAGCAGCACGATCACGATCGCGAGCGTGATCGGGATGACGATCTTGAGCCGCTCGGTCGCTCGCTGCATGTACTCGTACTGGCCGCTCCACTCGAGCGTGTAGCCTGCGGGCAGCTTCACGGATGTCTCGACGGCTCGCTTCGCGTCTTCGACGAAGCCGCCGAGGTCGCGATCGCCGACGTCGACGTAGACGTAGCCGAGGAGCTGAGCCTGCTCGGTGCGCAACACCGTCGGGCCGGTCGATGCACTGATATCGGCGACCTGCTCGAGAGGGATCTGCGCGCCGCTTGGCGTCGCGATCAGCGTCCGACGGATCGCGTCGATGTCGGCGCGGTACGCGCGCTGGTAGCGGATATTGACCGGGTAGCGCTCGCGGCCCTCGATCGTCGTCGTGACGTTTGCGCCGCCGATCGCGGATTCGATCACCATCTCGACGTCGGCGACGTTGAGGTTGTAGCGCGCGATTTGATCGCGCTTGATCGTGAAGTCGAGGTAGTAGCCGCCGGTCACTCGCTCGGCGAACACGTTGCGTGTCCCCCGCACCCCCCGGATCGCAGTCTCGATCTGCGCGCCGATCTCGTTGATCTTCGCGAGGTCGGGCCCGAAGACCTTGATGCCGACCGGAGTGCGGATTCCGGTGGACAGCATGTCGACGCGCGCCTTGATCGGCATCGTCCACGCGTTCACGACGCCTGGAATCCTCACGACGCGGTCGAGCTCGGCGATGATCTTGTCGGGAGTCATGCCGGACCGCCATTCCGATTCCGGCTTGAGGTTGATCACGGTCTCGAACATCTCCGGCGGTGCCGGATCGGTCGCCGATAGCGCTCGGCCCGCCTTGCCAGATACGGAGGCGACCTCAGGAACCTGCATGATCAGCTTGTCCTGAAGTTGCAGCAGCTCGCGTGCGGTCTCGATCGACGCGCCGGGCAGCGTGATCGGCATGTAGAGCACGGTCCCCTCGTAGAGGGGGGGCATGAACTCCGACCCGAGGCGCATGAACACGGGCACCGTGCCCGCCATGAGCGCCGCCGCGCCGATCAGCGTGGCGACGCGGTGGCGGAGCACGAACCGGACGAACGGGTGGTACGCCCACATCAGGAACCGATTGATCGGGTTCTTCTCCTCCTTGGGGATCTTGCCACGGATGAAGGCGATCATCAGGAACGGCACGATCAGCACGGACGTGACTGCGGCGAAACCCATCGCGAACGTCTTGGTGAACGCGAGCGGGTGGAACAACCGGCCTTCCTGACCTTCGAGCGAGAAGATCGGGAGGAACGACACCGTGATGATGAGTAGCGAATAGAACAGTGGACGCCCGACCTGCTGGGCGGCTTCGGTCAGGATCTCTCGACGCGACCGGCCCGTGGTGTCGTGCTCGATGTGCTTGTGCGCGTTCTCGATCATGATGATCGAGGCGTCCACCATCGCGCCGATCGCGATCGCGATCCCGCCGAGGCTCATGATGTTCGCTCCGAGTCCGAGCGCGTGCATCGCGGTAAACGACAGCAGGATCGAGAGCGGCAGGGTCAGGATCGCGACGAACGCGCTGCGCAGGTGCCACAAGAACACGATGCAGACGAGCGAGACGATGATGAGCTCCTCGATCAGCTTGCCCTTCAGCGTGTCGATGGATCGCTCGATCAGGTCGGAGCGGTCGTAGGTCGTGACGAACTCGACGCCCTCGGGCAGCGCGGGTTGTACTTTCTCCTTCACGGCCTTCTTGAGGTCTTCGATGACGCCGTACGTGTCGACGCCCTGGCGGATCACGACGATCCCCGCCGCGACATCGCCTTCACCGTTCAGATCGGCGACGCCGCGACGCATCTCCGGTCCGATGTGCACGCGCGCGACGTCGCGGACCAGGATCGGCGTCCCGTCGGGGCGTGCGCCGAGCGACACCTGCTCGAGGTCAGAGACATTCTTGACGTAGCCGCGACCGCGCACCATGTACTCGCGGCCCGTCCACTCCACGACGCGGCCGCCGACGTCGTTGTTGCTCTTGCGCACCGCCGTCACGACCGTGTCGAGCGGGATGTTGAACGACGCGAGCGCGTTGGGATCGATCTCGATCTGATACTGCTTGACGAAGCCCCCGTACGGCGCGACCTCGGCGACGCCGGGCACGCTGCGCAGCCAGTACTGGACGTACCAGTCGTTGAGCGTCCGCAGCTGCGCGAGATCATGCTTGCCGGTCTTGTCGACAAGCGCGTACTCGAAGCCCCAGCCGACGCCGCTCGCGTCGGGCCCGAGCTGCGATTTGACGCCTTCGGGCAATCGTCCCTGGAGCGAGCTCAGGTATTCGAGTACGCGGGTGCGCGCCCAGTACGGATCTGTCCCGTCCTCGAAGATGACGTAGACGAACGAGACATCGAAGTACGAGAACCCGCGGACCACCTTCACGTTGGGCGCCGAGATCAGCGTTGTCACGATCGGATACGTGACCTGTTCCTCGACGAGGGTCGGGCTTCGCCCTTCCCAGTCGGTCATGATGATGACCTGGACGTCCGAGAGATCCGGAATCGCGTCGATCGGGGTCTTCTTCAGCGACCAGTAGCCGGCGCCGGCGATCGCGAGGATCAGCAGGATGACGATGAACGCGTTGTTCGCGGAGAACCGGATCAGGCGACCGATCACGGTCGACTGCGGACCTTGCGGGCGCTGCGCTTCCTGCGTCAACGCGGGTTCGTCTTGGGTTGCCATGATGGTCTTCACATCCCCGGCATGCCGGGCATCGAGGCCGCGCTGCCCTTGGATGGCGTTGTCGGGTTGGCGCCGCTGCCCGCGGCCGGTTTCGCGCTGGTCGAGGGCTTGCCCATCTCCATCCCTGGCATCGACAACGACATGCCCTGCATCGCGGCCATCAGGTTGGTCTCGGAATCGATCAGGAACTGCGCCGAGGTCACGACGCGGTCACCTTCGGCGACACCTGCGACGACGGGATAGAACTCGCCGATCGGAGGCGCGACCTGAATGTCGCGCGGCTCGAAGTAGCCGTTGGCCAGCGCGAGCAGCACGTACTTGCGCGGGCCGGTATCGATCACGGCCTCCTTCGGCACGACCAGTCGATCCGTGGACTCGCCGTGCCAGATCAAGTTGACGTAGGTATCGGGCTTGAGCGTGCGCTCGCGGTTGTCGATCGCGACCCGGAACCGGACGCGACGAGTCGCCGGATCGACGTCGGGATAGATGAACTCGATCTTGGCCTCGCGCTTCGGGGCCTGGCCGTACGGGAACTCGACCTCGACCGTGTCGCCGACGTGGAAGCGCGTGGCTTCGTACTCGAAGATCTGCCCGACCGCCCACAGCTTCGACAGGTCGGCGAGCTTGAACGACGTCATCTCCGGCGTGATGTACTGGCCGGCGAACGCGTCCTTCGCGAGCACGACGCCGTCGAAGGGAGACTCGATCGACATCGTGCGCGTCGGGCGTCCGGCCTTCTCGAGCTCGTCGATCTGTGCGTCGGTCACGTTCCAGCGCCCCATCCGCTCGCGCGACGCTGCCAGCAGCGCGTCGGCGCCGGCGCGGATGTCGACGTTGCTGTTTTCGGCGAGCTTCTGACGCGCGTGCCATGCAACGAGGTAGTCGGCTTGCGCGGTCGCGAGGTCGGGGCTGTAGACCGCGAACAGCGGCTGACCGCGCCGTACCGGCTTACCGATGTAATCGACGTACAATCGCTCGACCCAGCCCGAGACGCGGGTGTGGATCTGCGCGATGCGCGTCTCGTCATAGGCCAGCACCCCGACGGTGCGCACCTCGCCCTCGACATGCTGGCGACCGACCCGTGCGCTGCGTACCCCGACGAGCTGCTGTCGCGCCGTCGAGATGTAGACCGCCTGCGATCCCGCGCCCGGCGGTACCGCTGGAACGTCGTCGGCGATAACGGGCCTACCCGACATCCCGCCACCTCCGGGAGGTGGTGGGCTTGCCGGCTCCGAGCTCAGGAGGCGCGTTCCCGCGAACGCGCCGACCGCGGCGGCAAGGAGCGCGATCGCGAATACGCCACCCCAGCTCGCACGCCAGCGTGGCGGTGGCGGCGGACGCACTTCGGACGCGGGCGCGGGCGGCGTGACCGTCAGGGATTCGGGCGTCATGGTGTCTCTCCGGTCGTGCGGTTCTGCCGCGCCCACGCGATGCCGAGCTCCGCCCGTGCCATGGCGAGGTCGCGCTGGACTTCCCACACGACTTGCGCGGTCTCGATCGCGCTGACCAGCGGCGTTTGATTGGAGGCGTACGCGGCAAGCGTGGGTGCGATCACCTGCTTCGCGCGAGGCACGATGCGATCGCGGAGCGCGAGGTAGCGCGCACGCGCCGCGGCGACGCGCTCGCGGGCGACGGTGGCCTCGCCGCCGACCATCCGGCGCATCGCTTCGAGATCGGCGTTGGTCATGTCGACCATCGCACGTGCCTCGTCAACGCCGGCGCGCAGCTTGCCCCGCCACAGCGGGATGCTGACGCCGATCATCACCATCCAGCCAGCGCCGTCGGCCATGGTGTACGACGGCCCGGTGCGGACCATCGCCATCGGCGCATACATCGAGTTCATCACCGAGACCTCCGCCTCGGCGCGATCGATCTCGGCACGTCCGGCGCGGAGCTCGGGTCGGTTCGTGATCGCGGTGCTTGCGATCTTGTCGGCCGTCGGCGGCTCGGCATCGGAGACCGCGTTGTCGAGATCGGGAATCGGAGCACTGGGAGATCGCGCGAGGCTCGTGTTCAACATGGCTTCGGCGCCGCGAAGCTCGGCCACGATCGCCTGCTGTTCGCCGGCGAGCCGGTCGACCTCGAGCTGTGCGCGCAGAACATCGGCCTGGATGCCGGCGTTCGTCGAGAACCGTGCCGTGGCGGCGGCGGCCATCTGATCGGCGAGCGCGCGCTGGTCATCGAGAATCCTCGCGCGCTCCCTCAGCTCGCCAAGCATCCAGAACGCCGCCACCGCCTCGAGCTCGACGTCGAGCCTGGTGCGATCGACGAGCGCCAGCTCGCGCTGCGCGGTCGCCTCGGCGGCCCGCGAGCGGTTGCGGCGGATGCCCGACAGCGGGAAGCGTTGCTCGAGCGCGAAGCTGACGTCGGCGCCGCCGCCCATGAACGGAAGGTGATCGATCGATGCAAACACTTCCGGATCTTCGAGCGCCGAGACGATCGTCGGTCGCTGGGCCGCAGCTCGCGCCCGTGCGCCTGCGGCGACGACCTCGGAGCGGCGCGCCTTCGCGATCCGCTCCACGTCGGCGACGCGCAACGGCGTCGGCAACGCGACCTGGTCGTCGGCGTCCGCCGGTGCAGCGAGCGCAGCGAGGACGAAGAGCGAGGTAGTGGCGCAATACTTCACGCGGCGCCTGGCTGGGCCGCGCCGCGTGCGGCGAGCGCCGCTCCTTCACCACCCATCTGGACGATGGCCCGGGTGCGATTTC
This sequence comes from Haliangiales bacterium, assembly GCA_038206055.1. Taxonomy (GTDB): domain Bacteria; phylum Myxococcota_A; class Polyangia; order Haliangiales; family Haliangiaceae; genus JABFXX01. The sequence goes on from JBBRBG010000032.1 coordinate 9,594, forward strand.
GATCGAGCATCACCTCGGATTGGAGCAACGCTCGATCCAACACGTGTGATTTCGCGGGTTACGCAGCGTTCCGTGACTTGGCCGCGCTCGGCCGAGTGGCCCCGCGCAAGCCTTGCGTTCTACCCTCGGTCACGTGCAGGAAGTGCGCGACGGTGATGCGTACCGGCATTGGAGCTCGCGACGATGCCATCGGATACGAGCGACGGCATCGCCATCGGGTTCACGACATCCGGCGATGTGGCCGACCTGCGGGCGCGTGTGCATCACCTCGCGGACATGCACGACGCTAGGTTCGTCGCCGATTGCTGAAGTCTCACCCTCACAATGGAGATCTCGATGACAACGGAACAACTCAACGTATCGGGCATGACGTGCGGCGGCTGCGTGAGCAACGTGAGTCGTGCACTAACTGCCGTACCCGGAGTGAACAACGTCGACGTATCACTTCCGCAGCACACAGCAACGGTCAAGTTCGATGAGGGTCAGACCTCGATCGACGCCATGCGCACGGCGGTCCGCTCGGCGGGCTACGACATCGTCGAAACACCTGTGAAGACCACAGAGGGCGGCTGCTGCGGTTCGTGAAGCCGCAACTGCGATGACCACGGCGAGCTTCGCAGCATGCGGGCTCGTTGCTCGACAGATCCAGATTCACACCGCGCCAGAACTCAGCGACCCGTTCTGATCACTCGGCAACCAGGAAGATGACGTCATGGACATCGTGAAGCTGTTGTACCAACCGTGGACCAGGCGGGTTGCGAGACGAGTCCTCGTCGGTCGACTGCGCGCTCGAGGCGCGCCCGATAAGGGACGATTCACGAAGGATGACGTCGGCCGCTATCTGACAGTGGCGTGGCACGACTACGCAGCCAAGGTGCCGAAGCTGACGCGACAACCTACCGCCGGCAGCACGATGAACGTGCGCCTGGCCTGCTTCACGCTCGCGTTCTTCGATGCGCTGCTGGCAGAGGGTATTCGCCGCGAATACGCCGTCGAGCTCGTCGCGGATGCCGCGTGGGGGATCTATGGCGTGTGGGGTCGGCTGGCTTCGAAGCTCGCTCGTCTCAAGCCCGGTAAACGAGCCGCACTCGGATTCGCAACGACTGCCAAGGGTCCGGAGGCCGGCGTAACACTGAGCTTTCCGTTCAACGCCCCGGGCTACCTCGTCGAGCTGGCGAAGGTGGAGCGCGGGACAGGGTTCGACGTCGTTCACTGCCCGGTCGCGAGCTACTTTCGCGAACACGACGCGGTCGATCTGTGCGTCGCCGCGTGGTGCAACCTCGACTATCCGCTGGGGGAGATGACGCATCAGCGACTCGTGCGGACACAGACCCTCGTCCAGGGGATGGACCACTGCGACTTCCGTATTTTACCCGCGGAATCGGCGAAACCAGGCGATGAGGACGAGGACCGAATGACCACTCGACGCACGACCCACGACCGCATTACGCGGATTCGCCCGAACCTCGCCGCCAACGCCAAGCCCTGGAGATCCGCACATGTCTTTGGTGTACCGTCCAATGCCGTCGTTGTCTGTGACCGGCAGGATCACAGACCGAACGAAACCGATCAGCGTGATGGCGAGAGTTGCGAATGCGGCGTGCGGCGACATCTGCCGGCAGAAGGACACAGCGGGATGCATCCACGCAAGCGACACGCGTCCGATCGAAGAATCGTTTGCACGTCTCCCGCTTGTCTCCGCCGTGCTGAAAGCGGAACGGTCCCGCACGGATGGTTGAAGTAATCAGCTGCGTATCTCCCCGCGGTCGCAGGATTGGTATCCTCGGTCGGTGCCCGGAAGTGACGACCTCGAGGACCTGATCGACAGCTACGTCGCCGACGCCCTGCGTGCCACGGGACTCCCGGCGGCGAAGCGCGCATCGCCGTCGTATGCACCGCCGTCACCTCCGATCGATACACCGCCGCCCGAGCCGGAGTGTGTGGAACCGGCCCCCGTGCGAACGAAGGCGCCAACGCCGACGGGCGTTGCGAGGCTCGCCGCCGAGCTGTTCGACGATCTCGTCGACGACGTCGCACCTCCGCCACCGCCACCGCCTGCACCCGCCGGCGTCTCGATCAGGTTCTCGCAGTCGCACGCGATCCCGCTCGATCCACCGGAGCCGCCGCTCTCGGAGCTGTACACGATGCCGCTGCTACCGGGTCTCGTCGCGGAGCCCCCGAGCGCTGTGGTCCCCGAGACCCTGCCGGGGATGGGGCCGCCGCGGGTCAACCCGCCCACCGCGGGCTTCTCCTCCGATCTGCCCACCGATCCCGACGCTGAAGGCTTGGTCTCGGACCACGACGACGAGCCCACGAACGTCGTCACTCGCCCGGAGCCGTGAATACGCGCCGCGCGTTCGGTGAGCGGGATCAACGCCCCGGAGGCGATCGGTGGTCGAGCTGCTGACGAATGAGCTGCAACAGCCTGATCGGCTGGTAGGGCTTCTCGAGAAAGTTGACGCCATCGACGAGCACCTCTCCCTGCCCCGCATGTTCGGGCGAGAAGCCGCTCATGTAGATCACGCAAAGGTCGGCGCGGTCGCGGCGTAGCTGCTGGACCAGCTCCCGACCATCGAGCCCGCCGGGCATCATGAGATCGGAGAGAACGAGATCGATGCGCGATCCGTTCATCCTCCACGCTTCGAGCGCTGCCGGTCCCGAAGCACACTCGAACACCGTATATCCGTACCGCCGCAGCAGCCGCGCGATACGGTCGCGCAACAACGGCTCGTCTTCCACGACGAGCAGTGTCTCCGTGCCGGTCGGTTGGTCGGTCGCCGTGAAGCGCGAGGTCTCGCGAGGCTTCGCATCCACCACCGCCGGAAGTGCGATCATGAACGTCGAACCGCTACCGACCGTCGAGCTGACTTCGATCCAACCGCGGTGCTGCTTGACGATATGGTAGACCGTCGAGAGCCCGAGACCGGTGCCGCGACCGAGCTCCTTCGTCGTGAAGAACGGCTCGAAGATCTGCGGCAGCGCGTCGGGCTCGATGCCCGTACCGGAGTCGGTCACAGAGAGACACGCGTAGCCTCCGGGCGCGCAGACGAGCCCATGGCGTACTGCCTCCGTATCGACCGTGGTCTGCGAAGTGGAGAGCTTGATCGTGCCGCCTCGCTCCATCGCATCGCGCGCATTGATCACGAGGTTCAGCACCACCTGCTCGAGCATCGACGCATCGGCACGGATCGGTCGGACCGAGGCGTCGACCGAAGCGGTCAAGGTGATCCGTGCGGTGAGCGTTGGCTCGAGGATGCGCATCATGTCCATGACGATCTGGTTGAGATCGACGGTGTTCTCACGCAGCCGCTGCATGCGCCCGAGTAGCAAGAGCTGGCGAGTCAGCGCGGCGGCGCGTTCGCTTGCGTAGAGGATGTCCTTCACGCACACGGCTGCCTCGGCATCCGCCGTCTCACCGAGTACGAACGCGTTGCATTCGATGATCGACAACAAGTTGTTGAAGTCGTGAGCGAGGCCGCTCGATAGTTGACCGACCGCCTCCAACTTCTGCGACCGGAGTAGCTGCTCCTCGAGCCTTCGCCGCTCGGTCATGTCTGCGAGCGCGCCGATCATGCGAAGCGGCTGACCATCCATCGCATACGTGATGTATCCGCGATCGAACACCTGCGCGAACGATCCATCGCTGCGACGAAACCTGTACTCCGCGGACCAGTACACCCCGCGCCGCTCGATCACGCAGCGGACGCTGTCCTCGACGCCGACGCGGTCGTCCGGATGCACGAGCTCGACCCACGAATCGACCCTCCCGGAGAGCTTGGCCGGCTCGTGGCCATAGCTGATGGCCAGCGCGGGACTCCACCAGCGCGTTTCGGTACGAAGGTCCCAGTCCCAGATCACGTCCTGGGTGGCACGCACCGCCAGCTCGAAGCGCTCGATGCTCTGCCGTAGCTGCGAGTCGATCTCTCGCTGCTCGGTCATATCGCGCAAGGTCCCCGCGAACATCGCGGGTTCCTCGGTACCGAGCCGGGTGATCGTGAGCTCGATGGGGAACTCGCTTCCATCCGTACGTTGTGCGGTTGTCTCGATTCGCCGTCCGAGCACGTGCGACTTTCCTGTTGAAAGATGTGCCGCTAGCCCGCGTCGATGGTCCTCGCGCATCCGCGGCGGGATGAGCAACTCCGCCATGTCCTGCCCGATCGCTGCCCCGCGTAAAATTCTGAACGTTCGCTCGGCCGCAGGATTGACCTCGGCGATCCGCCCCTGGTGATCGATGAACACGATCGCGTCGAGCGCAGAGTCAAGGAGCGCGGCGATACGATGGTCGCGTCGCTCTAGCGCGACGGAGTTCCGGCGCTCGACCTGTGCGAGATGACGACGGAGCTCGATCTGTGCGACGACCTGGTTTGCCAGGGCGAGCAAGGTTGCGCGCTGTCCGTCGGTCAGGGTGCGCGGTCTGTAATCGATCACGGCCAGCGACCCGAGGGCGTGTCCGTCAGGCGTCACGATGGCCGCGCCTGCGTAGAACCGGATGTGCGGGTCGCCGGTCACGAGCGGGTTGTCGGAGAAGCGAGGATCCTGCTCCGCGTCCTGCACCTCGAGTAGCGAGCGCTCCGCGATCGTATAGGTGCAGAACGAGATCGAGCGGTCCGTCTCGGGGACCGAGAATCCATACCGCGCCTTGAACCACTGGCGATGCGCGTCGACCAGCGTCACCAGGCCCGTCGGCGTCTCGCAGACGCACGCAGCAACTTTCGCGAGCTCGTCGAACGGAGCTTCGGGAGGGGTGTCGAGGATCTCCAGGCGCTGGAGGGCTGCCACACGCGCGGCGTCGCTCGAGGGGATAAGGGGCGCCGGCACGGCTACGTGTAGGTTAGGTCGTCGGCGCGCGCCCAGGAGGACTTCGCGCAGCCAAACAACTGAGAAATCGTTTGCGCTTCATGTGCGTTGAAGCCGCGATGGCGACGACGATTCTGCCGCTCCAGAGGGCGCCGCGAGGTACCCGCGGGCCGATCCTCGCGCCCGTCATCGACCGCGCCGAGCTGTCAGCCGAGTTCGATCGCGCACTTGCAGAGATCGAGGAACACTGGCCCGACGCGCCGGTGCGAGATGATGCGTTTGCGGCCTACGTCCGCGCACATCTCGACGCCGCGCCAGGTCTCGGGGCTCGGCTGACGCGACTCCGGATCATGGATCTGTTCGTCGTGTGGTGGGCGATGACGTCGCCGGCCGGCGTGGCCGCGTTTCTCGAGACGTTCGGTCACGACCTCGCGCACAACATCGCGTGCATCACGGGCCGGTTTGGCCAGGTCGATCCACGGTCGCTGATGGACGAGCTGATCGTCGAGCTGTTCACCGGAGCCGAACCGCGCGGCCGCGAGTTCTCGGGCTTCGGATCGCTGCGTGGATGGATCGAGGTGGTGGCGACGCAGACGTTTCTCGACGCTGCACACGTCGCCGCCGCGTTCCGCTGACGCTCGCGGTCAGTTGGTCTTCAGCCGCTCGACGTGCGTCGTGTCGCGATCCGCCGGGACATCGATCTCGACGTTCTTCTTGACGTGGAGCTCGGGGTTGTCGAAGTGGATCATGTGCTTTCCAGGCGTGAGCTGGATGGTCCAGACCGTTTCGTAGCGGGTCGGATCGTCGTCGACGGTGAAGTAGGCCCACGGGGTCGCGTTGATCGTGACCTTGCGCTTCTCGGTGGGCGGCGGCGGAGCGATCTGGGCGACACCGGCGTCGGGCGCAAGCTTCGGCGCGCGGACCTTCGGCGCTGCGTCGGGCGGCGCGGCGACCGCGATCGCGGCGTCGATCAACACCTCGACGGGAATCTCGGCGACTCGAACATCGACGGCTGCATCCTGCAATGGCGCGACCGCGACGACCGCCGCATCGGGCGCGTCGTCGGAGTCGACGTGCCCGGCGCGATTGAGCACGAACAGCCCGACGATAGCGATGGCGATGATGGCGGCGAGCAGGCCGAGCAGGCGCAGCCCGTCGCGGGCGAGGGCTCGCTTCGTGGGCGCTGGGACGTCGCCGGAGACCTGGATCGTTGGCGCCGACGGCGGTGGCACCACCACCTCGTCGCCTGCGGCGGTCGCGGCCATCGAGCGCTCGGTGCCGGTGCCGATCACATCCAAGGCGCCGTCGTCGAGAAAGCTGACGAGGTGGTTGCCCTGGACGTCGCCATCGATGCTGTCGTCGTCGCGCTCGGTGCCCCACACCTCGTCGAGCCAAGCGGCGAGCTGGCGCGCAGGTGCATCGCCCTTGTTCGCGGCACGATCGGCGACGCTGAAATCATCGAGTTGCTCGAGCATCGCGCGCGCATCCGCGAACCGCGCCTCCGCCGCGGGCGACGTCGCACGATCGACGATCGCGACGAGCGCGGCGGGAACGCCCGCCGTCCACGGCACGAGCTCGCCGGTCTTCGCCGCTGCAAGCGAGGTGTCGCGCTCGCCACCGGGACGGGCGCGCTCGCCGGTGAGGAGCTCGCGCAGGACGAGGCCGAGCGCGTAGACATCGGCGCGTGCATCGAGCGGCTCGCCGCGGGCCTGCTCGGGTGCCATGTACGCGGGCGTGCCGATCAGCTTCGTCGTCGCGTCTCCGGCGAGCGCGGCGATGCCGAAATCCGTCAGCTTGACCTCGCCCGACCACGACAGCAGCACGTTGCGCGGCGTGACATCGCGGTGGACGATGCCGAGCGGGGTGCCGTCCGGGCTCTTGCGGCGGTGCGCGTAGTCGAGCGCCTGACAGCACTCGGCGGCGATGAACGCGGCGACGAGCGGTGGCAGCTTGCGATCGCCCGCACGGGCGAGGCTCGATCCGAGGTCCTTGCCCTCGACGCGCTCCATCGCGAGGAACACCTGGTCGTCGATCCGGCCGAAATCGAACACCGGGACGATGTTCTGGTGGGTCAGACTCATCGACAGCCGTGCCTCGCGCACGAACAGGTCGAGGAATCGTACGTCGCCCGCGAGCTGGGCGCGGATCCGCTTCACGACGAGCCACTTTTCGACCCCGGCGGCCTTGCGGCGCGCCAGGTACACCTCCGCCATTCCGCCCCGCGCGAGCGGGCGCAGCAGCTCGTACCGACCGAGCGCGCGGCTCATCCCCTGCGAGTATAGCCCGCGACACCCCGCCGGCCCGAACTGTCGGCCAGGTCACCCCCGGTGGCCGGGTTGGTTGACCCCTGGCCCGAGGAGGTCGAAGATCGACAGCGGTGCGCGGACCGCTTGCCTTGCTCGTCGCCGCGGCGCTCGTTCCGGCGACCGCGCTGGCGAGGCCGAAGGCCGATCTGGTGATCGCCTGGGTCCCCGGCCACAAGCTCGATCCGGTCGAGGCCGCGGCGCGCGATGCCGGCGCCGCCGTGATCGATCGCTCGCCGACCCCGCGGCCCCGGCTCGATACGGCCGCGAACCTCAAGCGCGGGATCGCGGCGTTCGATGCACTCCAGCTCGAGGACGCCGCGCGCCTGCTCGGCGAGGTCAAGGCAGCGATCGACCGCACCGGTGCCGCCGAGCTGAGCGAGACCGACCTCTCCGACCTGTTCCTCTACCGCGCGCTGATCGCGATGCAGCAGGGCGACGAGACGGCGACCTGGGACGAGCTGGTCGCGGCGGTCACGGTCGCGCCAACGCGCGTGCTCGATCCGGCGCGGTTTCCGCCGCGGGTGGGCGCGAAGCTCGACAGCGTGCGCGCGAAGCTCGATGCCCATCCCACCGCGACGCTCCTGGTCGACGTGCCTGCCGGCTGCACGGCGGCGATCGACGGCGTCACCGTGGCCACCCCGCAGCCGCGCCTGGTCGGTACGCACTGGGTCGCCGTGACCTGCGCGACGTATCAGCCGTGGGGCACACGCGTCGACCTCGGCGCGAACACGACGGTGGTCGCGCGCAACGAGAAGATCGCGCCGCCCACGGAAGACGAGATGCTGATCCAGGCGCGCACCGCGGGCGCACGCGCATTCCTCGTCGTCGAGCTGGCCGGCGATCTCGGCGTGGTGCGGCTCGTCAGCGCCGATGGGCGCGAGCGCGATCGCCGGACCGTGACGGTGCGCGGTGATCTCGTGCCGATGGCGGAGGCCGTGCGCGGGATGCTCGCGCCGGCGCCGACCGAGCGCTGGTACTCGTCGAAGTGGGTGTGGGCCGCGGGCGCCGCGCTGATCGCCGCAGCGATCCTCGTGCCGATCACCGCGGCGGCGGCGAGCAACACCACGCAGACCACGTTCGGCGTGAAGCAGACGCTGCCATGGTGAGAGCCGCGCTCGTCTGCCTCGCGCTTGCCGGTTGCACCGACGCGGTAGTGGTCTCGCCGGTGATCGAAGGCCCAATCGATGATCCGGATGCCTCTGCGTTCCCGAACCTCGACCTGATCACCGTCACCGTCGCGCACGCCGGGTCCGACCAACCGCTGGTCTCCGCATCGTTCACGCGCGGCGAGAACGTGGACATCGCGGGCGCGGCGTTCGGCGATGACCTGGTCATCCACATGAGCGGCTTCGTTGGCTCGAGCAACGTCGGGTACGGCAGGACGTGTCCGTTCGTCGTCGATGCGCGCGGTGCCGCAGTGGAACCGCACCTGTTCTTTTCGCGCAGCGTGAAGTTCGCGAACATCGGAGTGACGCCGGTCGAGCGGATGGGCGGACACGCGATCCCATACCTCGGCACGGCGCTCGTGCTCGGCGGCGGCATCTCCACGATCGAGCGGTTCGATCCGATGACCGGCACGCTGGCCAGCGTCGGCTCGATCGACGAGCGCACCGATACCGTCGCGGCGCTGATCGGCAGCTCACCACCGCGCGTGGTCATCGTCGGCGGACGGATCGGGACCGTCGGGGCGAGCTTCCTCGAGCTCGTCGATCCGAGGCGCAACGTGGAGCGCGTCGATGACCTTCAATCCCCGATGCCGCGCGTCGGGCTGACAGCCACGTCGCTGACCGACGGTCGAGTCATCGTGATCGGTGGCAACGAACCTGGCCAGCCGCCCGTCGGAACGATCTCCGAGCTGACACTCGGGAACGGCGTGGAGGTCCGCACACTCGTAGCCACGCTCGCGCACCAGCGTACCGGCCACACCGCGACTCGCATCGGGGACGACGTCGGTGCGCCGGTGTTGATCGCCGGCGGTCTCGATCCGTCGGGTACCCCGGTCACCATCGCCGAGCTGTTCAAGCCCCTCAGCAGGGAGCTCGCGAGCGCCGTGACCTTCGCGCCCCAGATGGTCATCCCGCGCACGCAACACCAGGCCGTGCGCATGCCGGATAACAGCATCCTGATCATCGGCGGCATCGATGGAGCCACGCCGGCGAACACGCTGCGTACGCTCGAACGATTCACGCTGGATGGAGGATTCGAGTCTGTCGGTGAATTGCCGCTCACCGCCGGCCGGCTCGACATGAGCGTGACGACGCTCCCCGATGGTCGAATCTTGATCGCAGGTGGGCGGACCGAACTGGGCGGCCCGCCGGTCAACACCGCGTTCATCGCGCGCCTCGATCCTCTCGACGGCACCGTCGATGTCGTACCTACGGATCGCCTCGCGGTGCCGCGCGCGGGCCATCAGGCAGCGCTGATGTGCGACGGCACGATCCTGATCACCGGCGGCGCGCCGGGGCGCCCGGTCGCCGAGCGCTACAACCCCTCGCCGGACGGCCGGCGCTGATCACTTCTGCAGGTGAATGTGCGGCCCCGACCACGCGGAGTTTCCGCCCCGGCGCTCGTCGATCACGGTGAAGCCGTGCTGCCGGGCGTCGCGCATGAGGCTGTTGATCGACGACGAGCTGTGCCCGCGCGTTCGCACGTCGATGGCGCGGCCCGCCTTGTGCGCCCAGCCGAGGTGATGCCCACCCGTGCTGGAGGTGACGACGAAGTCATGCTGTCTCGCGAACGCGGACAGCTCTCCGACTGTCTGACGACCACCGTTGGCTTCGAGGAGGAGCTCGTTCGGAATGGCTGTGAAGGTAGACATGGCTGGGTCCTTTCGAGACTTCCTCCGTGCAGCGACGGTGCCAGCCGACCGATGCGTCCGCCGGTCGACAACCTGTCTCCTCGAGGAAGCAGCCGGATCCTCGTGAGTGCGTGATTTCTCGTCGGCGGCGAGCTCGCGACCCGCTCGCGCCGTATCGCCGATGACCAGTCGAGTTTCCAGTCCCGGCCGATCGAGTAGCCGTCACCGCCTTGCTCGGCTAATCAGCGAGCAAGTGATCGCGCCGTACCTCGGCGAGGGCAGCAGCGTCAGCTTTCCCGGCACCTCCACCTCCGTGATCACGACGACGAGCGGCGCGACGGTGGTGTTTCACCTCGTGCGCTTGCGCGGATTGCGGACCGGCGGCGGACCCTTCTCGAGCTGATCCGTCAGCGTCTGCAGGAACTCGTCGAGGTCGTTGACCTGCTGATCCGTCAGCCCGAGATGGCCAATGCGCTCCTCGACGTTCGCCGCCACCTCCGGCGCGGCCCACGGCCCCACGTGCGGATCCTTCGAGCCGGTGTCGCGCGTGTTCAGGAAGTCGAGCATGTAGAGCAGATTCTCGAAGTAGCCGTTGTGGCCGTAAGGTGCGGTGCGTCCGATGTTGCGCAGTGTCGGCGTGCGGAACTTCCCATCCTGGGCGGGGTCCTGGACCGTGACCATGAGCCCGTGGTCGATGAACGCCTCACCCGCGGGATTGATCGTCTTGCCCTGCTCGTAATAACGGCTGTTGCCGTACTTCGGTATCCCGAGGTTCGCGTAGCCGAAGTCGGTGAACATCGGCGGCGGGTGACAGCTCGCGCAGTTGCCCTTCTTCGGATCTTCGAACACCGCGAGCCCGCGCAACTCGGCGGAGGTCAGCTCGACCTCCTTGCGGAGGTAGCGGTCGTATTTCGAGCTGAATGGTGCGAGCTCGGGCGTGCGCTCGAACTCGGCGATCGCGTTCGAGATGTGCGCGAACGCCGCGTCGACGTGTTCGAGCGCATCCTCGCCGTAGAGCTTGCGGAAGCCGTCGGCGTACGCGGCCTTGCGCACCGATGCGACCACCGTGGCCTTGTCGGGGTTGTTCATCTCGCTCGGGTTGAGCAGCGGGAACCCGGCCTGCGCCTCGAACGAGGCCGCGCGACCATCCCAGAACATTCCACCGATCCAGGCACCGGTCTTGTCCTGATGAAGATCGGGCACCCACCGCGCGTACATGATCGACGGCGAGTTCCGCGGCCCGAAGTGATTGTCGAGGATGCCGCTCGACGTGGTGTGGTCGCTCTCCGGATCGCGATACGCCACATGCGGCGCGTGGCAGTCCGCGCACGCCTGACCCTCGGGCTGCGACAGCGCCTGGTCGAAGAACACCTGCTTGCCGAGCTCGGCGGCGGTCGGTACGCGCTTGCTGCAGCCGGTAGTCGCGAGCCCGATCAGCAGGAGCAGCCTGCGCATCCCTTAGCCTGGCGGAAGCGCCGCGACTTCGGTAGTCAGCGGCGCCGCGAACATGTCATCCATCGCGGACACGTCGGACCGAGCCGGGTCGCACGGCAGATTCGCCACACCGAGGAGCGCCTGCACCGTCTTCAGATACGAGCTGGTGTCGTAGTCCACCTTCGAGACGAAGCCCTTCTTCACCATGTCGGAGATGATGATGAACGGCGGGTCATCGCTCGCGGGGTATCCGCCGCCTTCGTCGCCCATGAGGAAGATCACGCCGCCGTTCTTGTAGGCGTCGCTCGCCATGATCTTGCCGATCTCGCGCTCGAGCCATCGATCGGCCTGGCCGATCGAGCCGTCGTGCATATCGTTGTCGAGATCAGGCGTGATGAACACGTAGTCAGGAACCGTGTTGGCCGCGATATCCTGGTCGAGCTCGGCGTAGTCGACCACGTGATCGACGCACCGCTGCGAGAACTGGAACTGGGTCCCGTCCCAGCCGTTGATGTCGTCGAAGAACACGAACGGGTTGTGCTTCGCCGCGTACCGGCCGTGGGACTTGAGCCCGCAGGGCTCGCCCATCGCTTCCTGATACGTCTTCCACGTCAGCCCCGCGGCCTCGATCTGATCCGCGAGGTGCGAGGTCGAAGCGAGGTGGTGACCGATCGGATCCTGGTCGTCGAGAATGTCGAAGTTCTGACCCGACACCATCCACAAGTAGTTCGCTTCGCTCGGATGCACGAACGAGTCGTGGTAGCCGAGCGCCGTGGCGTACTTCATCGCCATCTTCGTCATGAACGTGGCGCCGGTCTTCGGATCGAACACCTGCGAGGCGCTGTGGTTCTCGACGACGATCGTGAAGACGGTGCCCTTGACGATCGGCGTCACCGGGGCCGCCATCGATGACAGCGACTCGCACTCTGCGGTGACGTTGCCCGAATTATTCGGACTGCATCCGAGAATTGCGGAGCCCATAGCGAGGATGCCCATTGCCACTCGGTGGTTCGCGTTCATCGAAGGACAAGATGGGAGCGGCTTTGCCAGCCGGCAAGTGCAAATCCGCTCGGTGTGCAAAAGATGCAACTACGAATTCGCTCTCCGTGTCCTTCTCAGGAGGCATCCCGGTCCAGCATCACCGAGGCGGCAGGAGGCGGCAGGACGATCGAGCCGTCGGCACCGATCGTTGTCACCGCGGGCAACGGGCCGACCACCCCGGTGATCAGACGGGCACCACGCTTGAACGTCAGCCAGTTCCACGCCCACGAGAACATCACGAGCACGCGGTTCTTGAATCCGACGAGGAACATGATGTGGACCGCCCACCACAACAGCCACGCGAACAGGCCCGACAGCGTGAACCGCTTCGTCGCGACGACCGCCGACGCACGGCCGATCGTCGCCATGTTTCCCTTGTCGTGATAGCGGAACGCGGGCCGCTTCTCCGGCGTCTGCGTACCTTTCGTCTCGGCGGTGATGATCTTGCCAACGTGCTTGCCGCCCTGCAGCGCACCCTGGGCCACGCCCGGCACCTGCTCGCCCTCGGAGATCATCTTCGCGAGGTCGCCGATCACGAAGACTTCGCGGTGCCCGGGGATCGAGAGATCAGGCGCCACCTCGACCCGCCCAGCGCGATCGCGCGGCACGCCCAAACCCGCCGCGAGCGGCGAGGCCTGCACACCGGCAGCCCACAGCACCGTGCGCGCACCGACGCGATCCTCGATGTCGCCACACTTCACGGTCACCCCGCTCGCGTCGACCGCGGTGACCAGCGTCTTGAGCCGCACGTCGACGTGGCGGTTCTCGAGCGACCGCTTCGCCGCATCGGAGAGCTTTGGCGGATACGCCGCGAGCACGCGCTCGCCGCCCTCGTAGAGGACGACGCGGACCTGCGTGGGATCGATGCTACGGAAGTCGTGCGCGAGTGTGTGCAGCCCGATCTCTCCGAGCGCACCGGCAAGCTCCACGCCCGTCGGGCCGCCGCCGACGACGACGAACGTCAACCACTCGCGCTGCGCGACCGGATCGGACTCGCGCTCCGCCGCCTCGTAGGCGAGGAACACGCGCCGCCGGATCTCGAGTGCATCCTCGATCGACTTGAGGCCGGGTGCGAGCTGGCCCCAGTCCTTGCCGAAGTAGCTGTGCGTCGCTCCGGTCGCAACGACGAGGTAGTCGTAGTCGAGGGCGCCATCGTCGAGCACCACGTGCCGCTTCGCCACGTCGATCGAGCGTGCCTCGGCGAGGAGCACGCGCACGTTGCCCTGCTTCGCGAGCACCGCGCGGATCGGATAGGCGATGTCGCTCGGGTTCAGCGCCGCGGTGGCCACCTGGTAGAGGAGCGGCTGGAACAGGTGGTGATTGCGCCGATCGATCAGCGTCACGTTCACCGGCGCTTTCGCGAGGGCACGCGCGGTCGCGAGCCCCCCGAAACCACCGCCGATGATCACTACATGGGGTCGCCGCTCCATGGTCGTTCGATGCTCCCCGGACCGCCCAGGATGCTAATCGTGCACCGGTAGCGGCGGATGGTCCATCGAGCACACTTCACCGTTGACGCAGGTTCCGGCGGTGGTGCCCGGGCGCTGGTTCGAGCGCATGCCCGACGGTACCCGAACACCGCCGACGTGTGGAATCATCGCCTCGTGAATCGGTGCGGGCCCGTGGCCATCGCGCTCGTGCTCGTTGCCGGGGTGGGGACCGCCGACGCGCGCCCGATCGCCGTGCGCGTGTTCGAGGACACCGACGGCAACGGCAAGCCCGGTCCGACGGAGGCGGGCGTGGCCAACGCGATCGTCGCCATCGATACGACGCTGTTTGCGCCGACGAACGAACGCGGCGAGCTCTCGATCGAGGCCGAGTCCGGCATCGCCTGGGTCCGCGTCCCCGATGGCTTCGTCCCGGGCCCGGTGTGGGCTCGACTCGACGGCGTGAACCACGTGGATCTCCCGCTGCATCGCCTCGCGGTGCCGCCGACCGGCCCGCTGACGTTCATCGCCGCGTCGGACTCGCACGCCTCGTTCGTGCAGTACTTCTGGCGCGACCTCGGCGATGCCGCACTCGCGGCCACCGAGCGCGTGCCCGCACCGGCATTCTTCACGATCCTCGGCGACGTCAGCCAGAACGCGTTCCCCGCCCAGTTCGATTACGTCGACGACATGCTGCGCGGGATCGGCGTTCCGGTCGTTCCCGTCCCCGGCAATCACGACTGGTACGACGGCGGGAAAGCGTGGCGCGATCACTACGGGCCCGACAACTACAGCTTTGACATCGGAGGCGTGCACTTCGTTGTCTGGAACATGGCGTTGCGCGATCTCGACGCGGCCCAGTTCTTCGCCGCGGATCTGAAGCATGTTGCGCCCGAGATGACCGTGGTCGGGATGACGCACGGCCCGCCGAGCCCGATCCTCGTCGAGCAGCTCCGTGCCCTCGGCGTGGACTACGTGCTCAGCGGACACACGCACACGAACCGCGTGATCGATCACGGCGGCATGCTCGAGATCAACACCGAGCCGCTGCTCATGGGAGGCCTCGATGGAACGCCCGGCGGCTACCGCGTGATCACGATCGATCACGGCGTACTGTCGAGCGAGCACCGCACCACGGTCGATCACCCGCGCATCGGCCTCGTCGCCCCCGCGCGAGGGCAATGCCTGCCGCCCGATGGTGGCCCGCTGACCGTCGTGACCGAGATCGACGCGAGCGAGGCCACGGTGACCGCACGGGTTGATTGCAGCACGCCGATCAGCCTCACGTACGCCGGTGCCTGGAGCTGGCGCGCCACGCTACCGGCGCTGACGCCGGGACCGCACTCGGTGGCGCTCGACGGCGTGACGGCCGCCGGCGCGCACGTCGCCCACACGTTCGCATTCGAGGTCTGCGCGCCCGAGGCCGGTGCGATCGCCGGTACCGAGTGGCCGCAGCTCGGCGGCAGCGCCGCGCACACCGGGGCCCTGCGCCGCGAGGTCGCCCCTCCCCTCGCCGTCCGCTGGACCACGAGCGTCGGCGGCCACGTGATGTACGGCGCGCCGGTGGTCGCGCACGGAATGGTCTACCTGACCACCACGGACCTCGCGAACGGCGACGGCGGCGGCGTGGTCGCGCTCGATCTCGAGACCGGTGTGCTGCGCTGGCGTGCGCCCTCGACGCTGCCGATCCGCGGCGCCGCGACCGTGTCCGCAGACGTGGTCACCGCCGTGCAGATCGACGGCACCGTCCTCGCGTTCGACGCGCAGACCGGCGCCGCCCGCTGGCGCTACGAGCTCGGCTTTGGCCTTCCTCCGAAGGCGGCGGCCACCTACGGTTCGATCGTCGCCGACGCGGGCGACCTGATCATCGGCAACCAGCGCCACCTCGCCACGATCGACGCCGCGTCGGGGCGCCCGCTCTGGCTGCGCGATCCGGTGCGCGGCGCCAGCGAGTTCCCTTCGCTCGCGACGGTCGCGGTCGATGACGGCGTGGCGGTCGGCGTGTTCGATCGCGAGCTCGGCGGTGTGCTCGCGTGGGATCGCGTGAGCGCGGCTCTGCTGTGGCAGCTCACCGGCGACGTCGCGAATTCGATCAACGCTTCGCCGGTGATCGCGAACGGCCTCGTCTATCTCTCCAACGGCGCGACGGAGGTGATCGCGCTCGATCTCGTGACCGGCGTGCAGCGCTGGAAGGCGAAGATCGATCCCACCGGCTACGACTGGGCGATCGCGACGATCGGGACGCCGGCGATCGCGAATGGCGTGATCGTCGTGCCCACGCTGTGGCGCGAGCTCGCCGGTCTCGACGCTGCGAGCGGTCGCATCCTGTGGCGGTTCGGTGCCGCCGCGGGCAGCGAGCTGCGCACCACGCACTACGCGGGCAGCAACGAGCGCGGGTTCGCGGCCTCGCCGGTGATCACGGGCGATATCGCGTGGGCCATCGATACCGGTGGCAACCTCACGGCGCTCGATCTGCACACCGGTGCTCCACTGTGGCGAATGAACCTCGAGCTGCCCGTGCTCGCCGGCATCGCGACCACCGGCAACTCGCTGGTGATCGCGTCGTACGACGGTACCGTCCGCGCGCTCGCACCCACCGCGCACGAGCGCCCGCCGATCACGATCGCGGCATGCGACGAACCACCCACCACGGGCTGCTGCGATGCGCGCACGAGCCCCGGCGGCGGGGCGCTGCTCGCGGCAGCGGCCTACGCCTGGGCACGGCGACGACGACGCAGGAGCAGCGCGAGCAGCACGACGGACGCACCGGCGGTCGAACCACCACCCGCGTTGCACGAGTAGTAGGTCGAGCGGTCGCCCTTCGACGAATCGTCGGCGCCGAAGCCGTTGCCGTCGAGATCCACGGCGACCGTGCCGCCGGCGTACTCGAGGATCAGCTGCGCGGTCTGCGCGCCGTTCGACTGCGGTGTCATCACCACGTCGACCTTCGTCGAGGTCTTCTGATCGAGCGCCGCCGTTGGAAGCTGGCTGACGATCGCGAAGCTCGTCGCGCCTCCGCCCTCGATCCGTGCCGCGGTGAACGTGATCGGCGCCGTGCCGCAGTTGCTGACGATGATCTCCATGTAGGGCGTGGTCATCATGGTGTGCGCGGGGCCGAAGTGGACCTGTGCCGGCGTCGGCGAGACGCCGGCGGGAAGCACGGACGCGAGCAGCTTGAGCTCCTGGTTCGGCGCACCCGGGATATCGGTGATGAGCACGACCTTGTCGGTCAGCGCGCCCGCGACCGCCGGAGTGACGCCCGCCGTCAGCCTGATCATGTTGCCGTGGTTGCCCATCATCGTGCCGGCGGTCGCGGTGGCGGTGAACGGTGCGCCCGGCGCCGTGACGCTCAGCAGCTGGATCGCGCCGAGACCACTCGCGTAGAGCTGTACGTCCTGCATCTGTGACGCACCGACGCACACCGGGCCGAAGTCGATCGTCGTTCCGGGCGCGGTGCCGAGCGTGGCCTTCAGCGCCTCGCCGTTCACGATCACGGCCTGCGTCGCCGGCCCGCCCTGAAAGCCGATGCTGACGTTGGCGAGCGCGCCGAGCTGCCGCTCGGTGGCGGCGTTGAAATGCAGGAGCGCGTGCGCGGTGACGCCGTTCGCGACGATGCCGCTCGGGTTCTGCGTCATCGTGACCTCGGTTCCGGCCGCCGATGTGAATCCCACCTGAAGCGTGACGGCGCCACCGGTCGAGTTCGTGATCGCGATGTCGGCATCGACTGGCTTGCCGACGAGCGTGGGCGGGAAGTTCGCCGGCACGATGTCGAGACCGGTCTGAGGAATGCCGTTGCACGTCATGGCGACGCTCACCGTGGGCGCGAGCGAGGTGAACGACAGCGTCCCGGACTTCGCTCCGAGTGAGGTCGGATGGCACCGCACGACGTACGATTTGTTCGTCATCGATGCCAGCGCGAACGTGCCGATCGCCGGTGCCGTGGTGAACTCGGTGTTCGAGTTGGCGCCCATCACGGTCTGCCCGTTGCCACCGTTGTTGATCACGGTGACGAGCGACGGGGCTGAGTCATTCGTGAGCTGGACGTCGCCGAAGCCGATCGGCATCGCCGGGACGATCCTCAACGAGTTCGGCGGCGGCATGCCGGTGCCCGAGAACTGGATCGTGAAGCTGGCCGCACTGCCGCTGCCGCTGCCTCCGCCGCCCGTCGTGTACTTGACCGTGTACTCGCACCCCGCCGGTCCCGGATTGACGGGATGAAATACCATCGAGAACTGGTACATCGTCGGGACGCACGTGCCGGCGGTGCCGATGCTGACGCCGCTACCACTGCCGCTCGGATCGCAGTTCGTAATCTCGTACCCCTGCGGCGGGACCGTGAACGTCGGGATGAACTCGGGGCACGCGCCCTGAGTCGGAGCGATCGATGTGATCGTGTTGATCTCGCCAAGCGACGTGTTGTTCAGCGTCACCGTCTGCGCCGGCGAATCGGTGTTGACGAGCACCATCCCGAATCCAGCGGAACCCGGGCTCGCCTGCATCACGAGCTGCTGCGTCGAGTTGAGGTACGGCGTGGTGCCGAAGCACGCGGCGATCACGGCCGCAGACAGCACCGCCACACGACCTACGACGCGCTTGGTTCCCACGATCCAAGGATCGCGTCTCGTCGGGGTGGCGTCAATGTCGTGCGCGTGCGACCCAGGCCTACATCAGTGCGCCAGATCGCGGCGCGCCGTCGCGATCTGGGTGCCGAGCTTGGCATCCCACATCAGCGGCGAACCGTCGACGAACGGCTGCATCGCCACCGCACGGCGCAGGGCATCGCGCTGGTCCACGAGGCCATCTCCGTCCTTGGGGAGGGCCTTGACCGTCGCGTCGAGGCCGTCGTTCAGGGCCGCCGCAACGTCGAGGGACTTCGCGCGAAGCAGCGGGAACGCGGACGTCGTGCCCTTGGCCTTCAGCTCGATCGTGGCGTTCGAGTCATTGCACACGCCGACGAAGCCGTAGCCATCCGCCGGCATGCCCTGCGCGACGGTGGTGCGCTCGACGCGGTTGCGGCGCAGGTACGCCGAGGCAACGTCCGCGGTCGCCAGCAGATAGTCGAGGTCCGCACCCGCGCCCTTGATCGTCACGTCGGTCGCGGCGACCGTGCCGGACCATGCGGGGCGGTTATCGGTCTGACCGAAGAAGCCGGCGCCCGAGATGCCGAGATAGAACATCACGCGCGTGTTCACGATCGGGCCGCTGATCCGCCACGCGTGGTGGCTGTGACCGACCGGAATGGTCAACGACTCACCCGTCGACAGGCGGATGCCGGTGTCGATCCACACCGGCCAGATCAGATCGCGATCGCCGACGGTCGCCGACAGGAAGTTGGCGTACATCCGCTCGTTGCGGACCTCGATCGTGTGCCCGCTCTCGACGAGCGCGGAGAATAGCTCGCGCGGCGTCTTCAGCGTCTTGCCCTTGAACGGGACCTTCGAACCGGTGTCGGCGGCCAGCGAGGTCAGCACCTGCGCGAGCTTGCCGGCATGCGCGAACTGGCACGGCGAGAGCGTGCGGCTCGGGAACTGGCCGTAGCCAACGCCGGGGAGGCGCGCGTCGATCGGCGCTGGCACCGAGCGGTCGGGCTTGCAGTCGCCGAGCAGCGCGGAGAGCTCGCCGTTCACCACCTGGTCGGGCTTCGGCGCATCCGCCGGGATCTGGCCGAGCGCGGGACGCAACACGCCGATCTGCGCGAGCGGGATCGTCGGAAAGCGCTCGATACCTTTCAGCTCGGGATCGCGGAGGATCGCGTCGAGTTGCGCGCCCATCGCGGACGCTGCACCCGCATCGGGGATCATCGCGGCCAGCTCGGCCTTCGCGATCTCCGCGAACGCTCCACCGGCTTGCGCCTGCAAGCCCTTCACGAACGACTTCTGATCCATGCCGCCGCGCTCGCACTTGTCCTTGCAGTTGACCTCGAGTGTGAGCGCGCCTTCTGCCGCGCGGCCCGCGCCGAGAGACTCGTACGTGCCCGCGAGGATCCGGTACACGCCCGGCTTGTCGAGTGTCACATCGATCTGCGCGTTGCGGCCGTAGCCACCGTCATCGTCCTCGCCGACCACGGTGCCGCCGCCGACGGCGACCGAGTCACCATCGTTCGCGAGCGGTCCTTCGACGACGAGATATCCGTCCGCGCCGTCGTGGCCCTTCAGCGCCACCGACAGCTTCATGCCGCCGTACGACTCGATGCGAAACGCCGGCACGCGGTGATCGAGCGAGAGATCGATGCTGCCACCGACCACGGCCGGACCGGCCTCGATGAGGTCATAGGCGCCGTCGCCCTTGCCGGGCGTCCAGCGACCTGGCGCCTTGTCGTCCTCCGTGGCGCAGGCCCCGAGAACAGCGACGAGCGACACGATCAGCCGGCGAAAGCGCATGGGGTGCATTGGCTGCACCGCTCGTGCCGCGAGAATGCCTGCGCCGTCGCACCCTTGAGGGCTCCCGGCTACTCGATTCGCCAGCGGATCGAACCGCCACGCAGCGTGTCACTCCTCGATTGACCTGCGCAACGCTGCGCGTTGCCCCACCTTCGTGCGGCTTGCTCAGAGCGTGAAGATCGTCGCGCCCCACGTGTAGCCCGAGCCGAACACGCTCGACAGGATCCGATCGCCCTTCTTGACCTTGCCGAGCTTGCGCCAGTGGTCGATCGTCAGCGGTACCGTCGCCGCCGTGGTGTTTCCGTAGAACTGGATCGAGTTGAGGATCTTCTCCTGGGGGATCTTCGCCACCTCGGCGACCTTCTCGTTGATCCGTAGATTCGCCTGGTGCGGCACGAACCACTGGATGTCGTCCCACGTCATGCCGGTCTTCTCGAGAGCGGTGTTCGTCGACATCACCATGCCGCGGACCGCATTGAGGAACACCCGCTTGCCGTCCATCTGCGGGTACATCATCTGGTTCTCCTCGCGGTTGCGCGGGTCGTAGTCGACGTACGGCCGCTTCGCGATGTCGAAGATCTTGAGGTACAGGCTCATCGCGCCGGAGCCATCCGCGTGCGCCGAGGTGTACGCCACGCCCGCGCGCGGATCATCCGATTCCATCGGGCCGAGGATCATCGCGCCGGCACCATCGCCGAACAGCACCATGACGTCGCGACCGCGCGTGGTGAAGTCGAGCGAGTGGCTGTGCAGCTCCGCTCCGACGAGCAGGATCCGCTTGTACATCCCGGTCCGGATGAACGCGTCGGCCATCTGCAGGCCGTAGACGAAGCCCGAACACTGTTGCCGGATATCGAAGCACGCGCAGCCGCCCTGCGAGATGCCGAGCTTGTGCTGGAGGAACACGCCGGTTCCGGGGAAGTGAATGTCGGGGGAGAGCGTGCCGAGGATGATGCAGTCGATCTCCTGCGGCTCCATGTTCGCGTCGATCAGCGCGCGCTTCGCCGCCTGCAGTGCGAGATCGCTGGTCGCCACCGAGCCGTCGTTCGGCACGTAGCGCCGCTCCTTGATCCCGGTCCGCCGCTCGATCCACGCGTCATCCGTCTCGGACTGCTGGGTGTCCTGCCGCACGTGCTGGTCGTTCAGGAACGGAATCTCCGCATTCGGGACGACTCGGTCCGGGACGTAACTGCCGAGTCCCAGGATCTTCGTGCGGATCATCTGACGTGGATATGTCATTCCCCCGCTTGACGACAAGCCCCTGGACCACCTCCGGCGTTACAACGTGCTAAGCACGGCCGCATCTATCGTGCGTGCGCTCGTTGTTCTCGCTCTCGTCACGGGTTGTCCCGCGCCTGCGCGCACGCCGCTGAGGCCCGCGCCGAAGCCGGAGCCGGCGATCGGTGTGGTCAAGCCGGGCACGCCGCCGCCGCGGCTCGTGGTGCTGCTCGTCGTGGATCAGCTTCCGGCCTGGGCGTTCACCGCGAAGCGCGCAGCGCTGACGGGCGGCTTCGATCGACTGCTGCGCGCGGGCGAGTGGCACACCGGGCAGCATCCTTCGGCGGCAACGCTGACCGCGCCCGGGCACGCGCTGCTCGGTACGGGCGAGCCCACGGCGACGAGCGGGATCCTCGCGAACACGTGGTGGGATCGCGATGCCGGCAAGCTCGTCGAGAGCGTGCGCGATGCGAACGGCGCCGTGACCTCGGCCTGGCTGCGCGTGCCGGGGCTCGGTGATGCGATGCAGGCGGCGAATCAGGCGCGGCCGGTGGCGGGCAAGGCGATCGCGGTGAGCCTCAAGGATCGCGCGGCGATCCTGACGCTGGGGCATGCGGGCACGCCGATCTGGTACGAGCCGAAGACGCTCGCGTGGACCAGCATGACGCCGGTGCCGTGGCTGGCGGAGTGGAACCGCACGCATCCGATCAAGGCCCACCTCAAGGACGTGTGGACTCCGCTCGATCCGGCGCGGCTACGGACGCTGACCGGGATCGCCGATGCCGCGCCCGGCGAGATCGGCGACAAGGGCTTCGGCCCGACGTTCCCGCACGACCTCGGTGCGACCAAGGATCCCGCGCAGGCGATCTACGCCGCGCCGATCGGCAACGAGATCGTCCTCGATACCGCGACGGAGGCGATCACGGCGGAGCAGCTCGGCACCGACGACGTTCCGGATCTGCTCGTCGTCAGCCTCTCCGCGAACGACTACATCGGGCACGCGTGGGGGCATGAGTCGTGGGAGGCGTGGGATGCGCTGCTGCGGCTCGATCAACGCCTCGATGCGTTCGTGACGGCGCTCGACGAGCGCGTCGGCGCGGGCCGGTGGGCGATGATCATGACGAGCGACCACGGCGCGAGCCCGATGCCAAAGGGTCGGCTGACGTACGCGCAGATCAAGAACGCCGCGAACGCCGCCGCCGCGACCGAGCTCGGCGGTGGCGAGTGGATCGCGGATGCTCACTTTCCCACGCTGTTCCTGACCAAGGCGGCGCTCGCGCAGAATCACATCGCGAAGGCCGTGCGCAAGATCGTGTTCGCGCTGCGCTCGTTTCCCGGGCTCGCACGCGTGGAGCGTACGAGCGATGTCGCCGGTCACTGCGAGCGTCGCACCGGCGAGATGTTCGGCCTGTGCCTGACAGTGGATCCGCAGCGGTCGGGCGAGATCGTGTTCATCCCCAAGCCCGGGTGGACGATCGGCTCCGTCGAGGAACCCCACGCCACCGCGCACGGCTCGCTGAACGACTACGACCAGCAGGTGCCGGTGATCATGCTCGAGCCGGGCCGCACGCCGCACGCCGCGGCGACGCACCCGAGCGAGACCACGATCCAGATGGTGCGCATCGCCACGGTGATCTCGCGGTGGCTCGGGATTCCGGCGCCCAGCACGCTGCCTCGCCCCCAGAGCCTGTAGCTCGCAGACGGAGATGTCGAGAACTGCGTCGGCGGAGCATTCGCTCGTGTGCACCTGCGCCCCGAAGTCCCGAAGGGACCCGAAGCAGAGTCTCTCCTGAAGGAGAAAGCCTCTTCTTGGGGAACTTCCGGTCTTCGGGGCGCACCTGAACCAGCGAGCTCCGTCGTGGCTTTCGCCTACGCCCTACAGGCTCCGACTAGACTTCGTGCGGCATCGGTCGCCGCGGTGCGCGGAAGTAGCGCAGCGGCGAGTACGGGCTGAAGTTCGAGACGCGGGAGGTGTAGAGGTCGGCGTAGTCGTTGACCTGCTCGCCGAACCGCGAGTTCTCGTTGCCCTCGCGCAGGCACGACCCCCAGTGCGAGTTGTAGGCACGATCGATCCGCGCGTCGAGCGAATCGACCTCGGCGTCCATGAGGTTCGAGCGCGCGCGCAGCGACTCCACGCTCGTGCGTGTGACCCGCCGCTCATCCTCGAGCCGTGCACGCAGCGGCTGGGGGGTGGCCTCGTCGTCGAGAAGGCGCTGCATCTTCTTCAGGCGCAGCGTCTGGTAGTCGATCTCGGACTCGAGGTTCCTGTGGCGGCGATCGAGTAGCTCGAGGTCCTGGATCTGCGCCTCGAGTCGGTCGCTGACGCTGAGCTCGCGCTCGAGCTCCTGCAGCACCATCGCGGTGCGCCACATGTGCTGCTTGCGAAGGCGGAGAATGTCGCCGTAGATGTGATCGCCGATGTAGAGGACCTGCTCGCCCTTGACCCCGGTCATCTGCTCGAACGCGATGACGTTGCCGCCCTGGTAGACCTTGTCGCGGCTGAGGTGCTTGATCTCGCCGTTCGTGATCTGCTGGAACGTGACGGGATCGATCTGCACGAACGGCCGCAGCTCGTTGAAGAACGCCGGCTTGGCACCGCCCACGATCACGATGTCGAAGTAGTTGCGCCACGACGGGTACGCCTTGCGCTCGCCGTCGAGGAGGTAGCTCATGACGACGGTCGTGTAGTCGTAGAGCGAGTTCGTCAGGAGGAACAGCTTCTTGCCGGAGCTGCGGAACTTGTGCAACGTCTCGCCGAGCTGCGGATCCTTCGCGATGTACGACGGCAGGTCCGCCTTGATCACGCTCTTCAGCGTGTCGTCGCGGTGCGCCTCGTCGATCGCCGTGCGGATGTCGCCGAACAGCTTGTCGTAGTCGACGGTGCCGGTCTGTCGGTCCGCCCAGTCGACCATGGTTGTGAACATCACGGCTTCGGGGAGGCCGAACAGTGTGTCGATCCACTCCCAGCGATCGTCGGAGAGGTTGACCTTCTCGTGGCGATAGGTCACCCGCCGCTTGTCGTGATCGAGCTCCTTGAACCCGTGGAAGCAGCGGCCGACATGGCTGTGGCGGTCGAGCTTGAACACGTTGCCGAGCTGCCGATCCACCATCACGCCGCGGATCGCCCACCGCGGGTCGTAATGCAGTCCCCGGATCGCCTCCGGGTAGCCGTGCTTCTCGATCAGCTTCCGGAGCGTCAGCTCGATCGAGAGCTGCTCGAGCTTCTCCTGGTGGTAGAGCGCGAGCGTGTAGTCCATATCGAACCCGATCATCTCGATCGAGTCCATGCGGATGTTCCGGTTGCAGAACACGCGGTTCTTGCGGGGAACGTCGATCTCGGTCGAGGTCTCACCCAGAAGCGTACCGAGCTGCGCTTCGAGGTCCGGGGGCGCGACGACCATTCGACATAATTGTAGCGTGATCTCCACGGTCCGGCGCCACGTTCGGGGTGCGCGACTGGGATACATTCGGGGTATGGCCGCGTCGCCACCTCCCTGGAACCGTTCCCCGGACCCGTTTGCCGAGCTCATCTCCGCGGAGGCCATCTCCGCGCGCGTGGCAGAGCTCGGTGCGCAGATCACCGCGGACTACGCGCCGCTCATCGGCAGCGCCAACGTGGTCGTGCTCGGCGTGCTCAAGGGTTCGGTGATCTTCCTCGCCGACCTCGTGCGTCATATCGGACTCCCGATCCATATGGACTTCATCGGCATCTCGTCCTACGGCGATGCCACCGCGTCCTCGGGCGTGGTGCAGATCACGCAGGATCTCTCGCGCCCGATCGAGGGCAAGCACGTGATCGTGGTCGAGGACATCGTCGACACCGGTCACACCGTGCACTACCTGCTGGAGAACCTCGGCACGCGCCGGCCTGCCAGCATCAAGCTCGCCTCGCTCCTGCACAAGCCGGAGCGGGCGGAGCGCCAGGTCACGATCGACTACCTCGGCTTCACGATCCCGAACAAGTTCGTCGTCGGCTACGGGCTCGATGTCTCGCAGCAGTACCGGAACCTCCCGTTCATCGGGTACGTGCAGGGCGTCTAGAACATGAACGCCGACGGGCTCGAGAAGCTCCCCGCAGCGCTGTTCGAGATCGGAAAGCTGATCGGCTCCGACCTCGATCCCGGGATCCTGCTGTCGAGGATCGCGGAGCTGATCTGCCAGCTCATCGATGCGAAGTCCTGCTCGGTGATGCTCCTCGATGCCGATCGCAAGCGCCTGCTCGCGAAGGCCGCGTACGGCCTCCGCACCGAGCGCATGCACACGCTGAGCTTCGCCGTCGGCGAGGGCGTCGCCGGCTGGGTGATGGAGCGGGGCACGCCCGCCCTGATCGGGGATGTCACGCAGGACTCGCGGTACCTCACGCTCCCGGCGAACCAGACGCCGATCTCGTCGATGATCTGCGTGCCGCTTCTCGCCCGCGGCGAGCGCGTGGGCGTGGTCACCGCCACCAGCGAGCGGATGAATGCGTTCGATACGAATCAGCTCGAGCTCGTGCGCTTCATCTCGACCACCATCGCGCTGGATATCGAGAACGTGCGGCTCCACCGCGTGGCGGTCACCGATCCCCTGACCGGTGCATACAACCGCGAGTTCCTGATGCAGCGGTTGCCGCAGGAGATCGAGGCCGCGATCGAACGCGATCGAACGCTCTCGGTGGCGATGGTCGACGTCGATCACTTCAAGGCGGTCAACGATCAACATGGCCATGGCGTCGGCGACGTCGTGCTCGCCGAGGTCGCGCGTCGCCTCCGCAGCGCGATCCGCACCGGCGATGTGCTCGTGCGCTACGGCGGCGAGGAGTTCCTCGTCGTGCTCCCCAAGGCGGATGCCGGCCGCGCGTGGGAGGTCGGAGAGCGCATGCGACAGCGCGTGTGCGAGCGCGCGTTCGATGTCGGCGATGGTCTCGCGCTGCTGCTCCGCATCTCCGTCGGGATCGCGCAGTGGCGGATGGGTGAGCCGATGCCCGATCTGATCGAGCGCGCCGACGTCGCGCTGTACGGCGCGAAGGAGCGAGGTCGAAACCGCGTCGAGGTCGCGCCGTGACCGACGGGAGCGACAAGCCCGACAAGCCGGATCCGTTCGCCCCGCTGCCACTCGCGGCGATGCCGCCGGTGCGGGGCCGCGACGAATCAGGTCCGACGCCGAAGGCGACCAAGAAGACCGCAACGAGCGGCACCACGCGCGGCGAGACCCTGCCCGGCGCGACGCCGCCGACGGTGACCCCGCCCGCCACGATCTCAGCGACACCGCCAAGCGCGCCCCCGCCCTCCGCTCGCACGCGAGCGCCGAGCATCCCGCCGACCGCGTTCGCGCAGTCAGCCCCGCCGCCCGACGAAGTCTCCTGGACAGGGTCGAGCGGACAGCGGCTCACCGGACAGCAACCGTCCGGCGGACGAGCGGCGATGGCGGATCTAGCGGAGCTCGGACCCGCTGGCGGACAGGCGGTGTCCGTCGAGCAGGCATCGGTGGCAGGCTCGGACGTACTCGGGCCCGCGGGCGGACGGGATCTGTCCGGCGGAGCCGGGGAGACGCCGGCCGGAATGTCGTGGTCGGACGCCGCGCAGAGCGGAGCACAGCAGGCGTGGACCGAAGCGCCCGCCGACGCGGTCCCCGAGGCGCCGCTGTTGCCGCAGACGTACAACGAGGACGAGCTGCGCGACGCGGTCGGCGCCACGCCGCGTGTCGAGCCGAGCAAGAAGAAGCCGGCTCCCGTGCGCGACCGCGATGACAACGACGATGACGATGACGGCGGCAGCAAGAAGATGAGCCGCAAGACGGTGTTCGTCGCTGCGGCGAGCATCGTCGTGGGCGGCGGCATCGCGGCCCTCGTCCTGCTCGGCAAGCTCAACAGCGCCCACTACTCCATCGCGTGCGACGAGGACCAGGTCGTCGTCGAACAGGGCCGATCATTCCCGCCGTGGGGATCCTCGTCGCTCGATGGCGCGGAGTGGAAGCCGCTCAAGATCCCGCCGGAGAGTGCGTGTCATCCGCGCGAGACCGAGGATCGGGCCGAGCTCGCGGGCTGGTATCTCACGATGCTGACGGACTTCGCCGACAAGCAGCTCTCGGCGCGCGAGATCACGAAGGTCGACGATGCAGAAGCTGCGCTCAAGCAAGCGCTGCTGGTCACCCGCGCGCTGCGC
Organism: Haliangiales bacterium; assembly: GCA_038206055.1. Lineage (GTDB taxonomy): Bacteria > Myxococcota_A > Polyangia > Haliangiales > Haliangiaceae > JABFXX01. Next base: position 37,137 of record JBBRBG010000032.1, read on the forward strand.
ACCGACGACGATGCGAAGAACGCGCGCAACGACATCGATCGGCTGCTCGGCGATGTCGTGTACTGGCGCGCATCGGCTCGCCTCAAGGGCGCCTCCGATGCGCTGACCGACGCCGCGAAGCAGTTCGACGCCGCAGCGACCGCGCGGCCGCAGCACTTCAAGGATGCGGCCGAGTGGGCGAAGTACACCCGCACCGTGATCGATCAGCTCCGCGCAGGCCCCGGCGGCGTCCCTTCCGCGACCTTCCCGCCCCTGCCGCCGGCCGAGCGTCCGACCGCGCCGAACGGTGTCGCGTTGCCGATCGAGCCCGAAGGCAGCGGTGCCGAGCCGCCGACGCCCGCGCCCGACGCCGGTGTGCCGACCGGCGGCGTCCTGCTCTGAATCGGGTGGGTGTCGCGAGTGGCGCGGCAGCAGCGCTCGAACTCACGTGTTAGCGTTTGCGCATGAAGCGGATGGTGGTGGCTGTGCTCGTGCTCGCGGCGTGCGGCAACAAGTCGAGTAGCGGCGGCGGAGGAAGCGCGGGAAGCGCGGGAAGCGCGGGAAGCGCGGGAAGCGCGGGAAGCGCGGGAAGCGCGGGAAGCGCGGGAAGCGCGGCCGCCGTCGATGTCGTGCAACAGGACGGCAACGTGATCACGCACAAGGTGGTGAAGCAGGCGTTCGGCGGGTCGGTTCCGGCGTTTCCGCTGCTGTCGAAGACGGGAACCGCGGCGGTCGCCGTGGAGACGCAGCTGCGCACCGGCGAGGGATCGATCTACTCGGTGGTGTTCCTGCCGCCCGGAGCCGGTGGCCCGTGGGATCCGCTCGAGACGTTCGTCATCGTGGACGCGATGCTCGCGAAGCTCCTCACCGAAGGCTCGCCGGATGGCACGAGCGAGCCGATCTACGACCGCGATGGGATCGCGACTCGCGCGCTCGCCGCAAAGGCGCGACTCGAGGGCGAGGGCTACACGCCGTTCGAAGGCACCGTGGATCCGCTTGTGCGCGATCAGCCGGCGCTGGTCGGTCCAGTGTTCGTCGAGCAGAAGGCGACCGAGGCCGGTCTGCAGCTGCAGCTCGCGGATCCCTCGGGGATCATCCACGCAACCGACAACGTCCCGAACCAGCAGACCGCGATGGTCGCGAGCGCGGACTGCACGGCGAAGCCGGTCGCGAAGCGCGCGTGGTTTCACACCGCTCGCAAGCGCGTGCTCGTCGAGATCGGTTGGGAGACCGCGACCGAGTGCGTCCCCCCCGAGGACCAGTACCGGTTGTTCGCGTTGAAGTGATCAGTACGCCTGGATGGTGAAGTGCACCTTGAACGCGCACGGCAGTGCACCGCCGAGCGCGCTGCATCCGGTACCGACGCACGACACGTTCGCGTCCTGGTGACCGGTCGCGCGATCCCCGGCACCGAACAGGCCGGTCGCGGTGGCGTGCGCGGTGACCACAGCGTTCGGATACGACTCGGTGAACACCGCGCGATCGGGGCAGATGAAGTCCTTGCCGTCCAGCGAGCACGTGAACGGCGCGGTGGCATCGGCAGGGATCACGCGGAAGCTGGTGGTCGTGACCGTATCGATCGCGAAGTCGCCTTCCTCGACGCGCGTGAATGACGTCGGGCACGTGCTCGAGACCGGCGTCGTTTCCTCGTAGAACCAGCGACCGGCGACCGGCGACAGGGTTCCCGATCCGGAGCCCGAGCCGGAGCCCGAGCCGTCGCCTGTGTCGTCGCCTCCGGTGTTGTGAATGATGCAACCGGTGACGAGCGAGGCGGCGAGAGCGAAGCTGGCGAAGGCGATGCGGGACATGTTCCTCCTGTAAGACGGGTTCATCTGTTCTACGGCCGGTCACGTCCAGAGCCGACATCAGCCCGACATCACCCGGTGCCGGACACTGGACGGCACAGACGTTGCCTCTCTCCTGCGCATGCGGATTCGATTTGATCGTGGAACCCTGGTGATCGAGGCCGAGCACGCGGACGAGGATCCCTCGCGAATTCCGCGAGCTGCGTGGGACGCTGAGCTGCTCGGCTGGCGCGTTCCCGCCGAAGATCACGCGTCCGTGATCGCCCGGATCTCGGACGCCGACGGCCGGATCTCGGACGACTGTCGGACGATGCGCCTCGCCGACGACTGGTCGGTACCCGAGCTACGCTGGTACCAGCGCGAGGCGGTCTCGCGATGGACCGCCGCGAATCGGCGCGGCGTGATCGCGCTGCCCACCGGCGCGGGCAAGACCATCGCGGCGATCGCAGCGATCGCGGAGCTCGGCGTCTCCACGCTCGTGCTCGTGCCCACGCGGGTGCTCCTCGACCAATGGGCGCGTGCGCTCGGCGCCGCCTGGCCACATCCGATCGGTCGCCTCGGAGACGGCGATCATCGGGTCCTTCCGATCACCGTGGCCACCTACGCGAGCGGCGTCGCGTGGGCACCACGGATCGGTGACAGGTTCGGCCTCGTCGTCGTCGACGAAGCGCACCACATGGGCGCGTGGTGCCCGTCGGAGATCCTCGAGATGCTGACCGCGACCGCGCGGCTCGGCCTCACGGCCACGCCGCCCGACGACGCCGGCGCCCTGCTCCGCCACGTCGGTCCCGTCGTCTACGCGCGCACGGTCGATGAGCTCACCGGAGACGGCCTCGCGCCGTACGTCCTCGAGACGATCGACATCGCCCTGTCGCGTCTCGAGCGCGTGCGCTATCGCGAGGCCCGCGCCCGGTTCGCATCCGCGTACGGCCCGTTCCAGCGCGCGCTTCCCGGGGCGAGCTGGAACGAGTTCGTGCGCGCGGCACGCAAGACCGCCGCGGGCCGCGACGCGCTCGCCGGCTGGCGCGAGTACCGCGCGCTGATCGCATATCCCGAGGGCAAGCGCGCCGCGCTGCGCACGCTGCTCGCCCGCCACGCGGGCCAGCGCACCCTCGTGTTCACCAGCGACAACGCCACCGCATACGCGATCGCGCGGGAGCTGCTCGTCATGCCGATCACGCACGAGATCTCACGCACCGAGCGCACCGCCGCACTCGCCCGGTTCACCGCCGGCGACCTGCCCGTCCTCGTGTCGTCACAGGTCCTCGACGAAGGCCTCGACGTCCCCGATGCCGACATCGCGATCGTCGTCGGCGGCTCCGGGAGCCCACGCCGCCACATCCAGCGCATCGGTCGCGTGCTGCGCCCGCGCGCCGGGAAACGTGCGCTCGTCTACGAGCTCGCCGTCGCGGAGACCGCGGAGATCGGCTACCTCGCGCGCCGCCGCGCTGGCCTCGGCGGAAGCCACGCGACGATCGGCGGTGCGCCGTGAACATCGTGTCCGAGCGTGACGGTGAAACCGGCGCGACCGAGATGCGCCTGTACCACGAGCACGACATGGGGTGGATCGCGAGCATCGTGGACACGGTGGTCGCCTGCACCGGCCTGCCGTGGCGCGTGCTGCGCGAGCGGCTGGAGCACTCGCCGCACGGCGCGCCTCGTATGGCATCGATCCTCGCGGCGCTGCGGCGCGTGCTCGGCGGTCGTGGCGACCGCGTACGCATCGCGCGCAAGGTCCGCGCCCTCGTGCTCGGCCCGCCCGCCTTCGACGAATCGGCGTGCACGCAGCGCCTGCTCGCGGCCGGTACCGAGCTCGGCCTCGACATCGATTCCGTGCGCGAGCTGCTGTGGATCGACCTCGCGAACGAACGCCCGGTGGCGCTGCCCGATGGCCGGCCGTCGGAGCGGCGGCTCGCCGCGTACGCGAACCTCGATCGGATCCAGCGCGCCGTTCGCCGCGCCCACGAGCTGCGCCTGCGCATCGACGGCGAGGCGCACGAGCTGATCCGCACCGCCGCGCGCTGGGGACTGGTCACCACGATCTCGCGCGACCGCGCTGCCACCGTGCTCGACGTGCTCGGCCCGCTGTCGCTGTTCCACGCGACCAGCGTCTACGGCCGCGCGCTCGCGGCCCTCGTACCGCAGCTCGCCAGCCATTCGCGGTTCACACTGACAATGGCCTGCGACTTCGGCCACGGCCCCGCGATGCTGCGCCTCGTACCACCCGCACTGCTACCGCCGGTCTCCGAGGCCCGCACCCGGCCCAGCGCGGCGGCGCGGCTAGCGCGGCAGCTCGCCAAGGCTGGCGCCGAGGTCACCCTCGACCCGCCGCCGATCGCGCACGGCGCCACGCTGCTCTACCCCGAGCTCGCGATCCGCAGCGGCGATCGCACGTGGCTCGTCGAGCTCGTCGGCTTCGCGACTGCGGACTACATCGCGGCGAAGCTCCGGCGTTACGCCACCGCCGGTGTCAGCGATGTCGTCCTTTGCGTCGACGAGGAACGGGCGCCCCGCACGCTCGCCGACCCGCGCGTGCTTGCCTATGCCGGCAAGCTCGCAGCCGATGCGCTGCTCGATTTCCTCGCGAGGTCGTCATGACGGCGTGTGCCCGCGGGCCGGTCGCGTCGAGATCGTCTCGATCGAGCGTTGATGATCAGCCGCCGCCGCTCGTACCGATCGCGAGGCGTGTCAGGCCTGCGGCCTTCGCGCGCTCCATCAAGTTCACGACCTTGCCGTGCTGCACACCCTTGTCGGCCTTGAGCACGACCTGCGTGGACTTGTCCTTCTGGAACGCGATGCGGAACAGGTTGTCGAGCTCCGTGTCGGGCATGGTCTTGCCGCCGACCTGAACTTCGCCCTGGATCGAGATCACGAGCACGAGTGACGCCTTCGACGGATCGATCTCCTGCGCCGCACCCGATGGCAGGTTGACCTTGATGCCCGAGCGCTTCTCCTGCTCGTCCTTGATCTGCTCCTGCGTGACCTTCTTCTTCTCCTGGTTGCGCTCGACCTGCACGGCGAGAGCGCTGACCATGAAGATGATCACCATCACGAGGAAGACGTCGGTCAACGGGGTGATGTTGATCTCGGCGAAGATCGAGTCTCCGCCTTCCCCATCATCCTCGCCGCCGTCAGGCTGCTTGTTCGCGATCGCCATCGCTCTCGCCCTTCGTACGCTTGGACTTGGATTCGTCCTCGGACTTCTCCGACTTCATGTCGGTGTCCTTCTTCGCCTTGCGGGGTGCCGTGGTCTCGGTCGGGGGATCGAGGAGGAGCTCGAGAAACTCGTCCGTCAGGAGCTTCATCTCGGTGGCGATCCGGTTCGCGCGCTGGCTGAAGTAGTTGAACAGGATGACGGCCTCGACGGCGACCAAGATGCCAGCGGCGGTGACGATCAGCGCCTCGGAGATCGGGCCGGAGACCATCGAGAACTTCACGGACTCGTCGCCCCGGAAGCTGCCCATGGCCGACATGATGCCGACGACGGTGCCGAACAGACCGACGAACGGCGCCGTGGCGCCGATGGTGCCGAGCATCCATAGCCGCGAGCGCAGGTCCTGATTGACCCGTAGCCGCTCGCGGTGCACGGCGGTAAGGACGTGCTCCGGCTTGTTGCGGCCGAGGCGCTCGTAGCCCACCAGAAACACATCCGCGATCGGCGACGGCGAGCGCTCGCAGGCGCTGCGCCCTTCTTCGATCGCACCGCGGCTCAGGCAGCGCGTCACCGCGTCACCGAGAAGGCGCGCGCGCGTGACGAACTTCCACTGCGCGATGGCCCGCTCGATACCAACCGCCAGGGCGATCACCGAGAAGGCGACGACGACATACATCGCGCCGCCGCCGTGACCTAACAGCTCCCAGATCGACTGTTCCATGAAAAAATGCCTACACCGGTGATAGCACGACCGCCCCGGGGAGGGACGGTGAGCCTGTCTAACGCACTATGGCGCGAACGGCGCGCGATAGCCCCCGCCGTCGAAGTCGATGAACACGGGGGAGGTCACCGCCGCGGCCGGTACACCCTTCCCCGTGAGCGCAGTTCTGATCGCCGTGAAATCGCCGCCGAGTACCGCCGCCTTGCTGGCCGCATCGGTGATGGCGTTGTTGAGGAGGACCGGGAAGATCGCTCGATCACCGCGCACACGGAACACGAGCCACGCGTCGGTCCCCGTTGCACCGGCGCGGGTCACGATGTCCTGTGCGTCGAGGGTGACGGTCACCGTCGCCTCGTACCGCTTGTACCCGCCGCCACCGGAGATGGTCGCGAGCGTCACGTTCATCGCCTGGGCGGGGAGCGCAGCGGTCTTGCACGGGTCCTTCGCGTCGAGCGCCGAGATCGTGCGGTTGGTCCAGCACCGCAGCGGCACCAGCGTCGTGTCGTTGGACTTCGGCACGGCATCCGGCGTGGTGTTCGCGAACACCTCGAGCGTATCGAACTCGGCCCAGTCGGGCGAGGTGATCGTCACCGTCAGCGAGATCGGCGCCCCAGCCGGCGAGGGAAACACGCGACCGAGCGCATTCGTGGTGCCGACCTTGACGTCGATCATCGGTCCGTTCGTGACCACCACATCGCGCGGGGTGCTGTTCGCACCCGTCTGCGTCTGGAGCACCGCATCGACCGCAGTGCCGCTCGACAGCGCCGATGGCGAATCATCGCCGACGCGAATGAACGTGCGCGGCATGCCGACCGGATCGTGCGCCGTGGTGTGCGTATCGCTGTTGCCCGCCGGCGTGACGAACAGGCCGAGCGACAGCTCGCTCAGCCAGTCGCGCAACGTGCGATCGAGGCTCTGGATCTCGCGCACGCCATCCAGGTTCGAGTCCACGACCGCGAAGCCGTTCCAGATCTCGAGGCCGTTGAACTGATCGCTCCACAGCGACTCGCCCGGCAGCCGGAGGTAGTCGTTGGGCACGTTCGCATTCTGGTAGTCGCCAAAGATCGTGCGGTTCGCGTAGTCGTACTTGACGTTCGCGCGGATCCACGCGGACTGGAACTCGGTGAAGCCGGGGTTCCGAGGGTGGTTGACCTGCACCATCTTCGCGCCGCGATCGCGCATCGCAGCGAAGATCTCCTTCGGCGTCATCGCGTAGCCGTCCATGCCGCGGCCCCAGTCGATCGCGCCGTGATTCGCGGAGTCGTTGTCGGGCTGCAGCGGCCAGGCGTTGAAGTGGCCGTACGCGAACGGCGTGACCTCGATGCCGGGGAGCACGCGGAGGTACTGCTGCACGTGCATCGACTCGACGAGCGGCTGCAGGTCGGAGACGTAGTCGTGATCCGTGATCGCGAGCATCTCGGTCCCCGAGGACACCGCGGAGCGAATCCGCTCGTCGGACAGCACGTTCGAGTCGGGCGAGCCGACCTGGTGGATGTGCCAGTCGCCGGAGATGTACCCCGGCGTCGGGACGACGTGCTTGAGGGTGAACGTCAGCGAGACGTTCGCGCTGCCGGTCACCGACTGCGAGTCGTACGACCACTCGGTGCCGCGCGTGGCGTAGATCCGGTACGTGCCGTTCGCGGGCAGGTAGAGCGCGGGATCGGTGCCATCGCCGAGGTCCACGGTGGTGCCGCGGATCGCGTGCTGCTGCGTGACCACGTCATCCTCGACCCGGTCGTAGGTCTCGAACACGCGCTGGTCGGGGAACGCCGGATGGTCGCCGAGCACGAGCAGCCGACCTGGGATCGGCATGGTCGTGTCGTGATCGACGATCTCGAAGTCGACCTTGATCGGTGACGGGATGACGAAGTTCATCGTGCCGGCGACGGGGGCAGCAGGAGACCGTCCGACATTCTTGACCTCGGCACGGAGAATGAGGTTGCCCGCCGTCGTAGGTAGGTTGCCGGAGAACGTCCCGTCGGGCGCAACATCCATGTAGGACACGATCTTGTCGTCGGGCTGGCCATTGCCATCTGCGTCGACCGTGATCGGGTCGAGCTGCCCGTTGCCATTGCCATCGACGAACACGCCGACCCGCGCACCGAGCGCCGGGCCGCCGCCGGAGAGCTCGACCTTGCCGGAGACCGCGCGCAGCTCCTCGCCGTTACCAGCGCGATAGACCTCGTCGATATCCGCGCCGTCCTTGCCCACCACGAAGTCGTACGTCTGCAAGGCGCCCTTTCCCGGATCCATGTGGAGGAAGAACTTGTCCTTCTGCAGGATGTCGAGGATCGACGAGTTGCCGTCGAGGAAGATCGACACGCCGGCGACGACCGCCTGCGCATGCTCCACGGGCATCGCGTGGCGCGGCACGATGCCGTACGCGACGCCGGGGCCCTGATACAGCACGTAGTCGATCGGCTGGGGGCGCGACAGCGAGGTCAGCTGGGAGATATCGGCGCGCTGAAAGCCCGACGCGTTCGTCCAGCCCTCGGTGAACCCGCCGGTGTCGGCGAGCGTGCCCAGGGGGCTGTTGATCTTGTCCTTGCCGCCGTTCCACAGCGAGTGGGTCACCTGAAGGCTCGTCGAGCCGGGCGCGAGCACGTACGTCGTCGCGCACAGCACGCCGTCGTCGTTATCGGGATCGACCGTGGGATCCACCGGCAGCACGCCGATGCCCTTCAGGTTCAGGAAGTCATCGGCCGCGGCCTTGCCGATCGAGCGGATCACGGCGACACCGCCCTTGCTGCCATCGCGCACGATCTCGATCTTGTCGGGCTCGCACGTGCGGCCGAGCATGTAGATGAGGCCGAGCTCGCCGAAGTGATCCTCGACGATCTGCTTCGTGCCATCGGTGAGCACCGCATCGACGACATTGCCGCCCTGCGGGATCACCCCGATCACGCGCGTCGGCGCCTGGATGATGAACGTGACCCGGTCGTTCTTGATGAAGAAGTCGCCGACCAGACCGCTCTGTGCGGGCCCGGTCACGAGCTGCGCGGTCTCGGTGACCTCACCGGCGAACACTTCTTGCGCGCCACCGGTCTCGTCCGGCAGGTCGGGGTAGTAGTCGCTGAGGCCTCCGTCGTCACCGCAGGCACTCAGTGCCAGGACAAATCCAAGGCAGACAAGGCAACTCCGTCGCATCGGCCAATCGTATCCGAGGCGAGGCTGTCACCGAAGTGCTGTCGCGCCGGCATGTGCGCGGAACCACGGGGCCCTTGCCCTGCCCGCGGAAACGCGCTCGAATGCCGCCGATGACCCGTACCGTCCAGTGTGCCAAGCTCAAGGAGGACCTGCCCGGCCTCCCCTACAAGCCGTTCAACGATGCGCTCGGCCAGCGGATCTTCGACTCCATCTCGACCCAGGCGTGGCAGCAGTGGATCGAGCACTCGAAGAAGATCGTCAACGAGTACCGGCTCGACCTGACGCAGGTGAAGGCGCACGAGGTGCTCAAGGAGCAGTGCGAGGCGTTCCTGTTCGGCGACGGCGGCACCACGCCGCCCGACTTCGTGCCCGAGAAACACTGAGACCCGATGCGCGCACTCGCGCGTAGCCTGCCGAGGCTCGCTGCCGCCCTGCCCTGGGTCGAGCTCGGCACGTGGCCCACGCCGCTGCGCCCCCTGTCGATCGCAGGCCGCGAGGTCTGGGTCAAGCACGAGGGCGAGTCGCATCCGATCTACGGCGGCAACAAGATCCGTACACTCGAGGCGTGGTTCGGTCACGCGCGCGCGCGCGGTGCCACGAAGATCTGGGGCATCGGCGCCTACGGCTCGAACCACGTGATCGCGACCGTGCTGCACGCCGAGCGTGCCGGGCTCGCCGCCGCCGCGCTGCTGTTCCCGCAACCCACGAGCCCGTGGGCGGTCGAGAACGCCGGCGCGATGATCGATACGCGCTGCGAGATCGTGCGCCTGCGCTCCGTGATCGAGGTGCCGTTCGTCGGCCTGGCGATCGCGCGCCGCGAGAAGCACGCCGTGGTGATGCCCCCCGGCGGCGCCACGCCGATCGGAACGATGGGCGCACTCGCCGCTGCGTTCGAGCTCGCCGAGCAGATCGATGCCGGCATCGCACCGCCGCCGAAGCGGATCGTGCTCGCGATCGGCAGCACGTGCACCACCGCCGGTCTGCTCGCCGGTCTGCAGCTCGCGCACGCCGTCGGCGCGTGGCGCTGGCCGGTGCCGATCGTCCACGGCGTTCGCGTGACGCCATGGCCCGTGACCTCGCGATGGCGGATCGCGAACCTCGCGCGTGCCACCCTCGCACGTGTGACCGAGCTCGGTGGACCGCGCGTTGGCATCGGGATCCGCGAGCTGGTGGAGCGTCTGGTGGTCGATGGCCGGGAGCTCGGCGCCGGCTACGGTCGCGCCACGCCGCGCAGCGAGGCCGCGCTCGCCACCCTTCGCGGCCCGCGACTCGACGGCGTGTATTCGGCAAAGGCCGCCGCTGCGCTGCTCCGTCTGCACCGCGATGGTGTAGGTCCGCTTCTGTTCTGGGCGACAAAGTCTGAGACCGTGCTCGGCTCGCCGACCCTCGATGCGCTCGGCGCGGCCCCCCGCGCGATGGTCGACTGGCTGCGCTGAGGTCTCGATCCGGGTCGCGGGGTGTCGCGCTTCAAGGGTGGCCAGGGCGGCCGATACACCCGGCGATGACTGCCGAAGGCCGAAGGCCGCTCGCAGCGCTCACGCGCCGCCGGTTGATCTCGCTGACGGTCGTTTCGACGAGCTGCGTGGTGACCGCGCTGATGAGTCTCGTGTTCAACGGCAACCTCCGACCCGAGATGATGCTGACGGGGTTCGTGTGCGCCGTTGTGTGCGATCGATTCGTCCAGCGAATCACCGCGCATTACCGTCGCCAGCTCCGCCAGGCGCATGACCTACTCGAGCATCGCGTCCGCGAACGCACGGCGGCGCTCGAGCAGGCGAATCATACGTTGATGATCAGCGATCGCATGGCCCAGGCCGGCAAGCTCGCGGCCGGAATCAGCCACGAGATCCGCACGCCGCTTCAGGTCATCAGCATGGTTGGCGGTGAGCTCGAGGAGTACGGAGCCGAGATCCACGGCGAGGAGCTGCGTGCGCGGATCGGCGACATCAACCACGCCGCGCGGCGGATCACCACGATCATCCGCGACCTCTCGTCGCTCGCGAAGCCGATCGACGATCCGGTCGGCACGGTCGCGCTCGATGCTGTGGTCGCGTCCGCGGCACGCCTCGCGGGCTATCACCTCGGCGAGGGCGTGACGCTCTCGCTCGGCGATCTGCTCGCACCGCACGTGGTCGGCAACGAATCGCGCCTCGTGCAGGTCGCGCTCAACTTGATCGTCAACGCGGCGCGCGCAACACGCACCGGATCGCGCAACACCATCATCGTCTCCGCGGTCACGCGCGGCGCCGACGTACAGCTCGTGATCGCGGATACGGGCACCGGCATGACCGAGGCCACACGCGCGCGCCTGTTCGAGCCGTTCTTCACCACCGGGGCCGAGCGCGGCGGCACGGGGCTCGGACTCATGATCTGCAAGACCCTCGTCGAGCGGATGGGCGGCACGATCGAGATCGCGAGTACGTTCGGAGAAGGCACCACCGTCACCGTCACGCTGCGCGCCGCGACCGCGCAGAGCCAGGTCACGACGACTCCCCGCACCGAGCGCCTCGCGAGCTAGGAGCGGTCTCGCGCAAAGGCTGCGCGCGGTTCGGCCGGGTCGGCTGTTCTTGCACGAATCGGAGCCGTTCGTGTCCAGCGGGGCGGCGTGGCTGATGCAGCCACCGTGACTGGAGGCCGCCGGACCATGAGATCTCTTCCACTCGCGCCCGCGGAACCAGACGAACTCGCTGGGGTGGAGAAGCGGTTCGGAATGCCACGGCGCGACTTCCTGAAGTTCTGCGCCGGTCTCGCTGCCACCCTCGGCTTCTCAGGAAACGCGATCGGCGCGGTCGCCAAGGCGCTCGTCTCGGCACGGCGCCCGTCCGTGATCTGGCTGCACTTTCAGGAGTGCACCGGTTGCACCGAGAGCCTGCTGCGCGCCGAGCATCCAACGCTCGAGAAGCTGATCCTCGACATCATCTCGCTCGACTATCACGAGACGCTCATGGCGGCGGCCGGGCATCAGGCCGAGGCCGCGCGGACCGCAGCGATGGCTGCAAACAAGGGCAAGTACATCCTGGTGGTCGAGGGTGCGGTGCCGACGGGCGAGAACGGAAACTTCTGCCGGATCGGCGGAAAGACCGCCGTCGAGCTCGTTCGCGAGTGCGCGAAGGATGCAGCGGCGGTGATCGCGATCGGATCGTGCGCCTCGTGGGGGGGGATGCCGTCGACGTCCCCGAACCCGACCGGAGCGACTGCGATCTCGAAGATCCTCGGCAAGCCGGTGCTGTCGATCCCGGGTTGCCCGCCGAATCCCTACAACTTCCTCACCACCGTCGTGCACTACCTGGTCCTCGGCAAGCTCCCCGAGCTCGACTCGAAGGGACGTCCCACGTTCGCCTACGGCCGCTTGATCCACGAGAACTGCGAGCGGCGCGCGCACTTCGATGCCGGCAGGTTCGCGACCGAATTCGGCGACGACGGTCATCGCCAGGGCTGGTGCCTGTACAAGCTCGGTTGCAAGGGACCCGAGACGTATGCGAACTGCCCCTCGATCGGGTTCGGCGACTCCGGGACCGCCTCGTGGCCGGTGGGCTGCGGACACCCGTGCATCGGCTGCACCGAGGAAGGCGTCGGCTTCACGAAGCCGATCCACGAGCTCGCGAAGCTGTTGACCGTGACCCCGCCAACCCAGTTCGCACGCCCAGCGGAGGAGCGCGGTCAGGGCAGCACACTCGCTACCGTCGCTACGGTGGCGGCGGTGGCCGGCCTCGCGATCGGCGCCGGTGCGCGGCTCGCGAAGAACCTCGGCAACCAACCCACACCACCACCGGGCGGTTCCGGCGAGACCAAACCGTGACGGAGGTCGTCATGCTGAGCCGACGAACCCTGTTGAAGGGGCTGGCCGGAGGCGCGGGCGCGGTCGCGGTCACCAGCATCGCCCCACCGGCCGAGGCACGCACGAACCACCCGATGCCCGAGCATGCGATCGGCCTGCTCTACGACGGGACCCTGTGCATCGGCTGCCGCGCGTGCATCTCGGCGTGCAAGGAGGCGAACGGGATGCCGGCCGAGCAGACCGAGCTGGCGGGCGGGAACTACTGGGATGCGCCGCTCGATATCTCGGGCAAGACGCTCAACGTGATCAAGGCGTATCGCGAGGGCAACGCAACGCACAAGGACAAGGCCATCGACGGCTTCGCGTTCACGAAGGTGTCGTGCATGCACTGCAACGATCCCTCGTGCGTGTCGGCCTGCCCGGTATCCGCGATGACGAAGGATCCGGTCACCGGCATCGTCCACTACGATCTCGATGCGTGCATCGGATGTCGCTACTGCGTTGCCGCTTGCCCGTTCAACATCCCGCGCGCGACGTACGACACTCCGTCGCCGAAGATCTCGAAGTGCCAGCTGTGCGCGCATCGCCTCGGCGAAGGCCGCTATGCCGCGTGCGCAGAGGTGTGCCCGACGGGCGCCACGCTGTTCGGTCCGGTGATCGATCTCAAGAAGGAGATCGAGCGCCGCCGGTCGCTGGCACCTGGCACGAAGACGAGCTTCCCGCGCGGCAAGATCGGCAGCGGTGACAGCCACATCGCGCCCGTCGGCGAATACGTCCCGCAGACGTACGGAGAGAAGGAGATCGGTGGGACCCAGGTGCTGCACCTCTCGGGCGTGCCGTTCGAGCTGCTCGACAAGCCTGCGCTCCCCGACGAGTCGCCGGCGGCGGCATCGGAGTCGCTGCAGCACGCGATCTACAACCGGCTGATCGCTCCAATCGGATTCCTCGGCGCGCTCGCGCTTCTCGCGTGGCGCCACATGCGGCCGGCGAGACAGGCAACACCGCCCGAGGGCGAGGAGCCATGACGGCACCCGCGCGACCCAACGATCAAACCGCGCCGATCGGCGGACGTCTGGTCACGCCGGTGACCGCGGTGCTTGGTCTGCTTGTCGGCATCATGCTGGTCGTGCTCGCCGTGCGATTCGTGCGCGGCATCGGCGCGGTCACGAACCTGAACGATGGCTATCCGTGGGGGCTGTGGATCGTGTGGGACGTCGTGATCGGTTCGGCGCTGGGCGCGAGCGGCTTCACGGTCGCGTTCATCACCTACATCGTGAACCGCGGCGAGTACCACCCGATCGTGCGGCCTGCGCTGCTCACGGCGCTGCTCGGATACGCGATGGCCGGCGCGTCCGTCGTGTTCGACGTCGGCCGGCCGTGGAATCTGTGGCACGTGTTCACGCCGGGCTACGCGCAGACCAATTCGGTTCTGTTCGAGGTGGCAGTGTGCATCGCCGCCTACACGATGGTGCTCGCGATCGAGTTTGCACCGGCATTCCTGCAGCGCTTCGGCATGGAGCGAGCACGAAAGCTGCTGGGCCGTAGCCTGTTCCTGGTCATCGCGATCGGCGTGCTGTTGCCCACGATGCACCAATCCTCGCTCGGCTCGATGCTGCTGCTGTTCGGCACCCAGGTCGATCCGGTGTATCAGACCAAGGCGCTGCCGCTCCTGTTCCTGTCGTCGACGATCGGCATGGGGCTCGCCGCCGTCGTCGTCGAAGGCAGCATCTCTGCACTCGCCCTGCGACGGCCACTCGAGCGCGATCTCCTGTCGAGGCTGATGCGTGTCGGCGCCATGGTCGCGGCGGGGTTCCTCGTCCTGCGGTTCGCGGACCTCGCGTATCGCGGTGTGCTCCCGCGCGTGTTCGAGTCCACCACCCTCTCGCTGATGTTCTGGATCGAGACCGCACTCTTCGCGGCGTCGATCGTGCTCGTGCTCGGCCGCTCGGGGTCGCGCCCGCGTCGCTTCTTCCTCGCGGCGATGGGAATGGCGCTCGCGGGCATCCTGTACCGGATCGACGCGTATCTCGTCGCGTATCACACGGGTGCCGGCTGGCACTACTTCCCGTCGCTCGGCGAGATCGCGGTCACCGGGGGGCTGATCGCATTCGAGATCCTCGCGTTCATCATCGCCATTCGCCTGTTACCCGTGATGCCGGCGCTACCCGCTCCGCATTCGAGCAGTGAGTCCTGAGGAGCATCCATGGCCAAACGAATCGTCATCGACCCGATCACGCGCATCGAAGGCCACCTCCGGATCGATTGCGTGGTCGATGGCGGGAAGGTCACCGACGCCTGGGCATCGGGCACCATGTGGCGCGGCGTGGAGCAGATCCTGCTCGGGCGCGATCCGCGAGATGCGTGGGCGATCACCCAGCGGTTCTGCGGCGGGTGCACCACGGTGCACGCGATCGCTTCGGTGCGCGCGGTCGAGAATGCGCTGCAGATGGGCGTGCCGAAGAACGCGCAGTACATCCGAAATCTCATGATCGCGGCCCACGCGATCCACGACGAGATCGTGCACTTCTACCACCTCTCCGCGCTCGACTGGGTCGATATCACGTCGGCGGCGAAGGCAGATCCGAAGGCGACCGCGGCTCTCGCCGAGAGCCTGTCGGACTGGCCGAACAACGGCGTCGCGGTGCAGACCGCGACGAAGGAGCGCCTGACGAGCCTGATCTCCAGCGGTCAGCTCGGCATCTTCGCGAACGGCTACTGGGGCCATCCCGCGATGAAGCTGCCGCCCGAGGTGAATCTCCTGGCGGTCACTCACTACCTGCAGGCGCTCGACGTCCAGCGCAAGGCGAACAAGATCGTCTCGATCCTCGGCAGCAAGACCCCGCACATCCAGAACGTCGCGGTCGGCGGCGTCTCGAACCCGATCGCGCTCAACAGCCAATCGGTGCTGTCGATCGAGCGGCTGCTCGCCGTCAAGGAGGCGATCGACGAGCTGTCCGCATTCATCACGCAGGTCTATACCGTCGACGTGGCCGCGATCGCGGCGTTCTACCCGGAGTGGACCCAGTACGGAAAGGGCGTCACCAACTACCTCGCCGCCCCGGACTTCCCCCTCAACGAGATGGGCACCGAGTTCGTGACGACGGGTGGATACATCGCCGACGGCGATCTATCGACGATGAAGCCGATCACCACGTTCGGCGATCGCTTGCTGCACGACAACATCGCCGAGAGTGTGAAGCACGCCTGGTACAAGGGCGGCAAGGGACCGCTCCATCCCTACAAGGGCGAGACGGTTGCCGAGTACACCGACTTCTCCGACCACGGCAAGTACTCGTTCGTGAAGTCACCGACGTTCGCCGGCAAGCCCGCGCAGGTGGGCCCGCTCGCCCGCGTGCTGGTGGCAGCGGCGAACAAGGACGAAGCGATCACGAAGCACCTGACGCGGCTGCTCGGCATCGTCGAGGCGGTCGGCAAGTTCAAGGTGCCGCTCGCCGCGCTGCACTCCACGATTGGCCGGCACGCCGCGCGCGCCGTGATGTGCGCGCGGAACGTCGAGATCCTCGCGGACCAGTGGGACCTCCTCATGGCCAACATCGCCAGCGGCGACAGCGCGACCTTCGAGAAGCCCGTGTTTCCCACGGGCGAGGTCTCGGGGTTCGGGTTCCACGAAGCGCCGCGCGGTATGCTCTCGCACTGGATCGTGATCGAGAACGGGGTGATCAAGAACTATCAGGCCGTGGTCCCCACGACGTGGAACGCAGCGCCGCGCAACGAGGACGACCAGCTCGGTCCGTACGAAGCGTCGCTGATCGGAACACCGCTCGCGGATGCCGAGTTGCCGCTCGAGGTGCTGCGCACGATCCACTCGTTCGACCCGTGCCTCGCGTGCGCCGTGCACCTCGTGGATCCCACCCGGCGCGACATCATCCAGGTGAGGGCGCTGTAGCGTGAAGATCGTCGTCCTCGGTGTCGGGAACATCATCATGGGCGACGAGGGCGTCGGCGTCCGCTGCATCGAGCGCATCGATGCCGCCGGGATGCTCCCCGCCGGCGTGGTCACCATCGACGGAGGCACCTCGACGAACGAGCTGCTCGGAGAGCTCGAGGGCCTCGATCTCCTGGTGATCGTCGACGCGGTGGCGACCGGCGCCCCCTCCGGCACGCTGGTGCGCCTGGAAGGCGATCGCATCCCGTCGGCCTTCTCGAACAAGCTGTCGCCGCATCAGCACGGGATCAACGACCTGCTCGCCACGCTGACCTTCATGGGCCGAGCCCCGGCGCGCGTCGTCTTGCACGGTGTGACCCCGCACCGGATCGAGCTCGGACTCGAGCTGTCGCCGGAGATCGAAGCGATGGTTCCGGCGCTGATCGCGAACGTCGTTGCCGAGGTCGAGCGCGCGTCGTGAGTGGGCGGCGCATCGAGATCCGAGGCACCGTCCAGGGCGTCGGGTTTCGACCGTGGGTGTACCGGATCGCACACGAGCTCGGCGTCGCCGGCCGCATCCACAACCACGCGCGCGGTGTCACCATCGATGCGTTTGCCTCCGCCGCCGTGCTCGAGCTGATGATCTCGCGACTGCGCGCGCTACCGCTTCCCGCTCGCGTCCGCGACCTGGTCGCGACCGAGATCGCGGACGAGGCACTCTCCGAGTTCATGATCGTCCACAGCGCCGACGATGGGCCGAAGGCGCTATCGATCCCGCCTGACCTCGCCACCTGCCCTGCATGCGAGCGCGAGATCCGCGATCCGACCGATCGGCGCTCCGGCTACGCGTTCACGAACTGCACCTCGTGCGGACCGCGCTTCACGATCGCGACAGGCGTGCCGTACGACCGCCCCGCGACGACGATGGCGCCGTTCGTGATGTGCCCGGCGTGCCAGCGCGAATACGACGATCCGATGGATCGCCGGTTCCACGCTCAGCCCAACGCGTGCCCGGTGTGCGGGCCGCGACTCGCGCTGTGGTCGGCGACCGGCGAGCCGATCGACGAGGATCCGCTCGCCGCGGCCGCTCACCGGATCTCGCGCGGCGAGATCGTGGCGATCAAGGGCCTCGGCGGGTTCCACCTCGCGTGCGATGCGACCAGCGACCACGCGCTCGCCACCTTGCGCGCGCGGAAGCACCGCGACGAGAAACCGTTCGCCGTCATGGTGGCCGATCTCCCGGCGGCG
>JBBRBG010000033.1:0-54515 GCA_038206055.1 Haliangiales bacterium
AACAACGTCGCGATCCACGCCTACCAGCGCAAGGACGTGGGTCCAATCCAGATCGCGATCACGCCGCGTGAGACGGAGATCCTGATCGAGATCGAGGACAACGGTCACTCGTTCGACATCGAGGGCGTCGCCCCGCTGCCGAGCGAGCTCGATCCCGAGGCACTTCCCGAGGGCGGGATGGGCATCCACATCGCGAAGACGATGCTGGACGAAGTTACCTATGAACCTGGGCCGCCAAACCTGTGGCGGCTGTTGAAACGACTTCCGGCGAATCAGGTCGCCCGCGAAGCTGGGAGAAGCTGATGGCCACTCCGTTCGAAACCAAGACGTCACCCGCTGGAACCACGCTCATCGTACGCGGCTCGCTGGATATCAACAGCGCCCCCGCGCTCGCCGAGGAAATCGACAGGATCGTCGGCAGCAAACCGTCCAAGGTCGAGTGCGATCTCTCCGCGCTCGACCTCATCGATAGCTCCGGCGTCGCCGCCCTGGTGAAGCTGTACAAGGCCGTCCGCAGCGTCGGTGGCTCGGTGGCGATCGTCGGTGCACGCGACCAGCCGCTCGCGATCTTCAAGCTGCTCCGGATGGACAAGGTCTTCAACCTCTAGTGCTTCGCGTCCTCGCGATCACCAAGATCTTCCCGAACTCCGCCGAGCCGCTCTCCGCGCCCTTCAACCGGCAGCAGTTCGCAGCGCTCGCCACGCGCTGCCAGCTCGACGTGATGGGGACGATCCCGTGGTTCCCCGGTGCGGGACTGCTCGGCAAGTGGTCGAGCGCCGGCAAGCTCTCCGCGGTGCCGCGCCGCGAGACCATCGAGGGCATCTCCGTTCGCCATCCGCGAACACTGTTCGTGCCGCGCCTCGCCCATTCGACGTGGGGGCCGCTGTACGCCGCCTCGATCGCGCCCGCCTTGCTGCCCTATCGCAACAAGGTCGACGTCGTCCTCGGTTCGTGGGCGTACCCCGATGGGTTCGCCGCCGTGATCGCCGCGCGCCTGCTCGGCGTACCCGCCGTGGTCAAGCTGCACGGCTCCGACATCAACCTGATCGCGAAGCTACCCGGCCCGCGCCGCATGCTCGCGTGGGCGTTGCCGCGCGCGGCGAAGATCGTGGCGGTCAGCCGCGCACTGGCCGACGAGGTCACGCAGCTCGGCGTGGCGCGTGATCGAATCGCGATCGTGATGAACGGCGTCGATGCGGAGCTGTTTCATCCGCGCGACCGCGCCGCCGCACGCGCCGAGCTCGGACTGCCCACCGGCCCGATCGCGCTCTACGTCGGCAACCTCAAGGAGGAGAAGGGCGTGCTCGATCTCGCGGCCGCCTGGGCGATCGCCCTGCGCGCGCTCCCGGAGGCCACGCTCGTCGTCGTCGGCGGTGGCCCGGCCGCGGAGGCGCTGAAGACCGCCGTCGCCAACCTCGGCGAGAGCGTGCGGCTCGTCGGCCCGCAACCGCTGCCGAAGATCCCGACCTGGATGGCGGCGTGCGATCTGCTCGTCCTGCCGAGCCACGCCGAGGGCACTCCGAACGTGGTTCTCGAGGCCCTGGCCGTCGGGCGCCGGGTGGTCGCCACCTCGGTCGGCGGCATCCCGGACCTCATCACCCGACCCGAGCTCGGCGAGCTGGTGCCACCGCGCGCCCCTGACGCACTCGCCGCTGCGATCGTGCGCGCCCTCCCCACTCCCTACGCGCCCGCCACGGTCGCGGAGCTCGGCGCCCGAGGAGGATGGGACGCAAGTGCCGCTGCCCTCTACGAAGTCCTCGTTGGCGCGGTGAGTGCTACCGTCAACGGCACGCCATGACTCGTATCCCTCCCAACCAGCTCGGTGACGGCTGGTACGAGTCAGAGGAGTCGACACGGGCGGGCCTCGTCACCGAGCTCCAGCGGATCCGTCGCCGGTTTGCGGTCCGCCCGATCCCGGTGCTGATCGTGGCAGCGCTGATCACCGGCGCGGTGACCTACAAGATTCACAAGAAGCAGCCGCTGGTCGAGGCCGAGGTCATCTTGGCGCTCTCGGAAGGCCAGCTCGGGGGCCATGGGACAGGTGTCCCGGCCGACCAGCTCCGCGAGTACGTCACCGCAGTGCTCCTCCCCGACAAGCTGCTGATCAACATGATCGAGAAGCGGAACATGTACCCGCTGCGCAAGCAGCTCGGTGCGCAGTTCGCGATCGGCGAGCTCCGCGAGCAGATCGAGATCAATATCTGGAAGAACTCGTTCCAGTACTACGACGACGAGGATGCCAGCGCGAAGAAGTCCGCGCGCATCGGCATCACCGTGATGGACGCGGATCCGGATCAAGCGTACGAGGTCGCCCACGAGCTCGCGAGCATCGCGATCGTACAGCACGAGCTCGAGCGCGAGCGGATCTCCCACTCCGTCGCCATCGAGGTGAAGGCGATGCGCGCCGGGACCGAGCAGCGGCTCGACGCGCTCGATGCCGACATCGCGGCGAAGCAGGCGGCGGCCGAGACCGCGAAGTCCGCGGGCCAGAACGGCGTCGCCTCGGCGATCGTGCTCGACCTCGCGCGGCTCTATGGCGAGCGCAAGCGGGTCGCCGAGCAGATGCATGGCATCTCGGTATCCAGCGAGGGCATCGCGGATCAGATCGCAGCCGCAGGGCTCGACCTGACCCTCCAGATCGTCGAGGAGCGGCGCCCAAATCGGCCGGAGAAGTCGCAGTTCGTGCTCGTCATGGTGCTCGTGGTCGTCGGGACCGGTGCGCTGATCGGCGCAGCGCTTCTCGTCGGCGCGTTTGACAGTCGCATCCACGATACCGACGACGTGGAACGGCTTGGCTTGCCGGTGCTCGGGCATGTGCCCGGATTCGCTGGCGACTCCGTCGGGTCTTTGCACGCACGAGGCGCTCGGCGCGCTCGTGTAGGATCGGTGTCGCGATGGCGCTCTCTCAGATAACTCCACGCGATCGCCTCCAGCAGCTGAGCGATCTCGGCAAGAAGGCGCTGCGCTACTGGTGGCTCGTCGCCGTGTTCGCCGTCGTCGGCGGCGGGCTCTCGCTCGCCTTCGCGATGTTCAAGGCGCGTAGCTACCAGTCGTGGGCAACCCTGTTCTACCAGGAACGCATCCAGACCCAGCTGATGACGCCGAACCGCGAGGAAGCGGTCCAGCGTAACATCGGCGATCGCTATCGCGAATTGCTCCTCGCACGCGCGCAGCTCGAGCAGATCATCGCCGATCCGAAACTCGATGCGTTCCCGACCCTCGACGACGACGAGGTCAAGATCGACAAGCTGCGCCAGGCGATCCGCTTCGAGGCGAAGGGTGCGAACGCCTTCCGCATCACGTACAGCGACTCGGATCCTGACCGCGCCAAGGCAGTCGCACTGAAGCTCACCGAGCTCCTGAAGGAGAAGGACAAGGATCTCCGCAACGAGATCGCGGAGGCGACGGTGACGTTCGCTACCGAGCAGAAGGAGACCGCGTCGGCAGTACTACGTACGCAGGAGCAAGCGCTCTCCGCCTTCCTCGCGCAGCACCCGGAGTTCGCGCAAGACGCCAACCAGGCCAACTCGGAGGGTGCCGGGATCCGGGCCATCCGTGCCCCGAAGACGCCCACCGGCGGTAACGCGCGCATCTATGCGCTGGAGCGGCAGCGCCAGCGGATCCAGGCACGCCTCAACGCGAGCCCCGATGCGCCCCCCGTGGTCACGATCGCGCCGCAGACCCCTGAGCGAATCGCCGCACAGGCGAATGCGGACGAAGCGAAGCGCGAGCTCGTGGCCGCGCAGAGAGATCTCGAGGAGGCGAAGACGAAGTATACGGATCTCCACCCCACGGTGAAGACGGCGAAAGCACGCGTCGATGGCGCGCTACAGAAGGTGCGGCAAGCCCAGGCTGCGATCCCACCGGCCGTCGAGACCGCGGTCGCGCCGGCCACGCCCGAGGATCGCGCGAAGCTCCAGAAGGAGCTCGGCCAGCTCGACGACCAGATCGCGACAGAACAGCGGAAGTCGGGCGGTGGCGCCGGTTCGGGCTCCGCAGCCCCCGACACCTCCGGCACCGACTGGGTCGTCAAGCTCGAGACCCAGCACGCGGATCTGCGCCGCGACGTGAAGGAGCAGCGCGACCGCGTCGCCGCACTGGCGGACTCCGTGTTCCGCGCGCAGCTCGACGCGAGCCAGAAGCTCGCCGAGACGGGTGGCCGCCTCTCGGTCGTCGACCCCGCGTTCAAGCCGATCAAGCCCTCGGGCCCCGGCAAGACGATCTTCCTCCTCGCTGGAATGGTCCTGTTCCTCTCGCTCGGCTTGGCACTGGCCGTCGGGCTCGCCGTGATCGACGACCGGCTCTACCGCCGCGCCGACCTCGATCTGCTCGGCATCCGCGTGCTCGCCGTGATCCCGAGAGCTTCGTTCGTACCGACCAAGCGAAAGGGCCGTTCGTCGTGACCACCCCCAAACGCCCGCCCGATCGCCGTGGTGCGCCCCTGCCCCTCGTGACACAGCCGATGATGCCCATCGAAGGCGAGAGCAGCCCCGAGCATACGCGCGTCGACAACCCGCTCGCGTCGATCAAGCCCGAGACCGCTGCCGTGCTGTTCGGCAAGGCGACCATCGCGATGCCTGCGCAGCAGAAGGCCCAGCTCGCGATCGCATCGCCCGCTGGTCCGGCGCCGGAGATCGGACTGACCCAGCACGCCGTTCCCGAGGAGGATCGCGATCGGCGGCTCACCTTGCTGCTCGATCCGGACTCCGAGCGCGCCGCCGCATTCCGTGTGCTCCGCCACCACCTGCTCGAGGTCGGCCGGCCACAGTGCGTGGTGGTGTCGTCGCCGCGCCCCGGGGATGGCAAGACCACCACCGCGATCAACCTCGCGCTCGCTCTCGCCGAGTGCGGTCGCGCGAAGGTCCTGCTCGTCGAGACCCACCTTCGCCGCCCGCAGCTCGCGAACGCCTTCAAGCTCGTGCCGCCGTGGTGCTTCGCCGAGCAGCTCGCCGCCCACCGCCACCAGCCGATGATGCCGTGGTCGCTCGTCGATATCCCGCAGCTGTGGTTGCACGTCGCGGCGATCAACCCGCGGATCGAGAAGACCCAGATGCTCGATGGCCCCGCGTTCCAGATCGCGATGGAGCGGCTCCGCCTCGGCGGCTACGATCACATCGTGATCGATGCCCCGCCCGTGCTCGGGTCGGCCGATGTGAATCTGATGGCCGATGCCGCCGATACCGTGATCCTCGCGCTACGTGCGCGCGTGACGAACACGCGCGACCTGCGCAGAGCGATCGATCAGATCGGCGCCGCGAAGGTCGCCGGCACGGTCCTCGTCCAGTAGCATCACGGCGGTGACGCGCGCGCTCGCCTGCACCGTTGTCGCGCTGCTCGGGTGTCACGCGCCCCGCGCGCCGCGGGTGACGGAGGTCGAGCTCCCGCCGGTCCACGAGGTGACACCGCAGCCGATCGTGTTCGGCCCCCTCCTCGCGCCGGCCACCATCTACAACCAGCCGGTCGCCGGCGCCGTGGCGAGCTCCCCGCTGCGCGACGCTGTGTTCACCGCCCTCGCGGAACGCGTTCCCGGAGTCGCCCGGCCGCTCCGCGATCCGCGCCTGGATCTCGCCGGGGACGACCTCGCCGACCTCGTCCAGCGCGGTGGCGCGCTCGACTCCGCGGTCGTCGAGTTCGCCATGCGCGCGCGGGGCATTGTCGAGTCCACCGAGCGTCCGCTGGTGGCGCGCGCCACCACGGCGGAGGAGGTGATCGCCGCGCTCGAGCCACTCATCGGCGACATCCTGAAGTCAGGCAACGTCAGGATCGGTGTCGGTGGCGGCGGGGCGGCGCCCGTCGTGGTGCTCGTGATCCACGCGGCTCTCGTCACGTTCCCGCCGACTGTTCCCCGGTCTGCGCCGGCGCGCGCGAACGTCGTCCTGCGCGCGACGCTCGATCGATCGCTCCACGCGCCGAGCGTGACGATCTCGCACGACGACGATCACCGCGCTGTCGATCATCCGATGATCGCGAAGCTCGATCGGTGGACGTTCGAGACCACGATCGCGTGCGGCGAGCACGTCGGCACCGAGTGGGTGCTCGTCGAGGGCCACGACGTGTTCGACCGCCTGACCCGCCTCGCGCTGTTTCCGATCGACTGCGGCACCAGGCCGCGCGAAACGTACCGCGTGGAGCCGCGCGTCGCGATCGCCGATGATCCGGGCGCGCTCGAGCGTCATCTCCGCGCCGTGGTCGATCGCGAGCGGGCAAGCGCCGGGCTCTCGCCGCTGCGCGGTGACCTGCGTCTGCAGGCCGCCGCTCGCCGGACCACGTCGCTCATGCTGCAGCTCCACACGGTGGAACATCGGCTCGCCGGAACCACGAACGCGCTGCGCCTCCGCGAGACCAACCTCGTGCCGGCGCTCGCGCGCGAGGCCACGCTGCACGCTCCCGACCTCGAGACCGCCGTCCAGATCCTGATGAACGAACACGGGTACCGCGAGCAACTGGTCGATCCGCAGCTGACGCATGCCGCGGTCGCCGTCGCGTTCGATGCGCGTCACGAGATGTACATCGCCATCGAGCTCGTCCGGATCGTCCCGCCGATCGACACCGCCGGGCTGACTGCGGCGATCCTCGCGCGGATCAACGCCACGCGACCCGCCGGCGAGCAGATCCAGACCGATCCGCTCCTCGACGAGATCGCCCTGCGCTACGCGGTGGAGCGCTCGCGCGGCTGGAGCGACGAGAGCAGCATGCGGTTCGTACGCGATGACCATCGCTTCGTGTTCGGTCCGTTCGCCACGATGTCGCGGGCGCTGACATTGCTCGTGGCCGACGATCCGAAGGGCGTCGATCTGGGACCGCCAACCCGCTACGACATGCTCGGCATCGCCGCCGTGCAGAGTGCGCGTAACGGGGCGCTCGCCGGTCGCGTCTGGGTGATCGTGCTGTACGCCCGCCGGCGGTAGGCGCACCGTCCTCGTCAGGTTGCTATCGCTTCGTCCCGATCACGATGAACTGGTCGGGCAGCTTCGCTGATGACAGCTGCGCATCGAGCCCCGCGGTTCGGAGATCGGCAAGGATCGCCTCGGGGAGCAGACGATGCTGCTTCGGCGGACCGTGGTTCGCCTCCTGTGTGAAGTCCACGATCGCGATCTGACCGCCGGAACGCAATGCGGTTGCGAGGCCCGCGGCGTAGTGCGCGCGGTCGGCGATGTGGTGCCACACGTCGACGACAAGGATCCGATCAACACTCCCCGGTTCGAGCTTCGGGTCATCTCCGCCCGATTGCACCGCGCGTACGTTGGCGAGTTGCTCCTTCCGCGCGCGCTCGGTCAGGTAGCGGACCATGTCGGGCTCGATGTCGGTCGCGATCACTTGCCCCCGCGGCAAGGCACGCGCGAGGCGGACCGTGAAGTAGCCCGTGCCGGCGCCGACGTCCGCGACTACCATCGCCGGCGTCAGCGCGAGCGCCGCGATCACCGCGTCGGGCTGCTGCCACGCATCCCGCGCCGGATCGTCGAACACCTTCGCCCACTCGTCTGCCTTCTCGAACCGGTGAACCATCGTCTGTGGATGGTGGTGCGCTGCACCGGGCGGCATGGGCTGAGCGGCCGGCTTCGGCGATGCGCCGCAGCCGAGGAGCACCAGGAGCGAACCAATCGTGAGCTTCATCGCGATCCTTCCTCTTCAGCGAGTGTACCAATCCGTCGTGTATCCGGGAGCCACCGCGCGCGCATCGAGTAGAGAACCGGGACGGCCATGCGGCTGATCAGGAGTGAGGCGATCTCACCCGCCAGCAGCGAGATCGCGAGGCCCTGGAAGATCGGGTCGGCCAGGATCACGGCCGACCCGGCCACCACCGCGAGCGCCGTGAGCAGCATCGGGCGGAACCGGACCGCCCCCGCATCCACCACAGCCTCCGCGAGCGGCATGCCCTCGCGCAGCCGCTGTTCGATGAAGTCGACGAGGATGATCGAGTTCCGCACCACGATCCCGGCGCCCGCCATGAACCCGATCATCGAGGTCGCCGTGAAGAACGCGCCGCCGGCGGCGTGCGCCGGCAGGATGCCGACCAGCGAGAACGGAATGGCGGCCATCACCACGAGGGGCGTGGTGAACGACTTGAACCAACCGACGAGTAGCCCGTAGATCAGGATCATCACCACTCCGAACGCGAGACCGAGGTCGCGGAATACCTCGAGCGTGATCTGCCACTCTCCGTCCCACTTGATCGCCGGATGCGCGTCGTCCTTCGGCATCTGCGCGTTGAGGATCTCGACGTCGAGCCTCGCGAGCGCGCGGTTCATCGCCGAGATCGCGTAGACCGGGCTCTCCGCGCCACCGGCGACATCGCCCGTCACGTAGACGACCGGCAGCAGATTCTTGTGATAGATGCTCGGATCCTCGTCGACGGAAGTCGCACGCACGAGCTCCCCAAGCGGGACCATCGCTCCGTCCGCGGCCCTCAAGCGCAGCGCCGAGAGATCCGCGGCGCTACCGATCTGCGCATCGGGAACGTCGACCATGACAATCACGTCTTCGCGCTCCAGTGGCAAATGAACGAGCCCTGCTGACGCGCCGCTGGTCGCGATGCGCAGGGCGGCGGCCACGGCCTCCGGGTCGATACCGTGGAGTATCGCCTTCTCCTTGTCGATGACGAACCGCAGCTTCGGATGCGGACCCTCCACGTACCAGTCGACGTCGACAACGCCCGGCGTCGCGCGGAACACGTCGCGGACCTCGGTCGCGAGCCGCTGGCGCACCGAGGTGTTGGGACCGTAGATCTCCGCGACAAGGGTCTGGAGCACCGGCGGACCTGGAGGCACCTCGACTACCGCGATCCGCGCGCCGTAGATCGCCGCGGCGCGCACGGCGAGCGGGCGGATCCGCGCGGCGATCTCGTGACTCTGCGCGCCGCGCTCGCCCTTCGGAAGCAGGTTGATCTGCACGTCGGCGACGGCTGGGCCTTGCCGCATGTCGTAGTGCCGCACGAGACCGTTGAACGTGAACGGTGACGCCGCGCCGACGTAGACCTGATAGTCGGTGACCTCGGGTTGCCCGCGCACGGCCGCCGCGATGTCGCGCGCCGCGGCGGCGGTCCGTTCGAGCGACGCGTCCTCGGGCATGTTGATCACGATGTCGAGCTCGCTCTTGTTGTCGAACGGCAGCATCTTGACGTGGACCGCACCGAGCGGAACAAGCGCGATCGCCGCCGCGAGCAGGCCACCAATGATCACGAAAAATCCGACACGCCAGCGCAGCCGCCCGACCAGCCGTGACATCAGCCAGCGGTAGCCTCGGGTCAACCGGCTCTCGTGAGCATGCGGCGCGGGATGCGAGACTCCGCCCCGAAGCAGACGGGACGCCGCCCACGGTGTCACGACGAACGCGATGACGAGCGAGAACGCCATCGCCGCGGTGGCGCCGATCGGGATGGGGCGCATGTACGGCCCCATCAGCCCGCCGACGAACGCCATCGGAAGGATCGCCGCGATCACGGCGAGCGTCGCGAGGATCGTTGGATTGCCGACCTCCGCGACTGCGCGGATGGCGATCTCGCGGAGTGACCGTCCGCGATTCTCCGGGAGGTCGCGATGGCGCACGACGTTCTCGACGACCACGATCGCGTCGTCGACGAGAATGCCGATCGAGAAGATCAACGCGAACAGCGTGATCCGGTTGAGGGTGTAGCCCACGAGGTAGAACACGAACAGGGTGAGTGCGAGCGTCGAGGGGATCGCGATCGCCACTACCAGCGACTCGCGCCAGCCGAGCATGAACAACACGAGTAGCGACACGCTGATGATCGCGATCGCCATGTGGAACAGCAGCTCGTTCGACTTCTCGGACGAGGTCTCACCGTAGTCGCGCGTGATCGTCACCGCGATATCGGTCGGGATCACGGTCCCCTTCAGCCGTGCCACCTCGGCGAGCACTGCATCGGCGACGACGATCGCGTTGGTCCCTGGGCGCTTCGCGATCGAGAGGGTCACGGCGGGCTCGTCTCCGGATGCGCGGGTCGCCGCTCCGCCGAGGCCAAAGAACACGTACTGCGTCGGTTCCTCGGCAGCATCCTCGATCCGCGCCACATCGCGCAGATGCACCGGTGTGCCGGCGTGAACACCGACCACGGTGTCACCCACATCCTCCGCGGTCGCGAAGAACCCTCCGGCCTCGACGAGGATGTCCTGGTCGTTTGCCGTGAACGCTCCCACGGTCGATTGATGGTTCGCGGCCAGCGCGGAGCGCAAACCATCCGTCAACCCGAGCCCGCGCGCGGCCAGCGCCGTCGGGTCGAGACGAACGCGGACCTGCCGGCGGAACCCGCCGATCAACTTGGTCTCCGAGACATCCGTGCCGCGTTTGACCCGCGCTTCCACCTCGGCCGCGACCCGCCGCAGCGCCTCGTGATCGTAGACCTTCGAGTGGAACGTCAACGCGAGAATCGGCACGTCGTCGATCGAGCGCGCCTTGATCAGGGGTGTCGACGCGCCCGGAGGAATCTTGTCGCCATTGCCGGTCAGCTTCTGGTGCAACTTGACGAGCGAGCGCTCGACGTCCTCGCCCACGCGGAACCGCACGATCACCGTCGCGCGACCTGCCTGACTCGTGCTGTAGACGTACTCCACGCCGTCGATCTCCCACATCAGACGCTCGAGCGGAGAGGTGACACGGCGCTCGACCTCGGCGGCGGTCGCGCCCGGCATCGTCACGAGCACGTCGACCATCGGGACCTTGATCTGCGGTTCCTCCTCGCGGGGCAGGATCACAGCGGCGCCGAGCCCGAGCAGCACCGAAACCACGATGAGGAGTGGCGTCAGCTTCGAGCCGATGAAGGCCTTCGCGATCCGGCCTGCGAGCCCCAGCGACGGGGCCGCGCGGCTCATCGCGTCACCGTCACGGGCTGACCATCGACGAGGGTGTCGGCCCCCTCGATGACGATCTGCTCGCCCTCCCGCACGCCCGAGCGCAGCTCGATGCGGTCGTTCATCCTGCGACCACTGCGCACGAGACGCATGCGCGCTGTTCCATCGACGACCGTGTAGACCGCCTCGAGCTGACCGTGGCGGATGACGGCACGATCGGGCACCGTGAGCGCGCGAACTTCGCTCGCTGGCACCGTCGCTCTGCCGAACGCGCCGGGCCGCAGCCGCGGATCGTTCGGCAGCTCGAGCTTGACGAGGACGGTCCTGCTCGCCGCGTCAGCGTTGGGGCTGATCTCCGCCACCGTCGCGGTCAGCGTGGTGTCGAGACTGTCCAGCGAGACCTGGATCCTGGCGCTCACCGCGAACGCGCGCGCGAGCTGCTCCGGCACCGCCGCTTCGAACCGCAGCGTGCTCGGATCCTCGATCACGCACAGCGCGCGCCCCGGCATCGCCATGTCGCCGGCGTTCGCAGGCTTCGAGGTGACCACGCCCGCAAACGGTGCGCGGACAACGGCGTAGCCCGCCATCGTCGCCGCCTCGGCGCGCGCCGCCTGCGCGATGCGATGGCGCGATACCACTGCGTCGTACTCCGCACCCGGAAGCGCGCCCATCGCATGAAGCCTGGTCACGCGAGCGAGCTCGAGCTCGGCCTGCGCCAGGGACTCGCGCGCCTGGTCGAGACGCGCGTTCAGCTCCTGCAACGACAGTCGCGCGATCACGTCACCGGCGTTGACGCGGGCTCCGAGGGTGCACCTGAGCTCGAGGATCTTGCCCATCACCGTGGGCGCGACGTCCACGGTGTCCTTCGCGCGCACCGTGCCGACCACCTCCTCGCCGACCATCCGGGTGACCAGCATCGCGGGCTCGATACGCACTGCGCGCGAGGGCGGAAGCGGGTCCGTGGGAGGCTCGTGGGAGCGGCCACAGGCGGCGAGGACCGCCAGAGCGCCGAGAACAAGGGAGGCCGTTGGAACCGACATTGCGCAGTCAGAGCCAGCCCCCATCGAAACGATTCAGGAATTCGCGCGCGAACCCATCGGCCGCGGGGCGGCTCTCCCGAGGACAAGGCCGCCGAACAGGCCCAGCGAGCCGCCGATGGCGACTCGAACCTCACGCACGTGGTGCGCGGTCCGCTGGGGCTCAGCCTCTCGGCGGGGCGATCGCCGCGAGGATCGCACCGCGCACCGCCGCGCGGACCGGCGCCGGCACCTCGCCGCCGGGGATCCGCTTGCACAGCGAGACAGTGCGCTTGAGCGCGTCGCATGCGCCGGCGCAGCGCGCGCAGGTCGCGAGGTGCTTCTCGATCTGCACGCAGGTCGCGTGGTCGATCTCGGCACCGACGTACGCCGTCAGCTCTTGCGCGAGCTCCGGGCAAGGCTCGACATCGGGCGCATCGCCGAGCGTCGTGGCGAGCTCGCCGCGAAGCGCCATCCGCGCGCGGTGCAGGCGGCTCTTGAGCGCGCCGACCTCGATGCCCACCACCACCGCCGCCTCCTCGGCGCTGAGCCCTTCGACGTCACGCAGGACCAAGACCTCGCGCTGTTCCGGTGGGAGCGCGGCGATCGCGCGCGAGAGTGCCGCGCCGATCTCCTGTGCGTGAAGCAGAGCATCGGGCTGCGGTGCCGGATCCCGGAGCTCTGCGCCCGCCGCGTCGTCGATCGATTGCGTCGGGCGATCGCCGCGGCGTTCCTTGATGCAGAAGCTGCGGGCGATCTGGTAGAGCCATGTCGAGAGCGAGGCATCGCCGCGGAACCCAGGCAGGTGGCGGAACGCGGCGAGCAACGTCTCCTGCAGCACCTCACGCGCCGCATCCTCGTTACCGCACATGCGCAGCCCGAACCGATAGATCGTGGGCTCGTAGCGCTCGAGGAGCTCGTCAATAGCGGAGCGGTCACCCTCGCGAGCCGCGGAGATCAGGTCAGCATCCTCGCGATCCATCTGCCGCGGCAGTCTACCCCCCACTCCCGAATCCCGCGAACCCTTCTCCTCACCGCTGGATCTAGCTGCTAAAGGGACATGACCATGTGCCGAGCGATCACGTGCAGCCGATGTAAGAAGCCGTCCTGGGCCGGCTGTGGTGCCCACGTCGAGATGGTGCTCGCGCATGTGCCGCCGGCCGATCGCTGCAGCTGCCCCCCGGCGCCGGGCATCATGAGCGCGATCCGTCGCATGTTCGGCTTCTGATCAGTGCGGCGAGCAGGTCGCGGCGATCCGCAGCACCTCGCGCCGCGCTAGCTCCCACGCCGCCTCGTCGGTGGGCCACGATGGCTTGCCGCTCTTCGGCGCATCGCCGAGCGCCTCGGGCACGAGCTTCGCCACCAGCGCGTCGACCGCCGAACGGTCGCACTTCGCGGCGAGCTCGAGCAGCCGCCGGTCCTGCTGACCGCGGCGCAGTGCCGCGAGTCGCAGCGTGGGCCGACATCCATCGCGATCGGGGAGCACGAGCACCCCGTCGAGATTTCCGTGGTCCTCGCCGGCGTCGAAGCTCGTCGGATCGACGCGCGGATCGAGCGCCTTTCCGGGCAACGGCGCTCCCTTCCGGTTGTGACGATCGTGCCAGTACGTCGCGTCCCACACGTACCAGACGGGGATGTTCCAGCGATATGCGATCCAGCCCCACGTGCGGGTGCCGGGCGTCGCGGCATCGAGCACCATCGAGCCCGCACGGGGTGGCGCGCCGTTGTAGGTCCACTGCGTGCCGCTGGCCGAGCGCGGGGTACGGAGCGAGATGTAGAGATCGACGAGGTCGCCGTACTCCGGCCGCGGGTCGTCGGTGACGGCGAACCGGAACGTCTTCGGCCCACCGCCGGCCGCGCGCACGGCCTTCGCGAGCGCGAAGACCTGCGCGCGCTTCTCCGGCGTTCCGGGTTCGTCGATCGGGATCGCGAACGGTACGTTCTCCGAACCGCGCGTGGCGTCGATCCACTTGCGCACCACCGCTCCCACCATCGCGGGATCGGTCGGGATCACGACCGGGAGATCGCGAAAGCCAATGAAGAATTCCCTGCGCGCCGCCCACCAGTCCAGCTCGAGATCCGGCGCGAACCTCACGCCGTACGAAGCGACCTCGTAGTGGCAGGCTCGCTCCGCGGCGGTCGACACGGCACGCGGAGGATCACCCACCACGCCCCCGGCCCACGCGAGCTCGCGAGGATCCTCGTACGACCACACGCGATCCTCGACGGTCGCGGTGAGATCCACGGGCACGATGGTGAGGTGCACCGGCAGCGTGCGACCGCCGACGACCAGCTGCCCCTGATAGGTACCCGGCGCTGCGTCGCCCACGATCTCGAGGTAGGCCGGGTTGCTCGTCGAGGTCTTCACCCGGGTCAGCCCATCGGCGAACGTTCCCGTGCGACCGCCGCCGTACATCTCCGTCGACGCGCGGGTGACCGGGAAGCTGTCGACGTCAAAGCCGGCCCCACGGATCTTCGGGTCGGAGAACGTCAGCGAGGTCGGCCCCGGCGTGCGGTGGAGCACCTGGATGCCCAGGGTCTCGCCGCGCGCGACCACCAGCTCGACGGCGCCGTTGACCAGCCACGGCGTCTGCGCCGGATACGGGTCCTCGAGGCGCACCCGCGTCGACTCGCCGACGATCGCCAGGTCGGGCCCCGGGTCCACCTCGCGGTGGCATCCGAGCGCGGCCGCACATGTGGCAGCCAGGCACGCGATGGCGACAGCAGCTCTCACGTTGTCCGCACCATGACTCGGCTCCGCGTCGGTTGCCAGCGTTGTACTGTGCATCGTCGTGTTGACGCCGATCGTCGCTTTCGCCAAGGACTGGCACGAGGACCCCACCTCGAATCACCACGTGCTCCGCGAGCTCGCGAAGACGCGGCGCGTGCTGTGGCTGAACTCGCTCGCCACCCGCACGCCGAAGCTGTCGTCGGGCCGAGACCTCGGGAAGATCAAGCGCAAGCTCGGTGAGTTCGTGCGCGGTCCGCAGAACGTCGAGAACGATCTCTGGGTGATGTCGCCGCTCGTGATCCCGCTACCGCACTCGGCAGTCGCCCGGGCGATCAATCGCCAGGTGCTGCGCGCCACGATCCGCGCGCTGCGGTTGCGCCTCGGCATCAAGGACTTCCAGCTGTGGACGTTCCTGCCGAACACCGCGGACTACGTCGGCACCCTCGGCGAGAGCCTCTCCGTCTACTACTGCGTCGACGAGTGGTCGATGTTCTCGTACCTCGACAAGGAGCAGACCGTGGCCGCCGAGCACAAGCTGCTCGACCGCGTGGATGCCGTGTTCGCGATCAACCACGCGCTCGCCGATGCAAAGCGCGAGCGCAACGAGGCGACGTACGTTTCGCCACACGGCGTGGACCACGCGCAGTTCGCCCGTGCGCTCGATGATGCGACGGTGGTGCCCGCCGATATCGCATCGCTCCCTCATCCGCGGATCGGCTTCTACGGAACGCTGCAGACGTGGGTCGACTTCGAGCTGATCGCGCACGTCGCATGCGCACGCCCCGCGTGGCAGATCGTGTTGATCGGGCAGCAGCTCGCCGATGTCTCGGCGCTGCGCGGTCTTCCCAACGTCCACCTGCTCGGTCAGAAGCGCCACGACGAGCTCCCCGCGTACTGCAAGGGGTTCGACGTCGGCATGATTCCCTATCGCATCGACGAGCGCATGGCGTTCGTCAACCCGCTCAAGCTCCGCGAGTACCTCTCGGCGGGGATCCCGGTGGTATCGACCGCGGTGCCCGAGGTGATGCGCTACGCGAACCTGTGCGAGATCGCGACGACGCCCGCCGAGTTCACCGCGGCGATCGAGCGCGTCCTCGCCGATACAACGCCAGAGGCCCGACGAGCCCGCTCCGCCGCGATGACCAACGAGACCTGGGCAGCGCGGGTCGCCGAGGTGACGCGTACGGTCGATCAGATTGCACAGCGAAAAGGCCCTCGATGACCTATCTCGTCACCGGCGCCTCGGGCTCGCTCGGCAAGGCGATCGTCACGCGCCTGCGCGCCGATGGCCACGCGGTCCGTGCGTTCCAGCGCCGGAGCCCCGCGCGCGCCGAGCACGGTGTCGAGTACGCGGTCGGCGACCTCGGAGACCGGGATGCGGTCGATCGCGCGGTGACCGGCGCCGAGGTCGTGATCCATTGCGGCGCGACGATGAAGGGGAGCTGGCCCGAGCACGAGCGCGGCACCATCAACGGCACGCAGAACGTGATCGACGCGGTGACGAAGCACGGCGTGAAGCAACTCGTCCACATCTCCTCGATGGCGGTCGTCGACTGGGCCGGTAGCTCCGGACTGGGTCCGGTCACCGAGGCCGCAAACACCGAGCCGCGCGCCGACGAGCGCGGAGCCTATACGCGCGCGAAGCTCGAGGCCGAACAGCGCGTGATCGCCGCGGCGAAGCACGGCCTGCCCGCCGTGATCCTCCGCCCCGGTCAGATCTTCGGCGGTGGCATCAACCTGATCACCGGCGCCGTCGCGCGCAATGTGGTTGGCCGCTGGCTCGTGCTCGGCGACGGCAAGCTCGAGCTCCCGCTCGTCTACATCGACGATGTCGTCGATGCGGTGATGGCCGCGATCGCGAAGAAGCTCGTCCACGGCGAGCTGTTCCAGATCATCGACCCGGAGCATCTGACCCAGAACGAGGTGCTCGAGCTCGCGGGAGGCAAGAAGTCGGTGCTCCGCGTCCCGCGCGCGGTCGTGTTCGCGCTCGGCCGGCTCAGCGAGCTCCCGCTCCGCGCGCTCGGCAAGCCGAGTCCGATCGCGGTCTATCGCCTCAAATCCGCGCTCGCTCGCCTGCACTACGAGAGCGACTACGCGGCGCGCGGTCTCGACTGGAAGCCGCGCGTCGGCGTGCGCGAGGGCATCCGGCGCGCCAGCTAACGTTTCTTCATGAGCGTTAGCCGGTCAGAGCCGGTACGCGAGGCCAAGCGAGATCTGCGTCGTGCTCGTCACGGTAAATAGGTCGGTCTCGAATGCGGCGACCAGGCCGGCGCGATGGGGACCGAGCTTGAGGATGTCAACACCGCCCTGGAGTCCGACTCCGATGCCGTACTCCCAGATGGAGGGTTCACTCGCATCGCTGTAGTGATTCGCGTGGAACCCGACGGAGAACCGCCCCCAGATCCGATCGTAGGCGGCGCTTCCGACGGTGGCGCTGATGCTGATCGGCATCACCGAGATCGGGACGGGTGTGGGGACCAAACTATCGCTATCGTGCATCCCATCGAGGAACGCGAGCGAGCCGAGCAGCCCGATCGACGTGGTGCGATCGAGTCGGAGCTCTCCGCCGACCGCGAAGGCGTAGCCACTGACACCGTGACCGAGAACCTTGCCAGCCGCGAGCGCGAACGGGACCGCGGTCAGCCGGAGCCGCGTCGAAGGAGGTTGGCCGGTCAGCGGCTCGACGAGGTCGGAGAGCGAGATGCGTTCGGTCTCGGTGCCGTGCTCTTCGACCTTCGCGACCTTCTTCGCCTGGGGCGGGCGCGGGATATGCCGGGCGGTGCGACCGAGGGCAGCGAACGCTGCATCCACCTCCTCCGCCGGTCCGACCAGCTGGATCGTCGCGTGCGAGAGATCGAGATCGCCGAGCGTGCTCGACATTGATTCGATGGTCAGCGCGTGGACCTCTCCGGCCGTGGCCAGATCCGAGAGCGGCGCTCGGCCGAGCCGCACGTCGGTCTCGACGCGGGTCGCGATCTGCCCGGCGGTGCCTTCGCTCGCGGAGAGCTGCGCGATCACGCGCGTGCGCGCTGCGACGAAGGCGCTCGCGGCGGTCCCCGGCTCGCGGGCAAGTCGCTCGAGTCGGGTTCGAACGAGCTCCATCGCCTCGCGCGTGCGGCCGGTATCGACCGTGCCTGCGATGTAGTAGTTCGTGGCGAGCCGGTCTTCCCCAAGCGAGGCTCCGAGCACGTAGCTCGCGCCGAGCTGGTGACGAATGTCCTCGGCGATCTCGTCGAGCATGGCTGCCGCAACGAGCTGCTGCCCGCGGGATCCATGGTTCGCAGGAATCGCGACCGCGACGCCTACCTGGGTGGTGTCGGCATCGCGGGCGAGCGACGCGGTCGACGGCGCCGAACGCGTGGAGCCACGCGCTGCCGCCTGCCCCTTCCAGTCGGCGAACAGGAAGTCGATCCAGCGGTCCGCGAGCGGCCCGTCGAATCGTCCGGAGATCACGAGCGTGGCGTTATCCGGGGTGAAGTGCGCTCGCCGGAAAGCCTTCGCGTCCTCGAGCGAGAGATCCGAGCTCGCGTGCCGCGCAGACCCTCCACGTGCGTACGGATGCTGCTCGCCGTAGACCGCGCCCATCCACGCGTCGCTGAGTGCGCCGTTGTCGTCCTCCGACGTTCCCGCCACGCGGAGCGCGTCGCGTACCGTCGCATCACCCTTGCGGTACCGTCCATCACGCACCCAGCGGCGCAGGCCGGCGAGCAGAACATCGATATGCATGTCGAGACCCTGTGCGGTGAACACCGTGGTGTCGTTACCGACGTTCACGTTGTCGCTCCCTCCCGCCGCGGCGAACAGGAGGTAGTCGTTGAAATAGCGGGAGTCCCAGGTCAGCGCGTGCCCGGCCACGATCGCCGCGCCGCGCTTGTTCGGTAGCTCGTCGGCCGTGCCCGCACCGAACACCAGCCGGATATCGACGGTGGGAACACTCGTCACCGGCAACAGGACGATCTTGAGACCGTTCGGCAGGACGCGGGTTGTCATCGTCGGAATCGTGGCGACGGGCGGGTCACCCGGCGCCGGTTTGCTCGCCTCGGCGGGATCCGGCGGGTCGCGGTGCTGGCCCATGTCGTGGATTGCCGCGGTCAGCTTGTCCTCGTGTCCTGCCTTCTTGTCGGTGCGCGGCCGGAGCACGACGATGGACGCGTGATCGAACCGCAGCACCTCGTCGGCGATCTGCGCGGCGTCGTTCCTGTTCATCTCGCGTAGGCCGGCGAACGCCTCACCGACCGCCTCGGACGGTTCCATTCCCGCGAGCACGTAGCTCGCGAGATCGGTGTCGCGCTTCTGCGTGTCGTCGAGGTTCGCGTACGCGTTGTACATCGCCCGCTGGCGAAGACGATCGAACGCCGCTTCGCCCAGGTCTGCCCTTCCGAGGTTACGAAAGATCATCGGGAGCGCGCCAACGGCCTCCTTCACGCCCTTCATGGCCTGCTCGATGGTCTCGTCGTCCCCGAGCGTGACCGACACTCCGAGCATCGGCGCGCGCCCATCGCCGAACTCGTAGAGCTGCGCGGTGCCGTGGATCTCGCCCTCGATAGCGCCAGCCAGCAGCGGCGCGATCGCCATCACCTTCGCGCGCTGCGCGAGGTCGTGCGGAAGCGGCCACGCGACGATCAGTCGCTCGTCGTCCACCGGCCCGGGAAGCCTCACCGCCTCGCCGCTCGGAGCGACGATCGGCACAGGCACGGGGTCCGCCCCATCGCGCTTCGCAACCTTCGCGATGAACTTGCCGAGGGCACCCTCGAGCGTCTTCGGTGCGACATCTCCAGAGACCACGAGCACCGCGTTCTCCGGCGCATAGTGAGCGTCCGCGAACGCGCACGCCTGATCGCGCGTGATCGCCGCCACCGAAGCGGGTGTGCCTCCAACGCGATGCCGGTACGGATGCCCTTCGGGATAGAGCCCGCTCTGGATTGCATCGAGGAGATCGCTTCCCTGCTGGCGAAGCGTGATCTCGTTGGCCACCACTGCGCGCTCGCGAACGAACACCGCGTCGGTCACCGAGGTGCAGCGAAATCCGACGCGGACCGCCTCGATCGAGAGCATCTCGTCGAGGTGCGTTGCTTTGGCGCGCTCGACATACGTCGTGGCGTCCCAGCTCGTGAAGCCGTTGAAGTAGGTCGCGAACGTCTGGAGCTTGGCGAACAGCGATTGCCCGCCGAGCACCTGCTGGTACATCAGGTGCTCGACGAGGTGCGCCACGCCCTCCTGGCCCACCGGATCGTCGTTCGCCCCAACCTGGTAGCGCATCGTCACCTGGACCTCACCGGCCCGCGAGTCCCGCACGAGCACCACGCGCAATCCGTTCTTCAGCGCGAGGCTGGAGATCGAGAGCCCCATGCTCGTCTGCCGCGGTGGCTCCGGCGGTGGCTTCGGCCCGATCAGCCCGCACGCCGAAACGAGAACACACGCGATCGCCAACCCGCCACGTACTGCCATTGCGCCGACTATACGTCGGAGCGGCCGGTGATCGCGCGTGCGACGCGAATCCCGTCGAGCGCCGCCGAGACGATGCCACCGGCGTAGCCGGCGCCTTCACCGCACGGATATAGCTCGAGAAGATCGGGAGACATCAGGGATGCAGCATTTCGCGGCACCCTCACCGGAGATGACGTCCTCGACTCCACTCCGACCAGCACGGCCTCCTCGGTGAGGTAGCCCCGCATCTGCTTGTCGAACGCGCCGAGGGCCTCGCGAAGTCTCGCCGCGATCGGAATCCCGATCGAATCGAGCACCTCGCCGATGTCGGTCGCCGCGAGGCCGGGCTGATAGCTGGTGCCCGGCACCGTCGACGATGCCTTGCCGCGCACGAAGTCCGTGGCGCGCGTCGCCGGTGCGCGCAGCTCGCCCCCGCCGGCGATCATCGCCGCCTGCTCGAGCCTGCGCTGCAGCTCGATGCCGCCGAGCGGCCGCGACAGGCCGAGCCGATCGAGATCCGCGAGCTCGATCGCGACCACGAGGCCGGAGTTCGCGTACGGCGAATCCCGGCGCGACAGGCTCATACCGTTGACGACGAGCCCATCCGCTTCGGTCGAGGCCGGCACGATCCAGCCACCCGGGCACATGCAGAACGAGAACGCGCCGCGCCCATCCGATGGCGTGAACGCGAGGCGGTACGGCGCCGGCGGCAACTTTGGATGCCCCGCCGCGCGCCCGTACTGGATCCGATCGATCAGCGGCTGCGGATGCTCGATGCGCACGCCCATCGCGAACGGCTTCGCCTCGAGCTGCACGCCCGCGCGCATCAGCACGCCGTGAACGTCACGCGCCGAGTGCCCGGTCGCCGCCACCACGGCGCGGCCGATCACCTCGTCGCCATCGGCGAGGCGCACGCCGACGGCCCGGCCATCGCGGACCACGAGGTCGGTGACGCGCGCGCCGAACCGCACGCTCGAGCCCACGCTCTCGAGCCGCTCGCGCATCGCGGTGATGACCTTGGGCAGCTTGTTCGAGCCGATGTGCGGGCGCGCATCGACAAGAATGTCCGCGGGCGCGCCGTGCAGCGCGAGGATCTCGATGACGTCGCGCACGTCGCCGCGCTTGTGCGAGCGCGTGTACAGCTTGCCGTCCGAGTACGTACCCGCCCCGCCCTCGCCGTAGCAGTAGTTGCTATCCGGATCGACCACGCCGTGCTGCGTGAGCCCCTTCAGATCGCGCCGCCGCGCCTGCACCGGCTTGCCGCGGTCGACGATCACCGAGCGCACCCCGGCGCGCGCCAGCTCGTACGCGCAGAACAGGCCCGCCGGTCCGCCCCCGATGATCACCACCGGCTCGCCCGAGACCTCGCGCACCGGTGGCCCGCCGACCGGCTCCTCCGCGCCCTTGACCCCGAGGATCATGTGGAACCGGATCCGACCGCGGCGCGCGTCGATCGAGCGCTTGCGCAGCTCGAGCGGCGGCAGCGCGGCGACCGACATCTCGAGCTGCTGCGCGAGCTTGCGCTTCAGTGTCTCGGGGTCGTCGGGCTCGTCGAGGCCGAGCTCCACCGTGTAGTCCTGGTCGGCGGCGAGGGCCATCGGCCCGCCATCTTACGACGCCGGACTACGTCGTGGTCGCGGGCGCGGCCTGATCCGGCGCCTTCGCGACGGCTGTTTCCTGCGCACCGACGACGAAGCTGCTGTGCACGAACGCCGTCTGGCCCTTGTACTTGATCTCGACCCACTCGCCGCTGTGGCCGATCGCCTCGACGACGTCGCCCTTCGTCAGGCGACCGACGATGTTGCCCTTGCTGATCTTCGGCGACGAGCGCACGCGCAGCACGCTCGCGGTGATCTTCACGGGACCCGCGTCGGCCTTCGCGCCACCTGCGCTGCCCTCGTTCTCGGCGTCGTCGTCCTTGACGACGTCGGATGCCTTCTGCGGCTCCTCCGACTGGTTCGGGTCTTGGAGGACCTCGCTCGCGCGGAGGATCTCGGGCTGCTTGACCTCGGCCGAGGACGCGATGACCGTCTCGTCCTTGAGGACCTTGGAGGCCGCGACAGGCGCCTCGGCGGGCGAAGCTTCCGTGCTCGCCCCCGGCTTCTTGTCCAGCGCCGACCCGTCGCCGTCGGCGATGTTTCGAAGCTCGTCCGAGCTGAACTTGCCCCGACGGGGGTCGTCCTTGAACACCTCCGCGGCGGCATCATCCTTCGCAGCCTGGCTCGGGGGCTTGAACCTCGCCGGAGCGGGCGTCGACGCGTCGGCCGGCTTGCCCGAAGGCTTCAGCTCCGCCTCATACGCGTCGATCTCCATTGCGGCTGACTGTGCCTTCGACGGCCCGCCAGAAGCGGGGGCCGCCGACGCAGGTGCGGGTGTCGACGCGTCACTCTGCTTGCCCGAAGGCTTCAGCTCCGCCTCGTACGCATCGATTTCCATTGCGGCCGTCTGCGCCTTCGACGGCCCGCCAGAAGCGGCGGCGCTCGATGCAGCGGAATTTCCGCCGAGTGGCGTGTTCAGGGGCGAGTTGTCCTCCGCGTTGGCCCTGATTTCTGCATCAGAGAGTGCATTCTTCGATCCCGGCGCTGCACGGTGACCCTCCTTGATCGCGGGGCGGTCGTCTGATTCCGCGCGCATGATGCTCGCGCCGTGGCTGACAACCTCCTGCGCAAACCCGTTGCCGAGACTCTTGTGGATCAACGCCATGATCTCGTTCCGCGCCTTCGGATGCTCCTGGATGATCTTTGCGATCACGTACGCATTCGGAGATCCGAGCATCTGCCGAACCTGTGCGGTGGCAGGGTATTCAGCGGCGACCGCTTGAGCGTCGCGGTTCTGTAGGTCGTCCTGCTCTGCGCCTACTTGCTGGTTCTGAAAATCGCCCATCGATGCCTCGCTGCGGGTTACGGCCAAAGAACAGACCTTCGGCACTCTTGATACGGCCACGACGCGTGTTCGCTTCCTTGCGGAAGCGCCGAACATCTCCAACAGCTACCACGGGTTAGCGTCACTGAATGCACTGGAGGTGCTGCGCGTCGCATTCGTCGCGGATCCGGGCAGCAGCTTCTTGGATCTGTCATTGAGAGATCACCCGGGTGGCTCGGATGCGAGGACCTGCTTCAAGAGACCGATCGCCTTGTCGAACAACCCCGCTGGACATCCACGGTGGCGAGACCGAACTGCACGCTCGGCGTCGGGTGCACCGAAAGCGACTGCTCGAAGAGCCGGCTCGCGGCTTCCAGTCGGCCCGCGTACAACTCCGTTTTCGCGAGCTCGTACAGCCGCGCCGCCTCGTCGGTCGGCGATCCCGCGCTGTCCCTGGCCTTCTGTTGCGTGCCTTCGCTCGGCCAAGGATCCTGGCACTCGATCTTCTGGGCCCGGCACTCGGCGACGATCTTTCCACGCAACCGATCCGCCTTCTTGAGCTGCTCCGGGGTCGGGTCGTTGAACCGAATTGCGCCCCTCTGGCCCGCGAATGGTACTGACTTTGGCCACCTGCGGCGACCCATACGGAGGTCGTCGGGGGGAACCCCGAGGTCAAATCCCGTAGAATGGACACCGTGGGTCGCCTATCCGAGCTCCCGCCGCAGGGGAAACAGAACGACGATCCGGTCCGCGCGGGCCCGGGTGGCGCGCCGCCGCTGGTCAGCGACGTGTCGCAAGCGGCGCAGCTCCTGAGTGGTGGCGATCGCGGAACGATCCTCGCCCAGCTTCACGCGCACTACGGCAACGCGTTCGTGCAAGCGGTGCTCGACGAGCTCGAGCGCGCCGTCGTCGGCCTGCCTGATCAGCCGCAGTCGGCGCTCGTCAAGCTCGATGACCTCGCGGCGAAGCAGCACGCAGATATCGACACGAAGGTCGGCAAAGGATCTGCGGGACCGCTGCTCGACGACCCGGTGAAGCAATCGACGGGCACACCGCCGAAGCTCGCGGGACCGGGCAAGAAGCCACCGGACCGCGATGCGCTGAGGGCGAAGATCACGGGAGCGGGGACCACGGAGGTCGGCCAGCTCGATACGGCGCTGCACGCACAGCTCGGAGAGCTCGACCGCGCGTTCGCCGCGGAGCAGGTGCGGCTCGACGGGATGGCGGCAGCGCAGCAGAAGCGCACGGCGGGCGAGACGAACGAGAACGACACGTGTCTCGCTGGCACCGAGGCGAGACAGGACCACACGAACCAGGCGCAGATCGCCGGCGAGACGCGGCGCGACGATCGCATCGTGGCGCACGAGAAGACGAAGCTGCACGGGGTGGCCGAATCGGAGCGCGGCTGGCACCGCATGACGCGCGACGAGGTCGTCGCGGAGGACGTTGATCACCGCAAGGGCGCCGTGACGGCGACGCATGAGGCCACGGTCCCGGCGGTCCAAGCGGCGTACCAGTCCGGGCACGATCACGCAGCGCAGGCGGGCACGAACACCAAGCAGGCGGCGCAGGCGCAGATCACCGGTGGAATGCAGGCCGGCGCGATGATGTTCCAGGGGGCGCTGTCGGCGGAGCAGCTCGACACCGAGGGCAAGAAGATCGTCGCCGTCCAGAACGCGCGGACCGACGCAGCGACGGCGGCGCTGACCGACGAGGAAGGCAAGCAAGGCGGCCGGATCGCGGCGCAATCGACCGTGGTGACCGGCGAGATGAAGCAGCACGCGGCCACCGCGCACGACCGCATGGAGGCGGAGCGCGCTGCGTTCAACTCCAAGGCTGGAGACACGAGCAATCTGTCGGCCGCTTCGATGCAGGTCGAGCTCGCGGCGGCCAAGCAGCGGAACGAGCAGTTGAAGGCCGAGACGGCGGCGAAGCTCGCCGCCGTCCACGACCGCGAGAAGGCGAAGGTCGAGGCGGAGGTCGAGCGGTTGCTCGCCGAGCTCGCCGCGACCGCCGACAAAGATCTGGCGAAGGAGAAGCGCGCGATCGAGAAGAGCCTGACCACACTCGACGCGACGGACCGCAAGGCGAGCTCCGAGATGCACCGCGACGAGACGACCGCCGCGCACGAGATCGAGAGCGAGGACGCGGCGCACGCCAAGGCGATCCGTGCG
The DNA here is from genome assembly GCA_038206055.1 of Haliangiales bacterium. Taxonomy (GTDB): domain Bacteria; phylum Myxococcota_A; class Polyangia; order Haliangiales; family Haliangiaceae; genus JABFXX01. The sequence continues at coordinate 25,019 of JBBRBG010000033.1, forward strand.
GCCGGTGCGAAGGCGCGCGCCGCGATCGCGTCGTTCGTCGGCGATGCCCGCAAGAGGATCCTCACCGCGAACAAGGGCACCGATCGCCACATCGCCGATGCGGCGAAGGCCGGGCGCGAGCAGATCGCTCACGTCGGCGACGAAGCCCGCAAGGACACGGTCGCGTTCAGCGACGCGCGGCAGAACGCGGATGTCGCGGACGCTGCGAAGGACCTCGAGGCCTTTGACACGCACGCGACAGCGGCGCAGAAGCAGCTCGCCGATGCCGGGACCACGACGGGCGGGAAGATCGACGAGCAGTGGGTGAACGACGCGGTCGGTGCCGCGAAGCAGGGGCTCGACGGCAAGGGCAAGACCGGCGCCGACGTGACGTCGTCGATGCGCGCGCTCCTCGGCTTGCCCAAGGAGCTACAAGGCAAGGCGGTCGACAAGCTCACGGACGCCGAGCTCGACAATCTATTGAAGACGGTGCCCGACGCGAACCGCGAGGAGCTGCTCGAGCTGGTCAAGAACACGACCGATCCGGGCCGCAAGCTGAAGCTGTGGGGCGTTTATCACAAGGCGCACGCGATGCACGACGCGCAGAACGACGGCGCGGGCAAGGACGCCGAGGCGCAGCGCCGCCACGCCGCGCGGATGAACGCGGCCACGACCACCGCGGCGGAGGTCGACAACGAGATCAAGTTCCTTCAAGACCGTGCGAAGGGCGGCACCACGATCACGAAGACTGACGTCGACGATCTGATCAAGCGCAAGGACACCGAGCACGCGATGGAGATGAAGTACAACGTCAACTTCACCAACGAGGGTGTGCGCGCGGATGGCTCGAATATCGTGTGGGGCGACGAGGAGCTCAAGCAGTTCGACCAGACGCTGAACCGGATGCCCGACGCCCACCTGGCGGGCAACGCCGGGCTCAAGGACATCCACCGCCAGGACAAGGTGATGTGGCCCGGCGGCGGCGAGATCGGCGGGATCGCGGAAGCTGACGGGACAGTGCGGATCCCCACTCAGACCGCGCAGGGCGGCATGAGCGGCGAGAATCGACAAGACGCCGATGCAGCGCTCAGCCCCAAGATCTCGCGGCTCGAGTGGGTGATGACGCACGAGCTCGGCCACAACGTCAGCAACAAGTACTCCAAGGAGTACCAGGCGTATATCAAGGCGAACGGGTGGGAGGCCCATCTGGCAGGTACCAGTGCGCTCACGGCCACCGAGAAGGCGACGCTCGACGCCGCCCGAGGGAATCAGTGGGACGCGCGCGCGAGCGTCGACAAGGGCGGCAAGACGTACGAGATCAATCAGGAAGACCCGACCGGCTACATCTCGTTCACGCTGGGCGCCGTGCCGCGTTCAGGCGAGTCGGAGCCGGGCGACACGGGCTACGCGGATCCGTGGGGCTACGCACGCACGCGTGATTACGAGTCGTTTGCGGAGCATTATGACTTCGCGATGCACGTGCCGGAAAAGGTCTACAAGGACTTCGTCGAGAAACCGCACGCTGCGACCGAACGCGCGCGCGTGAAGCTCGCCTCCGCGTCAGACACCGACAAGCCCGCTGCGCAGAAGGACCTCGACACAGCGGCGGCGACGGAGAAGGCACGGAAGGAGTCCTTCGACATCATGCGCGACAAGGTGTACGGCACGCAGGCCGAGCAGCTCGCGGCCGCGCGCCGACTCGAGGTCGCCGGCGTCGACAAGACAAAGATCGACGCCTTCAACCTGGCAGCCGCACGGGTCTCGACGCCGGATCAGATCCGTGTGGTCGAAGCGAAGTACAAGTGACGGCCTGGAACCGCCGCCGGTTTCTGCATGGCCTCGGTCTCGCGGGCCTCGCTGCCGCATGCAAGCGCGCGCCGAGTGACGAGGCTGCGGCTTCGCCCGCACCGCAAGCGAAGCCCAAGCCGGCTCCGCCGCCACCACCCGCGCCCGGGGAAATGATCGATCCTGGCTACGTCCTCGTTGGTCGTGCACCGATCGTGTTCGACGGCGACGGGATGATCCTGCTCCGCGACGGCACGCTGGTCCGGCGCGACAAGAAGTTCGCCGAGACGGGCACCATCGCGCTCACCAAGGTGAAGCGGTTCGCGCTGCTCCCGGATCGATCGCTCGTCGTGATCACCGAGGACAAGGGCGCGTGGAGTGCGCACCACGTGATCGGCGCGAAGGTCGTCTCGAGCCGCGACGCCACGACCGATACCGTGCTCGCCGATGGCACGAGCAAGGCGTACTGGGGCCTCTCGGCGTCGTGGGCGGAGCATGTCGATATCGCAACAGGCAAGCTCGTCGCGAACATCCATCTGCCCGAGAATTCCGATCCGGAGGGCGCGGTTACGCTCGCTGACGGCAGCGTGGTGATGCCGAGTAACGCCGGGATCGTCCGTGTCGACAAGACGCTCACGACCTACGCATTGCCCGAGCGCCCGAAGCATCTGAGCCGTGGTCCCGATCCGAAGACGCTCTGGGCGAACATCGGCTTCGAATCGCTCGTGCTGCTGAAGCTCGAGGGGGATAAGGCGGTCGCGGTTGTCACGCACGCGCTGCCCGCCGGCGACCGCCTGATCCACCTGACGAGCAACGGCCCGCTCGCGGCCGGCATCGTGGCTCACCCGACGACAAAGACCAGAGCGGCGGCGAGCCTCGTGGTGTGGGATCGCACCAAGGAGCAGTGGCGGGCCGCGCTCGGTGACGAGCCGTTCGTCGGCCGATTCGCCGTGCTGTCGCAGTCGCGCGCGGCCGTGTTGTCGCTGCCTTCGGGAACCGTCCGCGCGTGGAACGTCGCCACAGGCGCGCCGGCTTAGTTCATATCATCGCGGCGGCGCTCGGCCTCGTAGGCCGGGGTGCCCTGGAACTCGGCGAGCCAGCCCTTCGCGGTCTTCTCCTGCCAGCCCCACTTCTCGCCGAGGACGTGGAACATGCCGCCGATCAGGCGCTCGTCCTTCGGCGGATCTTGGAGAAGCTCCCACTTCACGTGATGGTTCGAGTGGCGGAGCATGCGATCGAACAGGCCGATGGTGTCGGAGTCGACCCCGCCCGTGCGCAACGCGGCCACGGCGGCCGAGAGGATCGCGCTGTCGGGATCGAGGAGGTTCGCACCGCCGGGGCGCGCGCGCGTGATCGCGGCGTCGGTGGCGGCGATGATCGCCGGGCGGGCGGCGAGAAGCTTGCGGCGGCCGGCCTCGGCGATCAGGGCGGCCCGGCCGACGACGTGCACGTCTTCGAGCGCGCTCACGAGAGCGGAGTCGGCGAGCGCGCGCGCGGTGGAGCGATCGAAGATCGGTGCGGGCTCGAGCGGACGCGACGCTCGTGTCAGCATCGCGTGGGCGCGGGTGCGGATCTCGGGCTCGGCGAAGCGCGTGAGCCAGACGAGATCGTCGGGGTCGACGAGCTCGGGGAGAGACTCGCCGATGCGGAGCGCGGTGCGGATGTTGCGCACGGTGTACTCGTGCGCGTAGTCGAGCTCTGTGAGCGCGGCGTGGACGAGCGGGCGCAGCTCGGCCACAGCCGCCGCGTCGGGTGACGCCCCACCGGCGAGCAGGAGCGAGGCCTTGCGCGCGAGTGTGGGCGTCGGGTCGCTGCGCTTCGTCGGCGCGTCGGCGAGGCGCTTGCGCGCGTACTCGCGGCGGGCCGGCGTGAGCACGGAGGCGAGGCGGCCGTATGCGAAGTGCAGCTCGGCGTTGGCCTCGCCGTCGTTCCGCTCCTCGATCGGAGCGAGCAGCGCGGCGAGGACGGCGTCGTCGACATCGCGCGGCTCGGGCGCGGCGGCCAGGCAGGTGGCGAGCGCCTCGGCGGCGGCGGGACGGGCCTCGTCGTTATGATCGCCTTCGGCGCGCACCACGCCGGTGAGCGCGGGGATCGCGGCGGGATCGGAGATCGCGCCGAGGGCGGTCACGACCTTGACGATGAGCTCCTCCTTGCCGATCGCGTCGAGCGCGCTGGAGATCGTGGTGTCGGCGAGGATCTTGATCAGCTGCGGCACGCTGCCGCGATCCTTCAGGGCGCCCAGGATCTCCACGACCGCTCCGCGCCGGTGCTCGTACTTCTCGGGGACGTCGAGCACGGGGCGCAAGCACGCCGCGACCCGGGGATCGAGGGTTCCGGCGGTGGCGCGGGCCACGAGGAGATCGCCGGCATAGCGCGTGATCTGCCGGCCACCATCCTCGTCACTATCGCCATCATCGCTGCCGTCGTCGTCATCATCGTCGTCGTCATCCTCATCGTCGTCGCTGTCGTCATCATCATCGTCGTCGTCGTCGTCATCGTCGTCTTCATCGCTCGACGGCTCGATGTCGTCCTCGCTCGAGGCCTCGATGACGTCGTCTTCGTCGTCAAGGTGGACCGCCGGGGTCTCCGCCGTCACCCGGACCGCGTCGTCGTCGACCTGCTCGACGCTCGTCAGTGGGTCGATGACGTCGCGCGACCCCGTATCCTCGTCGTCGACGTCGGCGATCTCGCCGCGACCCTCATACACGGTGGTCTCCGCGCGGCTCCGGCGCTTCGGCGGAGGAGGCGGAGACTCGACGGCAGTCGCCGACCGCACGAACTTGGTCGTCACCCCGGGCCGCTTGCGCGCGGACACCTGCGCTTCGGGCTCGTCCTCATCATCGGCATCGGCGAACACGGCATCGAATGCGTCGTCGATGTCCTCGTCATCCTCGTCGTCGTCATCCGCCTCGTTGTCGTCACCGGTTACGAGCTCGATCGCGAGCTCGCGGAGCATCTGCGCGACCTCCTCCTTGGACCAGTCGGTTTGCGCCGCGATCCACGCATCGACGCCGGCCTCCCCTCCCCGCGTGTGCACGGCGATCAGCGGATTCCCGCCGAGCACGAACGGCTCGGAGGTATCGCCCATCAGGCCACCGTACTTCTGCGCCATGGTCGCGCCGGCGAACCGGGCGTGCAGCACGGGCGTGACCTCGTGCAGCTTGGTCACGATCCACAGCAGGTGATGCACTTGCTCCGCCGCGGAGCTCGGCACCGCGAACCGATCGACCCAGAGGTGCGCCGCGTGGTGCTTCGAATCGATGGTCACCGCCGCGTTGCGATAGCGCCCGCCGTAGGGCGCGAGCCACAGCGCGTGGAAGCCGAGGAGCACGGTGCTCTCGCCAGGCAGCCAGTCGCCCGCCAGCTTGAACGCGATGCCGAAGTCCTCCCAGTCGAGCTCGTCGAGGATCGCGGGATACCCATCGACGGGAAATGGCACCTCGCCGGCCTGCGGCGGCGGACCGTGCGACCACGCGACGGCTTCCTCCGCATCGTCGTCCGCGTCCTCGTCGCCGAGATCCTCGACGAGGATCTTCTGCGTGCCCGTATGCTCGACCGCCGCCGGCGCCTGTCCCCAGCCCTCGTCGTCACTGTCCTGGATCTGCGTGAACTCGTCGGCGTCCTCCGCACCGTCATCGGCGTCGCCGTTATCGTCACCCACGTCGTGATCGTCGTTCGCGTTCGGCAGCCCGGTCCCGGTCTGGAAGAACCAAGCCCCCTCGACGGCGGACAGCTGCGCGAGCAGCGCCCGCTGCTCCTCCACGCCGTCCTCGTCGCTCGGCGGTGCCCACGGCATGCCGACGATCCGCATCGCCTCCTCGAGATCCTCCGGAAGCTCGGCGATGAACGCCTCGGCATCGGGGATCATCGACGCGACCTGCCGGATCACCTCGACGAGCGCCATCCGGTCGGACGCCCGGCGCAGCTTGAGCACGAGGAACGCGAACGCCGTGTTGCCGTGACGCGCTTCGAGACCGTGGACGCGCATCAGTTGCCCTCCTGGCGCGCGTGCCAGTCCCGGAACATGGCCTTGAACTCCGGCCATTCGAGGAGCTGCCCGAGATCGCGATCGACCTCGACCTTGCTGACGTGATCGTACTGGTGCTCGATCGCGAGGCGCACCTGGTCGAGGGCCTTCGCGTAGTCACCGAGCGCGGCATAGGCGCACGCGGCCGAGTGATAGATGTACGGGTTCTCGTGCGCCACGGGCTGCGCGCGATCGGCGATCCGCGCTGCAGCTTCGAACGCCTTCGCCGAGTGGGCCTGCACGCACGCGTTGTTGAGCGCGCGCAGATAGTTCATACGCTCGTCCCCATCGTCGGGGATCGGCAGCGCGAGGACGCGGTCGTAGAGCGCCATCGCCACGTCGCGGAGACCGCCCTCGATCGCCTTGGCGGCCACCTCGGAGATCAAGTTCACGTTGTCGGGCAACAGCGGCACGAGCGCACCGAGCCGGCCGGGCACGTGCTCCACGATCGCATCGGCCAGCTCGCCGAACAGCTCGTGTGCGACATCGCCGAACGACAGCACCGCCGCTCCCCCCGCCGGCATGGTCTGACTCGAGAGGATCTTGTCGGGCAACGCCTCGGCGAGCGCGATGTCCACGATCTCGCCGAACCGCGCATGACCGCGCTTGCCGACGCGCACCGCCACGTTGACGCGCACCGAGGGCACGAACTTCGGCAGCACCGCGATCATGTCCTCGATCTTGTCGACATCGAGCAGCAGCATTGCGTGCGTGAACTGCACGTCGCTGTCATCGGGCGCGAGCCGCAGCGCACGCGTGGTCATCGCCAGCGCCGCGAGCACCTTCTGGGGCGCGGGCGCGTGGCCCTCGTCCTCATCATTGTCGTCGTCGTCCTCCTCCTCCGGCTCCTCCGCTTCCTTGTCCTCCACCACCGGTAGCGCCGCCAGCCGCGCGTTCTCGTCGGCGAGCAGCTGCGCCGCGCGGACCGGATCCGCGATGCCCTTGATCTCCGCGGCCGTGCCGTCCTGCGCGCGGATGAAGCTCGGCGTCACCACGATCTCGAGCGCCGGCCAGGCCTCGAAGTCGTAGGTGCTCGCGAGCGCCTCGCGGAGCTGCGCTTCCATCTCGCGCGCGAGGCCCTGGGTGACCTCGAGGACGAGCGCGTCGTCCTCGATCGAGTAGCCGACCTGGCTCCCCGGGCGGAGGTGCAACGTCGCATCGCGCCCGCGCAGCGTGTACGGCCGCCCGTGGCGGATCCGCCCGCGCATCGCTCGCGGCAGCACCGCGGCGTACAGCGCGCCGAGCTCGAGGCGCACGCGCCCGTCATCGACGTGAAACGCGAGCTCTCCCGCGAACGTCAGATCCTCCGACGAACCCTCCGCGGTCACGCGCAGCTCCGCCTCCGCCGCAGTCTCCGGATCGTCGAGCACCGAGGTGCGCGCGAGGTCGGTGACGAGCAGCGGAAGCCGCTTGCGGAGAATGTCGATCAGGCCGTGCGTCGACCATTCCTGGATCAGGCGATATTCGTCGTCGGTGATGCCGACGATCTGGACGAACTGCGCCTTCCCGAACTCCGACGAGATCTCACCGAGCTCCGGGTCATCGGCGAAGCAGATCGCCGTGATCTTCGTCTCGTTGCCGAGGGCGATCGGACCGTTGAGGCCCATCTTGTGGCCGACCGCGAACCGATTGCCGGTGCTGAACACGTAGCGCCCGAGGTTCTGCAGGAAGTTGAGCGCCCACGGCGGTGGCTGCTCGTCGGTGGCCGCGCGCGCGAGCCGGAACGTGAGCTCGAACCCGAAGCCGCTCTCGTCCGGATCGTCGGTCTCCTTGTGGAACAGATCCGTGAAGCCATACGTGACGAAGTGCCAGTGCGGCGTCGGCTCGCTGCGCGGATAGCAGGAGATGCCGTGGATCGGATCGTCGCCGCCGACGCTGTAGGGCACGACCGTGCCCCAGTGCATCGGATCGGCGTCGCCGTAGATCGGCTCGAGCGCCGCATCGATCGCGTCCCATCCCGGAGAGCTCTCGTCCTCGTCGTCATCCACATCGCCCTCCTCGTCGGGCGGCACTGACGGTGTCGGCACCTTCGCCAGTGCACCGGCGAGGTTATCGTTGCGCAGGAGACTCCCGACCAGCACGGCCTCGAGCGCGGGCGACAACTCCTGCGCGACCCGCGGCAACGCCACCGCACGCTCGTCATCGCTGAGCGCGCCGAGCTCCGAGATCGCCGAGACATCGAGACACTGCACGAGCGCCCGATGCGCGACGCCATCGTCGAGCCACTTCCATGCGAGATCCGTCCACTCCGGCTCGGGCGTGCGCGCGATCTCCGCGGCGACGGCTTGGGCGCGCGCTGCCTCCTGGCTTGCCTTCGCCGCCGCCTCCGCGGTGCGCTGTGGCGCTCTCCGCGGATCGAGATCGAGCGCGCGGAACGCGGCGAGCCAGCCCTTCACGTCGGTGATCGTACCGAGCTGGTTGTGGCCGCCGCGTAGCCGATCGATCAGCTTCGCCGCATCGCGCACGAGCCGCGCGGCATGCGCCCGCGCGATCTCGAGGTACTTGTCGAGCTCGGGCTCGTCGAACAGGAACCCGCGCCACATCGCGTAGAGCGCGGTCGGGATGAACTTCTCACACGCCTCGTAGCGCGCCGGCAGCTGATCCTCGGGGATCACCTGGTTGAAGTCCGCCATGAACATCTGCGGGATGTCGCTGACGTCAGTGACACCGTCGTTCTTGAGCAGCGAGGTGATCCATCGCGAGCGATAGAAGAAGAACTCGGTGTCACGCCGCGACGGCTCGTAGTTGACCCAGCCGGCGTCCTTGTCCGCGATCGAGAAGTGCCACGTCGGCGTGCACTTGCCGCGCAGCTTCTTGATCCCGTGGTCGTAGATCTCCTTCGAGATCGTCCGCGCCTCGCCGGCCTTCACGATCGCCGCGAGGTAGACGAGCGAATCGAGCGAGTCGGAGAACACGCCCGAGAACGAGTGCGTCTCGTGATCGAAGTGGAGCACCTGCCGCGGACGCTGCTCGTCCCATGGATAGATCTCCATGTGATAGGTGTCGCCGTTGCCCTGCGAGCCGATGCCGAACACGCCGCAGAACGCCTCGACGAGATCCGTGCCGAGGTAGGCCGCCTGGTTGCGCCGCACCATCAGCTCGAACAGGTTGAGCTCGCCTACGTCGGGACGGAGTGGGTTATCGAGCCTCAGCTCGGCGAACGTGCTCCACGGGTTGTGGCCATCCACGGCGTGCAGGAACCGATCGGCCTCCGTCGGGAGCTCCACTCCGTAGATGTCCTCGAAGTCGTTGGCGTCGCCGGCCTCGCCGAGCACGCTGAACGCCTCGCCGTCACCCTCGGCGTCATCGTCGCCGTCGTCATCGTCGTCATCGTCATCGTCGTCGTCATCATCCTCGTCGTCGTCATCCTCGTCGCCCTCATCCCCGTCCTCGCCCTCCTCGGCATCGACCTTGTCATCCGCCGTACCCGCCGCGAGGAACGCCGCGAGCCCGCGCTCGATGAACTTCTCGGGCCCCACCGCGAACGCCTCGTCGAGCGGCTTCGCACCGCCGAACACGTTGACCCGATCGGTCCACGTCGCATCGCCGGGAGACGCGAGCTTGATGACCAGCCCGTCATCGCCGCCGATCAGCACTCCGCCGCCGAACCGCCGAACGCTCCACAGGTGCACGAGACCGAGCTCGTTCGGCACGCCGCGCCACGTGCGCCCTTCATCCGTCGAGAGCAACACCTGGCCGCGATCACCGACGACGATCAGCCGCCCGTCCGCGAGGATCGCGATGCCCTCGAGGTCCACCTCCACGCCGCTCGTCACCCGCGAGAACCAGGTCCCATCCGGCGAGCGCCCGATGAACCCGCCGTCTCCCGTGACCACCCAGCCGTTGCCCTTGGTCTGCACGAGCCCGGTCAGCGGCTTCGTCGCGCCGGTCGAGATCTCGCTGATCACACCGTCGGCCCAGCGCCGCAGCTTGCCGTCGAAGCACAGAAAGCAGATCTCCTCGCGCACGGCGACGACGCGAGAGATCCGTACGCTGGTCCCCACGTCCACGCGCACGAGCTTCTCGCCGAGCACGCGCGCCGCGTACCCGTCGTCGCCCACCACCCACACCGCACCGTCGAGCCCGAGCGCCACCGAGTACAGGCAGCCGGTCGTGCCCGTATCGATCAGCGTCCAGCTCGCGCCGTGGTCACGCGTGGTCGCGAGCTGGCCGTGCTCGCCGCATGCCCATAACGCGTCGCCGACGGCGATCACCGAGCGCAGCCCGAGCTGCTTCGGCGTGGTCCGTGGCTCGAAGTGCCTCGCGTTCGACGACGCCATGCACGTGGGATTTCGGCTGGACGTTCCGCCCACCGCGACCAGCAGCTGGTCGGTCACGGCGAAGGCCGAGACGTACCCGGCCTCCCCACTCGCCTCGTGCAGAACGGTGAGCTCCAGATCCCCGGTCATCCACGTGATTCTGACCCAGCGCCGTTCCGCTCCGCCTCCGGAGTGGCCCGTTATTGACCTACTCGATCCGCTATGGATCGTTCGCGTCCCAGTAGTCGATCTCGGCCTGGACGACCGATGAGAGGTCGTCTCCACCGCCGCCCTTCACCGCCCACACGTAGTCGGTGAAGAAGTTGTTCCGCACCCGTGTATCGCCGTGGTGCGGGAAGTTGACGAGGATCGACTCTGCCGACAGCTCGGTGCCGCCGTGCTGATGGCAGCCGATGCAGTTCGTGCCCGCGTTGCCCTCGCCGGCCTCGATGTACGGGTTCGAGCACCAGCTCGGCGTGCCCGCACCACCGCTCACCGCCGCCAGCGCGTCACCGAGGCTTCCCGGCTGCCCGCCGCGCGGATCCGGATCGCCCTCGAGGTACTGCGTGGCGACGCACATCTTGTAGTTCTTCCAGGGCCCCGGCATCCCGGCGATCGACGCCGGCCGGTCTGCGCCGAAGTCCGTGTTCGGGCTCGGCGACCACCACAGGGTGATCCACATCCAGTGATCGAGCTCCTTCGTCATCACGTGGAGCGCCGGCAGCCGGAACTTCGCATTCGTCGAAGCGATCAGCGCCGTATAGATCTCGTCGGACCCGGGCCCCGCCACGCCATCGGACTGCCACTCGGACTTGCTCGAGAACCGCGACGCCATGCGCGCCCCCGACGTGTCGTAGATCGGGATCAGCTCGTTCGTGAGCTGCCGCCGCCAGTCCGCCTTCACGAGCACCGCATCGCGTGGCATCTCGCCGTCGAGGCAGGTCGGATCCTTGACGTCGGAGGTGGTGTACGTGACGTGCACGTCGACGTGCGACGCCGCCGCACCGAACACGGCCACGTAGACGGCGCCGCTCCCCGGGGCGCTGCAGTGCTCGTCGCTGGTATCGCCGCTCGACTTGCAGTCGAATGTGGAGGGATCCGGCGCCTGACCGCGGCGCACGTACAGATCGGCATCGCCATCGCCGGTCGCCGTCACCTCGACGTTCCCATCACTCGCGAGGAACGGCCCGAGCTCGCGCCACTCGCACTTCGCGAGGTCCATCGCATCGCTCTGCGTCACCTCCTGGCCCTCGCGCATGGCATCGGCATCGAACGGATCGGGAGCCGCGGCGATCCGGCACTGGTGCTCCTTCTCGTAGCTCTTCACGAGGTGCCCCATCGCGCCCGGGCTGTACCCCACGCGCGACGCGTTCCCGACGCCGTTCGATGCTTCCTGCGTATCGATCGTCGCGAGGTAATCGAGGTACCGCTGCTCCGGCCACTCCGGCACCGCGTCGAGCGCGACCGCGTTCCACGCGAAGCCCGCCTGCGGATCGATCGGCGCGCGCGCTCGCCGCTGCGCCGGGGTCAGACCGCGATACAGATGCTTGAACACGCGCTCGAAGTCATCGTGCGCGTACCAGGTGTGCCACGTGGGGATGCTCGGCTGGTTCCCGCCGAAGCTCGTCGCGAGCCGCGGATCCCCGAGCGGCACCGGCGCGATCACCTTCTCCACGACCTTCCACGCCGCCGCCCGCCGCGCCGCGATCGACGTCCGCAGCTCCTCGTCGCGAGCTGCGAGCCCGGTGTCCGCGGGATACGGCGCTGCTTGCCCGATGATCCGGCGGTCCTCGATCTTCACCGCGCTCTCCACCTTGCCGGTCAGATCGCACGAGGATGTCTTGTCGTCGTCGGCGCACGCGGTCGCGAGCACGGCGGCACCGAGGACAAACCACGCGGCTTTCACGTCGGTGATCATAGCTCCAGAACGGGAAAAGCCGCGCATGGATCTCGTCGATCCGTACGCGGCTCACACTCCCAAAACGTTCACCTCAGGGGGCGGTCAGTGCGGCGTCGCTCGCCACCGCGTATTCCTTGTTCGAGGTGCTGTCGCGGACGGTGAAGTAGAACCAGCCGTCCGAGCGGAAGTGCGGGTACAGCGCGTACTGGCCGGGCTTCATGTTCGTGACGCGGGTCCGGGTGCCCGTCGCGATGTTCACGATGATGATGTTCGAGGTGCCCTTGTCGAGCATCTGGCGGAAGGTGGCGTCGTTCGCCGACGAGAAGCCGAGCTCCTGCCAGTCGCCCGCGCCGACGTAGTGGTGGGTCACGAAGTACTTCTCGTCAAAGCTGATCGAGGGCTTTGCACCCTTCGTGCAGTAGCGAGCAACTTCCGAGGTCGTCACCGTGTACGAGTTGCCCGAGGGGGTCGTCGTGATCTTGCGGAGCACGTAGCCGAGCTGGCTGCCTTCGTTGCCGAACCGGCTGATGGCGAGCTTCGTCGACGGCGAGAGCACCGAGTCGCCCTCGTACGGCGCGTTGACCGTCACCGGGGTCTTGCCGACGTAGTGCGTACCATCGAACACCATCGGAGTGAGCTTGATGGTCGACTCGTTGCCGAACGCTGCGCTCGGATCCTCGGTCTCGCCGCTCGACGGGTTATCCGACGTGAACTGGCTGTTGATGACGAAGTAGTCGCCGCCGTTGAGGCCCTGGCCGAGGTGCTGGTAGAGGCTGACGCTCTCGACCGAGCTGCACGCCGACTCGGAGAAGTTGATGCGGTCCGGGTTTGCCTGCAGCAGCGACATCTTGCAGAAGCCCGCGCCGATCGGCGTGCCCTGGAACACCCAGGTCTTGTTGTCGGGGAAGAAGCCCGGGTCGTACGCGGCCTGGACCTTGATGTCCTTGCCGGTCTGGAGGTCGGAGATCACCGCGCCGTCACCACCGGTCGAGCCGTTCGCGACGAAGCGGCCATCCGGCGACGAGCGCGTCCAGTAGTAGCTGTTGAACGAGAGCTCCTTGAGGATGCGGAGGTCGCCGCGCTTCGCCCAGCCCGTGCCGTACGGCTTGCTCTGCGCGGTCGCCAGGTTCGCGAGCGGGAACATCGCGAGGCCCGCCTGGCGGTTGATGGCCGTCCAGCCCTGCGTCGCCATCGCGGTGACGTGCACGCCAACCTCGGCGCCGATGTTCTGCGCGCACGACGTCGGGCCGGTATCCGGCGCGATGTACGTGGTCAGCTTCGGCAGGCCGCGCGCGAACCACTCGGCGACGATGTCGAACTGCGCCTGCTCGAGCCGCGGGTGGTTGCCCTTCGGCATCGACGAGCGGTTCTTGAACTTGCCGTACTCGAGCGCCCACGTATCGGTGGTGTTGCCACCGACGCCGGCCGGGTACGCGGCCTTGAACGTGTCCTGGAACCAGCCGAGGTGCGCGGCGGCGGCGTAGATGCCGACCTTCGCCGGAACGAACGGCGAGTCCTGCGCGGCCTCGAGGCGGAAGCCGAGGACGCGATCCTTCGCGGGCATCGCGTTCGCCGCCGGCGAGGTGTACTTCGCGGTGACCTTGATGGTGCCCGCCTGCGTGCCCCAGAAGCCGATGTAGAACTTGCCCGGGCCGGCCGCGGTGTAGGTCGTGCGGTCGCAGACCTCCGTCGAGGACTGCGCGAACGGGCGGCAGTCGTAGTTCGACTTGGTCGGGGTCTGGCCCTTCTTCACGTAGAGGTCGATGTCGCCGGTGCCAGAGATGTTGACCTCGAAGAACGCGCCGGCGGCGACGTCGAACGGTCCGAGCTTCTTGAAGCCGTGCTTCGCGACCGCGATGTTGCTCGTGGTGTCGTTGTGAACCTGACCCTGCGCATCGGGGTCCTTGAGCGGACCGGCGACAGCCGCATCGGTCTTGGTCTTCCAGTCGCGGAGCGTCGTCTGGTTGCCGGCGTGGCAGTCCATGCAGATCTTGTTGCCGAGGACGTTCTTGTTCATGCCGAGGATCGTGGTCGCCTGCTTGGCGACCTCGTCATCCGACAGCGTGACGGTGTTGCGCAGCTTGCCGCCGCTCGCCACGTTGCCGAGCGTCTCGGGGACGTCCTTCCAGCCGCACGCGGCCGAGGTCGGGGTCGCGTTGCAGGCCTGGATGAACTCGAGCGCCTTCTTCTCGTCCGACGCCGCCCACTCGGCATCCGTGAACGTGTGCTCCGGCGGCATCCAGTACTTGTTCTCCGGCTTGTTGCCGAGGGCGGTGGTGATGCCGGTCCACGAGGTGTCGGTGCCGTTGAGGCGCGCGAGGTAGCTATCGGCCCACTGGCCCGAGCCCATGCGGTGGCACTTCGTGCACGCGTTGGCCGCCGCGCCGGTGATCTGCTTCTCCATCGTCCAGCCCTGACCGCGGCGGTTGACGAGGGCGTACGGCGTGTCGTTCGCACCGATGGCGAAGTCGGGGTCAACGCCCATCTTCGGAACGACCGGGCGACCGTTTGCGTCCTTCGCGCCGTCGATCCACGGGCTGTGGATGAACGCGTCGGCGTCGTGGCACTGCGAGCACTGGATGCCGCTGCCGAGACCACCATGGACACCGGACCATAGATTGACCGACTTCTCCTTGTCGGCCGGGTGCGGCACGTGGGCGCCATCGGTCTTCGAGTACAGCGCGTTCTGGAAGAAGCAGGTCTTGCCGGTGAACGGGTTGGAACCGATCATCGCGATGTCGTTGAACTTCGACGACGTGTAGCCGCCGATGCTCTTGCGGCAGAGCAGCACCCAGCGCGTGCCCTGGTCGTTGATCTTCGTGGCGACGCGGGGGCCCGCCTCGCACAGCGAGTAGATGTACTGCGGGTTGTCACACTGCGAGAGCGTGCCGTCCTGGGGGGCGTTGACCGTGCCGTTGGCCGCGGTCGCGGTCATCGGGATCGGCGTCGAGTCGAGGCAGCTATAGGTCGAGTAGACGCCCTCGGACTCCTTGTTGAAGAACGGGATCTCGCCGAGCTCGGCCACGCAGCGCTCGCCGTACGCCTGGGGGCTGTTGATGCGCTGCTCGCCGCTCGGGTCATCGGCCTTGCCGCCGAGGCCCTGGCCGCGCGCCTCGTCCCATGCCTGGAACAGGTCGCGCTCGATCTTCACGATCTCCTTGTCGCCGTCCATGATGCAGAGGTCGATGATCGAGTCGACGCCCAGGGACAGCTTCGCGACCATCGCCGGGGTGGGGTTGAGCCACTCGGCGCTGTCGTAGACCGACTTCGTCAGCGCGATGTCGACGATCGGGCCATCGATGTTCTCGCCGCTGGTCTCGTCCAGCGGCTCGATCTCGGCCGCGAGCTTCGCGCAGTCGAGGGTGTTGAAGTTGCCGCGGCGAGCCCGGGTGTAGACCCGCTCGTTGCTGCCGATCGACGTGTTCGTCTGGATGACGATGCGCGCGTTGGCGTGGTTGTACAGCACGGCGACCTCCCGCTCGTCGGTGCACGCAGAGGCACCGAGCAGGGAGACCAAGATGGCGAGTCGAGTAGCCGGGCTGGACAGCATGGGAAGGGATATCCGCAACTTGCGATCCAACCCCCGCCCCTGTGATCTCAGGTGGATCCATCGGGGTGGCGACCCGGCTAGCTGGCGCCAATAGACGCCGAGCCGGCAAAACGCCGGGTCCCACTTTCTGGTCAGACCACAACTACTTAGAGCATCGACGCAAAACCCGAGGAGCACCGGCGTCATCGCCCCGAAGGCGAATTTCGCCCCCCACTCCTCCTCGAGGTCTCCCGATGCGTGTCCTGGTAGTTACGTCCTTCACCCTCGCGTTCGCTGCGTCCGCTCGCGCCGAAAGCAACCGCTACAACCTCCACCTCGGCGCCGGGGTGTACGCGCCCCTGAACAACATCACCGGTCTGGGCGGCGAGCTGGCGCTCGACTACCAGTTCAAGCCGGGCTTCGCGTTCGATGTCGCCCTCTCGTACGGCTCCGGCTCGAACGACATGTTCGGCGGGGAGACGAGCAGTCACCTCGCCACGATGATCGGGATGAGGTTCCGCTTCGTCGATGACTTTCGTGGCTACTTGAACGAGCCGCGCGGCAACCCGCTGGGCAACCTCTGGGTCGCGCCGCGCATGGGCCTCCTCTTCAACGATCACTGCTGCGAGTTTGGAGCGAAGGCCTCTCACACCGCGTTCGGCTTCTCGGGCGAGGTCGGCTACGAATTCTCGGTCGTCAAGCCGATCCAGGTCGGAGCCTTCGTGCGAATCGATGCGCCGCTCATCGGCGACGTGGGCACGGGCGTGTACGCGCTCGCCGGGCTGAGCTTCTCGGCGGGGTTCGGCCCACCGGCGCGCGTGCTCACCGATCAGGACCGCGATGGGGTCGACGACAAGCACGACGCGTGTCCTGACACGCCTCCCGATACCGAGGTGGACTCGCGAGGCTGCACGATCCTGCGCGCGGAGATGGTCCTGCACGGCATTCGCTTTGCGCTCGATCGCGCCGAGATCGAACCGAGCTCCGAACGTACGCTGAAGAGTGCCGCCCAGGCGCTGCGCGACAACCCGGATGCGGAGGTCGAGATCGGCGGCCATACCGACGACACCGGCACCGTCGACCACAACCAGCAGCTGTCGAATGCACGCGCCCAGGCTGTTGCCGACTGGCTCGTCGCACACGGGATCGCGAAGGACCAGATCACCGTGAAGGGCTACGGAAGTACCGTCCCCCGGGCGGCGAACGACACCGAGGAGCACCGCGGGATGAATCGACGGATCGAGTTCAAGCGCCTGCGCTAGCGTAGTCGCGCGAGCTTCGCTCTGACATCGGCGGTGTCCTCGGGGAAGTGCTTCGCGACGTCCGGTAGCGCGAGCGCCTGTCTCCACGTCTCCTTCGCCTTCGCGCGATCCCCGAGCGCGAGCTCGGCGTCGCCGCGACTATCGAGAGGCGTGACCAGGCGAGGTGACCTGTCGCCCGTTGTCGCGCGCTCGAGCGTGATGGCGCGATCCAGGAGCGGGAGGGCCAGCGCCGGCTCGTGCAGATCGAGATGTGCGAGCGCCAGATTCTCGAGCGTGGGGATCAGCTGGTGTGCCTCGCGCCCGAGTAGTGTCTCGTATGCGGCGAGCGCCCTCTCGTAATGCGGTACGGCCGCGCGGGCATCGTGCTTCGCATGCAGCAGCTCGGCGAGCGCTGCTTCGCCACCGGCGGTGATGCGGCGGTCACCGGCCGTCGTTCCGATCGCGATCGCACGATCGAGCTCCGAACGCGCGAGAGCGTCGTCGCCGAGCTTCGCATGCAGGCGACCGAGATCTTGAAGGATCGCCGCGACCGTCGGATGGTCCTTGCCGAAGGAGTGTTCTGCGATCGCGAGCGCGCGGGCGAGGGTCGCGGTCGCCTCCTTGAAGTCCCCGCGCTCGTCGAGGATGCGGCCGCGGGTGGTCAGGTTGAACACGAGATCCACGTGCATCGGCCCACCGATCCGTTCGCGGATGGCAGTGGAGCGATCGATCGCGTCCAGCGCGGCTGCGAAGTCGCCGCGCATCGCCGCGATCGCCGATCGCTCGGCCCATAGCGAGGCAACCACGGACGAGTCGCTTCCGAACGTTGGCACGGCGAGGTTCATCGCACGCTCGAACTGGAGCTCGGCGTCCTCGAGCTTCCCGCTCCGTACGAAGACGTGCCCGAGTGCAAATAACGCCTCGACCAGCGCGGGATGGTTGGCCCCGAGAACGCGCTCGCGGATCGCCAAGGCCTGCCTGGCGAGCGCGATTGCATCGGCATACTTCGCCTGATTCGTTGCCAGTCTCGCCTGCAGGATCAGGACGTCGGCGGTGGGCAGCGCGTCGGCTCCGAACAGCGTCCGCCGGGCCGCGAGCGCCGCATCGCAGCTCTTCCCGGCCTCGGGGAACCGCGCGAGCTGATCGAAGATCGCGCAGCGATGATAGTCGAGCGTCGCGCCCAGCGCGGGATCGCCGCCCAGCCGCACGAGCGTGGCCTCGGCGAACGCGGCCTGGCGCAGCGCCTCGTCCCAGCGTCCAAGGCCATAGCCGACGACCTTGACGAGCGCGATGAACGCCTCCGCGAGTGCGCGATCGTCGCGCGCGTGCTGCGCCCACTGCGTCGCGCGTTCGAGCGACGCCTCGGCTCCCTCATTGTCGGGAAGGTGCGCCCGCGCGTCGCCCAGGGTGAGCTCCGCGCGCGCGCGCGTCGGCGCGTGATCGACCATCGCGGCATCGGCGACCGCGCGCTCGGCGAGAGCGATCGCGGCCTTGATCCTGCCGGCACGCATCGCCGTTGCACTCTCGGCAAGCGCGGTCTCGATGACGGCGACCTCGGCGGCCACCGCGGGATCCGTCGGTGGCCGCACGCGCTGCGTGAGCCACGCGGTGTCATCGCACGGTGTCAGCGCGGGAAGCCCTTCGACGATCTCGAGCGTATGGCGCGCGATCTCGGCGTCCGGGCTGCTCAAGGTCCGGACGGCGATATCGAAAGCCGCCTTGCGCTCGTCGAGGCACCGCGAGCGCAACGCGTACATAGTGTCGCTCTCGTGCAGCTCGCACGCGCGCGTTCGGTGATCGATCCACGAGCGTGCGTACCGATCGAGCGCATCCCGCGCGCCCGCCCCTGCCCGCTCCGCATACGGCTCGTGCAGCGCTGCGAATCCGCGCGTCAGGCGCGCCCGCGCCCCCTCGTCCCACGATTTCAGGCTGTCCGCGAACCGGCACGAGGGCCCGTCGCGCGTGCTTGCGAACGCGAACGCGAACACGGATGCGCTGACCGCGATCAGAGCGCCCCCGACGAGTAGCCGCTTCCCGCGTCGCGCCGCAGGATCCACTTCGAGCACCGCGACCAGCGTGGCCACATCTGGGAACCGTTCGCCGGGAACGAACGACATCGCCTTGCGCAAGGCCATTCCGACATGGCGAGGAAGCGCCGCGGGCCCCGGCGGCCGCGTGCGGTCGAGCCCGTTGAATGGCAGCTGCTCGGTCAGTGACTCCCAGATCGCCACGGCGAGCGCGAATTGATCGCTCGCGGCGGTTGCCACGCCGTCCAGCTGCTCGGGCGCCATGTACGCGAGCGTGCCCGCGAGACCGGCACCATGATTCGTCTCCCCGGCTTCCAGCGCCAGCCCGAAATCGGTGATGCGCGCGCGCCCATCCGAGATCAGGATGTTCGACGGTTTGATGTCACGATGAATGATGCCCGCCGTGTGGGCGGCCGCGAGGCCTCGACCCGCGTCGAGGCATGCGCGGAGGATTTCCGGCTGCGCCTTGCCCTTTCGCCAGCTGGACAGTGTCTCCGCAACGCATTCCATCGCGAGATAGATCACGCCGTCGCGCGTGGTCCCCGCATCGTAGACCGCGACGATGTTCGGATGATTCAGGCGCGCGACGAGGCGCGCTTCGGTCAGGATCTGATCGTCGCGCCGCCTGAGCACCTTGAGCGCCACCGTTCTCGCCAGCACGGTGTCCGTCGCGGCATAGACCAATCCTTGTCCGCCCACGCCCAGAAGCCCCTCGATGGCATAGCGCTCCGGTTGATCAGCCGGCTCGGGATCCGACACCGCCGGCTCGGCGCGACGACTCGAGCCGATCGCGAGTGTGGTCTTCGCCGCCCACACCACCAGGTCTCGACAGCTCTGGCAGTCCGCGAGGTGATCGTCGATCGTCTCGACGTCGGGGGCGGCCAAGCGACCAGCGACGAAGGCGACCACCGTCGGTTCGTCGAGGCACGCCACGCTTTCAATACACTGGCGGAAGACTGCTGCTTTGCAACCTGCGATGGCAGGATAGTTCGGTGGAACGCGACTACGTCCGTGGGTTGCTGGCAGAGCTCGGGCAGCCCGAGCGCGAGATCATCGATCTCGGGATCAGCACCGCCGTGGCGCGATGGCCGGCATGGCTCGAGCCCGCCACCTTTGGTCGCTACCTCGCGCGTCGGCTCGATCCCGCACTGCCCCTCGGCGACGCCGTGCGCGAGCTCGCGGTCGCCGATCTCTACCTCGCGTGCGCCTGCGTGTCGCAACTCCCCGCCGCCCACGCGGCACTGGAAGCAGCGCACGTCGGAAACCTGCGCGCCGCACTCTCCACCCTCGACGCCCGTGCCGACTTCATCGCCGAGGTGCTGCAACAGCTGCGCGAGAAGATCCTCGTTCCGAAGGACGGCGAGACGAAGCTCGAATCGTACTCCGGCCATGGACCGCTCGGCGCGTGGTTGCGCGTCGCCGCCATGCGCACGGCGCTCTCGTTGCGCCGGAAACGCGAACCCGAGCTCGGGCTCGACGACGAGCTCGATGCGGTGCTCGACCTCGCCCCGAACGCCGAGGTTCGCGTGATCGCCCGCGAGCTCGGAGACGACCTGCGCGAGACCTTGCGCGCGGCCATCGCCGCCCAGCCCTCGCGGACCCGTGCCGTGATGCGCATGTACTACGCCGATCACCGCGGCGTCGAGGATATCGGCCGCGTCTACAACGTCCATGCCTCGAGCGTCTCGCGATGGCTGGCGAAGGCGCGCACCGAGATCCTGAGTCTCACGCGTGCCGCTTTGATCGCGAAACGGCACAGCGAAGCGTCGCTCGATAGCTTGCTCGGTCACGCGGCGAGTCTCGAGATCAGCCTCGAGAGCCTCCTCCGGACGAACCCCTAGTCACGGGAACGAGACCACCATCTTCACGCTGCGATAGCCCAGCGTGTTCTGGTCATCGATCATCGACAGGTACCAAGGCCCCGGCAGCGCCACCTTCACGTACGTTCCGAATCCGTTCGGATCCGGGGTGTAGCTCCACTCGGTCGTGGCGCCGTCGGGGTCGAACGCGTCGGGCACCGCGCCTGCCTTCAGGTAGATCCGCACATCGTCGCCGATACAGGCGTGCGAGCCGCACGTTCCGCCGGTGAGGTCCAGGCGGACCTGCGTCGAGCCGTTCGGCACCGGCAAGCAGTAGTCCCGTTGCGGATTGCCGGCGGCGCTGCTCGAGAGCTCGATGGAGGCGCCCTTGCCGAGCTCCCGGATCTGCGGAGAGCAACTCGCCGCCCCGGAGCCGCCTCCGTCGGCGACTGGAGCTGTCGTCGCCTCGGTGGCGCACGCGGTGAGGGTGACGAACAAGACGATGTAGCGACTCATACCCTCATGACGCAGGGCCGCGGCGGCTTTTGCGCCCGAACCCGCTCTACTTACTTAGAGCGTCAGGGCCGCGTCGCTGGCGACCGCGTACTCGTGGCCGGCGGCCTTGTCGCGGACGAGGAAGTAGAACCAGCCGTCCGAGCGGAAGTGCGGGAACAGCGCGTACTGGCCCGGCTTCATGTTCGTCACGCGGGTGCGAGCGCCCGTCGCGATGTTGACGATGATGATGTTCGAGGTGCCCTTCGCGAGCATGTCCTTGAACGTGGGGTCGTTCGCGGAGGTGAACCCGAGGTCCTGCCAGTCGCTCGGGCCGACGTAGTGGTGGGTCACGAAGTACTTCTCGTCGAAGCTGAAGGACGGCTTCGCACCCTGCGTGCAGTAGCGACCGATCTCCTGGGTCGACACCGTGTACGAGCTGCCCGCCGGGGTCGTCGTGACCTTGCGGAGCACGTAGCCGAGCTGGTTGCCTTCGTTGCCGAACCGGCTGAGCGTGAGCTTCGTCGACGGCGAGAGCACCGAGTCGCCCTCGTACGGCGCGTTCGTGGTCACCGGCGTCTTGCCGACGTAGTGCGTACCGTCGAACACCATCGGGGTCAGCTTTATGGTCGAGCTCGACGCGAAGCCGGTCGACGGGTCGCGGTTGACCGCGCTGCCCGGGTTATCAGAGGAGAACTGGCTGTTGATGACGAAGTAGTCGCCACCGTTCGTTCCCTGGCCGAGGTGCTGGTAGAGGCTGACCGAGTCCACCGAGGAGCACGCCGACTCCGAGAAGTCGATGCGATCCGGGTTGGACTGGAGCAGCGACATCTTGCAGAAGCCCGCGCCGATCGGCGTGCCCTGGAAGATCCAGGTCTTGTTGTCGGGGAAGAAGCCAGGGTCGTACGCGGCCCGCACGCTCATGATCTTGCCGGTCTGCAGATCCTCGATCGCAGCGCCGTCGCCACCGGTGCGGCCGTTCGCGATGAAGCGACCGTCGGGCGAGGAGCGCATCCAGTAGTAGGTGCTGTACGTCAGCTCCTTGAGGATGCGGAGCTGACCCTGCTTGGTCCAGCCCATGCCGTAGGACTTGCTCTGCGCCGTCGGCAGGTTGCCGACGTTGAACATCGCGAGGCCCGCCTGGCGGTTCGCCGCGGCCCAGCCCTGCGTCACCATGTCGGAGACGTGGGTGCCGACGGCCGACGTGATCGACGGGGTGCACGACGTCGGACCGGTATCCGGCGCGATGTACGTGGTCAGCCGCGGCAGACCGCGTGCGAACCACTCGGCGACGATGTCGAACTGCGCCTGCTCGAGCCGCGGGTGGTTACCCTTCGGCATCGACGAGCGGCTCTTGAACTTGCCGTACTCGAGCGCCCACGTGTCAGTCGTGTTGCCGTGCTCGCCGACGGGATACGCCTGCTTGAACGTGTCCTGGAACCAGCCGAGGTGCGCGGCCGCAGCGTAGATGCCGACCTTGCCGGGGACGTACGGCGAGTCCGACGCCGAGGGCTCGAGGCGGAACTGCGCGAGGCGATCCTTCGCCGGGATGGCGTTCGGGTTCGGCGAGTTGTACTTCGCCGTGATCTTGATGGTGCCGTCGGCAGTCCCGTTGAGGCCGATCCAGAACTTCGCCGGGCCCGAGGCGTTGTACATCGACTTGTCGCACTTCTCCGTCGAGGTCTGCGCGAACGGGCGGCAGTCGTAGACGGTCTTCGACGCTTCCTCGTTGCGCTTCACGTAGAGGTCGACGTCGCCGTTGCCGGTGATGTTGACCTCGAAGAACGAGCCCGCACCGACCTCGAACGGACCGAGGACCTTGAACTCGTTCGTCTCGATGCGGAGGTTCGACGTGGTGTCGTTGTGCGCCTCGCCCTGGAGGTCGGCGTCCTTGAGGCCCGTCGCAACGGCCTCGTCGGTCTTGTCCTTCCAGTCCTGCAGCGTGGTCGTGTTGCCGACGTGGCAGTCGACGCAGATCTTGTTGCCGGTGACGTTCTTGTTCATGCCGAGGATCGTGGTCGCCTGCTTGGCGAGCTCGTCGTCCGAGAGCGTGACGGGGTTGCGGAGCTTGCCGCCGCTATCGACGCTGCCGAGCGTCTCCGGGATGTCCTTGAGGCCGCACGCCGCGGGCGCGCTCGAGCCGCTGCACGACTGGATGAACTCGAGCGCCTTCTTCTCTTCCGAGGTCGCCCACTCGGCGTCCGTGAACGAGTGCTCCGGCGGCATCCAGTACTTGTGCTCGGGCTTGTTGCCCTCGGCGGTGGTGATGCCGATCCAGCCGCTATCGGTGCCGTTCATGCGCGCGAGGTAGTCGTCGCCCCAGCGACCGGTCGCCGCGCGGTGGCACTTGGTGCACGCGTTGGCGGCATCGCCGGTGATCTGCTTCTCCATCTTCCAGCCCTGCCCGCGGCGGTTGACGAGCGCGTACGGCGTGTCGTTCGCGCCGATGGCGAAGTCGGGGTCGATGCCCATCTTCGGGACGACCGGGCGACCGTTGCCGTCCTTCGCACCATCGATCCACGGGCTGTGAATGAACGCGTCCATGTCGTGGCAGCCGGTGCACTGGATGCCCTCGCCGAGGCCACCGTGGACGCCCGCCCACAGGTTCGAGGACTTCACTTTGTCGGCCGGGTGCGGAACGTGGCCGCCGTCCTTCTTGGAGTACAGCGCGTTCTGGAAGAAGCACGTCTTACCGGTGAACGGGTTCGAGCCGATCATCGCGATGTCGTTGTACTGGTCCGAGGCGAAGCCGCCGATGCTCTTGCGGCAGAGCAGCACCCAGCGCGTGCCCTGGTCGTTGATCTTCGTCGCGACGCGCGGGCCGGCCTCGCACAGCGAGTAGATGTACTGCGGGTTGTCGCACTGGTTGACCGTGCCGTCCTGCGGCGCGCTCACCGTGCCGTTCGCGGCCGTCACCGTCATGGGGATCGGTGTGGAGTCGAGGCAGGAGTACGTCGAGTACTCGCCCTCGCCGGTCTTGGTGAAGAACGGAATCTCGCCGAGCTCGCTCACGCAGCGCTCGCCGTAGGCCTGCGGGCTGGTGATGCGCTGCTCGCCGCTCGGGTCATCGGCCTTGCCGCCGATGCCCTTGCCGCGCGCCTGGTCCCACGCCTGGAACAGATCGCGCTCGATCTTGATGACCTCCTTGTCACCATCCATGATGCAGAGGTCGATGATCGAGTCGACGCCGCTCGCGAGCGACGCGATCATCGCCGGGGTCGGATTGATCCAGGCCGGGCTGTCGTAGACCGACTTCGTCAGCGCGATGTCGACGGTCGGACCGTCGATGTTCTCGCCGCTCGTCTCCGAGAGCGGCTGGATCTCGGTCATCAGCTTGGCGCAGTCCAGCTTGTTGAAGTTGCCGCGGCGGGCGCGGGTGTAGACCTGCTCTCCGCCGTTCAGCGACTGGTTCATCGCGATGACGATCCGGCCGTTGGCATGGTTGTACAGCGGGGTGACCTCGCGTTCCTCGGTGCACGCAGCGGCGCCGAAGAGAGAGACCAGGATGGCAAGTCTGGTAGCCGGGCTGGACAGCATGAACGGGTCAACCGCAACATCGGATCCAACTCGCGGTCCCAGTGATCACGCGATCATCGGAGCGGGTGGCAACTCGGGTAGCTGGCTTGGGTTGACGTCACGCGAGGAGTCAAAACCTCCCTCACCACGCGGAGTTGCGCGCTTCGCGCACGCCGTTGCGCGATCAGGAAAGGAACTTCGGGCGGTCGTTCGGATCGCTCTCGGCGGAGCTCTCGGCGCGCGGAGCCGCGGCCGCGCGCAGCTCGGGCGCGACCACGATGACCGGCGCACTCGGCGTGGAGACCTCGCGCGGGATCCTGGGCGCGCTCGGGCGCGGCTTCGGCACGAGCGCCTCCGCGGTCGGGACCTTGACCGCAGTGGCGATCGGCAAGAGGTGCGGCTCGCCGACAAGGATCGCGGCGGCCTTGAGGAACTTCGCGAGGCGAAGGTGGCAGTAGATCCAGTACAGCGCGACGCCGAGCCCGACCACGAGCCCGAGGATCGGGAACACGCTCCCGCCCGAGCCGAGGCCGTAGGTCAGCTGGTAGAAGATATCCCCGAGCAGCATCACCACGAGGAGCTGGGTGATGGTCGTCGAGACGTCGCGCAGCTCGAACTGCTCGTTCGCGACGGCGAACTGGCGGATGGTACGGATCACGGTGATCAAGCCGACCACGTAGGACAGATCCTTGACCGTGGTCGCGAGCTTGAGCGCACCGAGTGCCGAGCTCGCCTGGATCACGTCCTCGTACGTGGACTCGGGATCGAGCGCGACGTGAACGAAGTGGTCCACGACGTGCTGGGTCCACCACGCCGCGCCGGCCGCGACCGCGAAGCAGATGGCGGCGAACACGGCGAGGTGGATCGGGAGGTGGGCGCGGCGGAACTCCGGCACGGCGAGGACCGAGCCAACGAGCATGGCCACCGCGGCGGCGAGGTTCGTGTACATCGCGTACTGCGCGTACTTGATCGCGGAGAACACCTCATCGGGTCCGTCCGCCGTGATCATCTTGACGGTCAGCATCAGCGTGATCGCGCTCTGCAGCAGGATCAGGAACACGCCGATGCGCACGAGCCGGAGGCCTCGCGCGTAGCTCGGCTGACGCTGCATGTCCTCGTCCATCACCGTGAAGATACACCGCCACGGTCCGCCGAGCCCGACGTATCGGCGGGACTACGCCCGGGCTTCAGGGTCGGACGCGAGACAATCGCGGACCTTGTCGAGCAGCGCCGCGCGGCCGAACGGCTTGGGGATGAACTGCGAGTTCGCGATCGGAGCGTGCTGGTGATAGCCCGACATGAAGACCACACGGATGTTCGCGCGGAAGACCGCGATCTCGCCCGCGAGATCGCGGCCCGACATCCCGGGCATCACGATGTCGGTGAGGAGTAGATCGATCCGCTCGGTACGCTCACGCGCGATCGCGAGCGCGCTGGTGCCCGAATTCGCTGAGAGCACGTCGTACCCAGCGTTTCGGAGGATACGCTCGGTCACGCGACGGACGACGTCGTCATCGTCGACGACCAGGATCGTGCCCGTAGCCTGGCCGGACTTCTCGGGGCGAACGTCCTCGGGAGCATGCTCGGTCGCCGGCAGCAGGATGCGGAACGTTGTGCCCTGGCCGACCACGGACTCGACGATGATATCGCCGCGCGCTTGCTGCACGATTCCGTGAACCGTGGCGAGCCCGAGCCCGGTACCCTTACCGAGCGCCTTCGTCGTGAAGTACGGCTCGAAGATCCGCCGCGCGACATCAGCGGGCATACCAGCGCCGGTATCCCGGACCTCGATCGAGACGTAGCGGCCGGGGTCGAGCGAGCGAGCACTCGCGTGCACCGCATCGAGATCGGCCGCGTTGACGCTCAGCGACACGCTTCCCTTGCCGAGCATTGCATCGCGGGCGTTGACGACCAGGTTCATCAGGATCTGCTCGAGCTGCGAGGTGTCGATCAGGATCCGAGGAATCCGAGGGCCGATCGACGTGGTGAGCTGGATATGCGGCCCGAGCGTCCGGATCAGCATCTTCTCCATGCCCTGCACCACGTGCTGGACGTCGACGACCTTCGGCTTGACCAGCTCGCGGCGGCTGAACATGAGGAGCTGTTTCGTGAGCTCGGCGGCGCTGGTCGCCGCGTGTGTGATCTGGCTGGCGTCATCGCGCTGATCGGGATCGACGAGCGACTCCTCGAGCATGCCGCCGTACGTCAGGATGACATGGAGCAGGTTGTTGAAGTCATGGGCGACGCCGCCAGCGAGCTGCCCGATCAGCGCGACACGATCGCGGTGAGCCGCCTGGGTCTGACGCTCTCGCTCCTCGGTGATGTCGCCGATCACCACCACGGTCTCGCGCCCATCGGTGGACGTGTTCGCGGTGACCGAGAGGATCCGCTCGGCGTCGGTGGTGATCTGCTTGCGGATATCGGCGCCGACCAGGTGAGCGCACGCGATTCCGGCGATCGCGTCGACGACCGCTCCCGGGCGGACCGTGCCGATGTCGGTCTCGCGCTTCGCGATCCACTGGTTCGCCATCACGCAGCGGCGCTGCTCGTCGAGCACGATCACGCCGAGCGGCAGGTCGCGCACGACGCGTTCGAGGCGGCGCCACTCGTCGCTGATGACGTTCTGGACCTGGCGTACGAGCATCGCGTTCTTGATCGCGAGCGCCGTCGGGCCGGCGATCGCCGCGAGCAGGTCGAGGTCGCGCGGGAGGAACACGTTCGCCGCCGCGCGAGAGTCGAGCTGGATGAGACCGAGCCACTCGGTCTCGCCGGCCTCGTAGCGAAGCGGCACGGCCATCACCGATCGCACGCCATGTGCCGACAGGCTCGCGGACCGTTGCAGCACCGTGTCGCTGTCGACCTCGGTGCGCATGTAGGGTTCGTGACTCACCATCACCTGGCCGAGCACGCTCGTCGACACGGCGAACGAAGCGTCGTCGCCGTCGCAGCGGCGCGTGACCGTCATGAACGGGGCCTTCGAATGCGGCTCGTAGATCACGATCGCGCCTCGGTCCGCTTCGAGCAGCTCGAAGCAGGTCTCGAGCACGCGGGCCGCCAGGCGCTCCAGGTCGTGCTCGACACCGATCGCGCGGCCGAGCTCGGCGACCGCGCGCAGCCGGATCAGCTCGTCGGACTCGTGGGCCGCGACGACCTTGTCCTCGGCGAACCGCATCCGCATCGGACCGATCATCAGCTCGTCTCCGTCCTTGAGCGGTGTCTCGCTGACCTTCTTCGAGCCGACATAGGTGCCGCGCCGGCTGCCGAGGTCCCGGATCCGGAACCTGCCATCGGCCGTCTGCGTGATCTCGGCATGCGTCGCCGACACCATCGGATCGTCGATCCGGATCTCGCAGGAATCGCCGCGGCCGATGATCGTATGCGTGCCCACCGAGTGACTCCGCTCGGTCTCGATTTCGATGAGCGTCGCCATGGGTGTGCTCAATCAGCCCGGATCACTGAGGCAGCTCGTCGATGAGAATTGCGCCGTTCGCGAAGGTCGTGCCACAGGTCGTGGTCTTGAGCTTGCCGACGCACTTCGGATCCGCGCCGGCTTGTAGGTTGTAGCGCGCGTTGTTGTTGCTGTTGATGCATCGCGCGCCGGTGGGGGTCCACTCGGCTTCCGGGCTCCAGACCTGGGTATCCGCCTGGACGCCGACGTTGTCGTACAGGTTCAGCAGGGTGCCGTCGACCGTGTATGCGGTGCCGCTGCCGCAGTAGTCACCGCGCAAGAGCCTCACGCACGAGGTCAGCTGGGTGGTCCTGCCCTGGAACGTCTTGTAGCCGAGCTCGACGCACTTCGCGATGGTCTTGGCCCGACACGCGAACGTGAAGCTCGTGCTGCTTGAACTGTAGTACGCGGTATCTGCGGCGGTCGCGCTCCACTTTCCCGCGACCGTGACCGCCTTGATCGGGACGTTGGCAGTATCGAGACCGCACAGCGGGCTCCACCCGGTGGCCGTCTGGTACGAGACACCGTAGAACCACAGATCGGCGTTCGTGCCCGTCCCCTGCAAGGCGGTGTCGATCCGGAGCTTGATCGTCGTGCCGTTGGAGGCGGTGCCGTTCCACGTCGAGCCAACCACTCCGCTGCCCGACAGCGGCGGACCGGTCGTCGAGGTTGCCGAGATGGCCGTGCCGGTGAGCGACGTGCCGTTGAGACTCGTGCCGTTGAGGCTCGTCCCGTTGAGGCTCGTCCCGTTGAGGCTCGTGCTCTCCTGCTGCGCCTGTCCGAGCTCGTCGCCGGCCTCGTCGCCCGGAGTGACGCACGCGCCGAGCAAGATCGTGATCGAGAGTAGCGAGGATTTCATGTTGGGTACTTCCAATTTGGACACTGCGCCCGGTCATCTAGTCGGTGATCGGACATCGTGTCGAGACTGCGGCCGGGTAGCGATCGCGTAGAGCACGGGTAGCCGGTTCGCTTTCCATGCTCTCCCTGGGTCGACCGTCACTCAGCCGGGTTGAGGGGTCGATCGGGTAGCTATTCCGGCTTCGCAGTGGCGCACATCCGCACGCCCAGCGTCGCGTCGTGGAACTCCGGGATCTGCGCCGTACGGTTCGCGAGATTCGCCGTGTTGCGGTCGTAGTAGCAACTACCGCCGCGCGCGATGTAGGTGTCGCGGCGCTCGGAGACCGTCCATTCGAACGCGTTCCCCGACATGTCCACGAGGCCGAACGGGCTCGTCGACGTGGGATGCGCGCCGACCTCATCGAACCCCATCAGGTCGCGCGTGTACGTCATATCGATGTTGATGTCATCCAGGTCGAGATGATCGCCGGCCGGATAGCTCCGTCCGTCGGCTCCGCGCGCGGCGTGCTCCCACTCGAGCTCGTTGCACAGGCGCGCGCCGGGCACTCGGCCCGTACGATCGAGCCACACAGCGTATTGTTCGGCATCGCGCGCCGAGATGCCGGTGATGGGGAACCGGCTCCAGTCCGCGCGCGCG
>JBBRBG010000034.1:0-54512 GCA_038206055.1 Haliangiales bacterium
TCTACGACGGGCTCGGCGCCGGTCAAAGCCACGTCGTCACCATCACCGCGAGCTCCAGCACCGCAGGGACCGCCACGGCCGAGGCTCGCATCAGCCTCCAGAACGCGTACGACCCAACATCGGCCAACGACCGGGCGACCAGCTCAACGATGATCACGAGCCCGTGATCATCACCAAACGTTCGCGAACCGTCTGAGGCAGTGTATGCCGACTGGCCAGCGAGCCAAACGTCGATACGCCATCAGGAACTCCCGGTTGCGCTGAAGCGGCGAAGCTTGTGTTTACGTCGCGCCGAAGGTCTGACGCGGTTCGCTTACTCGCGGCGGGCCCTGATGTGCGATGCGGGCAACGTGGCCGTCGCGGTCCTCGCGGGGTATCGCTCTGGGGCGTGCACGACCTTCCGGATGACGACAGCCGCTACCGCGAATACGATCCAGGGCTCGCGGCGGCAGCGTGATCCGCAAGCAGGCCGGCATCGAGTTCCCGGGATGGGAGGCGTCGTACAGCTCGATCATCGCGGAGGCGACGTTGGCCGAACCTACATGGGGCATCCGCCGCGACGCACAGGGCATCAACGCGATCGGCAAGCTCGCTGACGGAAAGCGCGCGGGCATCGTGGTGCGCGAGCAGCATGCGGGTGAAGGGCGCGGCGACGTCAGCATCGATGATCTCCGCGAAGCGCTCGTCGCCGTCTGGGGCTCAGACTTCGGGGTTCACGACGTGACGTGGCTGTCGCGCTTCACCGACATGACGCGGCAGGCGGCTTCGTACCGCGACCGGCGCATGATGCTCGCCGGCGATGCGGCGCACGTTCATTCACCGGCCGGTGGACAGGGACTCAACCTCGGGGTCCAGGACGCGGTGAATCTGGGATGGAAGCTGGCCCGTGTGGCGCACGGCACGTCACCGGTACGCCTGCTCGAGACCTACCAGGCCGAGCGTCATCCCGCCGTCGCGCGCGTGTTGAAGAACACGATGGCAGCAACTGCGCTCAGCCGCAGCGAGGCGCGGATCGAAGCGTTGTTCGCAACCATGTCCGAGCTGCTGAAGCTGGACGGGCCGCGCAAGCACATCGCCGCACTGCTCTCCGGCTTGGACGTTCACTACGATCTCGGCGAGGGACACCCGTTGCTCGGGCGACGTATGCCCGATCTCGATCTGATCACCACCGAAGGTCCGCAGCGCGTGTTCAGGACGCTGCATGCCGCTCAGCCGGTACTGATCGACTTCGGCGAGAGCATCGTCACGGATCGCGTTCGAGTGATCCGCGCGACCTACGCGGGCGCGTGGGAGCTCCCGGTCATCGGCGCGGTCGCCGCGCCGACGGCCGTGTTGATCCGACCGGACGGCTATGTCGCGTGGGTCGGAGAGGGAACCGACGCGAGGCTCGCCGATGCGCTGACGACGTGGTTCTGACCATCCGTGCGCGATCACCTGCTCCGCGTACCAGATGCGCGTCGCTGGATCGTCGAGACGTTCGAGCAGCGTGAGGTTCTGGCCCAGGGCAAGCGTGCAACGACCCGTTGCACGACTTGCTGGTTCGGCCACGCCACGGCGAACGCGCGCATGTACTTCAGATTTCTCGACGAGAAACCGTGCATGTCGGGGAACGCTTCGCGCAGATCGAACGCGAGCCGATCGATCACCTTGGCGCCCCAGCCGCCGACGCCCCTACCTCCGTCTTCGCCCTGGCGCGCGAGGATGATCTGGCCGATGTCCCAGTAGAGGAGCACCCGTTTGTTCTAGAGCGGGCCGTACAGCACGGACAACGCCGTCATCGGTTGCACGCTCGCTCGCAGTTCGCCTTCTGCTTGGGCGCGGAGCATGCGCGCGACGCCCCACCGGCGCCGTGGCTCGAGCCAGCGCTCGCCCAGCGCCCGCACCAGCCGCGGGTCGGCTTGCGATGCGCCAAGCATGGTCGTCATCGCGCCGATGAGGAGCGCCTCGAAGCCTTGACCCGGGCGCTGACGAAACAGCAGATCCATCGAGCCATCTGGCAACACCAAGAATGCACCACCCGTGGTCGTACGCGACCACATCGCGCTATCCGATGGCGGGACGCTGCGGACCGGGTACCTCCCCGCGCTCTGGCACGGCGACTGGAACTACGTGATCAGGCCGCGCAAGAAGTCTTGATCAGCGGACTTCCGCATTCGCGGCCCCTAAGCCTGCGCCAACGTGCCATCTACTGGCAGACGACAGTGAGCAGCTCGATCGTCGTGACGTCGATCTGTTTGGCGAACACCACGGGATGCCCCGCGCCGTCGAACGCGATCGCGATATCTTTTTCGGGGGCACTGTTTGTGGCACCTAGACCGGTCGGAACCGCCGCAGTCCAGGTCGCGCCGGCCGCCGTGATCGTCCGCAACGTGGAGGTGCCGCTCTGTTGCAAGGGCTGTAGAACGACCGCGAGGTTCCCGTCTCGATCCATCGCCGCGACCACACCCACCGCGTCGCCCAGGGCGACCGGCGCGGTAAAGCCAGCACCGTCGCCGAGATCGCGGGCAGCGAGTACCGTGGGGGTGGCGGTGTTGTTCACGTAGACGATGGTGGCTCGGTCCGCGGCATCGATGAACACGCGCGCAGAGACGCTGCCGGCGCCAATCAGCACCGGCGCATCGAACAGCCCGGTCGCCACATGAAACCGCCTCGCATTGACGGAGTAGACGCCCGCGTCGCCAGCGCTGTACACGATCAGGACGTCACCGTTCGCATAGACCGCTGGGGTCTGCGTGATGGACGGGGAACTCGTGATCGTCGGGGTCAGCAAGGTGGTCGCGGGCGCGGTCCATGCGGCGCCGTCGAAGGTGCTCACGTACAGCGGAACCCCCACGGTGAACAGGTCGACCCACGACGCCGCGCCCTTGCCGGTCGGGCTCGCGCCCGCGGCGACCAACCGCCAGTTGCCGGCCAGGAGTGTCTGCGGCGCACTCCATGTCGCGGTACCGACGTTGTAGTTCGACACGACCGGGGTCGTTCCCCCGCCGATCGCGATCGCGCCGTTCCCGAGCCCGGCCAGCGACACATCGGGCTGAGCAAGGATCGACGACGTCCCGAACGTGCTCGCGCCGGGATCGAGCACCGCGCGGTCCGAGCTAAAACTATTCCCGTCGATCCGCCACGTTGCGTAGCCACGGCCTTGTGCGTCGGCCTCGACGCTGACCAATGCCCCCGATGCCGGCAACGTCTGCTCTGGTAGGAACTGGGTTCCGTCCCATACCCGCGCCTTCGCCATCGGCACGTTGTTTGGACTCTCGTCCCATGCAACGACGAACCGCCCGGCCAGCAACGTTGCGGCCTTGACGTTACTCACGTTTGGCGCGGCGAGGTCGAGCCGGCTCGGCGCACCGCACGTGACCGGCAACGCGGGCGCGTCGACGGCGATGTCGACGTCGGGGGGCCCGATCGGAGCATCGGGCAGGTGATGGGCTCCGTCATCACCGCCACACGCGGCGGAGGCCGCCAGAACCATGACATAGCCGGTGAACTTCATCGGAGCGACGCTATCATCGTGGTCCGTCTCCCCGTCAGCGCATGCGACGAGTTCGAGAGGCGGATCGAAGCGCACGCCGCGCTTTAGCCCGGCTCGAAACTCGCCGAAGGCGTCCCGCTCGTGCTCTCCGCGTGTGGCTCGTCGAAGTCCGTGCCCGGCGTGACCGCCACGAGGGAATGTCGAGGGTGCGACACCTCGAGATCGATGTCTGCAACACGGGTGGTGGTCGGCGCACTACCGGGGAGAAGGAGATTCCCCATGAACCGGAACACCAGCGGTACTGCTCGTTTCGTCGGCTCGCTCATTTGTTTGTCGCTCAGCGTTGGCGCCTCGTGCGTGACCTCGGGACCCGAGGAGGAGGTCGCCGCGCGCGAGGAGTACGAAGAGCTCCCGCTCGCGCCGGTTGCCATGCATCCCGCGCTAGACGACCGCGGCCGCGACATCCCCGGCACGCTCGTGTTCGACACCAGCGAGGGGCGGATGGACATCACCGACCTCGTGCCCGATCGACCGCGCGAGTTCGCGAGCCGCATCGACTTCCACAAGTGGGTGGTCGAGACGCTCAACGGCAAGCTCGTCGAGACGGATGGGGCTGAGCCGACGAGCTTGCTCGAGTACGCGGCGGCCACCACGCTTCGATACGATCGCGCACTCGCGGATCTCGTCGTCGTCGAGGATCCGGTCGCCGCGATCATCGGGGGCACCGAGGGCTATGTCGTCATTGCTGACGAGAAGGTCTGTACGAGCCGAACGGCGCCGTGCGCACGCGAGGCCGGGCTCGCGGCGCCGAAGCCGACGCAGCGTGCGCTCGTGCCGTGGACGGTCACGGGTACGTCCGGGCCATTCGGCATTCGCGGCAACACCTGGGTGGCGAGCTCGTCGTTCCTGCAGTGGGTGGGCTCGAGCACGGCTCAGTGGAACACGACAGCCGGTGTCCAGCTCAAGTGGCTTCCCTGCTTTCCGGGCGGTCCGAGCTGGTGCCTGTTCCGTACCGGTTCGAATTTCCTGAACACGTCGTTCATCGCGTCCTCGGGCGGAACGCCGACGGCCAGTGGTTCCGCCAGCGCGAGCAACACGTTCTTCGTCATGGATTCCAAGGTCGTGTTTGGCCCGCAGCCGTTCGCGGTGACCGACCGAACCTGTGCCTCGCACGTCGGCTCCAGCGGCCCGTCTTCGCTGTTCCTGCGCAGCGGCTTCGTCCTTCCCTTCTTTCCCAACAATTGCTGATCCGGAGCACCGCCATGATCTCTCGTACCCTCACACTGACTGCAGTCGCGGCGAGCTGCTTGCTCGGCTGCGCCACCGATGATCTCGACACCACCAACCGCGGTGGTGAGGCGGTCGCGATCGTTCCCATCGAGCTCCGCCCCGAGCTCGATCGAGAAGGCCGACCGATTCCCGGCACGCTCGACATCGATACCTCCGAGGGCCGCCTGGATGTGACTTCGCTGATGCCGGAGCGGCCGCGCGAGTTCCGCTCCTGGGACGAGCTCAACGAGTGGCTCGTCGCGCAGCTCAACGCCGAGATCATCGAGGGAGAGGATGGCGTACGGCGCGCTCAGCTCTCGATCATCGCGAGCCCGGCAGTGCGCTACGACGCACAGCGCGATGAGCTCGTCGACGTCGACGACGTCGCTGAGGCGGTGGTCGGTGGCACCTTCGGATACGTGCTCGTCGACGGCGCGCTGGTGTGCACGAGTCGCACGGCAGCGTGTGCACGAGAGCAGTCAATCGCCCCCGAAGCGAGCGGTCTCCGTCATCACCTCCCGAACGCGAGGCGCATGGCGATGAACGGCTTCGAGATCGAGGGCGCGACCTGGATCACGCACATGTTCTTCTATCACAACGTCGGTTCCGAGACCCGACAGGTCCAAGGGGGCTTCCAGGTCTTCACGTCGCCGTGCGGATTCTTCCAGTGGTGCACCACGACCACCGGCACGAACTCCCTCGCTACCTCTCTGATCGCATTTCGTCAGGGCGGCAGCATCTTCAATTTTCAGGGGTCGGCAGCCAAGAGCAACGTGCGGTCGATCCGCATCGACAAGATCGAGTGGGGCCCGCCATCGTGGGGCAGCCAGGGGCCCGGGCTTCCTCCGTCGGGGATCATCGCCAGCACCACGGGGGTCTGCGCGCGGCACCACGGAGGCACCACCAACGCCGTGGTCGACTTCCAGACCTCCGACGGCGTGCATCCAGCGGGAGGCTGCTGATCACGCGTCGTCCGAGAGCAACCGGGTGACGTTCGGGCGACGCGAGGACGGACGAGCCGCGGCGAAGGTCGTTCGCGCGCGCTGTGAAGCGTTGCTCCCGGATCTCTCGCGCACCTCGCTCACCGATCATCTCAGCGAGATGGCGGAGAGCTGGGGATCCCCACTGACCGCGATCGGCGATTGGTCGGAGCAGCTCGCGAGCACGAACAGAGCGACTCACGAAGCCAATGACGACGTTGATGCAAGCACGCCTTGTCGACGCGGGTCGCGTGCATTGGAACTCGCCGGTGACCGAGCTCCTCCCGGACTTCGCGCTCGCCGATCCCGCCTTCACTCACGCGCTGCGCCTGTGGCACATGTCGTGCGCGTGCACCGGCATGCTGCGCCAGGAAGAACGGTGGCGCCTGGAAGGGACCCACGCGAAGGGCGATGCGACCCAGGTCGCGAAACAACTCCGCGATGCCCCGAACGCCGTTCGCGACGCGACCATGCAGCTCGTGCACACGCGCTTCGGGAACGCCTTCGCTCAGCACGTCATGGATGCGATCGCCGATGGCGGTACGGGCATCGACGCGCGCCTGGGGCACTTCCGCTCGGCGATCAGTAGAGACCAGCGGCGACTGATCGGACTCGCCACGAGGCTCGGAGGTGCCGGTGTCGAAGTCACGACCGCCATCCTCGCGATCGCGCATGCGGGCCTGGACAAGCTCGCTGCCGACGACGCACAGCAGGTCCATAGCTTGCTCTCCGCCTTGATCGACGTGCTGCCGCTGGGACTGGGACTGGGACTGTGGGGCGGGCCCGCAGTAGGCGCGGTCATGAAGCTGTCGTCAGCGGTCGTCCGGATGGGCGTCACGATCGCGATCCCCGAGGCACAGACCGATCTCGGCAAGCTCGAGGGGGAACTGCGCCGCGAGATGCGCCAAGCCGGCGGGATAGGCAACGAGGTGAAGGCGGGCAAGCACAAGGAAGAAGACCAGCAGAACCGCGCAGAGGACCGCGACGAGCGGGGACACCGCGTCGCCGACAACGTCGATCACGCGGCCGGAAAGCTCAGCGAGCTCCGAGGCAAGCTAGACAACCTCTGAACGAGCTTGGGGGCGGATCGGAAAGGTAGGGCGGCAATAGGGTTCGGGACCTGCCGGGAACGTAAGCCCGGTGACGTTTGGGCGACGCGAGGACGGACGAGCCCATGCCGACAGGCTGGCGGTCGGTCGCTACGCGGAATCGTCCCACCCAAGCTCGCTCTGGGGCGGGGCGCGAGCGGCGCGAAGGTCGCGGGTTCGGTGGCAAGGCCGAGGGCGTGTCGCCGACGTCGACGAGTTTCTCCGCGCGAACACACACGGGCAGGTCGCGTGATCGATCCCCACGCTTTCTCCGAGATCGACGACGAGGTAGACTAGGTCCGATGGCGAAGAAGCCCACAGCGAAGAAGCGCCGCACGATCACGATCGAGCAGTTTCATCGCGATCACAGTGCGGTGATCGCTGCGGCAAAGAAGGCGGGCGGCGTCGACGTCGTGAACGCCGATGGTTCCGTCCGCTTCCACGTGTCGAGCCCGCACGCCGCCCTTCCTGAATTCCGGTAGCTCGTGTCCGCGGACGATCACCTTCGCCGCTGGCTGGCGCAGGGCCTGACCGGCTGCCAGTTCGCCGCGCGCATCGCTCGCGAACGACATCGGATCCTCTCGTTCGTGGTTCCCGCTGTGGCCGACGAGGCTGACGTCAGCGGCTTCTTCGATGCTTGCCGGGAAGCGAGGCTGCCGGCGATCGCGATCTTCACGGGCATTCGCACAGAAGCGGCGCTCGTCGAGCAACTCGCGCGCCTCAGCGAAGGCGACCGCTGGCAGATCGCCGAGGTGTCGCCGGAGGGCGTCGCGACCGACGACGTGTTCGTTGGCGTGGACTGGCGCGTGCGCGCAGGTCTCGTCTCCTCGGTCATGGGCTTCGCGCCATTCGCGTCGATGCCGGTCACGCGACGTGCACCGTACGTGTGCATGGCGGCATGGCTGGGCGAGCACGACAACCCGCACTGGACGAAGTTCGAGAAAGGCATCGTTCACTTTCTCGACACCGATCTCGGCGGCCTTGAGCTCACCAAGGCGAAGTACCAGGCGCTCACCAAGGCCAGCGTCGACGCGACGAAGGAGCTGTTGAAGGATCCGCCGGACGACGCGCGGTACTACCGCAGAGCTGCGTTCCGCCTCTCGCCAGCGGCGCGCGCCCTTCTGCGCCCGGTCACGCGATGACGGGCGAGCTGATCGCGCTCGCCCGTTGAATTGGCTCGACAGTGTCGAGCCAATTGGTCAGACGGCGTCTGACCTTTCATCCACCATCTGCACGGAGTCGGAACCCCTTCCCTTGGCAAGACGAGGGGTTGGCGAATTGGTGCGAGAGCGCCGCACCAATCGTACGTCTGGCGAATCGTGCGGCAGACCGGAGCCTGAGAGGCCGGGCGATTCGAGCAACAGCGTTGATCGAATCGAATCAGGGCAGGGCCCTGAGATGCCCCGCGCGCCGCGTCTTCTTCTTCGGCTCGGTGGGCGGGTTCATCTTCGCGAGCAGGAACTGCGTCAGGCGCTCCTGGCATTCGGCGAGGTGCTCGATCGACAGGTCGACGTAGCCCGCTGTCACCGAGCCGCGCGGCGGGCGGTGGTTCGTGAGCACGTCGATCGCGAACGGCGAGATCTGGCCGACCTCGACCAGCGCCGTGGTGTACGTGTCGCGTAGCCGGTGCGGTGATGGCAGGACCCTCTTGGCCTTGCCGAGTTGCTTGTCGTAGCGCTGCTGCTTGCCCTCGATCACATGGCACACGCCGCCGGCCTTGTGCTCGCCGAGCCCGAGCGCCTTGCATAGATCGCATTCGCGATCCTTGATCGCGCGCGTCGGGAACACCCATCCGCCGTCGCCGTCCGTGTAGGCCTCGCGGTTCTCGGTCTCGCGGCGCGCGAGGATCCGGACGCACTCGGAGCTGAGCGGGATCGTGAATGCGCGATCCTTGCCGCCCTTCGGGTTCGGCCGGCGCAGCGTACCGGCGTCGAGATCGATGTGATCCCAGCGCACCGTGGCGGCGTCCATGCGGCGCAGGCCGGTGAACAGCATGAACAGCTGGTAGTCGCCGCGTATCCCGGACCTCTCGTGCACGCGCTTGCCGTCAACGATCACCGGCTCGAGCTTCGAGACGGTCGCGAGCCATGCGGGGAGCTTCGCCCAGCCAGTCGGTTCCTGACGCCGGTGCTCGCGGTTCAGTGCACGGCAATCGTCGGGTTCGCGGGTAGGTCGTGCTCCTTCAGCGCGGTGTTCCACGCGGCGCGGATGTGCCGCATGATCCGGTTTGCGATGTAAGGGCCGTTGTCCTTGCTGAGCTTCTCGTGGAACGCGCGGCACTCGCTCCGCTCGATCTCGTGCAACGGCCGCTTCAGCCAGTCGGCGAGGTACTTGTCGGCCTCGCTCTTGATCGTCGTGATGCTGCGCGCGCTCGCCTGGTTCGCCTTCATCCGCGAGATGTGCAGGTCGAAGGCGTTGCCGAGCGTCGGGGCATCGTGACGGGATCTTCCCCTCTCATCATGTCTGCGAGCACTCGGACCGCAGCATCGCGGGCCCGCGCGACCGTGAGCAGCTGTGGCTGCAGCGCGCGCATCTTCTGCGCCCCCCAGCGGCCGACGGTGATCACGCGCTGCTCGCTTCCGATCCGGCGCTGCACCATGAAGCTGGTGCGCAGCTTCCCGATCGTCACGCCGAAGCCGGTCAGCTTCGAGTCCCACACTTTGACGCGGTCTTGGGTGCCCAGATCGAACCCTCGAGAAAGCGGTCGGTTAGCTCCACGGTGGCTTTTTGCCCACCATTTGCCCACCAACCTACCGCACTCGCGGGACGCCGCGCATGCGGACTTTCACAATCGTCGTCGTGAAACATCCACCAGGCGGGACGAGATAAGTCTGTGTAAGACAATGGCTCACTGCTTTGCAAGCCGAGGGTCAGGGGTTCGACACCCCTATCCTCCACGTACTTTGCGAGATTCAGGTGGGCTCGCCCGCTCCACGATGCGCGGCGCGATAACCCAGGAGGAACGCGACGAGCCGTTCGACCGTCGTCGGCTGGGCTGCTTCGATCACGAACAACTCACGGTCTTCCCATGCCACCGGCAGGCCGATCGCGACTGACATCTCCTGATCGAAGCTGGCGAACGGTCCTAGGTCCGCGCGGTGTTCGGGCGGGCACCATGACGGCGGGAAGAACGCGAACTCGACCCGAAGGGATCCTTGGCCGTCATCGTCGAGCTGCGGTTCACCCTCTGGATCGAAGCCTTCGATGGCGATCGTTCGGGGCGTGCTCACCTAGCGACGATAGCGCCTCCGTGATGTTTCGCGGGACCGAAATGGGAGAATGCAGCGATCAGATGGCCACCACGCGTACCCTGTTTCCCTCCCTCGATGCCGTGAAGGCGCTGCTGGGACGGAGCCGGTCCTACAGGCCGAGGAAGTTGATCATTTTCTGCGCGAGGTAGCGGGGCCGTTCGTCATGGATCGAGTGCCCGGTGTCCGGCAGGTAGCGGGCGAAGCCGGGTGTCAGGGACATCGCACCTCCGGTGAGGCGCGTCGCATCGCAGATCTCGTTGCCGAACACGTCGTCCTCGGTGCCGCACGACAGGAACATCGGTTTGTCGTTGCGCATGAAGCGGCGCTGCCCGGTCTCGAGCTCGTAGGTCTGGTGGCTGTAGAGGAGCTGCTCGCCCGCGAGGCGCCAGCGCCAGCTCAGGAACTTCGGGTTGTAGGTCTCCTGGCGGTCGAGCCGAGCGGTCGCGATCGACGCCAGCTTGCACGGGAACTTGTCGCTGGTCCAAACCTGCGGCTGCGACATCGCGATGATCGGCCCGAGGATCGATTGGTCGAAGCTGGTGTCGAAGAAGTTCCGTCTGCGCGTAAGCCGTGCACCGAACAGATCATTCGGGTCGGCCGCGTTGCGATCGTTAGCGGACACCCATGTCGAGCGCACGCCTGCGTGCTGGAAGACGTCGTTGCCCTCGCCCAGCGAGGTCCAGATCGAAGCAGGCGACCACACGACGACATTTTTGATCCACGGCGTGTTCGCGCGGCGGCCCAGGCGGAAGCTCAGGTTGCCGCCGAGGCTACCGCCCATCACGGCCTTCATGCTGTCGGGCACGCCGAGGCTCGGGGGAAGCGTTTCGACGAAGCGGACGACGAACGTCTCGAGGAAATCGAGCATCGGGGTCAGGCCGGTAGCCGCGAAGTCCGTGTTGTCGAACGGCGAGCCGATCACCGAGAGCTTCGAGATCCGATCGTAGTCCAGCGACTCGGTATATCCGGAGGACGGAAGATCGACGGCGATCACGACGAGGTTCCTCGTGCTGCCGAGCTCGCCCATCCGGGCGAACAAGTGCTTCGTGATGGTGGTCGCTTCCTCCGCGCGCGAGTCCATGCCGTGAATGAACAGGAGCACGTCGGAGTTCTTCGCGATGCTCGGCACCGGATCGGGGTCGAGGTAGTACGGAGTCGTCTCAGGGTCGTAGGTCAGCGCGGCCGCCGCCGGCGCTTGCGACTGGGCGATCGTATAGCGCGCGGTGACGGGCACCGGCCCGAACCTCGGGATTTCTACGCCAATGTTCTGGTAGGGCGCGTCGACGTCGACCTTGATCGTGTACTGCGGGTAGTCACTCGATGGCACGTTGACCGGGCGGTGCGGAGAATCGTCCTCGCCGGACACGGCGATCCAGCCGAGCGTCAACCGCTCGGTCTCCTTGCGAAGCCGGTCCGCTGCTACGAGGGGCGTCAGCACGGCGTCGCCCTGGAACCATGAGCCGGCGACGCGGAGCGCCTCACCGTTGCGCAGGAAGTTCGCCACGCGATAGGCGCGCTTCAGCGCGGATCGGCAGCCTTCCTCGACGTCTTCGGGGTCGTGAGGCGAGAACGGCAGGCAGTCGCTCGGAGACCTTCGTGTCTCGATCGCGGTGCAGTAGTCTTCGTCGGTGGGGTTTCGCGTGCGGAACGCATCGAACGCGTGACTACCGGTGACGGCGAGGTCGGTGTACGCCATGGCGAGCGCGTTCAGCCGGTTCGCGTCGCCTTGCGTGGGAGCCGCAGCGGCGTCGGCGAAGGTGTGCGCTGCGAGTGGCAGAGCGCAGCCGATCGGATCCGCGGCCCGCGCGATCAGGCGGAGCTCGGGCGCGAGCCGGCCTTCGTCGCTACCGAGGTGCTGCCCGGCGGGCTTGTTGAAGTCGCCCGCCTCGGGGAGCATGCCGCCCGCGAGGAAGAGATACGGAATGCTGGGGGACAGGTAGTCCGCGGGGACCGTTCCATCGAGAGGGAGGTCGCAAGACTCCTCGGGCATCTGCGGCTCGAACGCGATGTCGTCGCGGACGGCCATCGGGATGCCGTTGTACGTGCGCACCTCGAGCACGCCGAGGTCCGTGATCGCGGTGCCCGACAGATACTGGAGCAGGCACGGCTGCTGGTCCCGGAGCGGTAGCGACCTGAATGCGGCATCGATGATCGCCGCGCGGGTCGACAGGCCGCCGCGCCCTGTCTTGAGCTTGCCGAGTGCGTTCCACCACGCCGCGTAGTTGTTGACCTTGTAGCTGTCGATCAGCGGGCTGCACGTCCCGGGCGTGTTGTAGTCCGCGACCTGCTGGATCGTCGGAGCCGTGACCGGCGCGACCTGGAGCAGTTCCTTCAGGCAGTCCCGCCGATCCTGGGTCGGCAACTGTTCCCACGCGAAGTCGAAGATGTCGGTCGTGTTGATGAGTCCGGCAGGCGCACCGATCTGCGCCGTCAGGATCAGCTTGCGCCAGTACTCGAAGTTGCTGCGCTCGTAGTCCGCGGCCAGGCCGGTGCATGTCCGTCCGCCGTTGTAGTAGGCGACAACGTCCACGCCCGTCGCGGTGTTCGGGGCGCTGCGCAGGTCCTTCTCGACGCAGTCCAGGCGGTAGCTCGGATCGATCTGGTCGTACGCGCACCGGAAGATGTCGTCGAACGTCGTCGGTCCACCGGGACCGGTCTTGCAGTTTCCGAGGGCGCCCCACCACCAACCGTAGTTGTTGGACTGGAACCACGGCACCAGGTGGTCGCAGTCGAGCTTGGTCGGCGTGTAGGCCGCCGCGATGTGGGATGTGACGGCGATGGCAGCGAGCACGAGTGACGCCACGCGCCCGAGGCGAGTTTGTAGATTTGACACGAGCCCTCCTGGCCAACAGGAGCGTCGTCCCGAGGTCTGTCGCATAAAAACTCGGTCGGTGTATGGATCGGCGGCCCGGCCGTCTCGCGGCGATCCGGAATCGTCGGTGGTGCGTGATCAGACGGGGTCTGCGATCAGGCGCTCGAACGAAATCTCGATCCGGCTATGCACCATGCGAATGATGGAGCTGACCTCGTCGACGGGGAGCGAGAGCCGGGCTGCGAGCTCGTTCCGTATGTTATCGCCGACGCCCTCGCGGACGGCGGTTAGCCAACGAGCAACCGTGGCCCGGTGGACGCCGTACAATGTGCCGATGCGATCGATGTTCCAGCCATCGATCAGGTAGTAGCGAAGTAGAGCGCGACCGCGCTCGTCGATACGCGCGAGAGCGGCACGGACCGACGCATCGACCTCGGCGCCATAGCGGCGCCGCATGATGTCGATTTCGGGATCCGAGGTGATGCCAAGTCGGTCGAGCATCACGCCCTCGTCGAGCGCGACCTCGCGGCGCGCCCGGTTGATCATGCGAATCAGCTCGCGGGTCGCGATCACCCGGAGGTAACCGCGCAGATCGCCGCGACCCGAGAAGCTCGCGAGCGCGGCCGCTCGGTTGTCCTCGGCGGTGAACAGCAGCTGGCGCAGCCGGCCGCGCATCTCGTCTGCCTGGTCGTTGGTCGCACGGAGCTTTGCCGCGGCGACTTCGACCTCGCGCAGGTAGTCGCGCTCGAGATGGGCGATTGCGGCGGGAGCTCCATCCCCACACGCGATCGCGAGATAGACATCGTCGGCGCGAACCGAGGCGACGAGCTCCGGCGTGAGCTCCGCGCCGAGCCTGCGTGCGAGCTCCGCGCTGAAGCGCATGGGTTCGACGTGGAGGTCGGGCCAGACGGCACGAGCGGCGGCGAGTTGGTCGTCGACCGAGGCGGTCACAACCGAGGTCATACCACCGATGCGACGATTCTCGCGGGCCGACTCCTGTGTGTGATGCGGCCCCGGAACACGTATGATTGCGGCGACGTGGGCTGCCCGGATCCCGAGACGCTCGAGCTGCTGTTCGGCGGTGGGCTGACAACCGAACAGCGGGCGTCGATCGCAGATCACGCGGCCACGTGCCGCGACTGCCGTGATCTGATCGATGCGCTGATCGAGTCGAGCGTCCCGAGGGTGACCGTGGGCTCGATGGGCGTCCCGGCGGCCGCCGAAGTGTTCGGCTTGGGCCACGGGGCTCGCGTCGATCGCTACGTGATCGAGAAGCGAATCGGGCAAGGTGGAATGGGTGTTGTCTACGCGGCACGCGATCCGGAGCTCGGCCGAGGCATCGCGATCAAGATGTTGCGCGCGGGAGCTCCAGCGGAGCGGCTGCGACGGGAGGCGCAGGCGCTCGCCCGGCTATCGCATCCCAACGTCGTCGCGGTGCACGACGTCGGCGAGCACGAGGGCAAGACATTCATCGCGATGGCTCTGGTCGACGGCGACAACCTGCGCCGCTGGCTCGACACGCCGCGGTCCGCCGACGACATCATGCGCGTGCTTCTCGCGGCCGGGCGCGGGATCGCCGCCGCCCACGCCGCGGGCATGATCCACCGCGATCTCAAGCCCGACAACATCTTCGTGGCACGCGACGGCGAAGTGCTCGTGGGCGACTTCGGCCTCGCGCGCGAGACCGTGAGCGGCGACCCGACCGCCGTCGGGCTGATGGACTCCGAGAGCGATCTGACCGTGACGGGGACGATCCTCGGTACGCCTGCGTACATGGCACCCGAGCAGATGAGTGGCGACGCGACGGAGGCGTCTGATCAGTTCTCGTTCTGTGTCACCGCCTGGGAGGCGCTCTACGGCGCGCGCCCGTTCCCGGGCCGGGCCGTCGCGGATCTGCGCGCGCAGATCGCCGCCGGCGAGCTCGGCGTACCGAGCGACGACCGCG
Source organism: Haliangiales bacterium (assembly GCA_038206055.1). GTDB lineage: Bacteria > Myxococcota_A > Polyangia > Haliangiales > Haliangiaceae > JABFXX01. The sequence goes on from JBBRBG010000034.1 coordinate 14,818, forward strand.
GCGTGCCCTCGCGCGTCACTGCAGCCCTGCGGCGCGGACTCGCCCCGGAGCCTGGGGCGCGGTTCCCTTCGATGACGGTGCTGTTGCGCGAGCTCGCTCCTCGGCGTCGGCGCTGGCCGTGGTTCGCCGCGGGAATCGCTGCGCTCGGCGCGGTTGCCGTGGTCGCCGCGCTCGGGCTGCGGCACCAAGGAGCGAGTTGCGACACCGGTCATCTTCTCGACGGCGTCTGGCCGCAGCCGACCTCGCTGTCACCGCGCACCGTCGCGGCCCTCGATACCTATGCCGCGCACTGGCTCGCGATGCGCAACGAGCTGTGCGTGACACGCGACGAGCTCGGCGCGGTCGTTGCGGATGCTCGACTCGCATGTCTGGAGCAGCGGCGCGGGGAGCTTGGCGTGGTGGTCGCCACATTCGGCCGGAGCATCGATGGCGCGAGCTCGCGTCGCGCCGTTGACACGCTGCGGCCGATCGAGGACTGCGTGCATGCGGTCCTCGGCCAGCCGCAGAGGCCGGATCTCGCGATCAAGATCGCGAAGCTCGAGGCCGACTACGCAGCAAATCGGCGGGCGACCGTCGACGCCGTACGCGCGCTCGTCGGCGAGGCGGACCAGGCGGGCGCCGACGAACCCCTCGTCGCCGCTCTCGTCTTGGAGGCCACATACGAACGCGATGCGCAGCGGTTGGATAAGGCCGAGATCCTCCTGCGCCGCGCGCTTACCGTCGCCGAGCGCTCGCGCGATGATCTCGGACGCGTGCACGTCAGCGTGGCGCTGGCCGACGTCCTTGTCCGGCTCCGGCGACTTCTCGATGCTCACAACGTACTAGATCAGGCCGCCGCGATCCTCGCCCGCGTAGGACCGTCGCGCGAGCACGAGCTCGAGCTGTCGCTCGCGCGGGTGGCGGTCCTCGCCGAGGAAGGCGACCACCGCGCGGCGGCACAGCTGGTGCGCGAGTACGTCTCGGTGCGCGAGCAACAGGCGAATCTTACGGAGATCGCGGCGGGCTACCTGCTGCTGGGGCGCGAGCTCGCAGCGTCGGGAGATGCCAGCGGTGCCGCGGCGGCTTATCGCAAGCTCGCCGCTGCTGAGCAAGAGGTCAGCAACGAACCCGGTCCAACTGCGGTTGCCCTCGGTGCGCAGGCGATGGCCGCACAGACTGCCGGTGACTTCGACCGCGCGATCGAGCTCGACGAGCGCGCGCTCGCGTACGTGCGCAGCGTGCCGCATGGCGATGCAGACGAGGTCTACGCCCTCTCCGCGCTGGTGGGCAGCTACAACATGGCGGGCGCGTGGAGCCGGATGCGCGAGGCGGCCGAGGCGCAGCTCGCGCTGATGCCCGACACCGTCGAGAACCGTGGACTTCGGGCGGACGCGACCGAGAACATTGGCTTCGCCCGGTTCTACTCGACCGGCCCGGCGACCGCGATCGAGTCGCTGCGCAAGGCGATCGAGCTCGAGAATCAGATCGGATCCGACGATACCAACGCGCAGATCCTGCTCGCGACCGCGCTGGTCGACACCGGAAAGTACCGCGAGGCACGTGTGATGCTCGAGAAGCAGCTGCCGGTGCTCGCTACGGCCGATCCGCCTCGACCCTGGCGCCACGGGACCGCGGCATACAGCCTCGCGCGTGCGCTCTGGGAAGACGGCGACGAGCACGATCGCGGCCGCGCCCGGGCTCTGGCTGCCGATGCCGACAATGACCTCGTCGTGGGGATCGACGAGCTCTCGAAGTTCCCGGCGGCGGCGGCCTCGGTGCGGATTATCACCGATCGGCTCGCAGCACTCCGCGCGTGGCGCCAACGCCACCCCTAAGTACCTGGGCAACATTGCTGGGTTAGGGGCGTCCGCGAAATCGATGCGACGGATCCGCGGGACGGTCTCCTGGTCGATGTCCGCAAGGAGGACATTCAATGCTGACCAGAACCAACGTCGCTCTCTCGCTCGTCGTCGCCGGCCTCGGCGCCTGCGCCACCGATTCCTCGATCGATTCGACCGATCTCGCCGATCCGACCGAGACAGCCGCGTCCGCGTTGAGCCCCGAGCAGATCGCCGCGCTTCGCGCACCGATCTCCGACGACGCCAAAGCAGAGCAGGACCGGGCCTTCGTGGCGCGCGTCGACCAGCACGCGATCCGCGCGCAGGCGTACCTCGAGCAGCACGTGATCCCGGACTTCGATCGCGCCCTGCGCGCGACTGCGAATGTCGACTACGCGACGCTCAAGGCCGAGGCGGTCGCGGCGATCACCGCCGGCGACGCCGAGGCGACCAAGGCCGGCCTCGATCGATTCTACGCAGCGCACGGCGACCAGATCGACGCCGCGTTCGCGAGCATGGGTACCACCGCCGTGGCAGTCGCGAACCAGATCCGCGAAGCCGCGATCGCGGGCGATACGGTCGCGCCGCCGGAGCAGCATCCACATAACCGTGGCAAATGCATCGGTGGGTGGCAGCTCGGCCCCACACCGCCGTTCGCCGACGCCGGTTGGTTCTCGAACGGCATCAACTGGAACCCGCAGAGCGTGTCGCAGAGCGGCGCGATCACGGCGTCGGCCGCGACCAACTGGGGTTGGGCCTCCGGCGGCGGCTGGGTGCGCGCCGACAACATTCCTCCGGTCGCCGCCGGCTTCACGTCGGTGACGGTCCAGGCGAACTTCACGACGATGATGGCAGAGGAGCTGCTGTGGGCACCCGGCTATTCGGCCGCAGGGGTCGGGCTCACGATCGAGATGCGCGATGGTGGCGCGCAAGGTCCGTTGATCGGCTCGTGCCGCGCGGCGCTGCTCGACAACAACTTGCTGCCCATCGGCGGCTACCAGAAGCGCGACACGCCGCAACCGGTGTTGTTCCAGTGCACGCTGCACCACAACGCGACGCCGTATTTGTCGACGAAGGTGATCGTCGACGCGTATGCGACGCAAATCGCCGCGTACACCGGCTTCGCCGATGCGACCGCGGTCGCGCAGGTGACGTCGATCCAGCACGTGACGTGCGTCGACTGATCTCGCGAAGTATTTCTGCGACCGTCTGTCGTCGGCTGGAAGTCGGTGCCTGACCCGGCGTGAGCTTCGAGCCCGCGCGACCCGAAGCTACTTGCTCGCGGGATGCGGGTCAGGAAAGATCAGCAGCGCACCGTGCTTCGGATCGCAGACGTATGCATGCCCTGCCTCGTCTGCCGTCACGCAGTGCGAGTCTTTAGCCGCGGGCGCTGTCCCGAGCACGGCCAGCTTGCCGGACGCATCGACGCTGATGATCGTCAGCGTCGCGCTGTCGCCACCCGGAACGTAGAGGTGTGCGAGCGCAGCGCTATACGCGATGATGTCGACGCCTTTGCCGGTCGGCGCGGCACCGAGTTGCTTGCCGTCGTGCGCGACGTCTAGTGCCGTGGCCTTCCCCTCGTCGCAGCCGACGAAGAGGAAGCCCCGCTTCTCGTCGAGTGCGATGCCACGCGAGGCCTCGCACCCATTCTTCCACCGCGCGACTTCCTTGTGTTGCGCGAGGTCGATCACGACCGTCGCGTCGTCCCACGTATGCGTGTACGCCCGGGAACGCGTCGCGTCGACCACGAGAGACTCGGGACCGCCGGGTACCTCGAACGCCCCTTTGCGCACGAGCTTCGATGCGACGAGGGAGAAGTATTCGATCTGCTTCTTGCCGGGCTCGGTCACCCAGACTTCTTTCGCGGGTTCGATCCAGCGCACGTAATCGGGGGTGCCCGCGAGCTTCGCTGTAGCTACGATCTTCTTGGCGACGGGATCCACGATGGCGACCTCCGTGCGCCCGCGGTCGGTGGCGAACAAAAAGCCTCCGCCGACGTCCACCGAGGTGGTTCCTTCGCCGTGACCACCACCGAAGGTCGCATCCGACGAGAAGCCATCGATCGATTCGATCGCCTGGGACGACGGATCGATGAGATCGAGCTTCCCGGTCCTACCCGCAGGTGCGAGTACGCGGTGGAGCTCGGGCGAGAACCGCAGGTCGTCGAAACCGATGCCGCCCGCGCCCCCGGGCAACACGAGCTGCATGGTCTTCGCGATCTCCGGCGTGCGCTCGCTGGTCTCGGGCGTTGCGGGCACGGGCGCAGCGCTTCCGGTTTCTGGCTTCGCGGGCGACGAGCAGGCGAGCAACGCGAGCGGAAGCAGGCGGAGCAGCATGGCGGGACTCTAGCTCACGAACAGGTAGTGGCTGTGGTTCTGCGCGTCGAGCACGTAGATGCCGTAGCCGGCGCGCGTGCCCTGGCGCGTGGGAATCGCCCAGTAGATGAACCCGCCTGGAGACTTCGCCTGCGCCTTCACGACCGCGGAGCGGAGGTTCATGCCAGCGGCCTGGACGAGCGACAGGTCGCGCGACGCCTTGGTCACGTGCTCCTCGTCGGGAACGTCAAACTTCTCGTACGAGGGAGCGAACGACGCCACGGTCGGATCCCCCGCGAGCTCGCCAAGCTCGTTGCGCTCGGCGTCGAGGTGGAAGTCCTTTACGGGGTACAGCGAGAGGCTGAGATGGTTCGATCCGTCCAGTTCGAACTTCGCTTCGATCATCTTGCCGTACTGCGGCTCGAGCTGGTCGATCGCGGCGAGCATGGACACCTTCGATTGGCGCACGACCGTGAGGTCGGTCCCCAGCTCGGGCGAGCGATCATCGGTCGGGGCTGTTGGAGCGGCGCCCAGATCCTTCACCTGCCGCACTCGGCTACCCTGGCCATCGACGAACACGTACTGACTCTCTCCTTCGTGATCGACCGCGTAGACGCCGTAACCTGCACGGCCGGCCTGCATCGTCGGAATCGCCCAGTAGACGAAGCCGAAGTAGCGAGCCCGCTCGATCGCATCGCGGAGCGTGAGCTTGGAGAGCTGGACGATCGTGAGGTCGCGCGTCGAGCGCGAAAGATGCTCGAAGTCATGGAAGACCTCCAGGCCCGGCGTGAACGACGTCCCTGATGGGTCACCCGCTACTTCCTGGAAGAGGTTGTTCGTCGCGTCCACGCTGACGGACTTGCCGAGCGGGTAGAGCGAGAGACTCAGGTGGTTGTCGTGATCGGGCTCGAACTTCGCCTCGATCAGCGTGCCTATTGCTTGTTCGATCTGCTTCGCGGCATCGGCCATCGTGATCTTCGAGGCGAGGGCGTCCGCAGCGTTTGCCAGTTCGGGCGTGCGCGCATCGCTCGCGCAGTCGGTGTCGCGCTGCGCGCAGAATGCGTCGCACTCACCGTCGCCATACCAGTCGAAGATCTCGCAGACGTCGAGGCCATTGTCGGTCTTGCCGTCGCTGTCGCGATAGGCGTCCTTGTCATCGCTCTCGGGTGCGGTGCGATCGGTGGCGCATGAGGCGTGGGCGAGCAGGGAAGAGGCGAGGAGGAAGCGAAGAGTCGGGGACATGAGAAGCTCCAGGTTGTTTGCTGCCCGCTGGAGGAAGCTCGAAGAACTTGTTGCACCGAAATCGACATCGGCGCGATCAGTGCGTCGCGGCGAACGGATCGGTGACTCGAAGAACGGAGCCGGTTGTCGAGTCACAGATCCACGCGTGACCTCGATCGTCGACGGTTGCGCCGTGGCCATTGCTCGTGATGGCGACGCTGGCCAGTACGCTCGTGCCGCCGTCGCTGCAGACCGCGAGGATGTCGAGCGTCGCGCCGGGGTCGCCGCGTACGAACAGGTGATGTTTCGTTCCATCGTGTGCGAGGATCGCGGAGCTGCCGCCCGCTTCGAATCCCGCACGCTTGTCGCCCGAGGTCGCCGTGATGGCGACGCCGCCATTGCTCGAACACCCGGCGATCGCGAGCCCGTAGTCCTCGTCGACCTGCGGGAAACCATGCGACGAGCCGCATCCAGTGTCCCATTCGCCAATGACGACGCGGCGAGCGACATCGATCTGGATCATGCGTCCGCCTGCCTGGGTGTACGCGAGCCCCGCGGAGTCGAACGTCAGGCCCTCCGGCGCGCCGGGGACGTCGACACGGCCGATCGGCGCGAGTGTGGTCCCATCGAGGATCTCGATCTGCTTACGGCTCGGGATCGTGACCCACACTTCGGGCACCGTCGAAGCGGCGCGCACGTAGTCGGGATTGCCGGTGGTGCCGTGCGATGCCATCATGGTCAGCGTGCTGCCATCGATCGCGAGGATCTGGTCCGCGCTCCGATCGACGACGTAGATCGTGGTCGCATTCGCGTCTGCCGACGCCGCTCCGCCGGGGACGCCGACGGTGGTGACATCGAGGGTGTCCGGATCGATCAAGAACAGGCGCGCCGTGCCTTCGGGGACTGCGATGACCTTGCCAAGCTGCGGCGAGTAGCGGAGGTCGTCGTAGCCGGAAGCGTGACCGGCGAGCGACACGCTCGTGACCTCGGGGACCTCGCCGCTGGTCGCGACCTCGCACATGCCCGGAGCCGGCAGATCATTGCCGCAGGCGGCGAGGACGAGCAGCACGGCAATGATAGAACGCATGCCCTTGGAGAAAGCAGTCGCGAACAGTCGCACGGGAATCGCGATTTCGGCGCCGTCTCGGCTACTTGCGCGTCGCCTGCCAGCGCTTGTCGAGCACGGCCCAGTTGACGTTCGCGAAGAAGGCGTCGATGTACCTGGCGTGGGCAGCGCCGTAATCGAGCGCGTAGGCGTGCTCGAACATGTCGAGAACAAAGAGCGGGGTGCCCGCCGCGAGCGCCTGCGAGTGCCCGCCGGTCCCGATGATGCGGAGGTCATTCGTCAGCGGGGCGTGCGCGATCACGACCCACCCGGAGCCACCACCGAGGGACATCGCCGTCGCGCGCAATAGCTCTTCCCAGCGCGCGGCCGAGCCAAATTGCGTCGCGAGCGCCTTCGAGAAGTCGCCAGCCGGCTTGCCGTCCCCGCCGAGGTTCTCGAAGTAGCGCTCGTGCAGGTACGCCGAGTTCGCGTAGGTCAGCTCGCGCTCGCGAAGCGCCGCAACCTGGAAGCCGGGTGTGTCCTTGGTGATCTTGTCGAGCTCGAGCTCGACCGCGTTCAGGTTCTTCACTGCACCCGCGTAGTTGTTGTCGTGGTGTGAGGTCAGGAGCTTCTCGGACAGGCCGGGAAGCTTCGCCGCATTAAACGGCAGCGGCACTGCCTTGTGCGCGCCGGGCGCGACGGGCGTCAGCGGCGGTGTCTTGGCTTCAGAGACGCGCGTGACGGCGGCCGTGGCGGCGACTGCGCCTGCGATCGATCCGATGGCTTGGCGTCGATTCATGAACGAACGCTAACATGCGGAAATGGCCGTAACCGGATGTTATGAGCGTTTCAGGTCCGCGTATGATCGCCGCGTGTCGCGCAAGCGGAACGTGAAGAACGGGCACACGCCAGCCAATGGGGCTCGCTGGGTCTTGTTCATGCCGACGATTCCGTCGAAGCCAGCGTCCGTGCGCGTGAAGATCTGGCGCCGGCTGCAGGCGGTCGGCGCGATCGGGCTGCGCGGATCCGTGTATGCACTGCCGAACAGCGAGGAGTGCATCGAGGTCTTCGAGTGGGTCAGCCGGGAGCTCCGCGAGCTAGGTGGGCAAGCGTCGATCTGCGAAGGACGCTTTCTCGACAGCTCGACCGACGACGACATCGAGCGCCGGTTCATCGAGGCGCGGAACGCGGACTATGCCGTGATCTCAGCGGACGCCAAGAAGCTCGCGAAGAAGCTCGACGCCAAGCGCATCACACCCGATCGGATCGCGGCGATCACCGAGCAGCATACCAAGCTCGTGCATCGCCTGGGCGAGGTGACCGCGATCGACTTCTTGAACGTGCCCGGGCGCGAGGCCGTCGAGGGGCTCCTCGCGGCAGTAGCGCGTGCATTGCCGCGCGACGGAACGTCGACAAACGAACCGCTGCAAGTGCTGGCGAAGCCGCGCGGGGCGACGTGGGTGACGCGGACGGGCGTGCACGTAGATCGTATTGCGAGCGCGTGGTTGATCCGCCGGTTCATCGATGCGGAAGCGCGGTTCAAGTACGTCCCGGCGAAGGGCTACGTTCCCAAGAAGGGCGAGCTTCGGTTCGACATGTTCCAGGCGGAGTTCACGCACGTCGGAGACCGCTGCACGTTCGAGGTGCTGATCGAGCAGATGAATCTGCGCGATCCGGCGCTCGTCGCGATCGGCGAGATCATCCATGACCTCGATCTCCGCGACGACAAGTACGCGCGCGAGGAGACGGCTGGCGTGCGCAGCGCCGTCGACGGCATCTGCACTGTCGCGCGCGACGACGAGCAGCGGATCGCGGCTGCATCGCCGATGCTCGAAGGACTCTACTCGCACTTTTCGATGCGTACTCGGCGCAAGGCGCGCCCAGCTAGCGCAGCCAAGCCCACGAGAGCTTGAGTAGCACCACGTCCTGCGCGGGACCACGAGACAGCGAGCGGGGGTCGAAGCCGGTGCCATCCTCGCTCGGGATTTGCGCGTGCGAGTAGACGAGGAATGCCGTCGAACCCGGCCGGTACTCCCATCGGCCGACGATCGTTGCGTTGAGTGCGCCTTCTCGGCCGTCGTAGGAAGCCGGATCGAAGTTCCCAGGGCGTAGCTCGTCGAGGCCGATCACGCGGTCGGATACATTCGCGAGCAGTCCGTCCCGGTAGCGCAGCGTCGCGAACAGCGCCTGGACGTAGGCCTGGAGCGTGAGATTGCGTTGCAGCGTCCAGGTCGCGCGCGTCGTGACCCCCAACGAGGTCGCGTCGAGCCGTGCGAACCGAGGGCCCATCGGATCGGACCCATCGACGAAACGTGGCTCGCCACGCACGGCGACGAGATCCGGCTCGATGTCGAGCTCGACGTTGTCGCGCGGCCGGAGCGCGATCGAGCCGCTCGCGTACGTTTCGCTGCCATCGTGGGTGCCACGGCGTGAGAAGGACATGCCCGCCGAGATCGACCGGTGTGGATCGCTGCGCAACGACAGCTCGACGCCGAGCCGGCCAGAACGTTCTAGCGCGCGGCCATCGCCAAGCTCGCGATCGTCGAAGTAGTGCGGGCGCCAGTGCAGCTCGAGAAACATCTCCCACAAGCCCTTGCCGGTCCCCGAGAGATTCCACTGGTAGCCCGATGGCAAGACGAGTCCGTCGAGGTTGCGACGGCCGTAGCTTGCATTCACCCCCCCGGTGACCGCACTGAGCATGCCGAGCTCGATACCGCCTGCGTTCGCGACGATCTTCGCCGCACCGAGGACCGGCGCCGCGCCGACGGGCTCGAGCTGATCGACACCGTCAGGAAGCACTGGCGAGTCAGCGGCGCGACCGATGCGACGCGTGTAGAGCAGCTGGATCGGCGTCTGGAAGAGATCCATCCCCTGCAGGAAGAACGGACGCTTCTCTGGATACTCGACCTCCGTCGTCGTCAGGTTGAGCACGACCTGGTCGGCTTCGACTTGCCCGAAATCGGGAAGCACGGATGCGGAGATGACGAGGTTGGACCGCGGTCGCCAGGTTGCGTCGAGACCTACAGCTGCCGAGAGGCCGTCGCCGTACTGCGAGGGTACGGCGGGATCGGTGCGAACCGCGCGCGTCAACGCAAACGGTACGAGCGCGATGCTCTGGCGCGGCGCGAGGCCATCGAACGGACCGAGGTCGCCGTAGCGCGAGACCTCGCCACCAGCATCGCGTGGCGCATAGGCCCAGGTGTCGAGCTCTCCGGTCGCTCCGATCCAGCGGCGGACCTGGAAGCCCCAGGTCGATACGCCCGCGTGGAGTCGCAGAATTCGAAGTGGGATCCGGATCTCGGCGGACCATCCAGTCGCGGTGTTCGCGACTTCGCCGTCCCAGATCTCGTCCCAGTCGGTGTTCAGCTCCGTGTCTTCGTAGCGGAGGCCATCGACCAGCACGCCCGCTGCGCTGACCTGAAAGTGAAACGCGCTGCGCCGATCGTGGGCGGTGTCGATGTCGATGCCGACGCGATCATCATCGACGTTGCGATCGCGGCGCGTCAGGCGCGCGAGGCGCGGTGCGGTCTGTACGCAATCGATCGCGACGTAGAGGTTCTCGTCGTCGTACGCCACCTGTATGCGCGTCGGCGCGCTCGGCTTCTCTGCGTCGCGCGGGAACGACTGCGTGAACGTGCCACTCGCGGGAATCGTCGACCACACCGGGTCATCGAGATGGCCATCGATGTGGGGCGCCGTCGATACGCGCACGGGTATGACGGCCGCGAGGAGGAGGGATAGCGTCAGCATGGGTAGCGGTCGCGGCACCAGGAGGAAGGCCGAGGGCGCGGTCGCACCGAAATCGACGACGCCGCGGCAAGTGACTGAAGACGTGCAGCAATCCGAGGCTCCGAATTGCGCCGCGCGATCGAGATGCCCGCGCTCCTCCTGCGGGCATGAACACGCAGTCCGTTCTTCGTTCGACTCTGGCTCTCCTCGTCGTCACCAGCGCTTGTGCCGTCGACGCCACCACGGACACCTCGGATGAGGGTGCGGATGGCAAGGCCGATGGCGGTTCGTCGGCTCGGCTCGGCGCTCGTCCCACGAGCACCGGCGTCGAGTTTCGGGTCTGGGCGCCCAATGCCGATCGCGTGTTCGTGACCGGCTCGTTTAACAACTGGAACGACACGCACGACGAGCTGGCGCGCGGTACCGGCGGTGTGTTCGCGGGCAACGTTCCGGGCGCGAAGACCGGAGACGAGTACCAGTACGTGATCGAGCGCACGGGCAAGCGCGTGCGCCGAGCGGACCCGCGTGCCGCACAGATGACGAGCTCGGTCGGCAACAGCATCATCCACGACCCCAACGCGTACGCCTGGAAGACGCAGAACTTCAGGACCCCGACGTTCGACGAGGCTGTGATCTACGAGATGCACATCGGCACGTACAACGACACGGCCGGCGGCGCGCCGGGCACCTGGAACAGCGCCACCGCGAAGCTCGATCACCTCAATCAGCTCGGCGTGAACATGCTCGAAGTCCTGCCGCCCGCGGAATTCTCCGGTGACTTCTCGTGGGGCTACAACGGTGCATACCCATTCGCGCCCGAGAGTGCGTACGGCACGCCCGAGGACATGAAGCACTTCATCGACGAGGCGCACGCGCGCGGCATGGGCGTGTTGATCGACGTCGTGCACAACCACTACGGCCCGAGCGACCTCAGCATGTGGTGCTTCGACCTGGAGTGCTACGGCGCCAACGGCGGCGGCATCTACTTCTACGCGGACGATCGCCGCGAGAGTGGTTGGGGCCCGCGACCGGACTTCGGTCGCCCCGAGGTGCGCGACTACATCGTCGACAACACCAAGATGTGGCTTGATGAGTATCGCGCGGACGGCTTGCGCTGGGATTCGACGGTGAACGTCCGCAGCGCGAATGGTCGCGACATCCCCGACGGTTGGCAGACGCTGCAGCGCGCGAACGACTGGGTCAACAACAACCAGTCCTGGAAGCTGATGATCGCCGAGGACCTGCAGGGCAACGAGTGGCTCGTCAAGGGTACGGGGGGCGGCGGCGCCGGCTTCGACACGCAGTGGGATGCCGGCTTCTTTCATCCGGTCGACCGGAATCTCATCGAGCAGAACGACGCGAACCGGAGCATGAGCGAGATCCGCAGCGCGATCGAGAATCGCTACAACGGCAACGCACTCGGCCGCGTGATCTACACCGAAAGTCACGACGAGGTCGCCAACGGCAAGCAGCGGATCCCCGAGATGATCTGGCCCGGCCACGCGGATAGCGCGTTCTCGAAGAAGCGCTCGACGCTCGGTGCTGCGCTCGTGATGACCGCGCCCGGAATCCCGATGCTGTTCCAGGGCCAGGAGTTCCTCGAGAACGGCTACTTCACGGACCAGGTCCCGGTGGACTGGACGAAGAAGACGACGTTCTCCGGGATCCTCGCCATGTACCGCGATCTGATCGCTCTGCGGAAGAACACGGCCAACACCACGCGCGGCCTGCGCGGCCAGCACGTCAACGTCTTCCACGTCAACGACAACAACAAGGTGATCGCGTTCCATCGCTGGGATCAGGGCGGGGCAGGGGACGACACGGTCGTCGTCCTCAACTTCTCGAACCAGGCGTTCACGCAGTACGACATCGGTCTGCCGCGGGGTGGTCAGTGGAAGGTCCGCTTCAACAGTGACTGGAAGGGCTACGACAGCGGCTTCCCGGGTACCGCGAGCAATGACACGACTGCAGTAGGTGGCGCAAAGGACGGGCTCGGCTACCACGGCACGATCGGAATCGGCGCATACAGCGCCGTGATTCTGTCGCAGTGAAGACATCACGCAGAGCGCATATAACCACGTGTTATAGATGTTTCATGCGCCGCTTGGCTGTCATGGTCGCCGTCCTCGTGTCGTACGCGGCGCCTGCCCACGCCGGGAGAACGCACTTTGGCTGGCTCTATGGCTCCGAGGTCATCCCGGAGCGCGGCGTCGAGATCGAGAACTGGATCGTCGAGGAGAACAAGAAGGGCGACGAGAAGAGCGACGAGACCAGCTTCTGGTGGGGGCCGGTGGTGGCTCTCACGCAGCACCTGGAATTCGCGATCTCCGCAGAGGCGGCCGACGAGACCAGCGGCGTGCACTTCACCCGCTGGGGCGGCGAGGTTCGATACCGCCCGCAGTCACCAGATCCGATCGATGCGGGACCGTTCACGACGCTGTTCCGCGTGGGAGCCAAGCGGCTGATCCAGGAGCGAGCTGGCGTCCGTGGCGAGGCCGACATTGTCGCGACCTACGCCGCCGGCCGAGCAGTGATGAGCCTCGATCTCGGCGGCATCTTCCAGCGCGTGCCGGGGGACAACGAGGTCGAGTTCCGCCCGGGGGCCGGGGTCAGCGTTCATGTGGCGAACGACTTCCGTCTCGGGGTCGAGAGCTACGGGGAGCTGATCGTGAAGGGCGAGGGGACGAGCTGGCTCGTGGTCGGTCCGACCGCATCGTTCACGCATGGGCGATTCTGGGGCGCAGCGACGCTTGGCATCGGCGTGTTTGGAATCCGAGATGCGCCGCGCCTGACGTTCGGAGTCGCTTTGTGAAGGCACTGGCGTGCCTCGTGCTGTCCGCGAGCTCGCTGGCGCACGCGGACGCGAGCGTGCATGGGATCGTCGAAGTCACGCGCCCCCAAGACGTCCCGGTCGGTGCGGTGCTGGTCTACCTCGTCGGGTTCGATGACAAGGCGCCCGCCGAGGCTGTCGAGGTCAAGCAGGTCGGCAGGCGGTTCATCCCGGACCTGATCGCGATCACGGCGGGAGGGTCGGTGACCTTTCCGAACGGAGATCCGTTCCTCCACAACGTGTTCTCGCCGACGAACGATCGCACGTTCGATCTCGGTAGCTTCAAGAAGGGTGACGCACGAAGCCGAACGTTCCCGAAGCGCGGCGTGATCGACATCTACTGCAACATCCACCCGGAGATGTCGGCGACGCTCGTGATCCTTCCCAACACGCGTTTCACCTTTACCGACGCGAGTGGCCGGTTTCAGATCGATCACGTTCCCGTCGGCACCTGGACACTGTTCGCGTTCTCGCGCCGGGCGGTGCAGCCCGTGAGCACCAAGGTCACCGTCGGGGCAGACGGCGTCGTCGAGGCAAGCTTCAAGCTCGACGAGGTGCAGCGCGACTTCAGGCACCAGAACAAGTACGGCGAGAAGTACCGACCGACCACCGTCTACCCACCGGGGGCCTGATGCACTCAGCGCTTGCGCGGCGGCGGCCCGAGATGCCGGATCACGCTCATGTCGAGCTGACTCTGAACCAGCCGCACGATGCTGGCGGCTTCGGCGGTGTCGACGCCGAGCGACTCCGCCATCAGCGAGCGAGTGCGCCCGACCAGATCATCACGCACCGTCGCGATCCAGCGCGCTGCGGTGGCGCGGTGAACGCGGAAGATCGCTCCGATCTCGTCGATCGTGAGGCCGTCGATCAGCTGGTAACGCAGGAGCGTGCGGTCACGCGCGGGCAGCTCGGTCAGTGCGGTGCGAAACGCCTCGGCAAGCTCGGCGCGGTACTTCGCCTTCAGCTCCTCGAGCGCAGGGTCGTCGCCGTAGCCCGGATCGGCGAGGAGATGGTCTTCGAGAGGTTCCGAGCGCTGCTGCGCCTTCGCGATCCGGACCAGCTCGCGCGAGACGCAAACACGCAGCCAGCTGCGCAGCGCGCCACGGCCAGCGTAGTCGCCGATCGCCGGAGGCCGACTGTCGCGAGGCGCGAGGAGCTGGGTCCGGACGATCTGCGTTGCTTCATCACGGACGGATGCGTGCATTCGGGTTCCGTCGGCAGCAAAGCCCGCCTCGCGAACAAGGATCGCGTCGCACTCGGCGATCGCAGCCACGTCGCCGGCGGCGCACGCGAAGGCGAGGTAGTGATCGGCGACCAGCAGCTCACCGAACGGCTTCGCGGGCGCGAGTGGTCTGGGCGCAACTTCGGCCAGTGTCCGAACCCAGGCACCGAGATCGACGCTGACGCGGGGCCACGCCGAGCGCGCGGCGGCAACGGCGGCACCGAGCGCACTCTCGAGGGCATCGCGCGGCTCGCTCTCCGCGAGCTCCTCGCGCGCTTCGAGGAACACGGCGGCCAGCTCGCTCACGTCGGCAGTATCCCACAAGGCGCAGCGGCGTGACTTCCCATGCCACATCCGACGTGCTCGCGCGCTTCGTCGACGACACGCTTGCCGCCGAAGAGCGAGGCTCCCTCGAAGACCACCTGGACACCTGCGATGACTGCCGCTCCACGGTGGCGATGTTGATCAAAGCCGCGGTTGCGGAGCGTCGCGCCTCGGAGCCCACGATCGGCACGCAGCCGCGGGAGGCATTCGATCCGACCCAGGTGTCGGGATCCGAGGGCCCCGTGAGGAGCGGCTCGAAGCTCACCGCTGGAGCCAAGCTCGGTCGCTACGTCATCGGCGAGACGCTCGGGATGGGCGGTATGGGCGTGGTGTACGCGGCGCACGATCCCGATCTGCATCGCGACGTCGCCGTCAAAGTGCTCCGCCCCGAGTTCTCGCGGTTCGGACACGACGCCACGAAACGAATCGTCCGAGAGGCGCAGGCCATGGCGCGGGTCTCACACCCGAACGTCGTGGCCGTCTACGACGTCGGCACGGTCGATGGCCAGGTGTTCATCGCGATGGAGCGCATCTCCGGGACGAGCCTGCGTGAGTGGTTGACCTCCCAGGCGCGAACGCCCGCGGAGATCCTCGACGTGTTTATCGGCGCGGGTCGCGGACTGATCGCCGCGCACGATGCCGGCATGGTGCATCGCGACTTCAAGCCCGATAACGTGCTCGTCGGCGGCGATGGTCGTCCCCGCGTCACCGACTTCGGTCTCGCGTTCGAACAAGGGCAGCAGGATCCGATCGAGATCAGCGGGGAAGTCTCGACGCGGCCCATTGTGGGCACGCCCAGATACATGGCGCCCGAGCAGCACGCTGCCGCGAACATCGATGCGCGCACGGACCAGTTCAGCTTCGCGATCGCGCTCTACGAAGCTCTGTACGGCAAACGCCCATTCGCGGGCACGTCTCGCGAGGAGCTAGCGACCGCGGTGATGAACGGTCGGATCGAGCCGGCTCCGTCCAGGACGCGGGTGCCCTCGTCGCTCCGCGACATCCTCACGCGCGCCCTCTCGGTGAAGCCCGGTGAGCGCTTCTCGACGATGGCGGACCTCCTGAAGGCGCTCGGGCGCGATCGCGGGCGCCGGCCGCGCCAGGTCGGGATGGCGGCACTTGTGGGATTCATCGTCGTTGCTGTCGCGTTCGGCGCCGACTGGATCATGCGTGACCGCACCCACGCGATCACGCGAACGAGCTTTGCGTCCGCTCGTACCCAGCTCGACAAGCTGCTCGCGCTGCGCACGGATGCATTCATCGCCCAGGCGGATGCGATGTACCGACTGCCGATCATGCAAGAGGTCGCGACCTCGCGCGATCAATCGGACTTTGGCCTGGGTGACGAGAGCGAGGACCAAGTACGACTCGAACACCAGCACGAGATCCTGAGCAGTGCAGACTGGGTCGGGCTGGTCAGGACGCATCCACGCGATGTGCTGGCAATCGCGGATCAAAAGGGCCGGTTGCTGTTCGACACGGCGAACACCGAGCTGTGGGGCGCCAAGGTCACATCCGTGGGCGCGATCGCGTCGGCGTACGCATCGCCGACGGAGACCTACCTCGGCGTTCTCGATGCGGCGGATCCGGTGGTGGTCGCGTCGGGTGTGCTCGGCGGACTTCCGGAGCAGAAGCTCTATGTCGCATTTGCCCGCGGCAAGCGGATCGGCGCGCGGCCGAACGCGATGTTCATGCAGCTCGTCGAGGCAGACCGGCTGCTCGAGGAGGTAGGCGTCGGGGAAAATACGATGCTCTCGGTGGTGACGGCAGAAGGCGTTGCCGCCGGTCACGTCCCCGAGTCGGTCCTCCTGCACGTGGATGAGGGCGGGATCGACGAGCTGTCACTCGATGACGGGCACTGGCTGGCGGAGCGAACGCCGCTTCGTGCGGCAGGGCAGGAGACCGCGATCGCTCAGCTCGTGCTCGCGCGTCGGACCAACGTCGGCCTTTCTGGACTGTTCCCGCATGCACAACAGACGCTCGGGGTTCTTGCGGCGATTCTTCTCGCGCTCGCACTGGGCGGCTTCCTCGTCGCACGACAACGCGACCTCAACCGGCGTGGAGTCAAAGCGTCATGAGCGAACCGGAGCTCGTTCCGGTCAAGATGCGTCAGCTCGTCGGCTACTTCCTGCGGCTCGGCACGTTGGGGTTCGGCGGTCCGATCGCGCTCGCCGGCTACATGCAGCGCGACCTCGTCGAGCGGCGGCGCTGGATCTCCAAGGAAGAGTACGTGCGCGGCCTCGCGCTCGCACAGCTCGCACCCGGTCCGCTCGCGGCGCAGCTCGCGATGTACCTGGGGTGGGTGCGTGGTCGCTTGCTCGGCGCGACGCTGGTCTCGCTGGCGTTCATCTTGCCGTCGTTCGTCATGGTCCTGGGGCTCGCGGCGGCGTACGTCGAGCTCGGTGGGCTGTCGTGGATGCAGGGCGTGTTCTACGGCGTCGGTGCAGCGGTGATCGCGAGCATCGCTCGCAGCGTGCAGAAGCTGACGAAGCTGACGCTCGCGAAAGACCCGCTGTTATGGACGATCTTCCTCGTGAACGGCGCGGTCACAGCGCTGACCGAGTCGGAGATCATCTGGGTATTCGTCGCGAGCGGTGCGCTCGTGTATCTGGTCCGGCTCCGACCGGGCTTCGCGTCGCATGCAAGTGCGTTCATGCCGTGGACCTGGTGGGTCACCGGGCTGTACGGACCCGAGACGACCTCGACTCTGTGGAAGATCGGCGTCTACTTCGCGGAAGCGGGTGCGTTCGTGTTTGGCAGCGGCCTCGCGATCGTGCCCTTCCTGCACAGCGGCGTGGTCGACCAGCATCACTGGCTCACGGAGCGACAGTTCCTCGATGCGGTCGCGGTCGCGATGATCACGCCGGGGCCGGTCGTGATCACGGTCGCGTTCATCGGATTCCTCGTTGCGGGTTTCGGCGGCGCCTCGGCTGCTGCCGTCGGCGTGTTCCTGCCTTGCTTCCTGTTCGTCGTGATTCCAGCGCCGTACTTCCATCGGATCGCGGACAATCGGTCCATCAAGGCGTTCGTCGATGGCGTCTCGGCAGCGGCAGCCGGCGCAATCGGCGGCGCTGCGATCGTGCTCGGTCGGCGTGCGATCTTCGACGTTCCGACGATCCTGATCGCGCTGGTGACGTTCGGCGTGTTGTTCAAGCTCAAGAAGGTTCCGGAGCCGATCGTGATCGTGCTGGCCGGGATTGTGGGACTCGTGATTCACTCGAGCCAATGAGCGACGAGAACGGGGGCTGGGACCGCGGCACGATCGTTCTGCTCGCTCACATCCTCGGGATCGTCGCTGTCATTGCATACGTGATCAATCGCTGATCGACGGAGCATTGGGGTGTGGCCGTGATGGATCCGTCGCTGTGCGACGGTCAGGCGGGGGCATCCGGACTGCGCGAGGCGCGCGCGGCAATCCGAGCCGACCGGCGGTTCTCCATCCATGCGTAGACGACCGGGAGCAGGAACAGCGTGAGCGTGGTCGACGAGATCAGTCCGCCAATCACCACGGTTGCCAATGGCTTGGGGATCTCCGCACCGACGCCCGAAGCGAGCGCCATCGGAATGAAGCCGAGGCTCGCGACCAGCGCGGTCATGAGCACCGGCCGAAATCGATCCTCGGCGCCTTGCTTGACCGCGTCGCGCAGCGCGAGACCTTCGTCACGTAGGGCGTTGAATTGCGTCACCATGATCAGGCCGTTCTGGACAGAGACGCCGAATAGCGCGATGAACCCGATCAGCGCAGCCACCGACAGGTGGAGGCCGGCTAGCTTCAGCGCCACGATCCCTCCGATCAGCGCGAACGGGATGTTGAGGAGGATGAGACTCGCGTTCCACCCTGAGTTGAACGTCGTGTAGAGGAGAAAGAAGATCAGGAGCACGACGATCGGCACCACGATCGAAAGGCGCTTCGTCGCGCGCGCCTGGTTCTCTGCCTGCCCGCCCCAGGAGATGAAGTAGCCGGCGGGCAGCTTGATGGTTCGCGCGATCCTGGCCTTGGCGTCGGAGACGAAGCCGCCGATGTCCCGACCACGCACGTTGCACGAGACGGTCAGGCTCCGTTGCTGGTTCTCGCGGGAGATCTCGGCGGTGCCCACGACATCCGTGATGTCCGCGAGCTGGGAGAGCGGCAGCGGCGTGCCGCCCGGGCCACGCACCTCGATGGCCGCGATGTGCTCCTTGTCCTTGCGTGCCTCGGGTTCGTAGCGCAGCGTGACATCGAACCGCCGTGCGCCGTCGATGATCTGCGTGGCGACCTTGCCTCCAACAGCGATCTCGATGACCTCCTGCACGTCGCGTACGCTCATGCCGTAGCGCGCGATTGCCTCGGGCCGGATCCGGATCTGGACCTGCGACTGCCCGACGAGTTGCTGCGTGCTGAGATCTCCGACCCCATCGACACCGGCGAGGACCTTGTGGATCCGGTCGCCGAGGTCTTGAAGCTGGGCCAGGTCGTCGCCGAAAACCTTCACGGCGATCTGCGCCTTCGCGCCCGACATCAGATCGTCGATCATGTCCGCGATTGGCTGCGTGAAGGTCAGAGCTGCGCCCGGGATGGCCTCGAGTCGCTTCGCCAGCGCCTCGACCAGCTCGCCCTTCGTGTCGAACCGCCACTCCGAGCGCGGCTTGAGCTGGATCTCGGTGTGCGTGATCTGGGACCCCTCGGGATCGAATCCGCCCTCGGCGCGCCCGGTACGCGAGACGACGCCGATCACCTCGGGAAATTCCCGAACCGCCGCTTCGATGCGGAGGGCGACGCCGCGACTCTCCGCGAGAGAGATGCTCGGAAGCTTCACGGACCGGAGCAGGATCGCGCCCTCGTCGAGCTCGGGCATGAACTCGGAGCCCAGGGAGGGCACGAGCGAGAGGCTGCCGCCGAGCATCGCGACGGCGACCACCACGGCGACCTTTCTCCGCGCCAGCATCCGATCGAGACCGCGCAGATACGCGCGGCGCACGAAGAGGAAGACCCGGTTCTCCTTCTCCTTGATGCGCCCGCGTAACACGACGGATGCGAGCACCGGCACGAGGGTCAGGGCGCACAGCAGAGAACCGAGCAACGCGAACACCACGGTGAACGCCATCGGTGCGAAGAACTTTCCTTCGATCCCCTGCAGCGTCATGAGCGGCAGATAGACCACGATGATGATCGTGATCGCGAACAGGATCGGCCGACCAACTTCGCGCGCGGCCTGCCGGACGACCTCGGCGGTCGTCCGGGTGTCACCAGGTGGTCGATGTGCAAGCCGCCGATAGATGTTCTCCACCATCACCACGGAGCCATCGACGATCATCCCGAAGTCGATGGCGCCGAGGGTGAGCAGGTTCGCGGAGAAGCCAAAGCGCTCCATGAGGATGAATGCAAACAGGAGCGATAGCGGAATCGTCATCGCGACGAGCAGCGCCGCTCGCACGTTGCCGAGAAAGACGATCAGGACGAGGATCACGAGGATGCCACCCTCGATCAGCGCCTTCGCGACGGTGTGAATCGTCTTTCCGACAAGCTCGGTCTGATCGTAATAAGTCACCAGACGGACGCCCGCCGGAAGTGACTTGCGGATCTCGACGAGCTTCGCCTGGACGCGCTCCATGACCGCCCGGGTGCTCTCACCCTTGCGCTGGAGCACCACGCCCGAGGTGAGCTCGGTCGGGTCCGCGTTCTTCGTGATCGTGCCGACCTGGGGCGCGGAGCCGATGGTCACTCGGGCGACATCGCGCACGTGGATCGGCGTGCCGCCGCGTGCGACGATCGTGATGTTCTCGATGTCATGTTCGTCGTGGAGCAGTCCGATGCCCCGCACGAGCCACGCTTCCGATCCGCGATCGAGTACGCCGGCACCGACGTTGAAGTTGCTCGCAATCACGGCGTCATGAACCTCCGCGAGCGTCAGCTCGTATTGCTCGAGAAGCTCGGGACGGACCTGGATCTGAAATTCCTTGTTGAGGCCACCGAAGGTGATCACGTCGGCGACTCCAGGCACGGTCTTGAGCTGACGGCTGACCAGGAACTGCTGGATCGTGTGCAACTCCTTCTGGTCATAGCCAGGTGGGCCTTCGAGCGTGTAGCGGAAGATCGTGCCGATGCCGACGGTCACGGGCCCCATCGTGGGTGTCTTGACGTTCGCGCTGAGCTGCCCGGCAAGCTCGTTCAGCCGCTCCTGGACTTGCTGCCGTGCGAAGTAGATGTCGACTCCGTCCTCGAACACCACGGAGACTTGCGACAGGCTGTACATCGAGACCGAACGAACTCCCTGGACGCGAGGGATGCCATTCATGACGCTCTCCACCGGAACCGTCGCGAGGTTCTCGACCTCCTCGGGGGCGAGGCCGGGAGCCTCGGTGACGACCTGGACCTGAACGTTCGTGATGTCGGGAAACGCGTCTACCCGGAGGTTCAGCATCGCGCTCACGCCGAGGCCGATGAACGCGATGCCGATCACCACGACGACGAAGCGGTGGCGAAGCGTTCCTTCGATCAGGCGATCGATCATCGCTATTCCTCCAATTCGGACTTCTGGAGCTGCGTACGCACGAAGAACGCACCTTCCGTCACGACGAGCTCACCAGCCGCCACACCCTTGTCGATTGCGACCTTGCCGTCGGCGCGCGCACCGAGGACCACGGTGCGGCGCTCGAACTTCCCGGCGGGCATCGCGACAAACACGGTCGGCTTTCCATCCATCGTCTGGATCGCGACCTCGGCGACCGTCAGCGCCTGAATACCGGGTCGAGGAACATGACCCGTGACGAACATGCCCGGCTTGAGCACTCCGTCTGGGTTCTCGACGGAACATCGGATGAAGAAGCGGCGGGTCTCGGGATCGATCAGGTCCGCCGACGACTTGACGACCGCAGTGAACGAACGCGCCGGAAGCGCCTCGACGTTGAACGTGACCGGCGTGCCGGGCACGACCTGCGTGCCCCCCATGGCGCGCAGCTGCACGACGATGCGCGAGACATCCACGACGGTGAACAGGGGACTGTTCTCGGCAACCGACTCGCCGCGATTCGCCTTGCGCGCCGCGATCACGCCCTCGATCGGTGAGGTGATCGCGGTGACGCCCGACACGTCATTGGTCCCGCCGCCCAGGATCCGGATCCTTCCGGTCGCTTCCTCGAGGGCGAGCTTCTTCTCTCGCGCCTCCAGCTGGTCGGCCTCCAGACGTCGCTGCGAGATCACACCCTCGCGCTTGAGGTTCTCCGAGCGTTCGAGCGCCGTGGCCGCGTACTTCGATCCCTCGGCTGCGCGACGGTAGGCCGCCTGTGCGTCGGCAAGCACGAGACTTCGGATCGTCGCGAGCTTCTGTCCAACCTTCACGTGGTCGCCGACATCGAGCGCGAGCGACTCGACGATGCCTCCGGCTCGTGCGTTCACGATCACGAGGGCGTCGCTCTGCGCCTCGATCGTGCCGGGAAGATCGTCGTTCACGACGACCGCGGTCGTGGTGACCGCCTCCGTCTTGACGCCCGCCGCGGTGATCTCGGCTTGCGTCATCGTGACGGTCGTCGGATCCCTGACCTCGACGGCCTCGGCGGCCGGCTGCGCTTCGGTCGGTTTCGAACTATTGCAGCCCGCAAAGATCGCGAGCATGACGAGGACGCATTTCATCAAAGCTTTGCTCCTGTCAGCCGATCTAGATCGATCCGCGCGCGACGTGCGGCGAGCTCCATGTCGACCGCGGTCGCCTCGTCCTCCGCCACGCCCCGGAATGCGTCGAGGAGCTCGATCACACCGAGCTCGCCGGCCTCGTATCCCAGCGTCGCCATCCGGACGAGGTCTCCGGAGCTTGTCTGCTTCGTGAAGTCGGCGGCCGCGCGCCGCAAGCTGACCGCTTCCTCGCGGGCACCAGCGATCTCGCCGGCAAGCTCCGACGCGAGCAAGGCGCGTCGCCCACGGGCCGCCCTGGCTTCGCCCAGGGCGATACGGTTCAGTCCGGTAGCACGATCGAACAAGGGAATCGCGAGCGAAGCACCAGCAAGGTAGCCATCGGTTCGCCCAGCGCCCCCGAGGTCGACGCCCTTCCAACCCACTTCGAGCCGCAGATCCGGCAGCCACCACCGGGCTGCAGCTGCTCGATCCAGCGCGCTTGCCCGGACGAGGAGATCCAGCGCGACGAGCTCCGGTCGCGACGCGGTCGATGCACGAAGGGTCTCGACGTCGGGCGGGTCGCTCTCGGGGAGCAGCGTACCGGTCGCGAGCGAACCCGATCCTGGACCACCGAGGAGCGTGCGCAGCCGTGTGGAAGCGCGCGTCAACTCCGCCTGCTCCGTGGCCAGCCGACCGTTGCTGACAGCTTGCTCGCGTTCCAGGCGCTTGCGATCGTACGTCGCGGCGTCGCCTCGCTGCTCGCGGCGGGTCACGATGACGAGTGCCTCGCCGACATGGGCGCTCCAGCGTTGGAGGGCGGCCACGCGCTGTTGCCGGTAGAGGACGTCGTAGAATCGCTGGCGTGCGGTGGCTGAGATCGACAGGCGTGTCGTGTCTCCATCACGGCGAGCCGCCTGCGCTCGAAGGTCACCGGCCTCTCCGCGCAGGTGCCGGCGACGGGCAAGGTCGATCGTCTGCGAGACGGCAACGTAGGTCTCGCTCGTTCCGGCGGCGCCGAACGTCTGCTCGCGTGCGTACGACAGGTCGGGATTCGGGTACGCACGCGCGACTTCGGCTCGACCTTCCTCGGTGACGACCACGCCTTCGAGCGCGTCCACGAGGGGCGCGCGCCCGAGTGCACTGATGATGACCTCGTGCTCGGTCAACGGAGCAGGTGACGGCGGGTCGTCTGCGCGCGCGTTGTTCGCGAGCGCAGCAACCACACACAAGATCATCGAAGCGAGGCGAACCACGTGCCGCTCACTTCC
The DNA here is from genome assembly GCA_038206055.1 of Haliangiales bacterium. GTDB lineage: Bacteria > Myxococcota_A > Polyangia > Haliangiales > Haliangiaceae > JABFXX01. The sequence continues at coordinate 38,177 of JBBRBG010000034.1, forward strand.
TTCCGCGCTTGGACTTGCGTTTGGCCTCGATCAACTTCTCCAGCCGATCGAGGTTCTCGAGGTCGGCGTCGCCCGCCATGTCGACGAACGCAGCAAGCACCGGCGCACGCTGCTTCGGGAGCAGCTCGCCGACGAGCTTGGAGATGAGGCCGCGGTGATAGTCGGCACGGCTGATCTGCGGCGTGTACACGAACGAGTGGCTCTGTTTCTCGCGTGCAAGCAGGTTCTTGCGGAACAGCCGGTCGAGCGTGGTCTGCACGGTGTTGTAGGCACGTTCGCGCCCGAGCTCGCCCATCACGTCCTTGACGGTCACGCGCTGAAGCTCCCACGCGATCCGCATGACCTCGTCCTCGAGCTCGCCGAGGGGCAGCAGCGTCTTCATCTGCGAAGACTAGGGCGCCAAACTCCTATCGTCAATAGGAGTCTTGTCGGACGGCTATCCGAGGATCGCTTCAAGCACGTCGTGAATCGCTGCCGCGTGGGTGCCAGCGACGAGAACGATGGAGACAACAGCAGTCACGACGATCGCGAGCAGCACCCGCGCCGCGCGATCACCTGCAGAGCGATCTGCGAGAACGGCCTCGACGCGCTCCTCGACCGCTTGCGCAGGCGGCGGGAAGCTCGCCGCGGAGAGCCGCGCGCGCACCCCGAGCCGAGATACCTTGACCATCGCACTCGCGACAGACTCTGCATCTCCCGTCTCGGCAGCGGCGCGCGCGTCGCACAAACGCTCGGTGGCGGAATCCCAGAGTCCGCGGACCGTGGCGACGAACGGGGACCCGACGAACAAGAACATGTCGACCACGAATCGCCGGGCGATGTCGTGGTGTCGGATATGCGCGCGCTCGTGTGTCAGCATCGCCGCACGCTCGTCGTCGTCGAGAGATTCCCACGCACCGGTCGATACGAAGATCTCGGGAGCGCGGATACCGGCGACGAAGCATACGGCGTCGGTGCTATCTACCCACCAGAGTCCGTCGGCGCGATGGCTCACCATACGCAAGCGAGCGATCGTTTGGCGGCGGCGAGCGATGGTTGCGGCGAGCACCGCCGAGCGGACCAGCATGACGACGCCGGCGAGAGACACGAGCGTGACGGCCCACACGCGTCCCGACCACGTCCCACCGTGCATCAGGCAGAAGTGCGCCTCGTGATGGTGCTCACGGCAGTGATCCGCGCCAAGACCGGAGCGGACCAGCAGGATCGCGACGACCACACCTCCGAGCAGCACTGGAATCGTTGCAACGAGCTCAACCGCACGACGTTCCGCAGCCGGCCCCACGCGACGCAACCAGTCCCGGGCCACGCGGAATACGAGGAGCGACAGCGCAGACAGCGTCCAGGTGAGCACCACGAACACCACGCCGAACCCGACGAGGCTACCGGGCTGCATGACGCCAATTGCTCACTTGAAGAACGTATCAACCAAGCACTGGACGTACAAGCTGCGCAGGCGTTAGCGTGCGAGAGTGAAGGTCACCAAGCCTGCACTGCCGCGGGCGCTCGATGCACCGAAGGTGAAGCGCGCTGCGGCGGGCCTCCCCGTCGAGAACGCCGTCCAGAACGCGTGCGAGGTGTTTCAGGCGCTTGCGAATCCGACCCGGATCCGCATCATGCACGCGCTGGCTCATGACGAAATGTCGGTGGGTGACCTCGCGCGTGCCCTCGGGCTGTCAATGTCCGCGCTGAGCCATCAGCTGGCGATCCTTCGCTTGCTGCGTCTGGTCGCGGCGCGCGAGGAAGGACGTCAGACCTTCTACCGCGTCATCGATCACTTCGTCGGCGATCTCGTCCACGACTGTCTCGCGCATGTTGAAGAAGGTGGCCATGGTTCGCGCCCCGGCCATCAGCATCCACACAAGAAGCGCCGATAAGCGGTCAGAGGCCGAGCATGGGCAAGAACGATGAACCCGCAGCAAAGTTCGGTCCTCACGGAGGTCCGATGCTCGCGATCGACGATGGAGGCTCGGTCGAGCTGAGCGTGTTCGAGACCGGCGTGCCTCCGCGGGGCGGCTGTACTTCTTCGAGACCAAGCTCGACGCGATCGGCGAGATTTCACGACCTCGATCTCGACGGGCTGCACTCGCACTTTTCCATGCGAGCCCGCCGCAAGCGGCCGTAACCCGACGAAGCCGATCCTGCCGCGCGCCAAGGACCTGGGGGCACGCGACCGACGATCGCTGAGAATCCCGTTCGGGCGATCGCGCCGCGAACGAGTCCAGTCGCAGGTTTGGCGCGTCGGCACCCGCCACCGAGAACGAACGGCGACACTTCGGACCCGTCGCCGCGGTCATCCCTTGCCGGCCGTTACCATCGCCGTCTGGGCGTTGTTTACCGCTCGAGAAGCTGCCACGATCCTCTGTATGAGGGGGCTCCGACAGGCGTTGCTCGTTGGGCTCGGTGGACTGCTCGGGCTCGGCGGTTGCGACCGCGTGTTCGGTCTGGAGCGGCCCCGCGCAGATGCGGCAGCCGAGGTCGACGCGCCCGCGGACTCCGCCGGGGTCTCCATGCGCCTGACGTTTCAGGTGCTCGAGAGCGACGGTTCGATCACCTACCCTCCGATCGCCGGGGCCGTCGTCGAGACCGGGCCGATCGATCCGACGGTTCCACTGCATGGCGTGCCGGTCGCTGGCGACGGCACGTTCTTCGTCAACCGCGACGATCCCACGCAGGCGTTTCGTCTCGTCTTCACCGCGAACGGCGACGTGCCCACCGAGCTCCAATCCAAGCTCGTGTCCGCGCATCTGGTCGTGCCGCTGTTCGGTCGCGCCGATCGCATGCCGGCGCCCCCGGGCGCGATCATCGCGTTCAGCCCGACCGGTGGGCCTGCGAGCTACCTGGACGCGCGGATCTTCACGACCGGGTTGTGGACGCGCACCGACCAGGGAATGGTCCCGGGACCCGCGCGTTCCCTCGCGTACACGGCCAGCGCCGTGTCGCTGAGCGGCTCGCTCGGGTCACTCGCCTCCGCGGCGGGCGATATCGAGGTCCTCGTCAACTGCGATGCGAATGGCGTCGCGCTCGGGTTCTCGGCGATCAGCGTGCCCGGCCTCGTCGCGAACACGACCGTCGCCGCGCCGTCGGTGTGGATGTTGCCCCCACCGATCAGCCTCCAACACACCGACACCGGGCCAGGGCAGGCGGGCATGCGGCTCATGCGCGCGGAGGTGCTGGGCCCACTCTACAAGGCCGTGCCGACCACGCGAACATGGGGCGGCGTGATCGCGAGCGCGCAGATGCCCAGCTTCGTCGCGCCCGTGAGTGGTGGCGCGGACGACGCGGTATTCCTCGATCTCTCGCACGAGGTGGTCAGCCCTCACCGGTTCGTCGATCCCTTCACGAACCCACCGTTGCCGACCGCGCTGCTGCGGAGGAACACCGATACCCGTACGTACCTCGGCCGCCAGCTCGCGAGCGGATTTCAAGAGATCGCCCTCGTCGCAGCCGGGGCCACCGTGGACGTCGCCTATGACGCGGGGATCGCGCGCAACGTCAAGCTCGCCGGAACCACGATCTCGGGGACCTCGGACGGCGTGATCGTTTCGCTCGCCAGCGCGTCGGTTGCCAATCTCACGTTCGATGCCGACAGGCCCGTCGACGATTGCGTGGTCACGCTCTACACGATCGGTCCCACTGCCATCGCGCCGGTCCGGCGGTTCCTGCTGCAACAGCCGCCGAGCGCGGTGCCGCTGAAGATCGATGCCGCCGTGTTCTCCCCGGGCCAGTCGTACGTGCTCGGGATCGTGTGCCGGGTCGGCTACTCCGGTGTGGCGCTCGGGGATTACACCTCGGTGCGCTATCCGTTCTCGACCGCGACGCTGTACCCGGCCGCGTTCACGATCACGCCGTGACTCAGCCGCCGAACAGGCGCCGCAGGATCCCGGACTTTCCTGGCGGCTGACCCTGCGATCGATGCGCCCGCAGCACTCGGGGCGCTTCGACGGTTCAGGGCAAGCTCGAAACCTGGACATGATTTGCTAGGCGTGGGTCATCGCCCACGTTGGTCGAGCACCCGGCGATCGTGATCGCCGGACTGGCGCAGAGCTCGTTACAGCAACGATGGCCGACCCCTGAGACCCGTTGTGACGCTCGCGCAAGCGTGACAGGTTGCGCTCATGTCAGCGCTGCAATCGGTGGAGTCCGTCGCCGACGTCGTGATCCTCCGCGGGGCGGCGGCGCGCGCCGATGCGCTGCTCGATCTCGTGATCGAGATTCCGCACGGCGCGACCCGGACCGAGGACTTCGAACGGCTGGCTGCGCAGCTCACGAGTCCGCTGCCCGAGGCGCTCGTGGACTTCTTCCACGTCAACACGGATGCCGGAGCGCCCGAGCTCGCGCTGGCGACGGCACAGCAGGTCGTCGCCGCGGCGCCGGCGCGATCGGTCGGGATCGTGCGGTGCCGCATCCCGCGGACGTTCATCGACTGCAACCGTCGCATCGACGCCGCCCCGGCGGAGTTCAAGGCGGGCAAGGTCACGCCGGGGTTGATGCCGTGGATCACCTCGCCCGAGGATCGCGCGCTCCTGCGGGCGGCCTACGATCGCTACGTGGCGGTGGTCCATGATGCAACCACGCAGCTCGCCGGCGATGGGGCGATGCTGCTGCTCCACAGCTACGCTCCGCGAGACGTTGACGTCGAGGTCGATCTCCAGATCGTCGCGAGCCTGCGCGCCGCGTACGAGCCCGCGGCCGAGCCGACCTGGCCGCTGCGGCCCGAGCTGGATGTGATCAGCAAGGCGCTCGACGGCACGGATCACGCTCCGACCGCCGTTGTCGAGGAGCTCCGGCGGGCGATGGCCGCACGCGACCTCACGGTGGCGGAGGGCACCACCTACCCGTTACACCCGAGCACGCTGGCCTATGCGCACGTGTTGGCACGACCGGGGCGGGCGCTGTGCCTCGAGGTCCGGCGAGACCTCCTCGCGGATCCATTCGAGCCATTCGCGCAGATGCGGATCGCGCCCGCCAAGGTCGATCGACTCGCAGTTCCGCTCGCCGCCGCGCTCCTGCGCTGGTGGTAGTGGTAACGTTGTTCGCGCCGTGAACGTGTTGTTCGTTGCGTCAGAGATGGCGCCGTTTGCCAAGACCGGCGGCCTCGCCGATGTGATGGCGGCGTTGCCCGCCTATCTCCATCGCGCGGGCCACGACACGCGCGTCGTGTTGCCGATGTACGACACGGTCGATACGAGCAAGGCGACGTTCCAGGCGATCATGGACCTGGACGTGACGCTCGGCTCGCACCGGTATGCGTGCAAGATCTTCCAGGTCGGCGCTGCGCCGCCGGTGTACTTCGTCCATTGCCCGGCGCTCTATGCGCGCGGCCGGCTGTACACCAGCGATCCCGACGAACACCGGCGGTTCCTGGCGCTGTCGTACGCCGCGCTCATGATCTGTCAGCGGCTCGACTTCGCGCCCGACATCATTCATTGCCACGACTGGCAGGCGTCGCTGCTGCCGATGATCGTGAAGACGCTGGTCGCGAAGGATCCGCGGTTCGCAAAGGCGCGCTCCCTCCTCACGATCCACAACCTCATGTATCAGGGGAGCTTCCCCGTCGAGGTGGGGCCCGATACCAACCTCGGCGCGGTCTCGCACCTGTTCCATCAGGATCTGATGAAGGCCGGGCGCGTGAACTTCCTGTTGCAGGGGATCCTGTTCGCCGACGGGGTGAGCACCGTGAGCCCGACGTATGCCCGCGAGATCCAGGGCGAGAAGCTCGGCGCGGGCCTCGATGGATATCTCCGCGCACGATCGGCGACGGTGGTCGGCATCCTCAACGGCGTTGACTACGACGAGTGGTCGCCGGAGCGCGACAAGCACATCCCGCACGCGTACAGCGCCAGCGACCTCGCCGGCAAGGAGCGGGACAAGCAGCACCTGCTGACGAGCCTTGGCCTGCCGTACATTGCAGGGGTACCCGTGCTCGGCGTGGTGTCGCGGCTGGTCGGCCAGAAGGGCTTCAAGCTGTTCGATCCGGTGATGTTCGAGCTCCTGCGCAAGCATGGCTTTCAGCTGGTGGTGCTCGGAAGCGGGGAGCCGGCGCTCCAGGACATGTTCGCGCAGATGCAGCAGCAGTTCCCACGGCAGGTCTGCTTCTACCAGGGCTTCAAGAACGACCTCGCGCACCTGATCGAGGCCGGCGCGGACATGTTCCTGATGCCCTCGATCTACGAGCCGTGCGGTCTCAATCAGCTCTACAGCCTGCGCTACGGCACCGTGCCGATCGTGCATCGCACCGGTGGGCTCGCGGACACCGTCACGCAATGGCAACCGCGTAGCGGCACGGGGACCGGGTTCGTGTTCGACCATCACGACGAGGCAGGGCTGCGCTGGGCGATCGAGGCCGCGCTCACCACGTATCGCGATCCGAAGCAGTGGCAGCGGCTGATCCAGAACGGGATGGCCGAGGACTTCTCGTGGGCGACGCAGGGCAAGCTCTACGAGCTGGTCTACGCGAAGCTCGCAGCGGCAGGACGGCACTGATGCATATCGTCTTCATCGAGCCCCGGTTCCCGGCGAACCAGAAGCAGTTCATCCGAGGCCTCGCCGAGGTTGGCGCGACGATCAGTGCGATCGGTGAGGGCAGCAAGGACTCCCTCGACGACGAGCTCCGGCACTGGCTGACGCACTACGAGCAGGTCACCAACGTCTGCGACGAGCAGCAGGTGCTCGCGGCGGTGCGCTTCATCGAGCGGCACAAGCAGATCGATCGGCTCGAGGCCACGGTCGAGGCGCACATCATGCCGACCGCACACGTCCGCGAGGCGGCCGGGATTCCCGGTACGAGCACCCGCACGGCGTACCTCTGCCGCGACAAGCCCGCGATGAAGGAAGTGCTGCGGCAGGGCGGGGTGCCGTGTGCCGAATCCACGGCGGCCGAGTCTGCCGACGAGGTGCGCGCGTTCATCGAGCGCGTTGGCTATCCGGTGATCATCAAGCCGCGCGATGGTGCGGGGGCATCCGGCGCGTCGCGGGTCGACAGCGATCGCGAGCTCGAGCCGGCGTTGCGCGCACTGGGCGCGGGGCGCTCGATCGCGGTCGAGGAGTTCATCGAGGGCCACGAAGGCTTCTTCGATACGCTCACCCTGCGCGGCCAGGTGATCCACGAGTTCGCGACGCACTACTACCCGAACGTGCTCGAGGCGATGCGCACGCGCTGGATCTCGCCGCAGTTTCTGACGACGAACCGGATCGATTCCGCCGGGTATGACGAAGTCAAAGTGATGGCGCAGAGGGTGGTCACGCTGCTCGGCATCGAGACCTCCGCGACGCACATGGAGTGGTTCTCGGGCGCAAAGGGCCTCAAGTTCTCCGAGATCGGATGCCGGCCACCCGGGGTGCGTGCGTGGGACCTCTACAACGTCGGCAACGACATGGACCTGTATCGCGAGTGGGCGACGCTGATGACGCACGGCCGACCGGGGCAGCGCCCTTCGCGGCGACTGTCCGCGGGGATCATCGCGCTACGCCCCGAGTGCGACGGGCGGATCACCGGCTACGACGGGCTCGCGGAGGTCCGCCAGGCGTACGGTGACTGCTTGATCGACTGGCACCTTCCGCCGGAGGGCACGCCCACGCAGGGTGTCGACGCCGGCTACATGGCGAACGCGTGGATCCGCCTCAAGCACGAGAACTACGATCACCTCCGCCACATGCTCGACGTCGTCGGGCGCACCGTGAAGGTTCGGGCGAGCTGATGGGTACCGTGGTCTTGCTCGGTCCGCAGGGGACGAAGCCCGACGTCGCCACCGCGATCGCCGAGCTGGAGATTCGCGGCCGCGTCGCGCTGATTCGCGCCGGGTACCAGGAGCGCGAGGCCGATGACGCGGAGATGATCGGCACGCTCGGGGTGCCCGCCGTGAACCTCGGCCTCCACGCACGCAGCGTGCAGGTGTTTCGCGACGACCCCGAGTTCACCACGGCGTATCAAGCGCGCCAGCAACGCCTGCGACACATCCAGGCGTTCTATCGTGTGCGGCTCGACAAGATCGAGGACGCCGCGAAGACCGTCTCGGTTCGCTATGTCGATGCCGAGCTGCTCGACCAGGAGGAGAAGGTCTCCGTCGACCAGTTCCGCCACATCGATGCGGATCACATCGAGCGCTGCAACGATCTGCGCGCGGCCTTCGTGGCTCGCTGGCAGTTCCTGGAGCGCCCGGTCATCGCGCGACATCGCGAGGAGCTCCGCAAGGAGCTGGAGACGTGCGAGGCGATCGTGATCGCCGGCGGTCACGTGGCATCGCTGCTGAATCGACTCGCGTTGTTCGATGTCCTCGGGCTCGCCGTTGGCAAGCCGATCCTGGCGTGGTCTGCGGGCGCGATGGTGCTCACCGATCGGATCGTGTTGTTCCACGACTTCCCGCCGTACGGCTCCGATATCGCGCAGGTGCTCGACACTGGCTTTGGCCTCGTACCGAAGCTGGTGTTGCTCCCCGATCCACGGCGGCGCGTGAACCTCGAGGCACACGCTGGCATCCAGCGGTTCGCGCGGCGGATGGCTCCGGCCACCTGCGTGGCGATGGATCACGGCGCCCGGATCCTGCTCGAGAATGGCAAGATCACGCGTGCGATCGGTGCACGGCTCACCACGAGCGGTGACGTCGAACGCGACTGGGATGGGTCCGCCGGCCGGTTCTCGAGCCCGTTCCTGCGCGGAGTCCCCCAGTGAAGGGCGCCGCGATCCTTCAGCTCGAAGCGGGGCCGCGCACGCGCGAGGCCGTGGACGACTTCTTCGCGCACCACAGCTTTCCGATCGTCGATGGCAGCTCGATCACGTTCGTCTGGCGCGGCGAGGCCGAGGCGGTCCACCTGAAGCACTGGGTGTTCGGCTTGCCGTCGTCCCAGCAGCTCCATCGGGTCGTGGGCACCGACGTCTGGCACCTGACGCTCCAGCTGCCGCCGGGCTCGCGGGTCGAGTACAAGCTCGAGGTCGTCCGTAACGGCCATGGCGAGTGGATGCAGGATCCGTTCAACGGCAACGTCGCGCGCGATCCGTTCGGCGGGAACTCCGTCGCCCACGGCACGGGGTACGAGATCCCGAGCTGGATCCACCACGATCCGACGGCAGCGAAGGGCCATCGCGACGAGATCTGGATCGAATCCAACACGTTCGGCCGGCGCGGCTTTGGCCTCTACATCCCGTCACGATTCCAGCGCAACCGCCAGTACCCGCTGCTCGTGGTCCACGACGGGCACGACTACCTGCGCTACGCGTCGATGGACACGATCCTCGACAACCTGATCGACCGGCTCGAGATCGCGGATGCGATCGTGGTGTTCACGAGCTCCCCCGACCGGCTACACGAATACGCGGACGATCCGCGTCACGCGAAGTTCCTGGTCGAGGAGCTCGTGCCCTACGTCGAGCGCCTGTTCCCGCTGGATACCCAGCCGCAGAGCCGGTGCCTGATGGGCGCGAGCTTCGGCGCCGTGGCGACGCTGTCCACGGCGCACCGCTACCCCGGGTTCTTCGGAAAGCTGCTCCTGCAGTCGGGGTCGTTCGCGTTCACCGACATCGGTGACCGCAACCACCGCGGCCCGCTGTTCGACCCGGTGGTGGCCTTCATCAACCGATTTCGCGCGGATCCGACGCCGGTGTCGGAGCGAGTCTTCGTGAGCTGCGGGATGTACGAGTCGTTGATCTACGAGAACCGCTCGATGGTGCCGCTGCTGCTCTCCACGGGGATGGATGTTCGCTACGTCGAGGCCCGGGATGGGCACAACTGGGAGAACTGGCGCGATCGGCTACGTGAGGGCCTGTCGTGGTTGATGCCAGGTCCGTTTCTTCACGTGTACGAGTAGGCTCGGAGAAGACCATGGCTACCGTCACTCGCAAGATCGGTCTGTCCCTCGGCGCGGACATCTGCTGGCCGCTGTGCTTCGAGCAGATTCTCGACAAGCTCCAGCTCGCGATCGCGTGGCAGGGCGACACGGTTCAGATCGCCGTCGATCGCGTGACGATCGAGCCGTTCGATCTTCGTCAGCCGTGCGGTTACGACGTCGTGCTGGATCGGCTGACGCACTGGTATCACACCAGCCGCGAGTGGATCAAAAAGGCGATCCTGATGGACGGGCTCTACGTCCTGAACAATCCGTGGTCGGTGCAGTCGATGGAGAAGCACACGTCGTACTGCGCGATGATGCATCTCGGGATGCCGATTCCAGAGACCTGGCTGATCCCGCCGAAGTCGTACGAGCCACTGGCCGACCTCGCGCCGACGCTCAAGGCGTACGCGAAGCTGTTCGACCTCGGCGAGATCGGGAATCGCATCGGCTATCCGATGTTCATGAAGCCCTACGATGGCGGAGGCTGGCGCGCGGTCAGCCGGGTCGCCGACGAGAAGACGCTGCGCAAGCGCTACGACGAGAGCGGGAAGGGCGTGATGCACCTGCAGGCGGCGGTGCACCCGTTCGATAGCTTCGTGCGCTGTATCGGCCTCGGTCCGCAGACCCACCTCGTGCGCTATCTGCCCGACGAGCCGTTGCACGACCGCTACTCGCAGGAGACCGACTTCGTCTCCGACGACGAGGCGGCGCTGCTTCGCGACACGACGCTGACGATCAATGCGTTCTTTGGCTGGGACTTCAATTCGTGCGAGTCGCTGCGCAAGGAGGGCGTCTGGTACCCGATCGACTTTGCCAACCCGTGTCCTGACTCGCAGATCACGTCGCTGCATCGCCACTTCCCGTGGATGGTGAAGGCGAACCTCCGGTGGTCGATCTTCTGTGCGGTGACGAAGAAGGCGTTCCGCAGGACCCTCGACTGGGCGCCGTTCTATGCGATCGCCGAGGAGCGCGAGATGCCCTATCGCGAGAAGCTGCGTGCGTACGCCAAGATCGCCGAGGATCGGTTCGAGACGGCGCGCTTCGAGGAGTTCTGCGCACAGCACCTGCCGCATCTCGACGAGGTCGCGTGGGAGTTCTTCGGGACCGAGGCCGCGAAGTCCGCGTTCCGCGCGAAGGTCACGGCGCTGTACCCCCACCACGAGGTCGAGCAGTTCACCGAGCTGTTCTGGCGGCGAGTCCAGGCATGGCGCGCCGAGACCTCGGCACCGCAGGCCGGCTGATGGGCGAGCGCGGTGACAAGGTCGTCGCTCGCTGGTGGAGCGAGCGCGTCGAACGCGAGGTGACCCTCGTGCGGTGGGGAACGATCGGGCAGCCGCTTCTGCTGTTCCCGACTGCGGGCGGTGACGCGGAGGAGATCGAGCGGTTCCAGATGATCGACGCGCTGGCGCCGCTCCTCGATACCGGCCGGATCAAGATCTACTCGTGCGATAGCGTCGCGGGCCGCGCGCTGGTCACCCGGGAGGGCTCGGCACGCCACCAGATGTGGCTCCAGAACCAGTTCCACCACTACGTCCGCCACGAGGTCGCACCGGCGATCCGGGCCGACTGCAAGTCCCCCGAGCTCGACCTGTGGGCGGCCGGTGCCTCGATCGGGGCGTTCCACGCTGTCGCCGCGGTCTGCCGGTTCCCGGATGTGTTCACGCGCGCGCTCGCGATGAGCGGCACGTATGACCTTCGCCGGTTCTACGACGCGCAACCCCATGAGTTTTCGGACGAGTTCTGGGTATCGTCCCCGCTGCACTTCGTCCCGGGCCTCGCGGGGAAGCACCTCGAGGTCCTGCGCTCGCGGTTCATCCAGATCGCCTCTGGGGAAGGCAAAGCCGAGGACATCGGCGAGTCCTGGAACCTGGCGAACGTCCTCGGCCGGCAGGGAATTCCGAACCGAGTCGACTCCTGGGGGCCTGATTGGCACCACGACTGGGTGACATGGCGACGCAAGTTGCCGCAGATTCTGGACGCGTGGACCAGCGGGTCCAAAGCGGAATGAACCGATGACGACGCGCTCACATAAAGATGTCGATGGCCGGCTCGATGGCGAACGCCAGCGAGAGTTCATGAGCGCGATCCTCGCGGACCTGCGCGCGCTCGAGCGCATGATCGTGGAGGATCGCTTCGATCAAGGTGTGCGCCGGATCGGTGCCGAGCAGGAGATGTTCCTGATCGACGATCACTGGCGGCCCACGCGCGGCGTGCTCAAGCTGATCGAGCGTCTGCGCGATCCGCACTACACGACCGAGCTCGGTCAGTTCCAGATCGAGGCGAACTGCGATGCGCAGGAGCTGGTCGGCGACGGCATCTCGAAGATGCACGCGCAGCTCGATCACCTCGTCGATCGCGCGCGTGCCGTTGCGGGCGAGCTCGGGATGGGCGTCGTCTTGATGGGCATCCTTCCGACGATGCGCAAGAGCGACCTCGGGCTCGACAACATGGTGCCGAGCGCGCGCTACATGCACCTCAACAAGATCATCACCGCGTTGCGTGGTGGGAAGTTCCAGTTCTCGATCAAAGGTCTCGACGAGCTGATCATCGACCACGACTCCGTGATGCTCGAAGCCTGCAACTCGAGCTTCCAGGTCCACCTCCAGGTCACCCCCGCCGAGTTCGCGCGGTTCTACAATATCGCGCAGGTCGTGCTCGGCCCGGTGATGTCGATCTCGACGAACTCCCCGATCGTGTTCGGCCGCCGGCTGTGGGCCGAGACCCGGATCGCGCTGTTCCGCCAGGCGGTGGATAGCCGCAACAAGACTCACCACATTCGCGAGACCGAGGCGCGCGTCAGCTTCGGGACGCGCTGGGTGCGCCAGTCCGTGCTCGAGATCTTCCGCGAGGACATCGCCCGGTTCCGTGCGCTCGTGGGCACGGATCTCGACGAGGATCCGATGAAGATGCTCGACCGCGGGGAGATCCCGCAGCTCAAGGCGCTGCGCCTGCACAACGGCTCGATCTACCGCTGGAACCGCGCCTGCTTCGGTATCACCGAAGGCAAGCCGCACCTCCGGATCGAGAACCGCGTGATGCCCGCGGGTCCGAGCACGCTCGACGAGATGGCGAATGCTGCGTTCTGGGTCGGCCTGATGGTCGAGATCGGTGCGCGCGAAGAAGACATCACGAAGCGGATCGACTTCGACCAGGCGGCCTCGAACTTCTACACGGCGGCGCGCGAAGGCATCGGCTCGGGCTTCGTGTGGCTCGATCACCAGGAGATCTCGGCCCGCGAGCTCGTGCTCGAGCGCCTGCTGCCGCTGGCGGAGTCGGGACTCCACCGTCAGGGCATCCAGCCAGACGACATCAAGCGCTATCTCGGCGTGATCGATGAACGCGTGCGCACGGGCCGCACCGGCGCGCGCTGGCAGCTGTCGTCGTGGAACTCGCTGCGCGATCGATCCACTCCGTCGGAGCGCGCGGCGGCCCTGGTCGCGGCGACGGCGCAGCGCCAGCTCACGCGCCGCCCGGTCTCGGACTGGGAGCGCGCGCGCCTCGACGAAGCGAACACGAGCAAGGGCACGTACGCGCGCGTCGAGAACTACATGACGACCGACCTGTTCACGGTGCAGGTGGACGATGCGATCGAGATGGTCGCGAATCTGATGATCTGGGAGCGGATCCGTCACGTCGCCGTCGAGGATTCCGATCACCAGCTCGTCGGGCTCGTCACTCAGCGCGCGGTGCTGCGGTTCGTGCTCGGTGGCGGTTCGACGCTGCGGACGCCGGTGTCGACCATCATGAAGCTCGACGTCGCGACGGTCGGGCCCGAGACGCCGACGCTGGATGCGCTCCGGCTGATGCGGCGCCTCCAGGTCGCGTGTCTCCCGGTGGTCCAGGACGGGCGCCTGGTCGGCATCGTCACGGATGCCGACTTTCTCGAGATCGCGTCGAAGCTGCTCGAGAACGAGCTCGCGGCCGACGAGGTGCTCGCCGACGCCCCGCGGAGCTCGCAGATCGAGCTGCCCATCGAGAAGGCGTGATCACTCCGCGTAGAGCGTGATCTCGTTCGCCACGATGTCGGCGAGCTTGCACGCCGTCGACCAGTCCGGGTGTCTCAGCATGATGAAGCCGTCGGAGACCAGCGTGTGCTTCCAGTTCCGGCGCTGCGCACCGATCGGCAACAGCTTCTGGTCGACGACGTGCTCGCCGTGGTCGCGCAGGAACTCCTGCAAGCCGGTCACGCGGCTGATCCGGCCCTGACCCTTCGCACGCTTGAAGATGATCGCGACGTTGTACTTGCGGTACGTCGGTGCCTCGAATGTGTTCCAGCACACGGCGCGTGCCCACTCACGAAACAGATCGATATCGCAGGTGTAGTTCATCTGGTCGACGAGGTGCGCGCCGCCCGGTCGACACCCGATCTCGCCGAACACTACCTCGCCGCTCGGCTTGCGGAACCACTCCATGTGCGTGAACCCGTCGCCCATTCCGAGCGCGGCGAGGACCTTGTCGCCGAGCGCGACGCCGGCCGCGATCGCGGGCTGGCTGAGATCGCGGACCGTCACGATCACCGGGCTGATCCATTCGTTGGTGCGTGCGATCAGTGGCTTCGGTAGGTAGTGCGCGACGTTTGCGAACGCGGGCTTGCCGTTGATGCACACCGTGTCGTAGGTCAGCTCTTCGCCTTCGATGAACTCCTCGAGGCTCGCTTGCTCGACGTGCTGCATGCGGGACAGTGCGTCGGAGAGCTCCTGGTCGCTGCGGACCTCGTAGGTGTCCGCGCTGCCGGCACCCGAGATCGGCTTCAGCACGAGCGGGTAACCCATCATGGCCGCGCCTTCGCGTGCATCCGTCGCGGTGCGTACTCGGATGGCGCGCGGCACACGGATTCCCGCGGCCGCGACGCGATCCTTCATCAGCTGCTTGTCGCGGAAGCCGTTGACCGCATCGACCGACATCCCGGGGAGGCCGAACCGATCCCGCAAGCGGGCGGCCGTCATCACCATGACCTCCCAGTTCGCGAGCACCCGATCGACCTCGCGGCCGCGCATCCACGCGTGGACCCGATCGACGACGTCGTCCTCGTCGAGCAAGCGCGGTACCTGGAGGTAGTCCGAGAGGTGCTGCTTCAGCGAGGGTGAGAGCGATCCCACCGGCTGGTCGCCAACGCCGTACACGGTCGCGCCGACCTCGGCGAGGCCACGCGTGTACTGCTGCATCTCGGGGGGGTAACTCGGCGCGAGAAAGACAACCTTCACCGAGTGGCTCCGTTGGTCATGTTACAACGCTCGGCATGCGGAACGTGATCGTCGCGGCACCGTTCCCACTCGAGACGACGATGCGCTTCGCGCGCGCGGCCTCTCGGCTACCCGACGTCCGCCTGCTCGGCATCGCCCAGACGGCCCCGACGGGCGACGATGCACGGATCTTCGCGGACATGGTCGAGGTCGAGGATGGCCTCGACACCGAGCAGCTCCGTGTGGCCGCCGAGGTCCTGATCGGGCGCCACGGGAGCATCCACCGGATCCTCGGGATCCTCGAGCCCCTGCAAGTTCAGCTCGCCGAGGTCCGCAGCGCGCTCGGTATCCACGGCACGGATCCGGCCACGGCCGACCTGTTCCGCGACAAGGCACGGATGAAGGACGAGCTCCGCCGCCACGGGCTGCCGTGCGCTCGGCACCGGTTGATCCGGTCCGCGGCGGATGCCGATTCGTTCGTCGCCGAGGTCGGCTTCCCGCTCGTGCTCAAGCCGCCGGCGGGGATGGGGTGCAAGGCGACCTGGCGGATCAACTCGACCGACGAGCTCCGCGGGGCGCTGCGAGCGCTGCAGGCAGGTCCGGACCATCCGGCGCTCGCGGAGGAGTTTCTCCGCGGTCGCGAGCACAGCTTCGAGACCATCACCGTCGGTGGTGAGGTCCTGTTCCAGTCGTGCTCGCGGTACTACCCGACGCCGCTCGAGGTCATGGAGACACCGTGGATCCAGTGGGTCATCGTGCTCCCGCGCGACATCGAGGGTCCCGACTACGCCGATGCACGCGAGCTCGGCGTTCGCGCGGTCAAGGCGCTGGGACTCGAGACCGGGTTCACGCACATGGAGTGGTTCCGCCGGGACGACGGTTCGCTGGCGATCGGCGAGATCGCCGCCCGGCCCCCGGGGGCGCACATCGTCCTCGCGAATAGCTACGCGCACGACACCGACATGTACCGGGCGTGGGCCCGCGCCGTCGTCGACGATGCGTTCGATGGACCGTTCGAGCGCAAGTACGCGGTCGGCGTCGCGTTCCTGCGCGGCGTTGGCCACGGGCGCGTGATTCGCGTCTCCGGCGCGGAGGAGGCGAGCGCAAAGATCGGCCGCCACGTCGTCGATTCCCGGTTGCCCTCGCTCGGAACGATGCGATCGGATAGCTACGAGGGCGACGGCTACGTGATCGTGCGCGATCCCGATGTCGAGGTGGTCAAGGCGGCGATGACCACCGCGGTCGAGACAATCCGGATCGAATACGCCGCGTAGGTGATCGACCTGCGCGAGCGGCACTCCGCAGTGCCGGCTGCGAACCGGAGTCCG
>JBBRBG010000035.1:0-54313 GCA_038206055.1 Haliangiales bacterium
GCCGCGCGGAGCGGCACGATCGCGTCTTCACGGGAAGCACTCGGCGCGACCGCCGCGATCCCGGCCCGCAACAGCAGCGCGTACACCGTGGCGTATCCGGCTCGCTCGCGCTCGAGACGGCGCATGATCCTGGTGACCTCGTCGACGCTGGAGGCGACGTCGTGCCCGGCGGCGGCCGCCGCCAGCAGGAGCCGGCCGCGGAGCGCGGCGGCGTCGGCGCGGACCAGTTTCACGCGCAGCAGCATCGACCGATCCAGCGCCGCGAAGCGGGGCATCAGATCGTCGATCACCGCCGGTGCTGCCTGCTCGTAGATGGCCAGCTCGACGCGCGCCCGCAGCTCGTACCAGTGCTGCAAGTGGAAGCCTTGCTCCGGCGGCGACCACGTCGCCTCGTCGATGCAGGCGCGGGCGCCGGCGACGTCGTCGCGCCCGAGCAGCGCTTGCCCCTCCAGCAGCCGCAGCGTGGTCTCGAGATACCGATCGCCGCGCTGGCGCCCGTTGCGGACGAACTCTCGGATCAGCGCGTGCTGCTGCTGGAGCGCGCCGAGCAGGCGCAGTGCGTGGATCCGAAACACGCGCGTGTTGTTGCGCTCGTAGGTCAGGGCCGTCTGCGCATCTGCGGAAGCCGTCTCCGCGGCCTCCAGCGACCGCACCGCGGGCGCAAAACGCCCCTCGAAGAAGCAGGCGGCGCCGTCGGCGAGCAGCAGCCAGGTCCGCGCGAACCCCGCGTCCGGGCAGTCCTCGGCGATCCGGACCAACTCCGCATACAGCCGCCGGGCACGTCGTCCAGACCGGCCGGCCTGACTGGCCAGGAACACCACCTCGGTGGCGAGCGCGCCGACCAGTCGACGTGACTCACCGGTCTTGAGCGCCAGCAACAGGAAGCGACCGTTGAAGTCGGCGCCGCGGATGTTGTCGACCATCGCGAGGCCATGCCCGACGGCCTTGAGCACATCGAGCTGGCGCAGCGTTTCGACGGGGACCTGGCTCTCGACGCGCTTGTCGTAGCCAATGCCACGCCACCGCAGGCGCACGCGGTTCCAGAGCACTCGCGCGAGGGCCCGCCGTGGGCTCGCCGCCAGCGGCTCGCCGATGTCGGCCAGCGACGTGCGCAAGGCGGTCATACCCCGCTCGAGGTGCCCGGTGATGATCCACTGATCAGCCGCCTGCCGCTGGCAATCGAGCCGGACCGCCGGCTCGGCGCCGTCCGCCGCAGCGAAGAATTCGGTCGCTGCCTCGGGACCGCGGCCCGCGTGCACGAGGGCGGTGGCCAGTTCGATCTGCAGGGTGCGCAGCGTCTCGCGGTCGTAGCTGCCAAGCTCGATCGCCACGGCGAAGAACTCGGCCGCCTGATCGAACGCCAACGCCGTCATCGCTTGCCGAGCGGCAGACTGAGCGCGCGCGGCGGCGAGCGCGACCCGGCCGGCGGCCCGGGCATGGCGTACCAGCGCGCGCGGATCGTGTTCGGCTGCGCCGCATTGCTCGAGCGCCAGCGCGATGCGTTCGTGGAGGTACCGGTGGCGGGCCTCGTCGAGGCGCGCCGTGACGTGCTCCCGAACGCGATCGTGATACGTGACGATGCGATCGGCGCGTCGGACGCCGTCGGTGCGGGCCAGGTGCGCGGCACGGAGGATGGTGGCGGCCTTGATCTGCTCGGAGCTCGACAGCTCCGCCGCGATCGCCGCGACCTCCTGCGCGAGCGGACCACCCGCTACGGCCACCACGTCCAGGAGCCGCTGGGCAACAGGCGGGAGCTCACCGATCCGCGCGGTGAGCATCTCGCCGAACGTCGCGCCGGCCGAGACCGCGCCCAGCGAGGCGCTGCTGTGCCGGGCCAGCTCGTGGAGGAACAACGGGTGACCGCCCGCTTCGGCAGCGACCGCGTCGAGCGTCGCGGCGTCGCGGCCGGGCAGGAGCAGGCCCGCGAGCGCGCGCGCTTCCTCGGGCAGGAGCTCGTCGAGTGGAACGCGCTCGGTCGGCGCCAGCGCTTCGACGCGGGCAAGCAACGCCTGGCGCGGCGCGTCTTCGGCCGGGCGCATGGTCGCGATGATGAACACCGGAAGGCGGTCTTCGTGCGCGATCAACTCCTGGAGCAACACCAGGCTGTCCGCATCGGTCCACTGCAGATCGTCGATGTACCAGATCAGCCGGTGGCGCTCGGCCAGCCGCAGGAACAGCTCCCGAAGCGCCGCGAACATCCGGATCCGCTGGCGGTGCGGATCCGCCACCGACTGGATCTCCCCTGCCCCGGCCACCGCCTCGACTCGCTTGAGCACGGGGAACAACCGGCCCAGCAGGGCCGGCCGACGCGGCATCAGTGCTGCCGCTTGCGTCGGCGACAGCTGGGTCAGGTACCGACTGAGCTCGACGGCAATGCCGTCGAAGGCCTTGTAGGTCACGGCCTCACGCTCGTAGCAACGGCTGGTCAGAACCACGGCGTCGGGCTCCTCCCGGACCAGCTCATCGAGGAACGCCTCGACCAGCTGGCTCTTGCCCACGCCCGAAACGCCCTCGACCAGACAGATCAGCGCGCCGTCGCGGCTTCGGCGAAAGCCGTCGTGGAGCCGCCGGAGCTGGTCGACCCGGCCGACGAACGGCACGGTCTCGCGCTGTCCGGCGTGAACCCCGGACGGTGCGCGCGCGGATGTGACGTCCTCGCGGATGCTCAACGCGTCGAGGATCGCGCCGGCCTGCGGGCGGTCGCGCGCGTTTGGTTGGAGCAGCCCCATGCACAGCTCGTCCAGGTCGAGTGGCACCGTGTCGACCAGTTGCCGCGGCCGCAGCGGCGCTTGCCGTTGCTTGGCGAGGAGGATCTCGTAGGCGGTCTGCCCGTCGTGTGGAAGCGCACCGGTGAGCGCCTCGAACATCATCACGCCGAGGCTGTACCAGTCGGCCGCGGGCGTGACCTCCCCCGAGAGGGCCTGCTCCGGTGCCATGTACGCGACCGTGCCCACGGCACCGTCGGCGGACTCGTGGGCCGCGGCGGCTCCGGCCACCAAGCCAAAGTCGAGCAGGACCACACGCCCGTCGTGCGCGACCAGGACGTTCGACGGCTTGATGTCGCGGTGGACCATGCCCGCGGCGTGCAGTGCCGACACACCGACGGCGAGCTGCCTGAGCGCGGCACGTAGCCGCGCCTCGTCATACGCGACCGGCGCCGCTGCGAGCCGCGTGCGGACGTGATCGAGGAAGTTCACGCCCTGCACCAGCTCCATGGTGAAGAACGGTTCGGACGCACCATCGAAGAACTCGCCCAGGGTGACGATGTTCGGGTGCGCCACGTCGTGCAGGGCGCGGAACTCCTGCTTGAAGCGCGCGAGCCAGTGCCCGCTTGCATGACGCAGGGTCTTGAGCGCGATCAACTCGCCGAGGTCGCGATCGAACGCCTCGTACACGACGCCCATGCCGCCTGCGCTCAGCTCGCGGCGGATCTCGAAACGAGGCCCAGCGTCGAACAGGACATCAACTGCCACGAAGCGGCGAGTATCGCACCGCGTGGCGACCTCCGGCACGTGTTTCTTACTCGCGGGGAGCCAGGCCCGAGGTGCTCGGGCGATCTTCCTCCTCGAAGTGTTCGCAACCTAGGTCGCTCTGAGGGTCGATCGACGAAGCGGTCCGCGCGATCCATCACGCGCCCGATCGCGATCACCGAGCCGGGCCGGTCAAGGCGATCGGCAAGGCCTGAGGCACAGCTGTGAACGTACGTTGGCGCTGGCCGGCGCGTAAATTGGGTCATCTCGACGATCTGGCGGCGGCACGGTCACTGCATCTGCCGACATCGATGCTCGTTCGTTGGTACTCGATCCTCGCTGTGACGGTGCTTGGCTGCAGTCACGATGCTCGCTCGACGACGCCCGCCGACAAGGTCGAACCAGCACAGGAGCACTGGGAGACAGTGAGCGACCGCCGCTTCGTCTATCCCGGGCCGTGCGCTACTGGTCCCTTCGAGGTCACGTTCCCGGCGAGGGAGATCGAGTACGGGCGTCGCACGGTGCTGATCGTCTACGGGAGGCGTGGCGTCGAGCTTGATAATCGGATCGACGGGGCGGTCCAGTGGGGCATCGCGATGACGCGCGTGCACGAGGGCGATCACTCGCGGTGCCGGAGCGACCAAGGTGGTGAGCCGGTCGCGATCAGCGCTGCGGCGGTGATCCCACCAAAGACCCCAGTAAAGGGCGGTGGCCGCGGCGGCAGGAATGTCACGCCACCGCCGCCGGTCGAGACGCGCAAGTCCCGGATGGACGGCGTCAACACGCCCGCGTCGGAGCTGCCGAAGCTCGTCGAATATTCGGGCGAGCTGCCGAACGTGAAGCAACAGTTCGGCGCGGTCGGCTGGTTCCCAAAGGGCGACCCGTTCTACTACGCTGACGAGTACTGGACCGCCGGCTCGGACAGCAACCTCGGCGCCAAGGAATTCCGCGTTCGGTTCTGGTTCAGCCGTCCCTCGGATGTCTCCGGTCTCGTGTTCCGGTTCCTCGACGAGCGAATGGTTCCCGATCTGCCGCGTGCGGTCTACGACGGCAAGCTCGCCGCCCGGGTGTCGGAGACGAAGGCCAAGCAGAAGGCACTACAGCCGCAAATCGTCGCGGACTTCGAGAAGGCGAACAAGTTGTGCGAACAGTTCCCCGACGACGCCGTGTGCATCGAGCGACGCCGGGTCCGCGGAAGAATTCCGCCGGCACCTCTCGCGGAGACGCGGCCTCGAGCACCGTCGAACACCGTCGACTGGGTACCCGGCTACTGGAGCTTCAACACCGATGCGGACGAATTCGTGTGGATCGGTGGAACGTTCATCGTGCGCCCGCCCAAGGTCGTCGTTGCTGCCGTCCCACCTTCGACGCCCACGCCCGCACTGCCTCCGGTGGTCATGCCGCCGCCCGCCGAACCTTCCGCTTCCGTGCCAATCGAACCACCGCGAACGATCACTGCGACCATCGATCCGATTCCTCCGCCGCGCGTCGAGTTGATCAGTGCGCCGCCGCAGCTCCCGGGCGCGATCTGGATCGTCGGCCACTGGCGCCTCGTCGGTTCGCGATGGGAATGGATCGCCGGAACTTGGATGGCACCGCCAGGTGCGGGCGATCGCTATCAGACCCCGTCGATCAATGTGCGCGGCACCGTCCGCGTGTATCTGCCCGGCCGCTGGATCCGCGTCCGCTGAACCGTCGCTGCTGAGGGATTCGGCGTGGGCGACATCAGCTCGTCCTGATGGTAACGGCGTCTGTCGGTGTAGCAGCCACCGCACGTTACCTGCCGACGAGCCGGCCGCACTCCTGCTCGTGATCCGAGGCGAAGCGGGTTCGGGATCTGCCGCGCGAATGTAGGTCCACGGTCGGGCCGACGGGGGCCGTCACCGGACGCCGAGTCCGCATTTCTACACCGGCGCGTCCGCAGCCAACTTCCCGCATGCTGGTAGTCTGCCGAATCCCCACGAGGAGCTGTGTTGAAGAAAGTCCGCGCCGAGTACATCTGGATCGATGGTCAGAAACCCACCGCCAAGCTGCGGTCCAAGACGAAGATCGTCGATGGGCCGATCAAGAAGCTGGATGCGCTGCCGGACTGGGGCTTCGACGGCTCCAGTACCAGCCAGGCCGAAGGTCACTTCAGCGACTGCCAGCTCAAGCCGGTGCACGTCGTTCCGGATCCACTCCACGACGAGGGCGATGTCCTCGTGCTTTGCGAGGTGCTCAACGCCGATGGCACGGTGCACCCCACGAACATGCGCGCGCGGCTCCGCGGCCTTGCCGAGAAGTACCTGGAAAGTGACGTGTGGTTCGGTATCGAGCAGGAGTACACGTTGTTCGACGGCATCAAGCCGCTCGGCTGGCCGGATCGTGGGTTTCCCGCCCCGCAAGGTGGGTACTACTGCGGCGTCGGTAGCGACGAGGTGTTCGGTCGCAAGCTGGTCGAAGCCCACGCGACTGCCTGCATCAAGGCGGGTCTCGCGATCGTCGGGACCAACGCCGAGGTGATGCCTGCGCAATGGGAGTTCCAGATCGGCACGCTAGGGCCGGTCGAGATGGCCGATCAACTGTGGCTCGCGCGGTGGTTGCTCTACCGGATCGGGGAGGAACATGGAGTGAGTGCGACGCTGCACCCGAAGCCGATCAAGGGCGACTGGAATGGCGCGGGCGCCCACACCAACGTGAGCACCGCGCAGACCCGTGCGGAGGGCGGCCTCAAGGCGATCGAGGCTGCGTGCGAGAAGCTGCGCAAGCGCCACGACGAGCACATCAAGGTCTACGGCGCCTTCAACGAGGAGCGCCTCACCGGCAAGCACGAGACGTGCAGCATTCATCAGTTCCGCTACGGCGTGAGCGATCGTGGAGCCTCGATCCGGATCCCGATGGCGACAGCCAATGCGGGACAAGGCTACTTCGAAGACCGCAGGCCGGCTGCGAACATGGATCCGTATGAGGTCTGCGCGATGCTGGTCGAGACGATTTGCGCTCCGTAGCCGGTCGCTAGAACCGCAGGGATAACCGAAGCGATTGCTCGTGATGGGCTTCGTCGTAGGTCCGCCGACCTGATGGACGCCGAGCTCAGCACTGGCGCACTTTGGGACGGTCAACTGACCCCACTTCGGTAGTTGCCCGTCCCAAGCTGCTGAAACCGTCCGGTACGCACATTGGCGCAGAGCTTGCTGAAAGCGGCGCCGAGGTGGGGGCCACCTCGGAGGGGATCATATGAGATACGCCTGGACGGTCGTCGCAGTGATCGGCCTTGGATGTGGACCTTCCGCGTCGCGGCATCCGGGTGATGGCGATCCCGTCGACGGGCCAACCGGTCCGACGGTCGATGCGCCGGCGTGCGCGTCGGAGACCTCCGAGGCCTCGACGGTCATTCGCCCGGTCGACATCATCTGGGTGATCGACAACTCCGGATCGATGGACGCCGAGGAAGCCCGGGTCCAGAGCAACATGAACAGCTTCGCATCGTCGATCGCCGCGAGCGGCACCGACTACCACGTGATCGTCATCAACGACACGTCACACGTCAATGTGCCCCCACCGCTCGGTGGCAGTCCGCAGCTCCTCAACGTGAACATCAGCATCGACTCGCACAACGCGCTCGAGAAGGTCGTCGCCGCGTACCCGATGTATCAGTCGTTCCTGCGCGCGAGCTCGGTCAAGCACATCGTGGCGGTCAGCGATGACGAGAGCGGCTGGTCGAAGGCGACGTTCGAGTCGCAGCTCGGCGCGCTGACCGCGCCGGGCTTCGGCACGGGCTGGCGGCTTCATGCCGTGGTGGCGGAGTCCGCGCCGTATGTTCAGGGGCATTGTTTCCTGCTGTCCGCTGCGGTGGGAAGCACGTACATCAGCCTCCAGACCGCGCACGCCGGGACGTTCTTCTCGCTCTGCGAGACGAACTGGTCGCCGCTGTTCGCCACGCTCGCCCAGAGCGTCACGCAGGGCCTCGCGCTGCCGTGCACGTTCGCGATTCCGCCCCCGACCACGGGGCAGTCGATCGATCCGACGCACGTGAACTTCGTCTACACGCCAACGAATGGTCAGCCGCAGACCATCGTCAACGTCGGTTCGTCCGCCGGCTGCAACGGTGGCCCCGGCTGGTACTACGACAATCCGACGACGCCGACCGAGATCATCACCTGTCCCGCGACCTGCAGCACGCTCGGCAGTGACCCGGGCGGCAAGGTCTCCGTGCAGTTCGGCTGCGCGACGATCATTCAGTAGCGTAGATCGCGACCAAGGTGTCGCTCGGATCGAACACAGCGATCGATGGCACGTCGTGCCGATCGCATTGCGCGAGCAGCGCACGGAGCACGCGACGCTGGAGCCCGGCGTCGTTCGCCGCGCCGAACGGATAACCGAGCGGATACGGCACCGACAGCGCGCGCGGAGGCCGGACGCGTTCGGTGATCTCCGGAAGCATGGTCACCGACGCCGTGACGATGCCGCGACGCTCGAGCTCGGCTTGGACCAGACCGACCGTCTGGTGACACATCGGTCAAACGGGCACCAGCAAGGCGACGTCGACATGATCGTCGAGCAGGAGCTGTGCGGCTTCGGGCACGCTGTCGCGGACGAGGCGCCCCGGGGCCGTGATCGACCCCATGAACGAGAGATGGCGTGGCGCGACTTCGCCGATCTCGTGGTCGATGACCAGCTCGCGGAGACGATCGAGTGGCAGCGCGAGGTTTCGATCCGCAACGATGCCGGCATGATCGAACGACTTGCTGCGGTGGAACTCGCCGAGCGTCTGCACGTCGATGTCTCCCGCGACCACGCGATACGAGAAGTCGCCGCCGCGAACGGACTCGTCGAAGGGCGGTTGTCCCACTGGCACGACGCCAGCCGAGGTCACGAGCGCTACTCGACACTCGGAGAGCGGCTTGCGCAGGACGGCGCAGGGTACGGGACCGATGCGGCGCCACGGGTAGACGCGGAGCGTCGTTCGCAGCCAGAGCGGAAGGTCCGCGAACCGAGCCATCAGCGCACCTGCTTGTAGAAGCGCGCGAGCGCGTGCGGCGACACGCCGGCACGATAGAGAAGCGGGAACACGTTCACGAGCGCGGTGTACACGATCGGCCGCGCCACGAAGCGCCGGCCCGAGACGCGCACCGACGCGGCGCACGTGTGGATTCGGCCTTGCTTCGAGAGCCGGTGCGACAGCTCGAGATCCTCCATGAGGGGCATGTCTGGGAACCCACCGGCGGTGTGGAACGCCGAGGTCCGTACGAACATTGCCTGATCGCCGTACGGATATCGCGTGATCCGCGAGCGGATGTCCGCGAGGTGGAGCAGCGGCGCGAACCACGGGCGCGGATTCTCCGCGACCGTCCACGTCCGGAACGCGCCCGCGACCACGTCCCGTCGTGCGAGCGCGTGTTCGACGTGACGGGCCGCGTCGTTCGGCAGCGTCGTGTCGGCGTGCAGGAAGAGCAGGACGTCTCCAGTCGCCGCGGCGGCACCGGCATTGAGCTGGGAACCCCGGCCGCGCGGCGCGGTCACGATCCGCGCGCCGGCCGAGCGCGCGATCTCCACCGTGCGATCGGTGCTGCCACCATCGACGACGACGACCTCGTGCAGGCCGTCGATCGCGGCGAGGTCGGCGAGCGCGGCGCCGATCCGACGCGCCTCGTCGAGCACCGGCATCACGACCGAGATCGTGTTCAGCGCGCGCCACGTCGCGGATGCGTTCACGACACGCGCGGCAAGCAGTCCGCGGAGCCTCTCCAGATCCGCGGGGCGGTCGACGTCGAACCACGCATCGAGGACCACTGTCGTCAGCCCGCGCTCGCGGAGCCGCGCGAGGGTCGCCTCGAACGTATCGGCACGACTCCACGGCAAGCCCGCGAGCAACCCGTCTGGGCACGTGCGGAGCGCGAGCAGGTAGAACCCGCCATCCTCGGTCGGGCCGATCGCTGCATCGGCGGTGCGCAGCGCCTCGTTCGCCCGGTCGATCACGGTCGTCGGTAACCCCGGTGTGTCCGCGCCCATCGCGATCGCCCGCGGCGCGGCGGCCAACGCGCGCCGGAGTACGCGCTCGATCCGCGCCCCGAGGTCACCGTCGCCCTGCATCCAGATCGGCGCCGCCAGCTCGGCGGTCAGCGCTGGATCGATCGCCGCGGTCGTCGCGAGCACCGGGTCGGCCCAGGCGACCGAGCGGAGCGCCGCGAACGTGTCCACGAGAAAGGCACGCGCCAGCGCGGACGCACGAGCCGGCGGTGCGAGCCGGGTCTTGACCTCGCCCGCGACCGGCGCTTTCGCGAGCACCACGACCGTGCTCCGCTCCGCGCTCACCGCCGCCTCCGCATGAGCCAACCGAACAGGCGCCGGACGCGCGGCGTCAGGCGCGTCCGCTGGTACGCATCGCCGAGCTTGCGCTCCGCCTCGGCCTGGGTCGGATACGGATGGATCGTCGACGCCAGCGCGCCGAGCCGGAGGCCGTGGGTCATCGCGAGCGCGAGCTGGCCGATCGTCTCGCCGGCATGGCGCGAGACCAAGGTCGCGCCGAGGATCCTGCCCTTGCGATCGGCGTGGACGCGCGCGAACCCTTCCGTCTCGCCGTCGAGCACGGCGCGATCGACCTCCGCGAGCGGGACCGTGAGGGTCATGATGTCATCCCGCTTCGCGGCATCCTCGGCCGAGATGCCGACGTGCGCGACCTCGGGATCGGTGTACGAGCACCACGGGATCGTCAGCGCCGAGACCCGCTTGCGGCCGAAGAACAGCGCGTTCTGGAGGACGAGCCGCGCCATCGCGTCGGCGGCATGCGTGAACTGGAACCGTGACGCGACATCGCCCGCCGCGAACACGCGCCGGTTGGCCGTGCGCAGGTGATCGTCGACCTCGATCCCGCGCGGAGTGGCCACGACGCCGGCCGCGTCGAGTCCGAGATCGCCGACGTTCGGCGTGCGGCCCGTCGCCACCAGGATCTGATCGGCATGCACGCGCTCCTCGCCATGTCCGCGATCCACGATCAGCGTTCGATCGCGCTCGACGCGAACGATCGCGGCGCCGAGCACGAGCTCGACGCCCTCGGCCACGAGTCGACCGCGAACGAGCGCCGCGGCATCCGGGTCGTCGCGGGAGAGCAAGTGCTCGCCGCGGTCGACGATGACCACCTCGCTGCCGAGCCTGCGCAACGCCTGCGCCCGCTCGCAGCCGATCGGACCGCCGCCGACGACCACCAGCCGGCGAGGACGCTCGGTGAGCGCGAACACGGTCTCGTTGGTGAGGTAGCCCGCTTCCGCGAGGCCCGGCATCGAGGGCACCGCCGCGCGCGCACCGGTGGCGATGACGGCGCGCGCGAACCGCAGGCGCTGCCCGGCGACCTCGACGAGATCGCGGCCGACGAAGCGACCATCGCCGAGGAACACGTCGATTCCCAGGCCGGCGAGGCGCGCTGCCGAGTCGTGAGGCGCGATGCCGGCGCGCAGCCCACGCATCCGCGCCATCGCGGCGGCGAAGTCGACCTCGACCGCGCCGACGCGGATCCCGTAGTCCGCGGCGGTTCGCGCATCGTGCGCCGCACGCGCCGCGCGGATCACGGCCTTCGACGGAACGCAGCCGACGTTCAGACAGTCGCCGCCGAGCCAGTGGCGCTCGATCAGCGCGACGCGCGCGCCGAGCGACGCCGCGCCGACCGCGGAGACCAGCCCGGCCGTCCCGCCGCCGAGCACGACGAGGTTGTAACGTCCGCTCGCGGTCGGATTCACCCACGCCGGCGGATGGACGCTCTCGAGCAGCGCCGTATCGGCCGCATCACCCTCGACGAGCAACGGCATCGCGGCGGTCACGGGTGCGCCTCTGCGAGCTCGCGCCGGAGCGCCTGCCGCGCGATCGCCGTGATCGCGATGCTCGCGACGATCGTCAGCGCGCCGCCCAGCCAGTACAGCCAGGTCCGCCCCGATCCGCTGCCGAGCTCGGTCGCGCTGGTCACCAGCGAGCCCAGATAGACGTACGCGATCGTCCCCGGCAGCATGCCGAGCGCTGTGGCCCAGAAGTAGTCACGAACTTGGATCTTGGTGACGCCGAGGGCGTAGTTGAGCAGCCCGAATGGAAAGATCGGCGAGAGCCGCACGAGGAGTGTGATCTTGAACCCGGAGCGCCCGATCGCGCGATCGAGGGCCGCGAACTTCGGGTTGCGCTGGACGCGCGCCGCGACGCGGTTGCGCCCGAGTCGGCGCGAGATCGCGAACGCGATCATCGCCGCGAGCGTGGCCGACGGCATGACGAGCAGCGCCCCCCATACGGGGCCGTAGACGAACCCGGCACCCAGGGTCAGCACGGAGCCCGGGATCAGGAGCACTGCAGCCACGACGTACGCCACGGCGAAGATCACGATCGCCATCGCGCCCTGCCCGTGCATCCATTCCACAAACGAGATCGCCCATTGCTTCGCCGGGACGACGACGATCGCCGTGGCAACGACCGCCACGAGCGCCACACCGATCGCGGTCTTCCGCAAGCGCGCGGTCATCGAGATGCCGCGACCGTACCAAGCCTGCGTGCGAGTACCACCGCGAGACGGCGACGCGCCTCGGGTGCGATCGCCTCGATCGGCGTGACGAGCGCGGCATCGAGGCTGCGCTGGCACGCGCACCCTTCGGCAGGATCGATCGACGCGAGCGCGCGCCCGAGGATCCGCTGGGCCATCGCCACGTTCGCCCGCAAGACCGCCATCGCATCGGTGACGGTGACCTCGTCGCGCGCGCGCCAGCAGTCGTAGTCGGTCGGCAGCGCGAGCGTCGCGTAACAGAGCTCGGCCTCGCGCGCGAGTCGCGCCTCCGGGAGGTTCGTCATCCCGACGACATCGCCACCCCACATGCGCATCAGCTCGGACTCGGCGCGCGTGCCGAACTGCGGACCTTCGATGCAGACATACGTCGCCGACGCGTGCACGCGGGCTGACTCGGCCTGCCCGGCGGCTACCAGCGCATCGCCGAGCCGGCCGCAGACCGGATCCGCGAGGCTGACATGCGCGACCACGCCTCCTCCAAAGTACGTCGCCGGCCGGCCGACGGTACGATCGATGAACGGGCGCGGCACGACGACGTCACCGGGCGCGATTGCCTCGCGCAGCGAACCGACCGCGGACACCGAGATGACGTGGGTTGCCCCGAGCTGCTTGAGCGCGTACAGGTTCGCGCGCGCGTTGATCTCGCCCGGCAGCCGCCGATGTCCGCGACCGTGGCGCGCCAGGAAGACCACGCGCCGCGCACCGAGCTGGCCAACGGTGAGCGTATCCGAGGGTGGACCGAACGGCGTGTCGACCTCGACGGTCTCGGCGCCCTTCACGCCGGGCAGGTCGTAGAACCCGCTGCCGCCGAGCACGCCGATCGCGGCCGCCGTCACGCGAGGCTCCCGCCGCAACTCGAACCGCTGCCGGCCGTGCACGCGAAGCAGTGCGCGCCCGTCGCGACGGGCTGGCCTTCGAGGGCGAGCGAGTCGAGCTCGAAGATCGTGCGTGCTGCGCCGAGCGGCACCTCGAGCATCTGATTGAAGTCGCAGTCGTAGACCGCGCCATCCCAGCCGACGCTGACGAGCGAGCGGCACATCAGCCCCGTCACGGTCGCAGGGTTGAGGTGCGCCACGAGCAGGCTCATGTACGCGTCGTACTCGCCGCGCTCGTCGAGATAGTCGGCGTAGCGTGCGATCGGGACGTTGGTGATCGTGAACAGGTGATCGAACACGATCCCGAAGTCCTCGGCGAGCCTGGCCTTGTAGGTCGCCTCGAGCCCGGCCTGCGCGGGGGGAAGGAACGCGCCGTTCGGGTTGTAGACGAGGTTCAGCGTGCGCTTGCCGCCCGAGCGCCCGTAGCCGAGCGTGTTGAGCTGCTGCAGGCCAGCGATGCTCTTCGCGAACACGCCGTGGCCGCGCTGCTCCTCGACGTTCTTCGCGCTGTAGCATGGCAGGCTCGCGACGATCTCGACGTCGCGCTCGGCGAGGAACGCGGCGAGGTCGTCCATCCCCGGCTCGAAGAGCACCGTCAGGTTACAGCGATCGATCACGTGGCGTCCGAGCCGGCGCGCCTCGTCGACGAGCCAGCGAAAGCTCGGATTGAGCTCGGGCGCGCCCCCCGTGATGTCGATGGTCGTGACGCCCGGGCTCTCGGCGAGCAACGCGATCACGCGCTCGGCCACCGCGCGCGTCATGATCTCGGTGCGCTTGGGTCCGGCCTCGACATGGCAATGATGACAGGCCTGATTGCACAGCTTGCCGACGTTGACCTGGAGGGTCGTGGTCTCCGCGCGTCGCAACTCGAGGCCGTGACCGACGAGTGCGCGGTCGAAGCTCGGCGCCTTGCGCTCGGCGATCGGCAGGCGCGTTCGAACGGCCGGCATCAGCAGCAGTCTCCCGGCTTGCAGACAGGTCCGGCGTCGGTCGGATGCACGAGATCGAGGTGACCACGATATGGCTCGCGCGCGTAGATCCCGAACGTCTTCTCGCACACCGCCGTCTTGCCGGTGCCGGCGGCGCCGAGGTCGAGTGACACGGGACAGCACAGAGCCGCCTCGCGCGCATGGGCGGCCTCGCCGTAGCGCTGGCGCACGGCGGATCCGAGGTCGAGCGTGGGAATAGGTAGCTCCGGCATGCAGGCAGGTCTCCTCACGGCCGGATTCGTTACACGGGGTTCGTCCGCCTCGACCGCGTAAACGAATGGGCCGTCGCTGCTGGACCCATCCGCTCCGCACGCATACCGTGCGCCAAACAAGTGGCGAGCCGCGAGGAGACCCAGCTGCTGGCACGACTGCGTGCAGGGGACGCGGACGCATTCGACATCCTCGTCCGGCGCTATCACGGGCCGCTCAAGCGCCTTGCGCGCGCCTTCGTGTCCACCGAAGCATCCGCCGAAGAGGTTGTCCAGGACACCTGGGTTGCCGTCCTCGATGGGCTCGACTCGTTCGAGGAACGGTCCTCGCTCGGTACGTGGATCTCCCGGATCCTGGTGAACCGCTCCAAGACCAAGGGTGTTCGCGAGGCGCGGATGATGCCGTTCTCGGCGATGGGCGATGGCGAGCACGACGAGTCCGCGGAGTCCGTTGTCGATCCATCACGGTTCGATGATCGCGGTAAATGGAGCGCCCCACCCGACCGGTGGGAGGACGAGACCCCAGAGCAGCTGGTGGGGAACCAGGAGGCGATGGCGTTGCTGGACGCCGAGTTGCGCCAACTCCCCGAAACACAACGCATCGTCGTCATGCTGCGCGATACGCTTGGCTGGACGGCCGAAGACGTGTGTAACGCTCTCGAGATCAACGAGACCAATCAGCGGGTGCTGCTCCACCGCGCTCGGTCTCGTCTCCGCGCGCGGCTCGAACAACACCTGGACAACCGCTGATGCTCAGCTGCAAACAGATCACCGAGCTCATCACCGACTACCTCGAAGGTCGGATGGGATTCGCCGAGCGCATGCGGTTCCAGATGCACCTCGGCATGTGCAAGCACTGCCGCGCGTACCTTCGCCAGATGAAGGCGACCGTGGCCGCGGTAGGCCAGCTGCCGGACGAGCCGATGCCCGACGACGTGCGGGACGAGATGCGCAAGCGCTTCGCTACCTGGCAGGCCGCGAAGGCCACCGGCAAAAGGGACCCAGAGCCGACGTAACGTCTCCCGGGGCCGAGCCAGAGCAACGCGTCGTCGAGCTGATAGCTACTTCGCGAAGCTGTGTGTGAACAAGTAGTCGTTGTTCGATGCGTCGTCGTGGCACTTCGTGCACATCTGGGCGTTGTAGCCCTCCTGCGGCATGTCGCCCATCGTGATGACCTGGCTGCCGTCCGGTGAGGTCTCGAGCCAGTACCACTTGCCGCCCTGCTTGCTCATGATCGTGAGCGCGTGGACCGGCTCGTCTGCCTTCATCTTGTTCTCCTTGACGATGATCGCACCGTCGGGGAGCGGCAGCGTGTGCGCACCGATCGCCGCGGTGACGACATCGTTGTGATAGGTGACGACGAACATGCCCATGTGCCCCTTCGAGGCCTTGGGTTCGGCGTTCTCCGCGAACTTCGGCCAGTTCGCGTAGTCCTTGGCCTTCGCGAACACCGCCTGCGAGTCGGCCGTAGGCATCGCCATCCCCATCTTCATGTTCATTGCCATGTCGCCGCCGCCGCCGGCCATGGGCTTGGTGGTGTTGTCCGTCTTCGCGGAGCCGCCGCAAGCGACAAGCGTCGAGAGGAGCATCGAGATCTTGAAAGTGTGGTGCATCCGCCAACGTCTCGGCTGTAGCGGTGGCGTTACACGTCACCCGCAACAATCGTCCGGCAGGAGACCGTGCGAATCCTGCGTAACGGAAGGCGGCCTCGCCAGACTCCTCGATGAAGGCAGACAGACCTGCCCGATCACCGAGGAGAACCCGATGGCGAAGATGTGTCCGATCGACGGCTGCAAGGCAAAGCAAGGTCTCTGCATCCACGACAAGTTGATGATCCTGATGGGCGTGATGTTCGCGGCGTTCGCGGCCGGTCACTGGGGCCTGCACGTGTTCTGAACCTGCATCGCGACGAGCGCTCCAGGTGATCAAGCCCGCCAGCGTGTCGGCGGGCTCGTCCGACGGATGACCGCGAGGAACTCGCGCGTCTTCGTCGAAAGAATCGGACGCTGCGAGAGGAGCGAGAGATCCGAGAACACCGCCCCCTGGTCGGTGCAGCTACGGGCCGCGCTGCCGGAGAAGCAATCGAGACGGATCCGCATCGCGCGCATGATCGGTCAGTTCGTGATCGCCGAAGGCACCGACGCATACGCGTTTGTCGAGGCGCCGCTCGTCACCACATCGTTGCCACGATCTCGTCGACGGCTCGCGCGAGGGCAGCTCCAGACTCGGGGAGGCCGGGTGAGAACTGGCGACCGCATGTGATGCGGTTGTCATCCGTCGAGATTTCGACGTTGACATAGGTCTTGGTCGGCTTCGGGAGATCGCGAAACGAACCGAGATCGAGCGCGACGAGGCCCGCACGGAGCTTCGCGACCTGCTCTGCCGAGAGGCGCTTACGACTCGGCACTGGGGGAATGTCCGGATGATCGGAGCGAGAGGCAGAGCCGAGTGTCTTGCTGATCGCCTCGTCCTGCTCGGTCGCGTTGACGTCGAAGACCTCGTGTACGCGACCGCCCTTGGAGTAGACCACGCGCACGCTGAATGGGATCGCGCCATCGATCCTGGGGCATGGCAGCACCCGGCGCGACCGCTGGCTCGCCTCAGCGACGAGCTTGCACGCGCGCCGCTCGCGGTCCGGATCGGGCGCCCCGAACCGAGCGACGGGCCGCGCGTCGGTACGGTGCGACAGTCCGGCCGGCACCTTCAGGCTGAGTCCGCGCGCGTCGATCTCGTCCACGAGGGTCATCAGCTCGGTCGTCGCGTCACTCATCGAATCGATGCTGTCCTCGAGCTGGTGGTGAAAGCGGACCGTTCCGTCGGCCCAGACCGCGCCGTAGATCGGGTCGGTCGTGTACTCCTCGTCGAGGGGACAGTGGTACTCGGCCCACGCGCGATCGACGGCGGGCGTGGCTACCGCGGCCACGATCTTCGCAGGCGGTGAATCCTCCCCCTGGGACCCACACGCCGCGATCACGATGAGCCCCACGGTTCGCCTCACGCGTGGACTATCGCACGGGTCCACATCCGCGCGCTGCGGCGTAAAGGAACGCGAGGTCGGCGCATGCTTGGGCCAGCTTCGCTTGCATAGCCCACCTCGCGACAACTCTTGGCGCTCCCTGCGTCGCAGCTCTGCTGGTACAGCGCGAGCGCGCCCTTGACGTCGAACGGCAGACCCGTGCCGTGCATCATGAACGACGCGAGGTCATCGCACGCCATGTAGTCCTTGGCGGTGCACGCCTTTCGATACAATACCGAGCCCTCGTGGAGTCTTGGGAGACGCCCTCGCCCTTCGCGTATTGTGCGCCGGGGTGGTGCAGGCCCTGGCGAGATCGTGATCGCATGCTCGCTGATACGGCGCGATCGCCGTACAACGATCACTCGCCTTCTCGAAGTCGGTCCCGCTCGGCAACACCATTTCACCGGATCGCCGCGGTCACCGTGGACATCGCCGAGGCGCTCCATCGGATCGGCGGAGGCCAGCTCGAGCTCGTCGGCCGACCGTACGACGACGCGCTACGGACCGAGGTCCGCTCACGCATCGCTGGCCTGGGTGTCGAGTTCTACTCGTGGATCCAGCAGCAGTGAGCAACCTCGCGCCGTACCGTCGTCGCACGCAACATGGCCGTCGGTTCGGCCAAGAAACCTCGTCACGGTCACGGGCATGCGGAGTCTCCCTGCGCATGTCCACCTTCAGACCTCTGTTCATGCTCGGTCTCACGCTGACCGGCGCTTGCGTAGTTCCCCCCGATGACGATCCGACCGCAGAGATCGATCAGGCGATCATCGGTGGCACGCTCGCCTCGCAGTTCCAGCGCGACCGTGCCGTCAAGATCCCCGGTTGCACGGCGACGAGGATCAGCCCGCGCTGGGCGATCACCGCGCTGCACTGCAATCCGCAGGTCAACGCCAGCGTCAACTTCTACACGACCGGTAGCGGCGTCTCGGCGCTGACCGCGACGATCGACCTGGTGCGGCAACGCCCCGGGACGAGTGTCACGGCGTGTGGCGGCTCGTGGCCGTGGAACTGCGACGACTCGACCGGCCTGTTCGCCGATGTGGCCCTGATCCGCCTGACCAACATCGCGAGCGCGATCGACGGCACCGCGAGCACACCCGCAACGCTCGCCTGGGCGTTTCCCGGCGACAACGTCGCGGGCGTCCAGGTCGGCGCGGGGAACCACGATGGCGTCGCGAATCCGAGCGGCGAGCTTCGTCAGATCAGCGACACCACCGACGACAGCGAGGACAACAGCGGCGACTTCTGGACCACCACGGACAGTATCGACCCCGGCGACTCCGGCGGCCCGTTCTACGTCAGTAACCGGATCCTCGGCACGCTCAACGGAAAGCGCTGGGACCCGATCGCCGGCCAGTACGATCTGTACACGAGCATCCCGAAGCACCTCGACTGGATCCTCTCGACGATCGGCTACGAGACGCTAGGCGCGCCCTCGCAGCAGGACACAGTGTACGTGGGAACGGCCATCCAGTCGTTCACCGGCAGCGAGCTCGCCTGCCAGTACGCGTGCGATCACACGCAGGCGTGCCAGGCGTACAACTTTCAAGCGACGAGCTGCGGTCTGTACACGAACGTCACGAGTGCAAGAACGCAGGCCGGCTGGCGCGGTGCGCTGCACTACGGGGCGAGCAGCGGCCAGAGCAACGAGGTCGTCGGATATCGCCGCGACGACGGATGGAACGCGGTGCTCCACAAGGCCACCGACAACACGATCCACGAGTTCGTCATCAGCGCGTCGCAGTGGTTCGTCGGAACGATCCTGCCCATGGTGGGCAAGCCGATCGCCGGCAAGCTCAGCCCGTATCGCCGCTCCGATGGCAAGAACGCGATCGTGTACCGCAGCAGCGACGGCAGCATCATCGAGATCCGCGGCGAAGGGAGCTGGGTGCCGAAGTGGATCAACTCCCGCGCGCCGACCGCGACCGGAGATCCGGCGGCGTTTATTCGCGCCGATGGCGTGAGCGCCGTGGTCTATCGCGCGGGTACGCGGATCATCGAGCTACGGCTGCTCAGCGATGGCAACTTCGCCAGCACCGATCTGAGCGCGCAGACTGGCACCATCACGTCGTTTCCGGCGGCGAGCGATCCGATGCCGACCGTGCGCGCCGACGGCATCACCTCCGTGATGTATCGCTCGGGCTCGAACGTCGTCGAACTGTTCCGTCGCCCCGGCGAAACCTGGCGGGCCGGCGTGCCGACCCAGCTCGCGACGTCGTTCACCGCCGGCTTCCCGACGACGGTTCCGGCGGCGACCGGTCGCCCGTACGTCTCCACGCGGCGCGACGGAACGCTCGCGATCCTCTATCGCAGCGACTTCAATCGCCTCGTGGAGGTCCGCCTGCAGAGCGATGGCTGGAAGTGGCAGGACATCACGGGCAGCCAGACCGTCAGCGGCAACCCGGTGCAGTACGTGCGCACCGACACCATCGAATCGGCGGTCTATCGCGGTCCGTCGAACCAGATCAACGAGCAGGCGAGGTTCGCCGGCGAGCCCGCGGCCACGCTGCACCCCTTCAACTTGTCCACCTCCCTTGGCGTCGGTGCCGTGACCACCGATCCGCAGGTCTACCTGCGCAACGATCGTGGGAACGCGACCGTTTACGGGCTCCCGCTCAACTGGGTCGGCGAGATGCAGTTCGAGCGCGGCGTTGGCTGGTCCACCAACATCCTGACGCTCGACACCGGCGAAACGCCGTAGCGCGGCGGCGGAGCGGTGGCCGAACGCAAACAGCGAACACGCGATCCGGTAGTGGCGCGACAGGTCCGCAGAGGTCTGTCACGATGGCAGCGTGGCCGTCCTCGTCAAGCACATCATGACCTCGAAGGTCGTCACGTTCTTTCCAGAACAGTCGCTGACCCTCGCGGAGGAGGTCATGCGGCTCCACGGGTTCCGGCACCTCCCGGTCGTGGATGCCGCGCAGCGCTTGGTCGGCATGGTCACGAATCGCGATGTCCTGTTGGCGAAGGTCAGCTCGGTGCGGGACATGGCCGATGCGACGCGAGAGCTGATCGAGTCGAAGGTCCTGGTCCGCGACATCATGTCGGTCGAGCTGTGGAGCGTTCGCCCGGATTCACGCGCCTCCGCCGCAGGCACCATGTTGATCGATCACCGTTCAGTTGTCTTCCCGTGATCGATGACGACGGCAAGCTCGTCGGCCTCGTGACCGAGGGGGACTTCCTGCGCTGCGCGATCCGGATGTTCGCGATGCACGACGAGGATCCCGCGGACACGCCAGTTGCCTGAGCGGCAACGATCACCGAGCTTGCCCTGCGGCGAAGGCGGTCGTCATCGCGATCAGCGTCGATCAGCCGTCGGAGGAGGCCAAGACCCAGGCCAAGCAGGTGTGGCGTTCCCGATGCTCTCGGACTCGAAGATGGTGGCACACCAGGCCTTCAACGTGGTGCACGTTCCCGGCGCGGACGAAGCCAAGGCGCTCGCCGGCTATGGCGTCGACCTCGCGAAGTACTCGGGGCAGAACCACGGAAACTTCGCGGTGCCGGCGATCTTCATGGTCGATGCCAAGGGTGTCGTTCGCTTCGTGCACGTCGACGAGGACTACATACTCGCCGTGGCCGACAAGCTGTTGACGGCGCAGTAGTCGGGCTGGTCACGGTCGATGGAGCGCAACGCCGTCTCCCGTGATCCAGATGGTCGTCGCAGTGCCGCTGATATCCGCGAGGGTCTTCGTCGAGCCCGAGACCTCGCCGCTCCATGTGGTGCCATTCCAGTGCGCGATGCGGCCTTGCCCACCGACGAGCCAGACGTCGTTCGACGCGCGGCCCCACACGCCAAACATCTGAACCACATCCGGATCGACGACCGTGGTCCACGTGGTCCCATCGCCGTGCACGACGCGCGTCGTGCCGTTGAGGCTCACCACCGCGTAAATGTCGCTCGGCCCCGCCGCCCACAGCGAGATCACCTTTCCGCCGCCCGGCACCACGGTGGACGTCCACGCCGTGCCATCGAAGTGATCGATCGCCGCCTTGTACAGACCGCTGATCATGGTCTCGCCAAACCCCCAGATGTCGGTTGCCGCGCGCCCCCACGCACCGGCGTAGCGCACGGTGGAGGTCGGTTTGCTCGCGAGCGTCGCGCCGTCCCAGTGATACCGAAGCCCGGAGTCGTACAACACCCAGATGTCATCGGTGGCGGCGCCCCAGATGCCCTGTGGCCACGGTGCGGCCGGGCGGAATTCAGTCCATGAGCCTCCGTTGAAGTGACCCACGTAGCCTTGGCGCCCGCCGACCCAGACATCGGTCGGGGATACGGCGTGCACCGTATACAGCTCGTTGTGGCGGATGAACGGATCCACAAGATCCGCCCAACCGAGGTCAAAGAATTGCCAGCCCGTCGAGAGCTTGCTCGTCACGCCATAGGCAACGGTCCACACCTGACCTCCGGGCGTCACCGACAGCGCCCACGTAGAGCTCGGGCTTGCGATCGCCGTGCACCATCCATCGGAAGAGCAGAGCTCGCTCGGCGGGGCATCGGTCGCGATCGAATCGGTTGAACCGTCGCTGGGTCGCGGCGCATCGGCGAATTGCACCGCGGCATCGCTCACGGCCTCGTCACGTTGGGAGCACGCCGCCAGCACCAGAAGAATCGACCAGGTTCGTTTCATGCCGGGAATACGCACCAAGTTCCGAGAAGGGGTGAATTGCTTCGGCGATCGACGTCGATGTCGCGGTCCTCGTGAACCAGCGTTTACGCTCGCAGTTCGCACGGCGGGCTCGGGGGCGCGTGCGTGACGTCGGGCCGGTGGCCGCCGTCCGATCAGCTCATGAAGCCGACGTCCTCTCCGAGCGCGACATGACGTCTTGCTCCGTCATTGTCAGGTCCTACCAGCGCCCTGCCGCTCTTCTCCAGCTGCTGCCACGCGTGTTGCAGCAGTCTCACCGCGACTTCGAGATCGTGGTGCTGGACCAGTCCGAGGACCCTGCTCTCGACGCGGCCGTGCGGGGTCTCGGCGATGCGCGCATCCGGCTGATCTCGCGACCACCGCTGGGTGCCGCGGGCGCACGCAACGAGGCAATCCGGCACGCGCACGGCGAGATCCTGCTGTTCATCGACGACGACGACCTCCCCATTGGCGATTGCTGGATCGCGGATCACGTCCGCAACTACGACGACCCACAGGTCGTGGGCGTCGTCGGCCGGCTCACGAGCGATCCGACGCGTCCAGAGACCGTGCGGTTCCCGCGTCTGGTCCGTGCGCGCGCGCTCACGCACACGTTTCTACGTACCACCCGCCAGTACGCCTACGGCCCGCTGCGCAAGCCCGGCATCGACTACCTGCTCGGAAGCAACAGCTCGTGCCGCCGTTCCCTGTGCGAGCGCGTCGGCGGCTGGGACGAGGGGCTCCACCCATACGGCGAGGAGCAATCATTCGCGTACCGGTTCGCACACGTGCGCAGGCCGGGCGAGCACCTCCTCTACGACCCGCACCCGACAGTGCATCGCCGGTTCGACATCGATGGTGGGTGCGCGCGTCGCGCCGGCGATAACTGGTCGGAGAAGGAGCTCGCCGGGCGCGTCCACTTCTATCACGCACTGATCGGCTACTACTTCCCGTGGCGGTTCCGCCTGCTCTATCCGATCTACGTGATCCAGATGCTGCTCCACATGATCGAGTGGATCTGGGACCGCGACAATCACCATCGATCGCGATTCGAGCGCGTTCGCGCGACAGTGAGCGTCATCGTCCGCCTACCTCGCCTGCTCTGGCGCGGCGGCTGGCGCCTCGCCCCCTCGCGGATCAAGCGCGTCCTCTCGCTCCTCCCGCTGCATGGCTGCGCCGCAGGGTCGCGTTGAAGAGCACGCCCATGGTGGGCGCTCCGCTGCGCGCAGGACGGATGTGTTCGACGAGTAGTAAACGTACTCGCCGTCGAGCGTGACTCCGAGGAACGCGCGGCTGTCCTGGGAGGTCGCTAGCACCCCGCCCGCCCCGCCCGCCTTGGGAATGATCGAGAGCGTCTTCTTGGTCCCACCGGTGCTGTCGAGCTCGGTCTCGACGATCACCACGTCGGTCGCTCCGACGCTGAGGCTCGCGATCCCGCCGAGCACGTCCGGTGCGGACGGTGCCCGCGTGTACGTCGACGACGTGCGCATCCCATGGAGCGCGCTCAGCTCACCGCGTGGCCGCGCCGACGAGCGTATCGATCGACACCCGCGCACCTGCGGTGACGACGATGAAGTTCGCCCAGTTGTAGATGTCCTGAGATTCGACGGCTGCCCCGCCGCCCAGGAGACGCAGTCCGAACACGACGTCGATTCCCTTTGCGACAGGGTGTCCCGCGCAGAGCTGCACGTCGTAGATGGCGCCACGCACGCCCGGGACAAGGCCGAACGTCGAAAAGCCATCGGCATCGAGTGCGCTCCACCACGTACCGGCGCCGGGCCGGTACCACAGACGTGCCTTCGCCGCCGCAACCAACCCGATGTCGGCCTGCGCGGCACGCTGCGCTCCGTCCAGCGCACGGAACGCGACATTGGCGTTGCGGACCTGAAGGGACCCTCCGACCTCGAGCTCCAGGGAACCGCCCTCCAGCAGCGTATAGAGGTACGAAGCGCGGTAGCCGTCGAACAGGTAGCGATGCTGGACCGCGGTTCCGGCGAGAAACAGCGTGTCGCGGAACTGCAGGTCGCGGGACAGAGTGACCTCGGTCACCACTTCGAACGGCGCGTAGAGCAGGATCGCGCGGTGTCGACCACGCGCGAGCTCGATGCTCGTACGTCGCGACACCACGAGGTTGTCGCGCTGGCCGACGTCATCGGCTCGATACCGCGAGCCCTCGGCACCGTACTCACCATCGTTCTGTGCGATGTACGCAGGTCCGGTCTCGTAGCTGAGCGTCGCGCGGACGGCCGGAGGTTTGTCGGCGACGGCAACCTGCACGCTCCCGACGAGGAGAGCCGCGACAATCGTCCGCGTAACCGTATTGATCATGGTCGTGTCCTTGGGCGTGATGGTACGCCGGGCGCGGTTGCCCCTGCATGCCGCGCGCCCGGAACTCGCCCAGCCCTCGACGCCGCCTCGGTTGGTGCTTGGGTCGCGCAACCTGGATCCAACTTCGGGTTCGCGATCGTGACAACCGGTTCCAACGGCACCGGGTTTCGCAGCCGGGAGGACGCTACCGCTGGTCGTCGGCCCTACCTGACGATCACCTACCGACCGTGATGGTCGCCCGCCGAACCGATCACTTCGGGCAGGAGACCGCGGTGGCGTCGGTGCGATCGAGGGTGCCGGCGTTGTTGGCGCGCCGAGCTCGGCCACGCCGGCGACTAGTTCTGGCAGGTCGTCGGAAACCCGAGCGCGGCGGCACCTTGCCGGATGAACGGGATGGCCGCGTCGCAACCGCCACCGGGACGGTCCCCGGCGATGATCGCCGAGATCAAGAGCTGGGCGAGCGCGCCGGCCTTGATGGCATCGATCCGAGCGTTCGGGTCGACCTGGCCGCTGACCGCCTTGATCTGGACGCTCCAGTTGAGCTGCGCGAACGTGTCGGAGATCTGCTGGACCGTCAGGCCCTGCATCAGGCCGAGCGCCGTCAGCGCTCCCGCGGCATGTGCAACCTCCATGTCCGGAGCGATCACCTTGATCGTCAGGTCGATGGCGAACGGGTTGCTGTTTGGCGGCCCCGGCGGGACCGCCGAATGGACTCGAGTGACCATGGTGCTCGGACCCTGCGTCCCTGGCACGACCTCGCGCTGGCTGAGCGTGAACGTCATGCCGTGGACCACCGATACCGCGCGGAGCTCGGGGCCATTGTCGGCCTCCACATCGGGATCGTTGGGATCGGCGGAGGCCGTCGCGATGGCCAGAACCACGGCAACCGCCAGCGAGGTCGAGAGCAAGAAGGTCTTCATCCGCCGAACGTGCGCAGATCCGGTCACCCCTGACCAGCGCATGAACATGCGCCCCAGCGCGCGCCAGCAACACTCGCGAGTAGGATGAGTTGTGACTGACTTGTTTCCACCCGAGGAGGCCGCAGGCGTCGCACTCCGCGTCGCGTTCGCAGGCGCCCACGCTGCGTGGAAGCGGATCCAGCACCGCATCGCGTGGAACATGGCCGAACGCGATGCCGGTCGGGCCGAGCGTGCACGAAGCGAGCTCGCCGACCTGGGCTTGTGGACCGGAGAGCCGGATCTTCCGGGCGCGGTCGCGCGGTTGACAGCCGGCCGCCTGAAGCCCGATGGGCTCGCCGAACGCATGCTCTCGATGGGCCTCGTTGCCGCCGAGGTCTACATTCTCGCCTGCGAAGCCGATGCGCTCGGGCT
Source organism: Haliangiales bacterium (assembly GCA_038206055.1). Classification (GTDB taxonomy): domain Bacteria; phylum Myxococcota_A; class Polyangia; order Haliangiales; family Haliangiaceae; genus JABFXX01. Next base: position 25,359 of record JBBRBG010000035.1, read on the forward strand.
GATCCTTGTCCACGAAGCGAGACCACTGCTCGCGAACCGGCTGATGCAGCTCGAGCCGCGGCTTCTGTCCGCGCGCGAGAGCCTCGCGGGCGCGATCGATCGCTTCGTCCAGGGGTTCGACGCAAGCGCCTTCCCGGCCGTGCACGACGCCGCTATCGTGCTCGCGGAGGCGAGCTCGACCGACGTTCCGGTCTGGAATGCGCCGGAAGCGAAGCACCTGCGACGGCCCGGAGAGTCATGGACCGCTCGCGTGATCGAGGGCCTGCGTCGGATCAACGTCGCGCTCGGGTTTCCCGCGGAGCGGACGCCGTCCCCCGCGTCGGACGCGGAGGTCACGTGCTTGCAGGCGATGCTCGCTCGGCCCGACGACGACGCTGTTCGCCACGAGTGGGTCTCCCTCGCGGCAGCACGGGGCGACGCGCGCGCAGAGCTCGGGCGAGCACAGCTGAAGACCCGTGAGGAGCGGCGTCGGAGTTACCTGAATCCGGGGCACCTGATCGGCGACTCGGAGCTTGTCCGCTCCCTCATTGCTCGCCATCCCGAATGGCAGAGCGATGTGAAGCGCCACGGCGCCACGGCCGCGTGGTTCCACCGAGGGTTCGTCGAAGACATCGAGATCGATGCGGAGGTCTTCCTGGCGAAGGGCAGTGACCTGTTCGGAATCGCGCCGATCCTGCACGTCCGGCTGCGGGGCGGCGCGGCACGGTTTCTCGAGCCGCTGCTCGCTCGTGGACTGCTGGACCGCATGCTTGCCATCGATCTCACGGGCCAGCAGCTCGACGACACGCATGCTGGAATGCTGGCCTCGCGCGGTCTGCGCAACCTGCGCGCCCTGACGCTCGACGGAAACCGCATCAGCGAAGTCGGCGCGCGGGCTGTCTACGCATCCGAGACATTGCGCCAGCTCGTGTTCTTGTCCCTCGGCGGCAACCCGTGTGGTCCGCTCGCCGAGTCAGGCTTCACATACGCCGAGTACCCGACGCCGATCGTCGAGCTGACGGAGCTCGGCGCGAGGTTGAGCCGGGAGCTTGGGTCGAGGGCGTATCTGTACTCGCTGAGCGCGCCGTCGTTCGACCTGCTCACGTGTCCGTTGTCAGGCGCCACGTAAACAGGGTCCCTCGCACGGTGGCGCCAGTTCGGCGCATCGGGCCCGAGGTTCTTGGCCCCGAGAACGACTGCGATGCAGCCCAGCGCTCCGCCCGTCTCGCCAGCTCGGCGCTCTGCCGTGGTCCACGTCGCGTGGTCGATGTACGCTGAAGGGAATGGTCCGCGATCGAAACCACCAGGCCGACACGAAGACCGAGGCGCCCGCGTCGCCGCCACCACGAACCTCCATGAGCTCGGGACTCGCTGAGGTCCAGCGCGTCGCGACCCAACCCGGCGGCGCCAAGGCAGTGGCCGAGGTGATCGCGACGCACCCCAGCGACCTGGACGCGGTCGTCATGTGGCTTCATCAGCACCTCGGCCAGGGCTTTGTCCAGGCTGTACTTGCCACGACGCACGACAAGCCGAGGCCCGCTTCCGACGGCGACATCCTCGGCGCCGATCAGCGTGCCTACGCACCGTCGACACCACGTGACGACATCCCCGCGTTCGAGCCGGAGGGTGGCAAGCCCAAGGGGAACGCGATGTTCGTCAACGGCATTCTCGTCGGTCCGGAGCGCGAAGCCGGGCCACATGGGAGCGAGGCGCAGAAGGTCGCGGATGCCTTTAATCTCGAGGTCCGACCGGTCTACAACGCGTCGCATGGGTTGGTCCGCGATTCTCTCGAGACCGTGAAGGACAAGCTGAACATCTCGGCGGAGCCGACGGTTCACACGCTCGCCAACTCGATGCTCGAGCAGGTCAAGCTCGGGCAGGAGATGACCTATATCGGTCACAGTCAAGGCGCGTCGCAGATCTGTCGCGCCGTCCACATCACGATCGCCACCCTCAAGAAGGCGAACCCGAACGCGACCGACGCCGACATCGCAGCGCTTCTGCACACGAGTTTGCATGTCGTCACGCTCGCTGGGGCGGCGTCGCGCTGGCCCGATGGGCCCCGCTACGACCACTACATCAACACGAAGGACGCTATTCCGAACCTCCTCGGAGTGAACAGCTGGTTCGCGAATGGTGGCGCGGGAGCGATCTATCATCGGTTCTCCGCGAGCTCGCTCCGCAAGACCGAAGGGGACCTCCCTGCCGGCGACCCGAACGCCATGAGTGGAATCACGAACGCAGCCAACCGGAGCACCCACGGTCTCGGACTGTATACGGACGTGATCTCCGGGCAGCCGATCAAGCAAGCCGACGGCACGCATCCGGTGCCCATCACCGAATCTGACCGCTGATCGAGATCGATGCGGAGGTGTTCCGCCCTGCGCCGACATGCAAGATGTTGATTATATTGCGCTTATTTCGGCTGTGCGTCATCGCAACAGATTTGTCTTTTGGTTGCATCGCCGCCGTGAAACCCTCGCTCTGTGGCCGTATCGTCCCTCCCGGATCTCCTGGTAGCCGCGGTCGACCGCGGCGCCCTCCCGCCCCGCCCACGGGCCGAGCTCGACACTTACCTCGACGCAACCAAACGCTGCGTTCTGCGGTACGGGTGGTCCCGGACATCGCCGCAGGACATCGCGCGGGAGGCCAGCGTCAACCGGACAACGATCTATCGCGTCCTCGGCGCGAAGGACGTGATCTTCCGCTTGCTCGTGGACCGCGAGGTACACCGACTGATCGAGCAGGCCGTGCAACGTGTGTCGGTTCGTGAACCGGGGACGTCCGTTGTCGAGTCCATCATCGACCTCGCTGCGTCAGCGATCGAACAGGTGAAGAGCAACCCGACGATCGCGAAGCTACTTGCGGACGAGCCAGAGCTGGTCGCGACCTTCATGCGCGACGGCATCCCCGAGGTGCTCGAGAGCTTCACGGAGGTCCTCGGCCCGTTGCTCGGAGCGGCCATGGAGCGAGGCGTCGTTGCCCAGCGCGATCCCTACGTCCTGACCGAGTGGATCGTCCGTCTGTGTCTGTCTCTCCTCTTCGCCCCGCCGCGGATCGAGCTGCGCGCCTTCCTTGCTTCCGGGATCCGTCCGTTGTTCGAGGTCGAGTCAGCATGATGAAAGACGCGCGCCTTGCCCCGCGAGCGCCATCGCTGCCCATCGTCGGGCGGGCGCTCGGCATGCGCCGGGGCACGGTGGAAATGCTCGAAAAGCTCCGCGATGACCACGGCGATGTGGTCTGGATTCACCTCTTCGGTCGCTTGAGAGTGCTCGCTTTCTTCAGCGCGGAAGGGCTGGAGCAAGGCCTCCGCAACAAGGATGGGGCGCTCTCCAACCGCCTCGGCTGGGAGAGGTTCCTCGATCACGTCTTTCCGGGCGCCATCCTCGCGATGGACGGCGATGAGCACCGCTACCATCGGCGCATCCTCCAGGAGGCCTTCACGAGCGCGAACCTCGCGGGGTACGTCGAGAAGATGAACCCGATCATCGGCCGAAGGATCGGCTCGCTACGCGGGCACACGGCCGCGAACATCTACCCGTTCATCAAGTCCCTCACGCTCGACGTCGCAACGCACGTCTTCATGGGCACGGAACCGGGCGTGCGTTCGGACCGCATCAATCGCGCGTTCATCGACGCCGTCGAGGCCTCGGTCGCCCTCCTGCGACTGCCACTCTGGCCGCTCCCCTACTACGCGGGCATCCGGGGGCAGGCGTTCCTCGCCGAGCACTTCGGACAACTGGTCCCGGAGAAACGAGCCCGGGAGACAACGGACCTGTTCAGCAAGCTCTGCCACGTCCGGTCCGAGGACGGCGAGGCATTCACCGACCAGGAAGTCGTCCGTCACATGGTGTTCGTGATGATGGCGGCCCACGACACCAGCACGAGTACGCTCTCCACGGCGATCTATCATCTCGCCAAACACCCGCAGTGGCAGGAGCGCCTGCGAGAGCACAGCATGGCGCTCCCCGACGAGCTTTCCCTCGAACAGCTCGAGCAGCTCGAGGAGCTCACGTGGGTCGTGGATGAGTCCCTCCGCCTCCACCCGCCGTTGCCCTTCATGCCGCGCGTGACCGCGAAGGAGACCGAGCTCGCCGGGTACCGGATTCCGCCGGGCGTTCTGACTGGGTTTGCCCCCGTCGTCGTTCACCGTGATCCGCGCTACTGGACGCGTCCGAACACGTTCGACCCCGAGCGCTTCTCTCGCGGCGAGCACAAGAGCCACCCGTCTGCCTTCACACCGTTCGGTGGGGGGCGACACCTCTGTATCGGCAAGCGTTTCGGGCTGCTCGAGATTCGCTCGACCCTTCACCAGTTGCTCAAGAAGGTTCGCTGGTCCGTACCCGTTGGCTACGAGATGCCGTTTCAGGTCATGCCGATCGGTAAGCCGAGAGACGGGCTCCCCGTGCGGATCGAGTCGGTCTAACCGTCCGGAGGAGCGCGACGGCGACGATCACTGCGCGAGCACGGCAATCTCTCGAGCTTACTCGAGAAGCGTGAGCAGCTCTTTCGCCGCCGGGCCGGACGACTTGGGGTTCTGACCGGTGACGAGGGTCCCGTCGCGCACGACGTTGCTCTGCCAGTCGGCGCCCTTCTCGTACTTGCCGCCGTTTCCCTTGAGCATGTCCTCGATCAGGAAGGGAACGACGTCGGTGAGCCCGACGCCTTTCTCCTCGCTGTTCGTGAAACCGGTGACGCGCTTGCCGGCGACCAGCCTGTTGCCATCAGGTCCCATGGTGTCGCGAAACACCGCCGGTGCGTGGCACACGGCGCCGATCGGTCGGCCGTTGGCGGCGAACGCCTCGATCAACCTTCGGCTGTCCGCATCGTTGGCGAGATCCCACAATGGCCCATGGCCGCCCGGATAGAACACGGCATCGAACTCGTCCGCTTTGAGGTCGGCGAGCTTTCGAGTGGTCGCGAGCTGGCGCTGCGCCGCGTCGTCCGCCTTGAAGCGGCGCGTGTCGTCGGATTGTGCGTCAGGCACGTCGCTCGCCGGGTCCAGAGGCGGTGCGCCTCCCTTCGGGCTCGCGAGCGTGATCTCGACGCCTGCGTCCTTGAAGACGTAGTAGGGCGCGACAAACTCCTCGAGCCAGAAGCCGGTTTTCTTGCCCGTGTCACCGAGCTTGTCGTGTGACGTGAGCACCATCAAGACCTTCTTCGTCATGAGTCGCCTTTCGAAATTTGGGTTCTGCGGGGAGCATAGCCACCACACGGAACCTTGGCCCTCCGCGATCCAGAGGCTCACGTAGATCTGATTCGGCGAATCGCCCACCATCGGGTGCGAAAATCATGCGCGGTACCGAATGGTGGGACAGCCACACCTACCGTTGACGATTGGGTGACGAACAATCGCGGCTGTTCGTGTAACTCCGTTCCCATCTCCGACGTCCGTGTATCTGATGCCCACGGTCGCCGGTCGCTACGAGCTCGAAGGAGTGATCGGCGCAGGTGGGATGGGAGAGGTGTATCGCGCGAGGCACTTGCAGCTCGGCAAGACATTCGCGTTGAAGGTGATCGCACCTGCGTTCGCCGGAGACGCCGTGATGCGCGCGCTATTCGAGCGCGAGGTCAAGCTGGCGAGCGAGAGCAGCCATCCGAACATCGTGTCGGTGGTCGATTATGGCGAAGACCCCGAGCTCGGCGCGTTCATGGTCATGGAGTTGGTCCATGGCGATCCGCTCATCGACGCCTATGCTTCCGCTCCGATCTCGATCCGGCGCGCGCTCGATATTCTCGGGCAGGTCGCCGACGCGCTCGACCATGTGCATGGCTGTGGCGTCATCCACGGGGACATCAAAGCCGACAACATCATGCTCGCGCACGAGCCGATGATCGGCGCAGGGTCGCGCCGCCGCCGCATCGCGCGGCTCCTGGACTTCGGGCTCGCGCGACGACTCGGGATCGACGAAGAAGGCGTCAGCGGCAGCCCTCACTACTTGGCTCCCGAGCGCGCCCTCGGTGGGCCGGCGACCATCGCAACGGACATCTATGCGCTCGGCATCCTGGGATTTCTGCTGTTCACACGGACGCTGCCGTTCGACGGAAGCGTGGTCGATGTCTTGACGGCGCAGGTCGAACAAGCGGCACCGTCACTCGCAGAACGTCGCGGTGAGGCGGTGGACCCCGCGATCGAAAGGCTGATCGCCCGTGCGATGGCCAAGGTGCCCGGCGAGCGACACGCCACGGCCGCGGCGTTTCGCTACGAGCTCAACACCGTGATGGACATGCTCGACGTGGGCCCGCGGCGCGTTCGATCCAGCGCGACGCAGCCCGCAGAGGCGGATCCAGACAGCGCGATCACAACGCTGTTCGAGCAGTCGCCGTTCGCGCAGGCGTTGATCGCTGCCGATGGCACCATCCTTCTCGCGAACTCGGCGTTCGAGGCGCTCGCCGCGATCCCAGGTGGACCGGCCGGGCATGGACTCGCAGAGGCAGAGTTTGCGCGCGCGATCCCGAGCCTGATGCGGACGATCGCGCGGACATCGACGCTGAGACGATCGATCGAGCGACGGGTGATGCTCGAACCGGCGGTCGAGCTCGTGTTGTGGTGCGGTCCCGCCTCGATCACCGACCAGGTCCACCTCGTGATCCGGACGGCGAGCCCCACGATGGGTGGCCAGCGCGACAGCTCTGAATATCTCGAACGAGGCTGAGTGGATCGAATCGCGGCGCGTGCCCTCCTCCGGCGGTGGGTGTGATAGCTCGGGGCTCGCGCGCAGCAGACGGAACCGATCGCGAGCGGCGTTGTCCCAAGGGGGATGAAGAACGCAGGCATCGTGCTCGCCGTCATGTTCACCGTGGCGGCAGCGGGGGACGCGCACGCGTTCTGTGGGTTCTACGTCAACGGGTCGGGGGCGAAGATGTCCAACGATGCGACCCAGGTGGTCCTGATGCGCGATGGCACCCGCACGGTGCTATCGATGCAGAACGACTACAAGGGGCCGCTCGAGAACTTCGCGATGGTCATCCCGGTGCCGACGGTGCTGCGTGAGCGCGACGTGAAGATCCTGGAACGCGATGTGTTCGATCGCGTCGAGTCGCTCGGCTCGCCGCGGCTGGTGGAGTACTGGGAAGCGGATCCGTGCCCACCCGACGCCAACGTGTATGGCGGGCTGCTCGGCAACGAGGTCGGCGAGATGACCGGCAGCTTCGGGTTTGGTCGCAGCGGCTTCGGACCCGGCGGCGGTGGCGTCGCGATCGAGGCGAAGTTCGACGTCGGCGAGTACAAGATCATGATCCTGTCGGCGACCGACTCGTCGGGCCTCGAGACCTGGCTGCGCGACAACCAGTACAAGGTGCCCGACGCCGCGGCGTCCTTGCTCCGGCCGTATGTCGAGGCGGGCTCGAAGTTCTTCGTTGCCAAGGTCGATCCCGCCAAGGTCCACGTGGTCGGCGGCCATGCCGCGCTGTCCCCGATCCGGTTTCACTACGACAGCGAGGACTTCGCCCTCCCGATCCGGCTCGGCCTCGCGAGCTCCTCGGGTAAGCAGGACTTGATCGTGAACATCTTCTCCAAGGCGAAGCGCTACGAGGTCGCGAACTACAAGAACGTGTTCATCCCGACCAACTTCGACGTCAAGCCCAGCGTCAAGACCCGGTTCGCCGAGTTCTACGCGGCGCTGTTCGACAAGACGATCGAAGCCAATCCGCGTGCGGTCGTCACCGAATACGCGTGGACCGCGACCCGCAGCTATCACTGCGATCCGTGCCCGGAGCTCGACGTGACCGCCGACGACATCACGGCCCTCGGGGGCGACTTGGTCGGCGGCGACATCGCAAACAACTTCGTGATGACGCGGCTGCACGCGCGCTACGGCAAGCAGGACATGACGGACGACCTGCGGTTCAAGGAGGCGGCGCCGGTGACCGGCGGACGAGAGGAATATAGCCCCAGCGGGATCGAGTACGGCGCCAACCCCTCCAAGGAGAACTTCTTCCAGGCCCGGTACGCGGTGCGTCACTGGTGGACCGGCCCGATCAAGTGCGCGAGCCCGACCCGCGGCGTGTGGAGTGGCGCTCCACCGGATGGCGACGACACCTCGCTCGTCACTGCAAACAAGATCGCGTTCGCACCCCGCGGCCGGATCGCTCTCGGACAGGTGATCGGCCGAGACCTCTGGGAGATCGGCTTCAAGAAGGAAGCCTCCCCACCCCGTCCGAGCACGCCGAAGCCGGCGAGCTCGGCCGCCGTCAAGACGATGGGCTTCGGCGCGGGCGTGATCGCAGGCCTCGTCTTGCTCGCACTCGGCGCTCTCGTGCGCCGGCGAGCGCGTGCGCCGGGGTGAACGCGCGCAGTCCTCTGACCGCTCGAGTTCCGTCGACGCGCGGCCGTCTACCATCTTCGAATCCGAGAGCACGGGCACAACACGACGAACAACGGTCCCATGGCGTAGAGTTCCTTCGGACCAGTGGCGCACCAGGCCTTCCACGTGGTGCACGTTCCCGGCGCGGACGAAGCCAAGGCGCTCGCCGGCTATGGCGTCGATCCACACGTCCGCCGGTGGTAGCACGCACTGACTCGCGTGCGAGAAGGCGGCAGGGACGCTGGCCATGGCCAGTCGGCTGGTCACCGATCTTTGACGCACCCCGTTGAAACCTTTGTGCCCGGGCCGGCATTGGTCGTGCACCGGGCCCGGGCATGCGCCTAGCCGTGATTTCTACGCTGTTTGTGACGTCCTTGGTCCCCGCCTGCGCTGCCGATCAGCCCACCGACGAGCTCGCGGATGAGACCGCACAGGATGGCGACGCCGGAAAAGGCGACACCGCCGCGGCGTTCACCTACTTCACGGTGACGCTCGACAAGCGCGCGTGCAGCTTCGATAGCCGCTGTGGTGGCTTCTTCGTCGCGCGTCCGAATCGCTCGACGACGACGTGTGGCCGCGGTCAGACGTCCAGCCGCTGCTACGTCGATTCTCTCGATCTCACCCACACCGGCATGCCGGCGTCCGTGCAGAAGTCCTATCAAGATCGGATTCGCGCCGGCGAGACCGTCCTGCTTCGCGGCGACATCGCCCCCGCGCCCGATGATCGCGGCGCGTCACTCGCCGTCACCGAGATCTGGGTCGCCGGCAGCGAGACGGGTTCCATCGACAGCGGTGTGTTCACGTTCGTCAAGGACAACGGCCTGCGCTGCATCACGGCGCCGTGCCCGACGGTGACCGAGACGCGGCTCAACTCGAATCGCAGCGCGAACATCCACCAGGTCGACTTCTCCGATTCGGGTGCCGACGATGCGGCCCAGGAGCGCGCGCAGAATGCACTGTTCGACGCTGGCGTGATCGTCGTCGGTTATCGCTACTACCCGACGACCCGCTCGAAGGGTCGCACGGCGAACCAGTTCTTTACCAAGGCGCCGGTCCCGCTCCACTGAGTGGCTTACTGCAGCGTGCCGACCCAGGTGACGACAGCATCGACCCCGGTCTGATCGACCGTCTCGGTCGCGATCAGCGGCATCTGCCCGGCGCCGCGCACCGACATCCGCTTGACGACCGCGCTGTTCGTCGGCTGCATCGGATCGATCCGCTTCGTCGCGCCGAGGCCGTTGCCCTGGACGGCGACGTTCACGGTCGTGACCCAGCCCGGCTCCATCTCCACGGGCTTCGTAGTCGCATCGAGGCGCAGCGTCTGGTTGTTGATCGTGCCCGCGATGCCGTTCGGGTTGTGGCAGTGGCCGCAGTTCGCGTGGAGGTAGCCGAGCGCCGCGACGCTCGTCGCTGCACCGGTGGGTCCGAACGCGGTCGTGATCGGATTCTTCAGCTTGCCGGTGCTCGAGAGCATCGCGAGCGTCGCGGCCGGCAGCTGCACCGCCGAGAAGCCGAGCGCCCTGCCCGCCTCGCCGGAGTGGCACGACATGCACTGCGCCGCGGTCGGTACGTCGTGCGGCGTGCCGTTGACATCGGTTGCGCCATCGGTGTCGAGCACGGCCTCGGTCTGCGCCGCGTTCCACACGTACGTGCGAAGCGAGTAGTCCGCGACGCTCGTGCGTTCGACGATCCGCGTCTCGACGAGCGTGCCGCCGCGGGTGAACTCCTTCACGAGTCGCGCGCCGACGGGCAGCACCCAGTGATCCTGATCGGTGTTATCGATCGGCGCGCTGCCCGGTGAGAGGATCAGCCAGCGCCGCTTCGTCGCGCCGTCGGCCCACAGCTCCCAGCGCACGTCGTATGCGATCGCATCGACGGGAAGGGTCTTGTGCCCGAAGTCGCCATACACACCCTGCATCGAGAGAAGGGTCAGATCGGCGCCCGCGTCGGTCGACGTGGGGCCCGCGTCGATCGCGATCGGCGCATCGATCTCCTGCCCGGGGGCGTCGGGCGCGGTCCCGTGCGGATCGCTGCAGCCGAGAAGGAAGGTCGCGAGGAGGAAGAAGCGGGTCATGCCGGGTAGATGCGGGCCCTCCCGGATGTGACAGATCCGGAGCTAACCGCGCCCCTCGCTTGCCGATTCCGCTGGTCCCCGACCTGGTCTAGACTCTGGATCGTGCGCCGCTGTCTCATCCTCGCGCTCGCGATCGGCGCCGCGGCCGGCTACGCCCTCGCGAAGACGCCGACGCCGACGCCGACGCCCGCGCTACTCGCTGCTGGTAAGGCCGCCTACGAGGGATCGGCCGCGGGTTGCTCCGCGTGCCACGGGCTGACGGGTGAAGGGAACGGCCCGGTCGCGTTCGCCATCAAGCCGCCGCCTCGCAACTTCGTCGTCGACGACTTCAAGGGTGGGGACAAGGTCGAGAACGTGTTCACGACGATCACGCTCGGCCTGACGGGCACGAGGATGGTCGGCTACCCGCAGTTGCCGGAAGCCGACCGCTGGGCCCTCGCCTACTACGTACGCGCGTTCCGTGCGCCCTCGAAGTAGCAGTCGGCGTCGCACCTGACCCACGCGGGAGTTCCGAAGCGTTGCTAGGAATTGCCAACGGCTTTCGTCGTCGGGTGCGCTAGCATCTTCTCCATGTTGAGAGGGCTCGCGCTCGTCGGTGCACTCGGAATCGCGACCACGGGCTGCCTTTGGGAGCGGAACGGCGATCGCCCTGCCCGGCTGCAGATGGGCATGAACTCGCGGCATCTCGCGGTGGTGGTCCCGGAGAAGCCGGTCGGCGGCTACCTCCAGCGCACGACCACGGACCCAACGCCGCCACCATCATCGACCGACGTGGCGAGCTCGGCGATCACCGGCTCCATTCAGTTCACGATGCAGGCCTACCGCGGCCTCTACCTCGGCGGCGAAGTCGAGGCCGGTCGGCTCGCCGACCACGAAGGTTCGAACTTCGGCGCGCTCTACGGCGTTGCCGGTGCGGAGACGTCGTCGCACTGGGGCTCGCTCTCGGTCGAGATGATCGCGGGCCGGCGCTGGCTGCGCTACGAGCTCGGCGCGGACGACGTCGGGTCGCTCGCACTCGAGCCGCGCATCCGCGGCCAGATGTGGCTATCGCCGCAGGTGACGCTCGGCGGTCTGATCGGTGCGAACGCGGCGCCCGGGGAGAACGGATGGATGGCGGGCGTGTACTTCGGCGTTTACTCGAACCTGTTCGGCACCGGCAAGTAGCGTCTCGCCCCTCGCCGTGTTCATCGCCCGGTGAGCCAACTCCCCCAGGAGGAGGTGTTACCGTAGGCCCTCAGAGGAGAGGGGAACGATGAGCTTTCTGCGCAAGATGTTCAGCGGCAAGGTCAGCACCGACGATCCGCGCCGCTTCCTGGTCGAGGTCATGCTCGGCGCGATGGAGGCCGATGGTGACGTGACCGAAGAAGAGGTCGCGACGCTCGAGGGTAACCTCGCGAACAACACGGTGTTCGACGGGCTCACCGGCGAAGAGATCGGCCGCATCACCGACGTCGCGGCCGATGCGATCCGCGAGGCGGGTGGCGGCAAGAACCGGATCGCCGCGATCGCCGCCGGGCTGCCGTCGCGCCAGATGCGCCTCGCCGGCTACGCGATGGCGTGCGAGGTGTGCGTCGCCGATCGCCAGCTCGCCGAGGCCGAGATCGAGTTCCTCGACAAGCTCCAGTCCGCATTCGCACTCGACGAGGCCGAGTCCAAGGAGCTGTTCGAGGCTGCACGCAAGCACTCGGGCCTGCAGACGCTCGAGGAGAAATCGGGCCGCGTCCGCGAGATGATGCCTGCGTTCGTGCGCTGCATGGCGCTGATGGCGGCGGCCGACGAGGAGATCCACCACGAGGAGCGGCTCGCCGTTCGCGCGGTGCTCCACAACATCCCCGACATGCAGGTGCTCACGGCAGCCGAGCTCGACGAAGCGATCGACGTCGCGATCGAGCGCACCTCCGGCAAGGACCACAAGGCCGAGCTGACCGACGTGGCCTCGTCCATCGTGTCGCCCTCGGACCGCTACTGGACCGCGGTGTACGTGATGATCATCGCGCTCGCCGACGGCAAGAACGACTGGCGCGAGATCCAGTTTCTCGAGTCGATGAAGACGATCTTCGGACTCTCGGAGACGCAGATGGATGTGGCGATGAAGACCGCCGCTCAGTTCCCCGCGATCGATCTCGGCGGCACCGCACCCGCCTAGCGGCGCGTGCGGCTCTTCACTGCCTGCGCCCGTGCCGTTAGCGTGGCCGCGCGTTCGCGGCGCAACGCCAGCGTTGCCTCGGCCTCGAGGTCGGCCGCGTCGTCGACTGCCGGCGCTTCCTCGCGGAAGCCATCGCGCTGCGCGGCCATCACGAGGCTGTCGTTCGGGAACCGCCGCGTGGGCTCCTCGTCGTGGCCGGTCTGCGCCTGCGCGATGCTCGACGTAACGCGGAACACGCCGCTGGCATCCACGAGCTGGTCATCCATGTCGTCGTATGATGGACGTGCAGCGAGGTTCTGGAGCCGGGTCGGCGCGGCTGGGGCCTTGGGCTTCACCCGGGGCTTCAGGTGTGCGTTGACCTTCTTCTTCGTCGGCATGACGTCCTCCCAGCCTCCAGGGTATCGCAGCTACCGGGGCGTAGGGCGCCGATCTCGGGGGTAGGATGACGACCGTGCTCGAGCAAATTGTCGACAGCGGCCTGGTTCCCGAGCCGCTCCTGCGCGCCGGGATCCGCGCCGTGTGCGCGATGCGGTTGCGGCAGGAGCGGCGCAGCGTCGAGGACGAGCAGGCCCGGCACGAGGCGCTGGTCGCCGAGCTGAGAAGCTCGGAGATCGCGATCGAGACCGCGGCGGCGAACGTGCAGCACTACGAGGTGCCGCCTGCCCTGTTCCAGGCCGTGCTCGGCCCGCACCTGAAATACTCGAGCTGCTACTGGCCCGACGGCGTGCATACGCTCGGTGATGCGGAAGCGGCGATGCTCGCGCTGACCGCCGAACGCGCCGAGCTCGGCGATGGCCAGGATGTTCTCGACCTCGGCTGCGGCTGGGGGTCGTTCTCGTTGTGGGCGGCCGCGCGCTATCCGGCCTCACGGTTCACCGCGGTCTCGAACTCGAAGCCGCAGAAGGCGTTCATCGAGGCGCAGGCGGCCGCGCGCGGCATCACGAACCTCACCGTGAAGACTGCCGACGTCCGCACCCTGCTCCTCGCCGCGCGTAGCTACGACCGCGTGGTCTCGATCGAGATGTTCGAGCACATGCGCAACTACGAGCTGCTGCTCCGGCGGATCTCGGACTGGCTGCGGCCCGAGGGAAGGCTGTTCGTCCACGTGTTCGCGCATCGCCACCACACGTATCCGTTCGAGGATGCTGGCGGCGCCGACTGGATGGCGCGCGAGTTCTTCACCGGCGGCATCATGCCGAGCGCGCAGCTGCTGCATCACTTCCAGGATGATCTGCAGCTCGAGGCCGAGTGGCACCTCGCCGGCACGCACTACGCGCGCACGGCGGAGGCCTGGTACGAGAACCTCATGGCGAAGCGCCGCGACGTGCTCGCGATCCTCGCCGGCACGTACGGTACCGAGGCCGCGCGCCGGTTCCAGCGCTGGCGCGTGTTCTTCCTCGCGTGCGCAGAGCTGTTCGGCTACCGCGGCGGGCGCGAGTGGATCGTCGCGCACTATCGCTTCACGCCGCGTTGATCATGGGGGCGAGCCCGATGTCTCGATGTAGATCCATCCGGTCGCGACGATCACGCCGACACCTGCCCAGCGCTCCGGGGACCGAACGCCGACAACGTTGTAGTAGCCCTGTAGGTTTCCCTCGTAACCGAGAAGCATCTGGCCCGATCTGGTGGTCGTCGTCCGCTCGACCGCGGTGAGCGTGATGGCATCCTCGTCCAGGAACCGAACCTCCGCACCACGTTCAAACTCGTGGGTCTCGGGATCCAAAATCAGCTGGCCGTACCACATCGGCGTCACGCGACTCGCGGGCGCAAGCATGCTGTCCTGGAACGTGTACGCCACGAGCCCACGGTTGAGCGCGTACTTCATGCCTCCGGCGTAGAGCTCCTCGCGCCATTGCGTCGCCAGCTCGGCCGAGGGCGCTGCGATCCGCTCGTCCACATCGGAGCAGCCGAACAGACAGCCCACCGAGTGATCCGCGATCGTCGGTGCGCGTCCTGCGCCGGTCACCAGCATCACGATGGTCGGATCCGACTGCCCGGCGTGGACCTTGATCGGACCGAACCGGCCATCCGCACCTGTGGTCGCCGTGCCGAGCCGGCAGCCCGCCTTCGGGAAGCCCTCGTACCCTGCCCACGCTTCGGTGATATCGACCTTCGCCCCGGCGACCGGAGCCTGGGTCTCGCGGTCCACGACGGTGCCCGAGACCTTGATCTCGTCGCTGCTACCGCCGCTGCAATCGCCGGGAATTGCCACATCGGCCTCGTCGAGCCGGTCCGGGAGATCGGTGCACGCGACGAGGAGCGCGGGGAGCCATGCGAAGTGGATGAGGCGCATACCTGACGTGTGAGGAGCACGTCTCGCGCCAGCTACCCGATCGCGTTCCCAGCCCGCGCCACGCGCCCTGGTGTCGAAGGTTTGACGCACGCGGTGTCAGGCAGCGGCAGCGGCGGTCGACTTCTCGAGGAACGCTCGGGCGCTCGAGGGGCGATCGTCGGGGCTCTTCGCGAGCGCGGCCAGGATCGCGGCCTCGAGGTTCGCGGGCAGATCCTTGCGGAGGAGGCGTGGCGCCGGCGGCACTTCGGAGAGATGGGCGAAGCCGATCGCGATCGCGTTGTCGCCATGGAACGGCGTGCGGCCACACACGAGGTGATATGCGAGCGCGCCAAGCGCGTAGACGTCGGTGCGCGAGTCGACGGGCTTGCCGCGCACCTGCTCGGGCGCCATGTAGTGCGGCGTGCCGAGAATCGCGCCCGTGGCCGTCAGGCCATCACCAACGGCGGTGGTCGCGAGACCGAAATCGATGATCTTCACCGCGCCGCGCTCGCCGACCAGCACGTTGCTCGGCTTGAGATCGCGATGCACCACACCGGCCTGGTGCGCCGCTTCGAGGCCCGTGCAGATCTGCTTGAGGATGTCGCGCGCGTCTTCGATCGGAACGAGGCCGCGCTGCTGGATCACCTCGGCGAGCGTGCGGCCCGAGAAGTACTCCATCGACAGGTACAGCAGGCCCGGGCGCGCCTCGCCGAGATCGTGGATGCGGATCACGCACGGCGAGCTGACCTTGCGCGCGGCGGCCGCCTCCTTGCGGAACCGCGTCACCATGGCCTGCTCGTCGGCGGCAAACGCGCTCGAGATGACCTTGAGCGCGACGAGCTCGCCGAGGACCTCGTCGTCGGCGAGGTAGACCGCGCCCATCCCGCCCTTGCCGAGCAGGCGCTGCACGCGATAGCGCTGCGCGAGGACCTGGCCGGGCTCGAGCGACGTGGTCAGCGCGGGTCTCGGCGCCGCCTGGTGCGCGGTCGCGGTGCGGTCGAGGCCCGGGGGCGTGGGCGCGGCAAGATCCGTCGAGGGTCCGGGGGGCGAAGCGGCGGCGCCGGCCGGGAGCACGAGCGAGCGCTGCTCGTCGATCACCTTCGCGAGCTTCTGGTTGAGCTCGAAGTCGACCGAGCACACGATCGACTCGAGGTTCTCCACGCGCTCGCGCAGGAGCTTGTTCTCCTCGGTGAGCCGCTTCGCGTCCTCGCCGCTGCCGCCGGTCTTCGCCTCGAGCTCGAGGCGCCTCTCCTTCAGCTTGTTCTGACCGCGGATGTAGATGATCGCTGGGGCCATCCCCAGCGACATCACGATCGCCATCAGTCCTGCCAGGTCCGCCATCCCCGTGGGCTCAACTATAAGCGTCGATCGGGGGGCACGTGCACACGAGGTTGCGATCTCCGTAGGCATTGTCGACACGCGCCACCGGCGGCCAGTACTTGTGCGCGCGCAGCCACGGTGCCGGGAACGCCGCCTGCTCGCGCGGGTACGGGTGGTTCCACTCGGTCCCCGTGCACTCCGCGGCGGTGTGCGGTGCGTTCTTGAGCGGGTTGTTCGTACGCTCCATCTGCCCGCTCTCGATCGCGGCGATCTCCGCGCGGATCGAGATCATCGCCTCGCAGAACCGATCCAGCTCCGCCTTCGACTCGCTTTCGGTCGGCTCGATCATCAGCGTCCCGGGCACCGGAAACGACATCGTCGGCGCGTGAAAACCGTAGTCCATGAGCCGCTTCGCGACGTCCTCGCCCTCGATGCCGGCGGACTTCTTGAAGCCGCGGCAGTCGAGGATCAGCTCGTGCGCGACGCGCCCGTTCTGGCCCGTGTAGAGCACCGGATAGTGCGCGCCGAGGCGGTGCGCGATGTAGTTCGCGTTGAGGATCGCGACCTCGGTAGCGCGGCGTAGCCCGGGCTCGCCCATCATCGCGATGTACGCGAACGAGATCGGGAGGATCGAGGCGGAGCCCCACGGCGCCGCCGACACCGGGCCCACCGCCTGCTCGGTCGTCGCGAGCGGGTGGCCGGGGAGGAACGGCGCGAGGTGCTTCGCCACGCCGATCGGGCCCATGCCGGGACCACCGCCGCCGTGCGGGATACAGAACGTCTTGTGGAGGTTGAGGTGACAGACGTCGGCACCGATATCGCCCGGGCGGGTCAGTCCGACCTGCGCGTTCATGTTCGCGCCGTCCATGTAGACCTGGCCGCCATACTTGTGGACGATCGAGCAGACCTCGCCGATGCCGTCCTCGAACACTCCGTGCGTTGACGGATAGGTGACCATCACCGCCGCGAGGTTCTTCGCGTTCTGCTCGGCCTTCGCCGCGAGATCCTTCAGATCGATGGTGCCATCAGTGTTCGACGCGACGACGACGACCTTCATGCCGGCGAGCACCGCCGATGCCGGGTTCGTGCCGTGCGCGCTCTGCGGGATCAGGCACACGGTGCGGTGCTGCTCGCCTTTGGCCGCGAAGTAGCCCGCGATCGCGAGCAGGCCCGCGTACTCGCCCTGCGCACCGGAGTTGGGCTGCAGCGACACCGCCGAGAATCCGGTGATCTCGGCGAGCCAGGTCTCGAGCTGCTCGAACATCGCCTTGTAGCCGCCCCACTGATCCGCGGGCGCGAACGGATGGATACGACCGAACTCGGGCCAGGTCACCGGAATCATCTCGGTGGTGGCGTTGAGCTTCATCGTGCACGACCCGAGCGCGATCATCGACGTGGTCAGCGAGAGGTCCTTCGCCTGGAGGCGGTTGAGGTAGCGGAGCATCTCGTGCTCGGCGTGGTAGCGCGAGAACGTGGGATGCGTGAGGAACGCGGAGGACCGCACCAGCCCCGTGGGCAGCGCGGGCACCGCGGTCTCGCGCACGAGATCCGCGACCTCGAACGGCAGCTCGCCGGTGTGGAACGCTTCGAGCAACGCGTGGACGTCGCCGAGGTTCGTGGTCTCGTCGCACGAGATACCGACGCCGTCGTCGTAGCGGCGCAGGTTGATGCCGCGCTCGGTGGCGACGGCGAGCACCTCGGCCTGGCGGTGTGCATCGAGATCGACGCGCAGCGTGTCGAAGAAGCTGCCCGCGCGGGGCGCATGCCCGAGCTTCGCGAGACCGGCGGCGATCACCGCCGCGAACCCCCGCGCGCGCTGCGCGATCTGCACGAGGCCGGTGGGCCCGTGATAGACGGCGTACATCGAGGCCATCACGGCGAGCAGGACCTGCGCGGTGCAGATGTTCGACGTCGCCTTCTCGCGACGGATGTGCTGCTCGCGGGTCTGCAGCGCGAGGCGATAGGCGACCTTACCCTTCGCGTCGCGGGACACGCCGATGATGCGCCCCGGAATTTGCCGGCGGAACTCGTCCTTGCACGACAGGAACGCCGCGTGCGGACCGCCGAAGCCCATCGGCACGCCGAACCGCTGCGCGCTGCCGATCGCGATGTCGGCTCCGAGCTCGCCCGGCGGCTTGATCAGCGTCAGCGCCAGTAGATCCGTGGCCATCACGACCGCGCCTTCGACTGCGTGGACCTTGGCGATCAGCGCGCTGTGATCGACGACGGTGCCGTCGGTGGCGGGGTACGAGAGCAGCGCACCGCACACATCGCCGGCGTCGAGCTTCCACGCACTCGGCGGCGCGACCTCGAGGCGGATGCCCAACGGCTTCGCGCGCGTCCGCATGACGGCGAGCGTCTGCGGGTGCGTGGCGGCATCCGCCCAGAACGTCTTGCGCGCGCGGCCGACATTCTCGAAGCACATCATCATCGCCTCGGCGGCGGCGGTGGCCTCGTCGAGCAGCGAGGCGTTCGCCATCGCGAGCCCGGTCAACTCTTCGACCATCGTCTGGTAGTTGACGAGCGCCTCGAGGCGGCCCTGCGAGATCTCCGCCTGGTACGGCGTATAGGCCGTGTACCAGCCCGGGTTCTCGAGGATGTTCCGCAGGATCACGGGCGGCGTGATCGTGTCGTAGTAGCCCTGGCCGATGAACGAGCGCATCACGTGGTTGTCGGCCGCGAGGTTCTTGAGCTCCTCGATCAGCTCGTGCTCGCCCAGCGGTGCGCCGAGCTGCAGCGGCTGCTTCAGGCGGATCGCGGCCGGGACCGTGGCGCTGGCGAGCTCCTCGAGCGTCTTGTAGCCGAGCGCATGGAGCATCTCGGTGATCTCGTGCTCGCTCGGCGCGATGTGGCGGCGCGCAAACGTGTCCGACGGAGCGAGAGTGTCAGTAAGACTACGAGGCTGCACCGCCGCACCCTACCCAGGAAATCACGGCTTGAACAGGGACAGGTACCGCTCGGGAAAGTCGGCGAGATCCATCGGCTTGGCACACTCGGGACACGGCAACTTCGGCGCTACCATGCCGCGCAATTGCTCGGCATACGCCACGGCGTCGATCAGCAGCGCAGCCTCGGCGCCGCAGGCTGGGCACACGTACTGCGCGTGGAACGACGTGATCCGCGCCCCGTGAAACTCGGGCCGAAGGTTCATCTGCGTGATCAGCACGTCGGCGACCCGCTCGAACGTCACGACGCCCTTCTCCTTGAGGCCACGGACCAGGCGCATCCACTCACGCATGCCGACCGAGTTGACGAACGTCACGCCGGCGGTGTCGATCGCGACGTCCCCGGCGGGCACCTGCGGCGCCAGATCGCCGAGCGGGCTCGCATCGTCGATCCGTCCTGCGAGCACGAGGCGTCCCGGATTGAGCTCGACATCGAGGCGTCCCAGCCGCAACTTGGTCACGAGGAACCTCCTTCGGCGTCGAACGCGCCCAAAAATGTGTGGAACGACGCGGACCGGCCGATCTCCGTCGGCTTGTAGCGAACATCGACCAGGGTGATCACCTCGGTCATCGCCCCCGGCGCGCAGCCGACGATGAACTGGTTGCAGCACGCGTACGCGAGGGGCATGCCCATCCCGCCTTCGCTCGTGGTGGCCTGCTTGCCTCCGGCGGCGAGCCGCGGTGCGATCGCCGTGAGATCGATCGAGCCCCAGCGGTCGCGAACTTCGATGGCGAGATAGCGCGCATCGGTCGCCCACCGAACCGTCACGACATCTCGGCTGGTCAGCGCGCGTGTGCGATCGCGCGGCTCGGCGACACGGGTCCGGGCACCGCTGGGATCGACGGGCGCGATGTACAGCGCGTTCGCGATCAGCTCGTCGGCGATCACGCTGACCAGCGACCCGATACGATCGGGCAGGCCGACCGCGACCACGTCGTGCGCGAGCGAGTTCACCGCCTTGTCGCGATCGCTGGCGTCCTCGAGCGTGTAGCTGCGGACCTCGGCGCCCCACGCGACGTACTTCTCCAGGCCGAACACCGAACCGCGGACGAGCTTCTGCACGGTCGACAGCAGCTCCTCCGCGAGGATCGGCATCGGGTGCGAGATGATGTGGCTCCAGCCCGCGGTCAGTAGCGTATCCACGACGCTCGCGTCGGCCGGCGACAGGCCCTCACCGGGCACCGCGATCCACGCGCGCGCCGGGGTCTGCCGTAGCGCGGGCCGTGCGATCGCGAAGCTGGTATCGACCACGACGATCGTCTGGTCATCGACCGCCTTCATCAGCGCATCGATGCTGTCGACCACCTCGACAGGGCACTGCGTCGCACCGACGAGCCGCTGCAGCGCGCGCTGCGCCTTGCGGTCGGGATGGGCGACGAGGAGCTTGCCCCGCGGCACCGAGGACGGTTGCACAGAGCCAGTGTGCCAAAGATCGGCGTCCCCCGCCTCCGCGGCGACTAGTAAAGGACTGCGAGAGTTGCCGACCCGCCGACCGACCGATCGGACGCTCCGCCGACGTCCTTGGTGGCCGGATCCAGGTCGCGATTACGCGCCATGTCACCCGTTCCCGTGAACGCGAATCCAACCTGCTGGAACTCGGCCAACAGGCGAATCGCGAAGCGATTCCCGAGGACGATATCGAGGCCGCCCGAGGCGTAGACCCCGTACACTTTCGCCCGACCATAGGAGGTAGGCTGCTGGATTGGCCCCGCGTCGGTGATGATGAGGCCGCGGCCACCCGCGGTCAGGGCGAGCGCGCTGAACAGCGGGATGCGGAAGCTCAGGCCCGGGTCGATCACGGTGTAGTTCGTGTCGGGGACGTCGAGCGACTTCGCCTCCATGAGGCCGCTCTTGTCGGTGGTGAACCGACGCTTTCCGTAGCCCACGCCGAGCGTGATCGACGGGCTGGTCGCCGTGCTGCCGAGCACGAACCGCAGCCGAGCGCCAAACGAGTACCACTGCTGGTTCGCCTTCACGGCGACGTTCGGTTCATCGGTGGTGCGCAGCGTGAGAAGGAGGGTCTTGTCGTACTCCGCGGCGAGCCCGAACCCCGCCGCGATGCTCTTCGGATTCGCAAAGGCGAGCGGATACAGCTCGGCCTCGAACCGACCGCCCGGCACCGGTGCCGTCTTGAACGCCTTCGGTGCCTCGGGGAAGTTGCCGCGCGAGTTGTAGGTCAGCTGGCGGTTCTTGAAAGACACGCCGACATCGAGGCGCGCCGCGACGCGGTTCGCCGAGTGCTTCGACGCGCCGGAAGCCCCGCCCGAGATGTCGGTCTCACCGTCGATCTCCTCGTCGTCCTCGCCACGCGCGACCCGCTTCTTCTTCTTCTTCTTCTTGGCGCCCTCGTCCTCGTCGCCTTCGGCGTCCTCGTCCTTGTCTGCCTTCGCGACCTTCTTGTCCTTCTTGTCTTTCTTCTCCGCCTTGTCCTTCTTCGTCGCGAGCGGATCCTCGTCGCCCTCACCCTCGCCCTCGGATGCGCCCTTCTTCTCGGCGCTCTCACCGGCGATCTTGGTGATCATCTTGTCGCGGAGCTTGGCGCGGAAGCGATCGGACTTGGCGCTGTTGAACGTGACCTTGAAGCCGCGCGCCTTCTTGCCGTGAATGTAGAGCGAGAAGTGCAGCGTCTTGTGCGGCCCGTCCTTGTCCAGCTTGCCGATCGCGATCGCGTCCGCCTCGATCTCGGTCGACAGCTTCTTCGCCTGCTTCTCGGTCATGTCGGCATCGAGACCGAGCTTGTCGACCGCCTTGTTGACCACGCGCTGCGAGATCACGGTCAGGTCTTCGGAGTCGAGCGCCTCGGTGACCGCGTCACCAACGGCGCCGCTCGCATCACCGTCGATCGCGGTGAGCGCGAGCTTTGGTTTGGCGCTCGCCGTCCGCGGCACGCCGGCAACGAGGGCCACCATGGCCACGGTCAACATCGCGAGGGTTCGGGTCATGGTTCCTCGACGTAGAAGCGTCGAGTATACGCTTGCCAAGGCACCGAAGCCATGGCCAGCTGCCGCCCCATGGACCCCGTCGACCGCCGCAACCTGAGCATCACCGGCCGCCACAAAGCCGTCACCGGTCGCCATCTCGCGGTCGAGAACGACGTCACGGTGATCCTGACACAGGCGTTCGGTCCGCGCGGCGATTCTCTCGTCGGGATCTCGGATGTCCAGTTCGACGGTCACCCCGCGGTCACGGTCGGCCTGCGCGCGGGCGGCAAGGAGGGCCTCGTGCACCTCTCGCCGATCCATGGCGACGGCCGCAAGGTGAAGCCGTTCGACATCGAGAACGGCACGCGCTGCGAGCTGTTCTGCCCGGTGTCGAAGCAGCCGCTCGATCTCGTCGGCGAGGTCGAGGACGACTCCGGCGCCCGGTACTACGCGATCTATCTCACGCCGCAGCTCTCCCGCGGCTCGATGGTGATGGTCAGCGACCTGTGGGGCCACTACCACTCGCGGATCATCGACGACTTCGAGCTGATCTCGTCGTGGGCGGCGCGCCAGGGCGACTGATCTACGGCCCGTCGTCCCACAGATAGAAGTACGCGCGTAGGTTCGCGTTCGCGAGCGGCTTCTTGATCCGCGGCTCGCCGACGATGCGGAGGAGCACCTCCTCGAACAGCGGCGTGCCGACGATGAAGCCGGCGCGCCAGCCGCGGAATCGGAGCAGCGTCTCGCCGATCACGGTGTAGAGCTGACGGAGGTCGGCATCGTCGAGGCGCTCGCCGTACGGCGGGTTCGAGAGGAGGAGGCCGGGCGCGGGCTCGCCGCCGCGCTCGCGCACGATGTCAGCGATCTGCTCGGGCGTGAGGCCGGCGATGTCGCCGCGCTGCCAGGTGACGTCGGCAGTGACGCCCGCCGCCTTCGCGTTGTCGCGCGCGGCGGCCAGTGCGGTGAGATCGTGGTCGCAGCCGATCACGATCGGCTTGGCGTCGGCGAACAGTGGCTCGGCCGGGCGATCGAGGCCGAGCGCCGCGAGCGACGGGGCCTTGCGCGGTGTGGCGCGCGCAGCGTGGACCGCTTCGATCGGGATGGTGCCCGAGCCGCACATCGGATCGACGAGCACGTCGCGGCGCGGATCGAACCGCGCGAGCATCAGCAGCACCGCGGCGAGGTGCTCGCGCAGCGGCGCATCACCGGCCTCCCGCCTCCAGCCGCGCTGCGATAGCGAGCCGCCGCCGAGATCGATCGACACCACCACGTCGCCGCGATCATCGAGGCGCGCGACCCAGCGCAGCGCCGGGCGATCGGGATCCACGTGCAGCCGCGCACCCTTCCGCCGCGCGGCATCGATGATCGCGTTCTTCACCGTGCCCACGACCTGGCGCTCGCCGGCGGCGAACTCGTCCACGCGCCGCGCTTCGACCGAGATGCCATCGCCATCGCGCCACAGCACGCGGCGATCCTCGAGCAGGTCATGCAGCACGTCGTCGTACAGCGGCTCGAGACGCTTCGCATCCGTGCGGGAGACGTCCCACAGCACGCGGGTGGCCGTGCGCATGTACGTGGTCGCGGCCCATGCGATGTCCGGATCGAACGGCATCACGAGCTGGCCGAGACCCTCCTTGCGCGGCGGCTTGGGGAGCCTCCGCTTGAGGGCACGCGTGATCACGCGCGTCAGCTCGGCGATCATCACCACGTTGGTCTGCGTCGAGCCGATGATGCGGAGCTCGTCGATGATCACGTGGTCACTCCATTGAGGGCCGCGAGCAGACCCGCGTCGGCGAAGAACCGCTTCGAGAGGTAGAGCCCCCTGCCCTGCGTGCCGCGCGGGCCCTTGGGCCGCTCGTGCAGGTAGCGGCGTGCGAGCCGCGCGACCTCGGGATCCCACTCGAGGAGGTACCAGGACACGATGGTGGCGTCGGCCACCTCGCCATCGATCGTGGCGCGCGCGAGCCAGAGCGTGCGCTGCAGCTTGGCGAGGCCATGATCGCCGACCATCGCGATCGCCGGATCTTCCACGACCCCCCAGTGCCCGCTCGCTTCGGCGGCCACCGGCACGGTCTTGACCTCGACATCGCCGCGCCAATCGGGCTCGCCGTGGCCCTGCTCGACCAGACCGAGCAACTCGGCGGCACGCAGGCCCCACGCGCCCTTGTCACGCCCGCGCGGTCCGAGCCGTACGCCGAGAAGGCGATCCGCGGCGGCGAGGAGATCATCGAGGGAGTCCGGATCCTCGGGAGGTGGTGCGGGGGCGCGCGCGGCCGGCAGCGGGCGCGGCCACGTCTCGGAGGGCGGCGACATCCCGCGTGCTGCCGCCTGGATCACGAGGTGCCCGCCGAGGAGGATCGGCCGCGGCTGGAGCCCGGCCGCGATGTCCACGCCGTTGCGCTCGAGCTCGGCGCCGCGCGTCCACACCGCGAACCGCAGATCTGGAGACCTCCCTATCGCGGAGAGCCGCAGCCGGGTCGCGAGCGCGCTCAGCTCGCCGCGTGTCATCGCGTTGAGCAGGCCGCACAGGTCATCGCACCAGCGATCGACGACGCGCTCGGTGGCCTGCGCGATGTCGACGGTTCCGGAGAGTACCGGCGTGGGCCGCGCATCGAACCGGTTCGCGCGGAGCCCCGCGAGCCTGCGCACGCACTCGGGCGCGAGCAGAGCAGCCATGTGCGCGACGGCATTCACGTCATCGCAGCATGCTACGTTCGCGACGTGGGTACCAGGCGCGGGATCGTCGTCGCGATCGTGATCGGGACGGTCATCGCCTCGGCTGCCTGCGCTCCCACCGTGGATGGCCCGGTCGAGCGACAGCGGACGATCGATCGAGACGATGCCGACCGCCTCGCCGCACAGCTCGGCGCCCTCCCCGGCGCGATCTCCGCCTCGGTCACGCTGCACCGCGCGGTCACCGATCCGCTCGCCGGGACCACGAGCCCCGCCGCTGCCGTGGTCCTGCTCGTCGTCGACGATGCCGCGAATCGGGACGAGCTCGCACGCACCACCGCATCGCTGGTCGCCGCCTCGGCGCCCGGGCTACCGGCGCCCACGGTGCAGATCGTCGTCGGCGCGCATCGCCCCGAGCTCGCCAGCGTCGGGCCGTTCCGCGTGGAAGAGCACTCCGCGGGGCCGCTCAAGATCATGCTCGCCGTCGCGCTCGCCGTGATCGCCGCGCTCGCGGGCTGGATCGCGATCAGCGCGCGTCGAGCAGCGTGAACCAGGTGTCCTTGTTCGGCAGCGTGCCGGTCATCGCGCGCCGCGAGATCTTCGCCCCGCCGTCGAGGATCCCCGCCGATCGCTGCGCGATGAGCGGACCGAGCTCGTGCGCGCTCGTGGTGAACGTGCGCAGCTGATCCACGCCCTGTGCGTACAGCGCGTGATCGAACTCGGCCTCGGCGTGCAGCGCCCCGTCGTGGACGTGCAGCGTGGGGAAGAACAGGCGCGTGGCATCGCGCGACGGGAACTCGAACGCCATCGGATGCGGCTTCGATGCGCCCTTCGTGCCGTGCAGCTGGAACACCGCGAAGCCCCAGTCCGCGAGCTCGGGGACCCGGTCGAGCGTCCCCGCCTGCATGCGGAACCGTGCGTCGAGCCGTGAGAAGTCCGCGAGTGAGGGCACGAACGACGCGATGAAGTCACCGACGACGTGGACCGCGAGAGTGAACCCCTGCGGTGGCGGTCCGCCGTAGCTGCGCGATGGTGGATAGAAGATCCGGTTGAGATCGTCGAACAGCTCCGGGTACGCCTCGAGCGAGATGAACCGGACCGCGTCCTCGGGACTGTTCGGCGGCGTCGGCAGCGGCAGCACCATGGCCACCGCCCCCAGGCTCTCGAACTGCATCTGGTACGCGAGCATCTGCCGGCCGCGCGCACCCATGCGGGCGAAGATCCGCGTCTGCGAGACCTCGACGTGCTGGGTGAAGCAGCACATGGCTAGCGTCTCGGAAACAGGGCCCAGTAGTCGAGCTCGAGGACGATCCTCGGCTCCTTCGTACCGGAGAGCAGCGGCGGTACGTTCGCGAGCTCCACGCTGGTCACGTTCTTCACGGCCGACAGGCGGAGGCGCAGCGCGCCGACATCACGGCGGCTCGGAATCTCGGCGCGCTCCACGATCTGCGTGAATGCGCGCAATGTATCGCCGGCGAACGTGGGAGCGACGTGGGCCCCACCGTTCCACGCGGCGATCTTGAGCTGCGTGTTGAGGCCGTTCTGCGCGAGCGCGGTGGCGACGCTGATCACGTGGCCACCGTAGACGAGGCGCTTGCCGGCCTTGGTCTCGCCCATGCCGCGCGCGTCGAAGTGGACCTGCGCCGTGTTGTGGTAGAGGCGCGTGGCCTGCGAGTGATCGGCTTCCTCGATCGTCATCGCATCGGGATGATCGAGCCGCTCGCCGACGTCGTAATCGTCCCAGCGCGCCGTCGAACCGAACGCCCACGCGAGGTCGGGGAAGCGCTGGAGGTTCATCGCTTCGGGCACGGGCAGCCGATCCGCGGTGACCACCGCCGGCAGCGTGGGGACGCTGTTGACGCCCTTCGCGGCGTTGGCATCACGCTTGGGGATCATCACCCAGCGCACGAACGAGAGCACTTCCTGGCCCTTCTGGTTCGTTCCACGCGTGCGCACGTAGACCACGCCCGCCTCACCACTCGAGACCTCGCGAAGCCCGATGACCTCCGTCTCCGCGACCAGCGTATCGCCCGGATACACGGGGCGGAGGAACCGCACGTCCGCGTAGCCGAGGTTCGCGGTCGCATTGTGCGAGATGTCCGGCACGCTCTTGCCGAACACGATGTGGAAGACGAGGAGATCCGGCATCACCTCGCGCTGGAACCCGAGGGATCGCGCGAGCTCCGTGGACGAGGACAGTGCGTCCCTGGCCCCGGTCAGGGCCATGTACGCCGAGATGTCGCCGCCGTGAAGCGTGCGCGGAATCGCGTGCACCAGGTGCTGCCCGATGCCGAAATCCTCGAAGTACCTGCCGGTCGAGACCTTCCTCATGACGCGAGGACGGAACCTATAACGAACCCGACGGTAAGAGCTACGGCAGAGCTACTCGGACAGCAGGTAGCTGTAGCCGAAGCTCTGCGGACCGCCGTCCCACGGCGGGAACGACGCAGACTTCACTGCCGCAACGATGCACGCGGCGACCGGCGTGCCAGCGAATACGCCGGAGACGGAGACCTTCGCGACCTGGCCCGACGGCGAGACGGTGAGCTTCACGGTCGCCGTACCTTGCGTGCCCTGATAGCAGCCCGCGGCCTTGCCGGCGACGGAGCTCATGCCGCTCTTGATGTCGCCACCGGAGAGCGACTTCTTGTCGAGCTTGGGCTTGATGTCCTTCTTCGGATCGGAGACGCCGGCCTCCTTGAGGAGCGCGTCGAATGAGGGCTCGCCGTCGGCACCTTCGGGCTTCTTCTTCTCGTCCTTCACCGCAGGAGCCTTCTCCTTCGTCTTGGCGGCGTTGTCCGTCATCGACGTATCGCGAACCTCGACCTTGTGCGGGGTCTTGCCCGGCTTGTCTGCGCCCTTGGCGGCCTTCGGTGCCTCGGCCGGAAGCTCCGGCGCAGCGATCTGCGCGACGGTCTCGGGCGCAGCAGCAGAGCCAGCAGCCGCGGTCGCCTCGGGGGCGGGCGGCGGAGGCGGCAGCAGCTTCGTGGTGCTCTTGTATTCCGCGGCCGGCGCGCCGGCGGCGACCGTCTGCTCCTTCGCGGCGGACGAGTCCTTCTTGCTGTTGATGGCGAAGAAGATCATGACGCCCGCGGCGGCCGCAAGGCCCATGCCGACGAACGCGATCGTCTTGCCCTTACCGCCGCTCTGCTTCTTCGCGGCGATCCGCGAGCCGATCGTCGGAATCGCGGACACCGACGCGGGTGCAGCGGCCGCCGTGGCGACGACCGGGATCGACGGCAACGATCCTGACGACGACGCGACCGGAATCGACGGCAACGATCCTGACGAACCGGACTTGAGCTCGGCCTTGATCTCGGCGGCCTTCGCCTTCTTGGCCGCCTTGTCCTTATCTTTGATGTCCTTCGCGCTCGGCAGCTCGGCGAGCTCCGGCAGCGAGATCATCTTCGCCGGCTCGGGAAGCGCGACGGCCTTCCATCCCGCCGACGACGACGCGAGGATATCGTCCTCGGACATCACTGGATTCTGCGTGGAGCGACGAGACGACAGTCGCGCCTTGGTGGAGGACGCGAGGCTGCGAATGTCGTGCAGGCCGCTGTCCTCTTCGCGAGCGTCCTTCGTCATCGGTGGCACACCCGTCGAAGCGTCACGATTGCTCTCCGTGGTCCCCGTAGACTGCATGCTGGAATCCTCCGAACGCGCGAGCGTCGATTGAATCTTTGACGGAAGGCCATCGAAATACCCTTCCGGGACTTGCGCGTCCAGGGTTTTCATCGCGTGGCGCAAAAGGTCGTCGACGTCGTCAGCCATAATTCACTTGACCGTGGCAGGGGCCGCAGGGGCCGCCGCTTTGGGTTCGTCGCCGGCGAGCTTCTGCTTGAGCAGGCGCCGGGCCTCGTTGACTCGCCAGGCCACTGTTCCCTCGGGAATCTCCAGGATCTCGGCGATCTGCTTGTGCGGCAGCTCCTCGATCGTGGCGAGCACGAGGGTGACCCGAAGTGATGCAGAGAGCGATTCCACGGCCTGCAGAACGCGTGCGACCTCACCGGTCGTTTGCGCTTGTTCTTCAGGATCTCGCTCGACCCGACCCAGCGCTTCAGGCCGGCCGCCCACGTGCGCCGCCTCGACGTTGCCGCGCTGGTGGAGCGCGGCGCCTCGCTTGTCCGAGCGGAGTGCGTTGAGGGCGGTGTTCACGGTGATCCGGTAGAGCCAGGTAAAGAAGTCCGCGCGACCGTCGAACGTCGACAGACCGCGATATGCGCGTACGAATGCTTCTTGGGTAGCGTCGTCGGCATCACTGTGATTGCCGAGAATATGGAGCGCGGCGGCATACACACGTCGTTGGTGGCGTTTGACG
>JBBRBG010000036.1:0-54064 GCA_038206055.1 Haliangiales bacterium
AGACGGACGGCGGCCTCGGCCTCGGTCGTTCCGGCTTCGGTCCGGGTGGCGGTGGTGATGGGGGCACGATCGGCGAGGGTCGCTACGGCACGATCGGCCACGGCTCCGGCACCGGAGCGGGCTATGGCATCGGCGGTGGACGCGTCGGGGTGCGCGGTCGCGTGGCGACGGTGCCGATCGTGTCGATCGGTCAGCCGACCGCGCAGGGCGATCTCGACACGGCGATCATCCGCCACTACATCAAGCGCAACCTCCAGAAGATCCAGTACTGCTACGAGCGCGAGCTGCTCTCGCATCCGGCGCTCGCAGGCACGTTGATCGCGAGGTTCGAGATCGCACCGAGCGGGTCGGTCGCGACGGTGGCGGCGACGGGCGTGTCACCAGCCGTCGCGAGCTGTGTCGCACGGGTGGTCAAGGACATCGAGTTCCCCCGGCCGCCCACCAGCGCCATGGTGCGGGTCGACTATCCGTTCACCTTCCGGAGCAACGGTGACTCCACGAGCCCCGCCCCTGCGCCGAACCCGGGCGCTGCGGAGTGGAGCAGCCCGAGCCCGAGCTCCGGTGACAGTCAGTGGGGTGCGCCATCGGCTTCCCCGCAGGCTCCCGCGAAGCAACTGCCGGTCACCGGCAAGCTCGCCACCGTGATGAGCTCGCTCGCGATTGGTGACAGCACGCACGCACTCGACATCGCACAGGCGTGGCACGCGGAGGCGCCGGGCGACGTGCTCGCGCTGATCGCCCTCGGAGAGGCGCTCGAGGCCAAGCAGGACAAGGTCCAGGCGGCGCGCGTCTACGGCTCGATCATCGATCTGTTCGCATCACGCGCGGACTTCCGCCGGTTCGCCGGTGAGCGTCTCGAGCGGATCGGCGGTGAGTCGCGTGCACTCGTGATCGATACGTATCGCCGCGCTGTGGCGGATCGTCCGGATCACGTCACGGGACACCGCTTGCTGGCCCACGCGCTCGCGCGCAGCGGCGACTACGCCGGTGCCTTCGCGGCCATCCTGGTCGCCCTCGACGCGAAGTACCCGGGTGGCCGCTTCCTCGGCGCCGAGCGAGTGCTGCGCGAAGATGCGGGCATCATCGGCGCGGCGTATCTCGCGCACGGCGCCGAGCGCACGCTGGTGACGGCCGAGCTCGAGAAGCGGACCATCCCGCTCCCGACCGGTCCCTCGACGCGGTTCATCCTGTACTGGGAGACCGACGCGAACGACGTCGACTTCCACATCAAGGACGCGCAGGGTGGTCACGCCTGGTACTCGCAGAAAGAGCTGCCGTCGGGCGGCGAGCTGTACGCCGATGTCACCACCGGCTACGGCCCCGAGTGCTTCGCGATCCAGGGCATCCCGAAGGCCGGTCCCTACGAGCTCTCGATCAACTACTTCTCGCAGGGCCCGATGGGCTACGGCATGGGGCTCCTGCAGATCGAGCGCTTCGACGGCAAGAACCTCGCGTTCGAGGATCGCCCGTACGTGATCATGGTGAACCAAGCGTTCGTCGAGCTCGGGACGGCGAAGTAGGAAGCGTGGGCGCAGGCACCGACGAGCGAGAACCACGGCGGCGGATCATGTGCTCGTGCGCCCCGAAGCCCCGAAGGGACCCGAAGCAGAGGCTCCTCCTGGAAGAGAAAGCCTCTTCTTTGCGAGCTTCGGCTCGTTGGGGCGCAACTGAACCAGCGAGCTCCGTGGTGGCGTGCGGAGTAGCTGCGACCGATCGGCTGCGCCTCCGTCGTCGCCGGGCTTCCACCGTTGCCGCTGTGTCGCGCCCTGGTGCTACTTGACGATGCGCTTGCGCTTGCGGGGCTTCGCTGCCGCGCGCGGATCCGCACCGGGCGCACCGAACATGCCGTTGACGCCGCGATCCGCGCACGCCCACAGCGAGATCAGGATCGCGAGGTCATTGAGCGCGCGACGGCTCATCGATGCCGGGATCACGAGGCCGTAGGTCTCGGAGACGAACCGCAGATCGCGCAACACCTTGGCGACCTCGTCGCGGTGGACGTCGCCGTGCCAGTACACGACGCGCGTCACGATCAGCTCCTGATGGCGGCGCAGGAACTCGCCCATCGAGAGCGGCTCCGCGATCCGGTGCGTCGGCGGGCGACAGATCTCCAGGAGATCCTCGAGGTACTCGTTCCAGTGGTGCGCGAGCCGGCGGTTCTCCGGGCGGCGGAGGAACTTCACGCGATCGACCGAGAAGTCCGCCTTCACGGTGGTGCGAAACCGCGGCGTCACGGCCATGAGGTCGTAGAGGACCGGAGGATTGTCCTTGGCGTAATCGACGTCGCGATAGCGCCACCAGTTGCGGAGCTGCGGCCAGGTCCGCACGGAGAGCAGCGGCTCGTCCTGCGAATCGACCACGACGAACCGGCGATCCTCCGCGCGCAGCACGGTGATCCAGTGACTCCACTCCTCCACGCACAGGAGCACCGGCATCTGCTCGCGCAGGTAACTGGTCAGGACCTTGCGCGCTTGCTCCGCATCGCTGCGCCGCTCGAGTACGAGGTCGCACTCGAACGCGCGGGCGGCACGTGCGAGCTGGATCTCGTTGGTGCCGGACCACCAGTGCGTCTTCGCCGTGCTCGAGATCTGGGAGACATCGACCATCCGACCGAGCGCGAGCAACGCATGCTTCAGCGCGAACGGACCGCAGGTCCATTCGTTCGGTTGGGGGTAAAACCCCGGTCCTGTCATGCCCTCGGCCACGGGGAGGTCACTCTAGCACCGGGGATGGGTGGCGACCCCCGAGTGAGCCCGAGCATACGGGCGGATCGTCCGGAGTAACGCAAGTAGTATCAGGCGTTTACGTTGGACGACGTCCACTGCCAGCGCCGTCCGACCACGATTGACTCGCGGGGATGCCCTGCGACCTGCTGGGCCCACAGACCGAGCGCGCGGGAGTGGGCCGAACCGAGCGCAGCGCGCTCGATGGCCTCGACCAGGAAGCTGCGCTGGCGCTCGAAGTTCTCCGGCGACCACGCGAGATCGCCGACGTCCAGATCTCCACCGAGACGGCGCGAGCGATCTTCGAGCCACACCACCAGCTCGTGCTCCCACCGGCTCTGCGCCAGGGGGCGCGCGGATGCGGCCGTCGACGACAGAATCGCTGCGCCGACCTCAGGCGAGACGAGCAGCTCCGCCCGAGGGCCGAGGCGACGGTTGGAGAACACGAGCATCGTCCGCACCGTAGATGAGCCGTCTGACAGTCCGATGGTGTCCGGGTGGCGGACAGGTGACATCTGCGGATCTAGCGGCCCGGGAAGGCGACGGTTCCGGGGGCGATGACGTCGCGGCGCAGGCCATCGTTGGCGAGGGCGTCGAGGAGCCGGGCGCAGGTCAGGCACGGGTCGACCGTGTCGCCCTTCGCGAACAGATTGCTGCCGTCGGCGCCGATCTGGATCGAGCCCGGTCCGAGCTGGCCGAGCGCCTCGCGGAGCGGTTCGCCGGCGAGGGCTCCGGGCTCGACTCCGAGCTGGCGCTCGACCATGCCGAGATAGCCGGAGAGCGCGCTCGCCACCGAACACACGCCGGGTGGGATGTGGTCGGCGGGCCAGCCGTTGTGGGCGAGCGCATCGATCCAGGCCAGGTAGAAGCCGGTGAACGTCCCGTACTTGGGCGCGCAGATGCCGACGGCGCGTGCATCGATCCAGACCTCTCCGCGCGCGGGACCGTCGAGCGGTACGATCGCGGCATAGCCGCAGCCGAGGTGGCAGATCGGCAACGCGTGCGCATACGCGGTGACTCCAGCTGGTGGCGTGAGCATGTGGCGAAGCGCCGTCTCGACGGGGAACCAGCCGTAGCCGGGGCCGGCTCCGCCGTTCGCCACCTCGGTGACGAAGGTGCGCATGTCGTCGGGTAGGTCGTCGGGTGCGGTGGCGAGCGGCGGGGCGAGCGTGTAGCGGTGCTGGGCGGCGCCGAACCGGGTGGCGCTGCGATCGCTCTCGGCGAGTGCGCCGACGGCCTCGCGGATCGTGGCGGCGAGCTCACTCACCGATCACCGAGACGGTCACCTTGCGTTCGTGCGGGCTCGTGCGGTGCTCCCACAGGTAGAGACCTTGCCACGTGCCGAGCGCGAGCCGGCGATCGGCGATCGGGATCCCGATCGAGGTCTGCGTCAGCACACTGCGCACGTGCGCGGGCATGTCGTCGTCGCCCTCCGCGGTGTGGATGAACAGGCGATCACCATCGGGCACGAGCCTCGCCATGAACGCATCGAGGTCCCGGCGCACATCCTTGTCAGCGTTCTCGCTGACGATCAACGAGGCGCTGGTGTGCGCGATCCACACCGTGGCGAGACCTTCGCGCGCACCGCTCGCGGTCACCACGCCACGCACCAGCTGCGTGATGTCGTAGGTGCCGCGCCCGCCGGTCGCGATGGTCAATTCTCCTCGATGAATCATGATGTTGCGTGGCAGGCCCCGACGGTGCTGTCAAGCGTTGTACCCTCCTGCCGCTGTGATCAAGCGGGGCCTTCGTTACGTCGACGAGCTGTCGGAGGCGTTCAAGAATCAGCTCACGCTCGCGTACTCGGCGAAGGACCTTCTCGGCTTCGGCCTGCGCCAGCGCCTCAAGGAGGGCTACACCGCGAAGGACTTCCGCGCGGACCTGCTCGCGGCGCTCGTCGTCGGCGTGGTCGCGCTGCCGCTCTCGATGGCGCTCGCGATCGCGTGCGACGTGCCTCCGCAGCACGGCCTGTACACCGCGATCATCGCCGGCGTCCTGGTCGCGCTACTCGGTGGCTCGCGGTTCCAGGTCACCGGCCCCACCGCGGCGTTCGTCGTCATCCTCGTCCCGATCGTCCACAAGTACGGGCTCTCGGGGTTACTCGTCGCCGGCATGATGGCTGGCGTGATGCTGCTCGCGATGGGGCTCGCGCGGCTCGGGAGGTTGATGCAGTTCGTACCGCATCCCGTGACCACCGGCTTCACCGCAGGCATCGCACTGGTGATCGCAATCCTCCAGCTCAAGGACGTGATGGGGCTGCGCTTGCCGCGCACGGAGGGCACGCTCGAGTACATCGGCGCGCTGGTCGATGCGGCGCCCAATGTGAACTGGTGGGACGTCGGCATCGCCGTGGTCACCATCGCGATGCTGCTCGTACTGCCGAAGCTGACCAAGCGCGTACCGGCGCCCCTGATCGCGCTGACCGTGATCTCGCTGCTCGTCGTGCTGTTCGATCACTTCGTCCCCGGCTTCCACGCGACGACGATCGGCTCGCGGTTCTCGAGCACGGTGGGCGGCGAGGTCATCCACGGCATTCCCCCGCTACCGCCGCTGCCGGTGATCCCGTGGCACCTCGAGAGCGCCGGCACATCATTGAGCTTCCAGATGATCCGCGATCTGCTTCCGGCCGCCTTCGCGATCGCGATGCTCGGCGCGATCGAATCGCTGATGTCGGCGACCGTGGCGGATGGCATGACCGGCACGAAGCACGATCCGAACTCGGAGCTGATCGCGCTCGGGATCGCGAACATCGTCGTGCCGTTCTTCGGTGGCATCGCGGCCACCGGCGCGCTCGCTCGCACCGCCACGAACATCAAGGCCGGCGCGCGGTCGCCGATCGCCGCGGCCCTGCATGCCGTGTTCATCCTCGCGTCGACGATCGCCCTCGCGCCGCTCGTCTCGTACCTGCCGATGGCCGCGCTCGCGGGGCTACTGATCATCGTCGCCCGGAACATGTCGGAGGCCCGTCACTTCGTACGCCTGGTTCGCATCGCACCGGGGGCAGACGTGATGGTGATGCTCACCTGCTTCGTGCTCACCGTCGGGTTCGACATGGTGATCGCCGTGACGTTCGGCGTGATGCTCGCGGCCCTGTTGTTCATGCGCCGGATGGCGGTGCTGACCCGTGCGAACCTCCAGTCGGTCACCGATTCGAAGCTCGACGTTCCACCGGGCGTGCGCGTCTACGAGCTTCAGGGTCCCTTGTTCTTCGGTGCCGCAAAGACCGCGATGGAGCAGCTCCACGTCGTCGGTGGACTGGACCACACGATGATCCTCGTGATGGAGCACGTGCCCACGATGGATGCGACCGGCCTGGTGGCGCTCGAGTCCGTGCTCGACCGGCTATATCGCTCGAAGATCAAGGTCATCTTCGCTGGCCTGACGCCCGAGGTCGCCGAGCTGCTCGATCGCGCGGGCATCAAACGAGATCCGGGCCGACTCGCCTACGCGCCCGATATGGAGACCGCGGTCTCGATGGCGATCGTTCACGCCGCACGGCTCAACCGTCCGCTCGAGAAGACGGCGACGCCTGCCTCCGCTACGGTGTGATGCCGTCGTCGCCGGCGATGCCGATGAAGTAGATCGCCGCCGCCGCGACCGCGAGCGCGACCACCGCGATCAGGATCGGGACCCACAGCGGCCACTTCTCGCTGAGCAGCTCCTCGTCCGCCTCGGGCAGCATGGCCGGTTCGGACGCAGGGAGCGCATGCGTGGTCAGCCCGATCTCGATGCCATCGAGGGACGGCAGCGGTACGCGCTCGAGTGCGGCGAGCGCCCACGCCGCCGATGGTGTGCGGTCATCCGGCGCCTTCGTCAGCATCTTCGCGACCAGCGCCTCGAGCTCGGGCGGCAGCGACTTGACGTGATCCGAGAGCAACGGTGGCGCCTCGTAGATGTGCATCGCCATGGTCTCGCCGCCGCCTTCGGCAACGAACGGCGGTCGGCCGGCGAGCAGCTCGAACAGGATGCAGCCCACGGCGTAGAGGTCCGCGCGCGAATCGATCTCCATGCCGCCCTTGCACTGCTCGGGTGCCATGTACGCCGGCGTGCCGAGGATCGCGCCGCCCTTGGTCTTCGCCTTCGCCGGGACGTTGTCGCCGATCAGCTTCGCGATTCCGAAGTCGAGGACCTTGACGCGGATGCCGCCGGGTGCAGCTTTGTCGCGCGTGATGAAGATGTTGTCGGGCTTGAGATCGCGATGCACCACGCCGGTGACGTGCGCCGCGTTGAGCGCCGCGAGCAGCTGCTTGACGATCTCCGCGGCCACGCTCGGATCGAGGCGACCGTAGCGCGCGAGGAACGTGGTCAGGTCCTCGCCGCGGAGCAGCTCCATCGCGATGAAAGCCTGATCGTTCGGAAGGCGACCGTAGTCGAACACGTTCGTGATCCCGGCGTGCTTGATGCCGCTCGCCGCCTTCGCCTCGGTGAAGAACCGATCGACGACCACGGGGTCGCGCGTGAACTGCGGCAACAGCACCTTCACGGCCGCCGGGCTGCCGAGCACGATGTGCTCCGCGCGATACACGATCCCCATGCCGCCTTCGCCGATCTGGTCGAGGATCTTGTACTTCCCGACGACGCGGCCGATCACGGAACCGCTATCGTATCATCTCAGCGCGCGGGCGGCCCGGCTTCGAGAATTGCCGCCCCCGAGGCATCGGAACAGACCAGGATCGCAAACCGCTCGACCTGGTCGAGGTCGCTGGTCGAGAGGGTGGCGTAGTCGAACGCGCCGCGCAGGTCGGTGTAACCGTCCTTGTAGAACGCGATCGCTCCGCCGTGCTTGCGCGCGTAGACCTTCACGTATGTCGCCGGCAGCGCATGGTGATCGGAGGCGCGCGTGATGCGGACCTGACCGACCTGGTTCGCCACGGTGGTCGCCAGGTCGTTCGCGTAGTGGACCTTCGCCTTGCGCTGACCCGCGCCGACGGCCTCGACGACGACGTTCTTGCCGCGCAGCGACGCCGGCCACGGCAGCCGATGCTCGACGGGTGGCTTGTCGAGGACCTCGCGATACCCGGGCTCGATGAACGAGAACCGCGATACGTCGCTCTGCACGAACGGCTGGCGCGAGAACAACAGCTCGATGTCCATCTCGAAGAACCGCAGCTCGAGCGTGGCGAGGTGCTGGCTGCGGATGATCACGCCTTCCCGATCGAGAGCGATCTCGAACGTGGGCTGCTTCGCCGCGAGGTCCGCGTGCTGCTGCTCGCGGCTCCGCGGATCGACGATCGCCGGCGCCGCGCCATCGACCTCGTCGAGCATCGCGAGCAAAGCGCCGAACCGATGCCGCCAGCGATCGACCGGGTGATCGCGCCACGGCGCTGCGAGCGTGCGTGCTGCCTTCACGTCGCCGACGATGCACGAGGCGTACGCGGCGAGGTAGTCATGCTGTATGCGATCCGCGAGCGCCGCACGGTCCACGCGCGCGAGCGCAGCGGCGGCGGCCTCGACGCGATCCTGCGCGAGGAAGTAGGTCGCGGCGGCGAGCAGATCCTCTGCGGTCGGCCGCGGGCGGTGCTGCACCAGGTCGAGGAACCGCGCGTACTGCGCCGAAAGGCCATCGTTCAGGATCTTCACCGTGTTCCCGAGGCGATGCGCGCGCGCGTTGATCAGCGGCGAGAGCTCGAGGTGCTCGTAGGTGCCGAGGGTCTCGGCGTCGAGGTCGATCATATCGAGCACCGGCCCGGCGCCGAGCAGCTGGGTGCCGAGGCCCCGCAGCCACACGCGGATCCGCGGCGCATCGTGGTGGAGCAGGGCGTAGCTCCACAGGGTCGGCGAGTATGCGTGTCGCTTCTCGAGCGCGCTGACGATCAGCTCGTAGGCGGCGCGGTCGCGCATGCGCCACGCGACCTTGTCGAGATCCGTCGCGGCGAGGTTCGCGGTGGCGAGGTAGGCGACGATGTCGGGGGCGGAGCCGCGCTGCGAGAGGTGCGGCCACGAGCGCGGATCGGTGACCGCGCCGCCGCTCGTGACCTCGAGCGAGCGTGCGGGTGCCGCCGCCACGATCACGCCACCGCGGCTGACGTGAACCGGGAAGTGACTCCACACGCCGGCGGTCGGAAAGTAGAACGAGAACTCGTGGCCGTGCGTGCCATACGCGGCGAGCACCACGTCGATCGTCTGCGTCGGACGCGCATTCTCGACCGGGATGCTGCCGCGCGGGATCTGGACGAGGAACGAGATCATCTGGCGCGCGCTCGTGGGGTTCGCCACGACCACGCGGCACGTGTAGACCACGCCGGTCGCGAACGCACCGTCGACGTACTTGTCGACCTGCTCGCCGTTCTGCCACTCGTGCGGATCGTCCGTGCGGACGTAGCTCATGCCAACGACGAGCTGTGGCCCACTCGTGACCAGCTCCCCATCGAGGAGCTGCGAGGAGCCGGCGAGGGCGTTCGCCGCCGCGGTGATCGTGAGCTTCGGACCTTCGGGGACGATCGCGTGGGTGCCGGCGATGAACGGCAAGTCGATGATCGCGAGGGCGACCATCGCCTCGGTGAACGAGTTGGTGCCGAGGCCGAGGCCGGGCGACAGGAACGCGCCGGTGCGGTGCGCCGCGAAGTCGCGCCACAGCCGATTCACGCCGACGAGACCAGCTCCGCTCTGCGCGGGCGTCAGGTGCCACCAGTTGTTCTCGGCCCACTCCTGCGTCTTGTCCGCACCACGGTACATCTGTGCTGGCGCTTCCTCGAGAGCGTCGAGGTCGTAGCTGAGATCGTCGCCCGCATCATCCGCGCGGCCGCGCGCCGCGGACTTCTTCGACTTCTCTCGCGAGACGGTCTTCGCGAATGCACGTCCTGCGGGCGGCGGTGGTGGTGCACCTGGCGCCATCATCATCGGTGCCGGGGCGGACGCGGGGCCGCGACTCCGGGCGCTCTCCATCTCCATCATCGCGTCGGACGCCCGCAGGTCCGCGGCGGCGTACGCCTCGTCGCGTGCACCGGCGATCGCGCCATCGGCATGCAGCGTGGCGCCACCGAGTAGCACGTCGATGATCCGCGCGTCGCGCGTGGGATCCGGTGGGATCACCGTGACCTCGTCGACGAGGAGGCGGCCGATCTCGTTGCCAGTGATCACGCGTTGCGCGAGGAGCGCGCGCTCGATCGCATTGAGACGTGCGAGCTCCGACGGCTCGAGGTAGCGCGTCAGGTCGGCGGCGAGCAGCCAGTGATCGACGAACGTCTTGACCCGCTTGTGCGCGAGGTACGGCGCGACCACGGCATCGAAGAACGGGCGGTCCTTGAAGAACAAGAACAGATGCAGCTCGTGGCACGCGAACTTGCTGTACTGCGCGCGGCGCTCGCCATCAGGCAGGGTGTGCCAGCGCGTGACGAACGAGAACTCGCGCAGCGTGGCGTCCTCGCGCAGTGACAGGAGGTAGCCGTGCGCACGCTCCACCGAGTCGACGAGGTGGATCTTCGCTGTCGCGAGATCCTCGATCACGAGCGCCGTACCGGCGGTGAGCGGAGCGATCGCCTTCGTCTGCGTGGCGTGGCGCGCGGGATCGAGCGCGAGACGCAGGCGCAGATCGCGAGCAGCGAGCGCCGTCTCGGGCAGCCGCACGTGGCGCACCATCGCGCCGGCAGGATCGTCGACGATCACCGCGACCGAAGCGGCGTCGCCGAGCTGGGCGAGGGGCACGGTGACCACGCCGTGCTCGTCGGGAACGAGGTTCGCGAAGACCACGGGCGGGGCAGGGAGGAAGTCGTAGCTGACGTACGCCTCGTCGTCGGCCTGCTGCTGCTCGCGCTGCGCCTGCTGCGGCATGTAGCCAGCGGTTGGTGACGAGGGCGAAGCACCGAACGCACCACCCGCGCGCGCGTGCGCGACGTTCGTGGTGGTGGTGCGGCGCGACCACGGGTTGAGGAGCAGGCTCGGTTTGTCGAGGAGCAAGTTGGGATAGCGCTTCGCATTGCGGCGATCGAGGATGTAGCGGTACTCGT
This sequence comes from Haliangiales bacterium, assembly GCA_038206055.1. Taxonomy (GTDB): domain Bacteria; phylum Myxococcota_A; class Polyangia; order Haliangiales; family Haliangiaceae; genus JABFXX01. The sequence continues at coordinate 10,670 of JBBRBG010000036.1, forward strand.
CACCGAGCTCGCGCCCCGAGACGTACTGCGCGATCCGCGGGCGATCGACACGCCGGCCCACGGCGCGCGGACCGATCCACGGCAGCTCGAGGAGCGCGGAGGCGAACCGCGTGGCGATCACGTGCACGCGCGTGCGCTCGCCCGGATCCTGGAGCGAGATCCGCAGCAGTCCCTCCGCGACGGCGATCTCGGTGATCGGTGGTGCCGACCGCGTCAGCTCGCCGACCTCGTCGGTGGTGAACGCGATGTTGCGGATCTCTGCGCGCACGTCGAGCACGCTGATCGTCACGGAGGGCAGACCGGGCGCGCGCAGCACGTAGTCTCCGGCGGGCAGGCCCTTGATCACGACCGTATCCTCGAGACCCACGAGCGTGACCTGCGGATGTCGGACCGGTGCACCGTTGGTCTCGACGAGCGACATCCGGCGGATCACTTCGGCGGAGGTGCGGCTCGGCGGGATCGCGACGAAGACGTCCTCGCCGGCGCGGGTCTGCATCGCCGTCGCGCCGACGTGATCCTCGACCCACCAGCTCTGCGAGTGCGAGCCCAGGGTAGCCGTCACCCGCGATGCACCCGGCAGGAAGCCGAGCTCGATGCGACCGTGCTCGTCGGTGGCGAGCTCGAGGTTGAGCTGCATGCGCGACCAGCGGTGGATCAGCCCCACCGTGACGGGCCGTTGCGCACGTGGCTCGCCGGTCTTGCCGAGCGCGGAGATCACGTAGCCGCCCGCGGTGCGCGCGAATACGAGCGCCTCGATGCTCTCGGTCGAGTGGATGGTGCCGGCGCCGAACGTGCGCGAGTCGTAGATCTCCTGCTCGCGCTGTTCGCTGCGGATCTCCACCGCGCCGCGCACCGTGATCGTGATGTTGCGCGTGTCCTCGCCGAGCGGAAACTCGAGTACCGCGGCGTCATCGTCATCGAGTACGAGTGGCTGCGACTTCGTGGTCGCGTCACCACGGGCATCGGTCAGCGTGACCTCCCAGGTTGGGCGCTTGATCACCTTGAGCGAGACCGGCGCACCGGAGATGTGAAGGTTGACGCGCACGATCGCGCGTGCGGTGCGACCCGAGCTGAGCGCCTGTCGATCGAGGAGCACGGCGGTCGTGAGCTGATAGACCTCGGCATACAGGTTCAGCTCCTGCACGGTCGCGATGTCGCCGCAGAACAGGAGCACGGGCGTGCGCGCGGGCGAGGTGGAGAACGGAACGATGAACGCACCCTTGTCGTCGGGCGTGTATTCGCGATCGCCCACCCACGCGTGGGCATCGGGGCGCGGCCGGCCGGCCTCGTCGACGATCGTCACCACGTGGCCCGCGGCGCCAAGGCGCATCATCTGGCGCAGGCGTCCCTTGTGGACGACCACGCGGCTCGACATGCCGTTGCCGATCAGATCGATCACGTACGTGCCCGGCCGCGCACACATCGGCAGGTCGATGCGACGGCGCACGCGGCGTACCGGTGGTTCCGGGAACGTCAGCACCATCTCGTGGCTCGCGGCGAGGCCATCGAGATCGAGGTCGGTGCCGACCTCCCGGCGCTTGTTCTGGAAGTACGCGACCGGATCGATACGGAACACTTTGATGACGAGCTCGGGTACATGCTTGACGTCGGCCTCGAGGACCACCGGCTCGTCGATGCCGAACCGCAGCGGGTTGTGCGGGCACCATGCGAGATCGATCCGCTCGCGCAGCGCCGCAGCGGCCGCGGGCCCGAGGGTCAGCGTGGCCTTGTCGACATCGCGGTCGCTGTAGAGCAGGCGCGCGGTCGCGATCTCGGTATCGAGCCAGCGGCGATCAAGGTAGTTCGCGAACTGCTCGGCGTCCTCGATCTTCTGATGCAGCAGATCGCGGACGAGGGCCTCGTCGTCGCCGGCAGATGGGAGACCCGTGACGGAGCGAAAGTCGCGGCCGAGCTGCGCGACGTCGTCGTGGCGCTGGCGCTCCATCCACGCCCGGGACAGGTAGCTTGCTGCGCGCGGCAACTGCAGATACGCGGCGAGCAACTTCGTGTCGACGGGGATCCCGCGCTTGCGGCCGGAATCCAGCAGGTGCCACAGCACGTGCGCCTTCAGCGAGTTGATCGCGGGCGGAAGATCCGCGAGGAAGTGCCAGACCTGTTCGAGGAACGCGTGGCGGCCATCGCGATCGAGCTCGAGATCAACGACCGAGCGCGCGGGCACCATGCGCTGAACCACCGCGGAGACCCAGCCGAGGTGCCCCCGGAGCTCGCGCGTGCGCGCGGCGAGATCGTGGAGCTGAGCGAGCGTGAGCTGCTGGTGCACCACGAGCGATCCGAAGCCGCCGCTGTTCTTGATCGCGAGGTCGTCTGCGATCAGCGAGACGAGCTCGGGTTGCGGCGTGTGCGAGATCCGTCCGAGCAGCACGCGGCGACGCGTGGGATCGAGGCTCCAGTCGAGCAGCTCGTACATGCCCTCGTCGGTGACCTGCCCGAGGTTCGAGTCGTGGTCGACCGCTTGCTTGAGCAGCGAGACGCCATCGAACGCGCCTTCGGCGACCTTGGTAGGCCGGCGCGGATCGACCTCCTCGACCTCCTTCTCGTGCCAGTGGCTGACGTGGAACTGATCACGGAGCTTGTCGGCGACGCGCGCGGGGGTGACCGCGGCGCGGCACAACAGCTGGCGCAGCTCGAGGCGGGTGTAGCCGGCCGTATGCCCATGCCTCTCCGGCCACTTCGTGAGAATTCTCTGGGCCTCGTCGAGATCTCCCGTGTGCTGCGCGCGCAGACATCGGTGGTAATCGTGGTCCTCGCTCCCGGGGAGCAGCTGCGCCAGCGCCTCGGTTCGGTCATCCGAAAGCGCCAATGCTTCGCGAAGTTCCAGGTCCATCGCGGGAGAATACTTGGTAAGGTCCGCTCCATGTCGCGGGCTCTGCTTGTCTTCACGGTGATCGCGGGAGTGGCCTGTCCCACGCTCGCGGACGCTGCCCCGAAGAAGTCTGCCCCGACGTCGGTGAAGGCCAAGGCCAACGCCAAGGCCAAGGCCAAGGCCGAGAAGAAGCGCAAGAAGGCGTTCAAGGACGCGCGCGCCAGCCGCACGCCGACCAAGAAGTCGCTCGCCCGCATGGACAACATGCCGCGCGGGTTCGCGTGGCCGCCGACGAAGCAGATGATGGAAGCGGAGAAGGCGTGCGAGGCCAAGCTCGACGAGCTCGGCGTGGTCTACCAGCCCGCCACGCGCGACGGTCGCATCGTCGATGCGATCACGCTGTCCGATGACGGCACCATGGAGATCGGCGGCATCAAGTACGTCAGCGCGTTCCGCAAGGGTGCGCAGAAGCTCGATTGCCAGCTCGCGCTCACGCTCACGAACTTCGGGCCGCAGCTCGAGGAGCTCGGCGTCACGCAGGTCACGTTCGGCAGCATCTTTAGATTTACGAACGTCCGCGTGATGGGCAAGACGAAGAACATCCTGTCGCGCCACGCCCTCGGCATCGCGATGGACATCGTCTCGTTCACCGACAAGGACGGCCGGGTCGCGCTCGTCGGCAAGGACTACAAGAAGGGCGACGAATTCCTGATGAGCATCGAGAGCCTCGTCAACGACAGTGGTTTGTTCCGCCTCCTCCTGACGCCGAAGAACGATCCGATCTCGCACAAAGACCACTTCCATCTGGAAGTCGCGACCGACTACACGGCTCCCACGTCGTGAAGCTCGTCGCCCTCTGCTGCGCGCTCGCCGCGTGCGGGGGGCCTGACAACGCGGACGTCGACGGCGGCATCGATGGCGGCCCCGACGCGCCACCGGGCTGTTCGCGCCCACCGCTTGCCGCACCGTGGCTGCGCAGCTTTCTTACCACTGACCTCGGGCAGCTCGCCGCGGCGCCGCGCGCGACGAACACGGAGCGGATGACCGCGCGCACGTATCTCGCGGCGCAGCTCACGTCGATCGGCTGGGCGCCGATGGCAAATGACTACCCGGGCGGCTCGAACGTGTTCGCCACGATTCCCGCGACCATGGGCGGCACCGGCAAGGAGATCATCGTCGGTGCGCACTTCGATAGCGTCAGCGGCAGCCCCGGCGCCAACGACAACGCGAGCGGCTCCGTCGTCGTGCTCGCGATCGCGCGCTACCTCGTCGATGTGCCGTGTCGCTCGGCGCCCGTCACGATCGTGTTCTTCGATCAGGAGGAGGCGGGCTTGTTCGGTAGCCGCGCCTTCGCGATGCAGCGCGTGCCGGCGAACGTTGCCGCCGTGCACACCATCGATCAGGTCGCGTGGGACAGCGATGGCGATCACCGCTTCGAGCTCGAGTCGCCGACCGCCGCGCTCGAGGCAGCGTGGCGCGCCGCGGCGCAGGTCGTCGGCGTGCCCGTCACCGTCACCACCACCCAGGGCACCGACCACGAAGCGTTCCGCGACCGCGGGTTCGCGGCGATCGGCCTCACCGAGGAGTACGTCGGCGGTGATACCTCGCCGTTCCGCCACCAGCCAGGTGACACCGTGTCGACGGTGAACACGGACTACCTCGTACTCGCCGCGCAGCTCGCCGCGCAGGTGATCATCGAGGAAGTCGCTCCCTAGATCTGCACGGGCGTGAGGAGGCCGTCGTTGTCGAGCACCATGTAGCGCGCGCCGTCGAGCGTCACGACGCCGAGCGGCGAACCGCGGTAGCCACCGTATGGCTTCGCGCCGGGCGCGCGCACATACGTCGAGGAGATGCCCTTGCCGTCGGAGTCATACGTGTACGCCGTGATCAGCTCGAGATCGGTGCCCCCGATCTTCGACAGCGAGATCAGACGCGGGTCGAGTGGCGGCGTGAAGCCCGGATTCTGCGCCCACGCCACGGTCTCGAGGCCGACGGGCTCGTTCGCGAGCTCGTTCCATACGACAGTGGCAAACTGGCCGTCGACCGCGATCCGCGCGTCCTCGATGCCCTTCGGAAAGATCTCGAGAGCGTTCATCGGATCGTGCGAGTCCCACGCCGGCTTGATGAACACGTGGTTCGCCGAGGCGAGGCGCCGCGTGTGATCCGCGCCGACGAGCGTCAGCTTGCGCGCCGTGGCGAACGCGGATGCCGCGGCGACGAGGGTGGTGTCGTACGTCCTTGCCTCGCCTTTCCACGGGACGCCCTCGAGCGACGGGACGGCCTTGTCGAGCAGCACGAACGTTCGGCCGTTGTGGTTCGAGACGAGATACATCGCCGGCGCGCGCGGGCCAAAGTCGCCACCGCATGCGACGGCAATCGGGGTGGCGATCGTGGCCCCTGCGAGGAGGGCGGCAACAAGGGAGGTAGCGAGGCGCATCGGGGAGTCCTTTCGGGGTTCGAAAGGTCAACGGGGTGGCTCGCCGACCGGCGCAAACAATCGTGCAAGTAGGCGAGATCAGGGGACGAGCACGGCCCGGAACCGGACCTTGTTCTCCATCATCTTCGCGAATGCCTCCTCCGCCTGCTCGAGCTTGAACGTCTCGGTGCGCGGGCGAACGCCGGTGAGCGCGCTGAATGCCATCGTGTCCTCGGAGTCGATCGAGCTACCGCTCGGCCAGCCCGCGATGGTCTTGCCGCTGAGCAGGCCCATCGCGTTGACCGCGAGCGGCTCGAACGGCGCGGCGACGATGAGCAGCTTGCCGCGCGACTTGAGACCGTCCACGGTGCTCGAGATCGCGTCCCCGTTCGGCGCGGTGCCGAGCACGAGGTCCGCACCACCGAGACGCTTCAGGCCCGCGGCCGCGGTCTCGACCTCCGTGTCGATGTACTCGTGCGCGCCGAGCTCGCGCGCGAGCTTCGCCTTGTCGGCGCCGCGCGAGATCGCGACGGTCCGGAAGCCCATGCGCGATGCGTACTGGATCGCGAGGTGGCCGAGACCGCCGATGCCTTGCACCGCGACCGTCTGGCCGGGTCGCGCGCCGCTGTTGCGCAGCGAGTTGAACGTGGTCACACCGGCGCACAGGAGGGGGCCCGCGTCGACGGCGGAGAGGCCGTCGGGAATGCGCGCGACAGACGCCGACGGAACCACGACGTACTCGGCGTAGCCGCCGTCGTGGCTGATGCCGGTGACCTTGGCGTTCGGGCAGTTGATGAACAGCCCGCGGCGACACGCATCGCACTCGAAGCAATGACCGCCGTGCCAGCCAACGCCGACGCGATCGCCGGTCTTCCACGCGGTGACCTCGGCACCGACGGCATCGATGCGTCCCGCGATCTCGTGACCGGGCACGCGCGGCAGCACGATGCCGGGGTATGCGCCCGCCTTGACGAACAGATCGCTGTGGCACACGCCGCAGGCCTCGACCTTGATGCGGACCCAGCCGCGCGCCGGCGCCGGGATGTCTCGCTCGACGAGCTCGAATGCTCCGTTGGGGGCGGATACTTGGATTGCCTTCATGCGCTCACGGTGGGCGCCTGCGGTGCGCGGAACAAGCGGGAGTCACCTGCGCTTTGGGGCAGGTGCGCCGGTCGGTGCACTCGTCCGTTGACCTAGCGATGCGATTCCACCGAAGCGAGCAGCCGCTCCACGCTGAGCTCCACGCGCGAGCGCACGAGCTCGAACATCTCGTCGAGCTCTTCGGAGGGCGCGCCGATGGCCTCGGCGACGTGCTCGCGCGTCGCGCCGAACACTGTCTCGCGCGCGGCGGCGAGCCAGCGCACCACGGTGGCGCGGTGGACCCCGTACATCTGCGCGAGCTGCTCGAGGGTTACGCCGCCGAGGAAGTGGAGCCGCAGGAGGTTCCGATCGCGTCGCGTTGCCGATGCGACCGCGCGGGTGAAGCCGGCCATGAACGCCTCACGGTACTGCGCCTTGATCAGCGACAGCTCGATGTTCGCCGGCGCGGCGAGCTCGCGGGCCGGCAGCTCCGCTTCCTTGGACTCGTGGCGGATCCGATCGATCGCGGTCCGCGTGGCGGTGACCTGGATCAATCCCTTGAGCCGGCCGCGGCCGGCGTAGTCGACGATGCGCGCCTGCTGGCCCTCGGCGATCAGGAGCTTGTCGCGCACGGTGGAGCGCACATCCTCGACGGTCGCGGAGGGCAGCTTCATGCCCGACAGCGCCGTGGCCACGATCGAGAGGTAGTCGCGCTCGAACACGACGATCGCCGCGGTGGTGCCCGCCGCGCAGGCGAGAGCGAGGTACAGCTCGGCAGCACCGGCGGCCGTGAGCTGGGGCGGGTCCGGCTCGGCGAGCTTGGCTTCGAGGGCGGCCACGAACGCCCACGCCTCGACGGTGAACTCGGGCCATGCCTCGGCCGCCTCCGCGTGCAAGGCGGCGAGCGAGGCGGAGGCCGAGGCGGGCGTGGTCACCACCGCGATGTTACCCTGGAGATCGCGTGACGTGCCTCGACGATGACCTCGTGCTCGGGCTGGTGGAAGGCCGGCTCGCCGCGGCCGTGCTGGCCGACGTCGACGAGCACCTCGATGGTTGCGAGTCCTGCCGCGAGGTGATCTCGCAGGTCGCGCGTGTTCAGGCGCCCTCGCGGGTGCTCGAGCGCGGGCACACGGTGGGGCGCTACGTGATCGGCGACCTGCTCGGTGCGGGAGCGATGGGCCGCGTGTACTCGGCGTGGGAGCCGGAGCTCGACCGCCGCGTCGCGCTCAAGTTGCTCGTCGAGCCAGGTGCGGGCGCGCGCGAGCGAGTGGCGCGCGAGGCGCAGGCGATGGCCAAGCTCGATCATCCGAACGTCGTCGGTGTGCACGAGGTCGGCACGTCGGAGGACGGCGTGTACGTCGCGATGGAGCTTGTCGAGGGCGTGACGCTCCGCGCCTGGGCAGATCCGGTGCGCCCCTGGCGTGACGTGGTGCCGGTGCTCGTCGAGATCGCGCGCGGTCTCGGTGCGGTTCACGCCGCCGGTGTCACACATCGCGACATCAAGCCCGACAACATCATCATCGGTATCGATGGTCGTGCGCGGCTCGGCGACTTCGGCCTCGCACGATCCGGCGCCAGCGCACCGACGGCGACAGCGGAGCCCACGCTCGCGGTCGGCACGCCCGCATCGGCGATCGCCGGCACGCCCGCCTACATGGCGCCCGAGGTGCTGCGCGGCGCCGCTGCGGACCCGGCGAGCGACCAGTTCAGCTTCGGCGTTCTCGCATACGAGGTGCTCGCCGGCAAGCGTCCGTTCGGCGGCTCCACGTGGGCGGCGCTGCTCGAAGCGATCGAAGCGGCGACGATCCCGAGCGTGCGCGGCGCACCGGCGTGGCTCGACGACGCGCTTCATCGCTGCCTCGCGGTGGCGCCGACCGATCGGTTCCCCAACATGGCCGAGCTCGCGGATCATCTCGCGGCGTGTGCGACTCGCCGCCGGCCGACGACGTGGCTCGTCGGTGCTGCGGCCGCAGCAGCACTCGCGAGCGGCGTGACGTGGTTCGCGGTGCGCCACGAGCCCGCCGCGGCGAGCTGCGATGTCGGCGGGGCCGAGCTCGCTGCTTTGTGGAACCCGGAGGTCAAGGCCGCGCTCGCGCCGCTCGGCGCGACGGCGATTGCCAGCCTCGACGCATGGGCGGGGCAGTGGGCGACCGAGCGAGATGCCGGTTGTCGCGCCGCGATCACCGCACTGCCGGCGGTGACCGTTGTGCGCGAGCGTTGCCTCGACCAGCGCAAGGCCGAGCTGTCGGCGATCGTGGTGCGCCTGCGCGAGGACCTCGGGCAGCCTGCGCGCTCGAACCCGATGCTCGGCAACGAAGATCCATCGCGGGTGGGCGGCGTCGGTGATCGCGTGGTCGATGCACTCGCGTCGCTCGCCTTGCCGGCCGAATGTCGCGAGGTCGTGGCGGGTGCGGCGGATCCGTTTCCGCTCGATCCCGCGAAGGCGGCGGCAGCGCGTCGGATCCAGGATGAGCTTCCCGCTGCGCGCGCCGCGGTGGCGCTCGGTGACGCGCGCCCGGTCCTCGCCGCCACCGCGGAGCTCGTGACGCGCGCCCGCGATGCGGGTCACGAACCGACCCTCGCCGATGCGCTGATCGTGCGCGCCGAGGCGCTGCGTGCGACCAGCGATCTGCACGCCGCATCGACGGCCGCGGTCGACGCCGTCGCCGCCGCGGAGCGTGGTCACGACGACCTGCTCGCCGCGCGTGCGTGGGTCGTGCGCGTCGCCACCGCCGGTGATCGCCGCGATCTTCCCGCTGCGCAGGACGCCGGTGCGATCGCGGCCGCTGCCGTCGAGCGCGCGGGCTCGCCGCCGCAGCTCGTCGCCACGGTACTTCGCCAGCGCGGCCTGATCGCCTATAACCGCGGCCTGCTCGAGGAGGCACGCACCCTGCTCGCGCAGGCGCGGACGAACTTCATCGCGCTCTCTGGCAAGGGCTCGATCGATGTCGCGACCACCGAGTCCGCGCTCGGCTCGGTCGCGCGCGCCGCCGGCGATCTCGATGCCGCCGAGGCGTGGCATCGCAGCGCGTACGCGATCGATCGCTCGCTGCGCACACCGCAGCACCCCGACCTCGCGCGCGATCTACACAACATCGCCGGCGTGCTCCGCCTCCGCGGCAAGCTCGACGACGCGGCGGCTACCTATCGCGCCGCGCTGGCCATCGAAGAGGCCGCGCGCGGACCGAAGAGCGTCGAAGCCGGGCTCACACGCAACTCGCTCGGCCTCGTTCACATGGCACGCAAGGACTGGGCGCACGCGCGCGAGGAGCTCACCCAGGCGCGCGACATTCTGACCGCGGCCGGCCACGGCGACCGCGCCTTCGCGCACCACAACCTCGGCCTCGTCGAGGCGAACGTCGGTGATCACAGCCTCGCGCTCGAGCACTACGCGCGCGCGGCCGCTGCGTACCACGACACGATCGGCGACGACACGCCCCCGGCGATTCGCCTCATGCTCGATCGCGGTCGCGCGATGCTCGCGGTCAACGACAACGATCGCAACGCCACGGTGCTCGTCGCGAAGGCGCGCGATGCCGCCGCGGCGGTCCCGATCACCTGGATCGTCGCCGAGGCCGATGCCCTGCTGCTCCGCAACGTGCGCACCGTGAAGCGCCCGGCGAACCGCCCGACAGCCGTCGAGGTCACCGTCGAGCCGCCGATCGCGGGGACCACGCGCCCGACCCCGCCCGCGGCCGCCCCGCGCGCCCCGGACCCCAAGCCGCCCGAGCCAAAACGCGACGTTGGCGTCTACGGCTCGACCCAGTCCTGGTAGCCGCTGTCCGGTAATGGGGTCCGACCCCATTGTCGGACACGAATTTCGTGCGCCGGTCGGCGGGGAGCCCCGTTGACCCTGTATGCGCAACCTGACCCGGCGAACGTTTCTCGGCTTCGGCTCGACCCTGATCCTCGCGGCCTGCAGCAGCCGCGTATCCTCTGCTCCGCGCGATGCCCTCGCGCCCACGCCGCACATCCCGGATGAGGACGACTTGCCGCCGGTGCCGGCCGCCGCGTGCGTCGCGGATCCCACGGCGAAGAACATCGAGGGTCCGTTCTACAAGGCGGGAGCGCCCCACCGCTCGGTGCTCGCAAACGAAAAGGACGCCGGCGAGCGTCTGATGCTCACCGGCGTCCTGCGCTCCACGAAGTGCGATCCGATCAGCGGCGCCATGATCGATGTGTGGCAAGCGAACGCTGCCGGAGCGTACGACCTCGACGGCTTTCGCTTTCGCGGCGCGCTGACGACCGATGCGAAGGGCCGCTACGACCTGCGCACGATCGTCCCGGGGCGTTACCTCAACGGAGATCGTTACCGTCCGGCCCACATTCACATCAAGATCAGGGCGAAGGGCTTCGCGCTCCTCACCACGCAGCTCTACTTCGAAGGCGATCCTTACAACGACGGCGATCCGTTCATCGACGCATCGCTCATCATGAAGCACACGATGGAGAAGGAGCTCCGCCGCGCTCGCTTCGACTTCGTCCTAGCGGCGTAGCGGACCCATGCCATCGCGCGGCACGCGATGCGCGATCGTCTGCATGATCATGAACGTTCGCACGAGGCCGGGAGACAGCGCCGGTTTTCCCGTGGTCATCAGCGACACCGCAATGTCGCGGCTCGGATCCGCATAGACGAACACGTTCGTGAACCCGACGTGACCGAACGCCCGCTGCGTGCGCAGTCCGTACAGGCTCGCGAGCCGGCCGCCGAGCATGAAGCCCATGCTGTAGCGGATCGGTACGCCGAGCGTCAGATCGATCTCGAAGTACGTCTGCTCCGCGATCGCGCGCTGGATCGTTGACGTGTCGAACACGCGCACGCCGTCGAGCGTGCCGCCCTCGAGCAGCAGCTGCATGAACCGCGAGGCCTCGTTCGCCGTGGAGACGATGTTCCCGGCCGGCACCACGCTGGTCAGGAACCGCGGATCGTTCGAGACGCGCACCGCCTCCACAAAATCCACCGAGAGCGATCGGCGCAGGAACATCGAGACCGGCGGGAGCACCGTCGGCCCGGTGAAGGCGTTGACCGCAACCTCGGAGAGCCTGGCGGGAGGAACGCCGAAGTTGAACGCGTCGAACCCGAGGGGCGCGAGGATCTCGTCGCGCATCACCTCGCGCAACGAGCGGCCCATGACCTTCTCCACGATCGCACCGAGCACGAACCCGCCGGTCAGTGCGTGATACGCGAGCCGCCGCCCGGCTCGCCACCGAGGCTTCTGGTTCGAGAGCAGCGCGAGGATCTCGCTTGGCCGCTCGAGCAGGCCCACGTCCGCGAACTGCGGCGGGATGTTCGGGATCCCCGCACGGTGCGTGAGCACGTGGCGCAGGGTGATCCGGTCCTTGCCATGCGCGCCGAAGTCCGGCAGGTAGCGCATCACGGGGTCGTCGAGGTGCAACAGGCCACGCTGATCGCACAGGTGCACCAGCATCGCGGTAACCATCTTCGACGCGGAGAACAGGTTGAACAGCGTCTTCGGCGAGGCGACCACGCGATGCGCATCCGGCGGATCGTGCGGCGCATTCCCGCGCAGGTGCCCGAGCGATCGATCGACGATCACCTTGCCGCGCCGCCTCACGCACAGCGCGAGCGCCGGATATAGCCCGGTGCGATACGTCGCAGTGCACGCCTTCCAGATCGAATCGATGGCCTTGCGATCCAGGCCGACCTCGCGCGGATCCACCTCGGGGCCCCGATCTGAGACTTCTTCCGCCGGAGACACGCGTACGAGCGTCTCGATCCGACTGCGTAGCGACATCGTCGTCACGATATCACGGACTACTTGCAACGAACTTGCAGTACCGTCTCACGTCAATGGCGAAGAACACCGAGGAGCTCCGCACCGCGCTGCGCACGCGCGGCCTGCGTGCGACACCCTCGCGGATCGCCGTGCTCGAGCTGCTTCGCACCGCGGGTGCACCGATGTCCCACGGCGACGTCGCCAATCGCGTCGCGTCGCAGCCATGGGACCGCGCCACGATCTACCGCAACCTCACCGACCTCGTCGGGGCCGGTCTCGCCCGGCGCACCGATGTCGGCGATCACGTCTGGCGGTTCGAGGCGGTCACGAACGACCACGACACTGCGCATCCGCACTTCGTCTGCACGGAGTGCGGCACCGTCGAGTGCATGCCGGAGATCGAGCTTGCCGTGCGTCGTGCGAAGGCGCCGCGTGCCGTGCGCAACCGGCAGGTCGAAGTCCACGTGCGCGGCCTCTGCGACGCCTGCATCTAACGTTCAAGGCCCGTCCGGAAGGCGACGGGCAGAATGCCGGCCGGCCTCAGAAGCCGACGAGGATCGGGCCACCCGGATCGATCGGTCCAAGTCCACCCGGATCGATCGGCCCAGGGCCACCCGGATCGATCGGCCCAGGTCCGCCCGGCGTGCACGCCGTGAAGTCGAAGCAACCGTCCGCCGCCTCGGCACACGTGTACGTGTTGCCATCCTCGTAGAGCCAGCATTGGCCACCATCGCTGGCGCAGCGATCAACGCAGCCGGTTTCGACGTTCGCGCATTCACTGCCGTTCCATGTGAGACCTGCGCGGCAGAGGACGTCGAGATAGTCGCCCGCGCCGTCTTCGTTCGTGAAGCAGAGTCCCTCGTAGCTGCTACCGAGGCTGCTCGACGTGGTCGTGAACGGCTGCGAGCACGGGTTGCCGCTACCGCCGCTGACGGACGGCGTCGACGTATCGATCACGGGACAGTGGTCGAAGGAGGTCGTGTAGTCCCCGCACATCGTCGTACCGGCGCAGACATCGTCGAAATCGACCTCGTAGGTCTTGTCGAACTTCGTATGGAGCGGCGCGAGCACGTTCGGATGATTGATGATGAAGTCGCCGAGGTCGTCCTGACCATGGCTCTGGGCGAGCGCATCATCGACCCATAGAGCGGAGGTAGGCATCTTCGTGAACTGCGCCTCGACACGATTCGTCGTCGGATCGCCACACGTCGCTGTCACCTGCACCCAGTTCTGGATCCACGGGACGCCCTTCACCTTCGTCAGGATCGCGTTGAGATTCGAGAACGGCTTCGACAGCCGCGCCCACACCTTGACCTCGACGGTGACAGACTTCTTGCCGACACCACCGGCGACGATCTTCGCGTAGTTGTTCGTCGGATGGACCTCGCCTTCGGTGTACGCCTTCACACCGATGCGCGTGCCGATCGGCGACAGCGGGGTGTAACCTTTGCTCGTGAACGGCTTCTTGTAGTCAAACGCCTTGATCAGGTTCGTCGTGCCGTCGCACGTGACCTTCATCGGGAACACGTGCGCGGCTCCGCGGTACTCCTTCGTCGTCATGATGTTGTTGAACTTGCCGTCGGTCATGTTCTCGATGCCGACCGGCTTCGCGGTCGTGACCGCATCGATGTTGGCGGACGCCATCAGGCCCGACACGGCGGCGGCGAGCCTGAGCTGCGCCTTTGTATCGAGACGGCCGAACTTCTTCTGGTACTCGCCCTCGATCTCGTTCAAGTACTGCTGCGCATCGCCGGCGGCGATCCACTGCAATGACTTCACATCGGGAGTCATGAACGAGTAGTCGTCGGCGCACGGCGGAGCCGTGATATCGCCTTCGATGACCGAGGTGTCGACCGCCGACGTCACACAGGACGTTGCTAGCAAGAGGGAGAGAGGTGCCGCGAAGAGTTTCTTCATGCAGCGGCCTGCTGCGTCCCCCATGCCGCCCGCAGGTGCCGAGAACTACGAAGCCGCGGTGCAGCCGCGACCCTGCGGTGTTGCGGGCCGACGCCAGCAGCCGGCGCTGGAAAAGCTGCGTCAGCGCGTCATTGCCATCCACCCGATCGTTGCACCGATCGTCGTGATCGCCGCCCCGAGCGAGTAGATCGCGACGCGGTCCAGCGTACGCACGGGCGGCCGCGTGACGCGGTGGGATTGCGCATGCCGCGGCGACGGCGTCGGCGTCGCCGCGCCGAGTATGTCGTCGATGGCCTTCGCGAGCTCCGCGATCGTCTGGAACCGTCGGTCGGGATCGAAAGCGAGACAGCGCAGCAACACTCGGTCGATCGCTCCGGGGACGAGCGCCAGCTGCGAGGGTAACGGTGGCGTTTGCATGACCAGCGCGGACATCAGACTCTCGGCACGGTCCGCATCCGGGAATGGTCGGCGCCCGCAGATCATCTCGTACGCGATCACGCCGAGTGCGTAGATGTCCGAGCGCGGTGTGCACGGAACGCCGTCCAGCTGCTCGGGCGCCATGTAGTCGAGGGTGCCGATGACCTGTCCCACGGCCGTGATCTCGCTGCGGTCAGCACGCGAGCGCTCCACGACGAATCGCGCTACCCCGAAATCGAGGACTTTGAGCTGATCGTGGTCGGCGAGGAACAAGTTCGCCGGCTTCAAATCCCGGTGCACGATGCCGTGCGCGTGCGCCTCGTCGAGCGACCAGCAGGCACCGCGCAGTAATGCGAGCACGTCATTCCACAGAAGCGGCCCGCGTGTGCGAAATCTCTCGAGGAGCGTCTGCCCGTGGAGCAGCTCCATCGCGATGTACGGCGCGCCATCGCGAAACTCGCCGCGCTCGTAGGTGACGACGGTGTGTGGATCGCGAAGCCGCGCCAATCCCCTGCTCTCTCGGCGAAATCGCTCTGCGATCCGCGAATCACCGGCGAGGTCGGCGTGCAGAAGCTTGAGCGCGACCTCGATGCCGGACGACAAGTGGGTCGCGCGATACACCACCCCGAAGCCACCGTCGGCGATCTTGGCCTCGATCCGGTAGCGCTCGCCGAGAATGGTGCCGGCGTGCGACTCGCGGCGCCGACCCGACCGATGTCCGCACGTCCCGCAGTACAACGCCTGGTTGTCGAGCGACCGGCTGCAGGTCGCGCAGCACCTCGGAGCGGCGAGCGGCATCGCTACACGCAACCCGCGACAGCTGTACCGAGGCCGATGCCGCACGCGACCAGCGCCGCCGCCCATAGCTTCCAACGTGACCTCGTCGCAGGGAGGCTGACGTCCGGCTCGGTTCCCCGCGCGATCACGATCCGAGGTGGCAGGAGCTCGAACGCCGATGTGTGCGCGTAGATCCGCCGAGCGCTCGTGGCCAGGGATGGAATCTCGTCGGGAACACGGGGTGAGAGCAGCGCCTCGATCTCGCCGCGAAGCTCGGTGGCCGTTGCAAACCGCTGCGCGCGGTCGGTTTCGACGCAGCGCCGGAGGAGGCGTTCGACATCGGTGGGTAGGTTCCGAGGCGACGACGCCCGCACGCGAGGGAATCCTCCGACGACGACCTCCCAGCCGATCATTCCGAGTGCGTAGATGTCCGCGCGGCCATCGCACGGGTCACCGCCGAGCAGCTCGGGTGCGGCATAGCCGAACACTCCGACGGCCCGGCCGGCGCGAGACAGCTCGTCGTCACCCTCGTCCGCGGTGAGCTTGGCCAGTCCGAAATCGATCAGTGTGGCCGTCTGGTCAGGCGCGAGCATGACGTTGCGCGGCGAGACATCGCGATGGACGATTCCATGTCCATGCACTTCCTCGAGTGCGCGGCACAGGTCACGCATGATCGCCAACGCCGTCCGCCATGGCTGCGGGCCTCGGACCCGAAGCCGAACATCGAGACGTTCGCCCTCGAGGAGGCCCATCGCGATGTACGGAGCACCGTCGTCGGTCTCGCCGTGATCGAACGCCCCGAGGGCATGAGGTGAGCGCATCCGCGAGAGCGTCCGCCCCTCGCGACGGAACCGCGCCTTCGACTCCTCGCTGGTTCCGGCGTCGGTGTGCAGGACCTTGACGACGAGATCCGCGCCGGTGGGTAGATATCGCGCGCGATAGATGGTCGCGTTCGCTCCCTCTGCGATCTTCGAGGCGACCTGGTACAGCCCGTCGATCACGGCGCCGATCCGAGAGGTCCGCGCGCGGACGCGCCCTCCGCATATGCCGCAGAACTGGGCGTCGCTCTCGATCTCCGAGCCACATGCCTGACATCCGAGCCCAGGGCGCGTGACTCGCGTCATGACGGTGGTGCGCGCCCGTGCGAGGTCCGCCTGATTCCGGATCAGCCGCGTTGGTCGAACATGGACATCCGGTCCAGCGAACGGAAATGAGTCGACGGGGATGGTTAGCGCCAGCGAAGTCCTCGGCATGAGATCCTCCTCGGAAAGAGCGTGAATCACGGGCAGTCGCCACGAACGACGCCGACAACAGGATCGCGAACTTCGAAGCACCCGCAGTGCCAGTCCACGGCACCACCGGCGACGCGCAGGCACATGCCCTGACGCACCCAGGCTCCGAGGAGCGTTGTCGCTCCGTCCCACGGCACGAGCTGGGCAGCATCGGATGACGAACCGACAACGCCATCGGCGGTGGGCGAGGACGCATCGCGGATGTTGCGCACGAACCCTGGCACGTAGCCCAGCTCGGCCCGCATCGGCAGCGTACACGCGAGCAGATCGAGCGAATCAGCCTCGATCGAACGCTGCGTGCGCTCGATCGTCTCGCCGGGACCGTCGGCGTAGCCGCTCACACGGAGCGCGATCTCTCCCTGCGCGTCGCGCACCTCGAGGTCCTTGGCAGAGGAGCGCAAGGACACCAGCGGTCCCGTGTCGTCAGCGATCTCGATCGCGAGCGGAAGTGCCGCACCCGCGTCGACCTCGTACGTGGCAGTCAGCTCTCGACCGGCCGCGGTAGCTTCGTAGGACACCACACGGGCTGCCTCGTCGTAGATGCGGCGATGGAGGAACGTCTTGCACACCTCCGGCTCGCTCCACTCGAACTGTTTCTCGTAGACATCCACTCCACCGAGGCCGGCGGCGCCGGCTCCGATGTCGAGGTTGGAGGTGCAGCCAACCAGGGCTAACACTGCGAGTGGAAACAAGCGCGTCATGACAGGCTCCGATCCGGTGGTCGGCGTTTACGCCGCGATGGCCACAGAAACACCGCGAGAAGGAACGTCAACACCCCAACCGCGAGGTTCGCCGGGGCATGCTCTCCGAGCTCGCATCCGCAGCCCGGCATCTCCGCGTCCGTGCACGTGGCGGGCCGAGACGCGTAGAGCTCGCACACTGCACGCACTTCGTCGGGGCCTGGTGAGCGCTTCTTGCTCTCGCCGGGGTCGGCGAAGTTGAACATCGTGCTCTCGGTGATCGCCTCGGGCAGCCCCGAGAGCGGGAAGCAATACGGCACGGGATCCTGGTTGCTGTCGAAAGACGGTGCACCGCCGCGCCGCGTGTAGCAGGTGTGATCGAGCCCCATGATGTGACCGAGCTCGTGCGACAGCGTGTTCTGCATGTCCATTCGACCGACCTCGCCGTCGTCTCCGAACTGGAAGCCCACGCCGTTGAGCTCGAGATCGGTCTCGAGCAGCTCGCCGTCGCGAGGGTCGCCGGGGCGATCGACGTAGAACACCGTGGTGATCGCGGCCGCGTTCGGCGAGTGGCAGATCTCGGAGTCCGCCTGCGCGGGATCCTCGCACGCACCGCTCAGGCGCCAGCGCACCAAGCTGGTGCCGTCGTAGCCGACGTCCTGTTTCGACGTGGCCTCGTCGGCGAGGGTGACATTGAGGGGAGCGCAATGATCGAGAGCTGCCTCCCACCGGGAGACGACGGCATCGAATGCTGCGTGCAGCTTCTCGGAGGGATACTCCGGGTTCTCCACCCCCGACAGTTTCATGGCTGCGCACGCGCCATCCCACAGCACCGGCGTTCCCGACGACGTCGTCGTGCGGACGTACGCCTCCGCGGTCGGCGAGACCGCCACGAGCACGAGCCCGACCACCACCGCGCGGATCATCGCGCGAGCTCCGCTGCGAGCTGTTCGACGGTGCGAGTCCGTCCTGCGTCTTGAACCCGGTCGACTCCATCGGCGCCGTGCTCGATCACGAGAGCGCCGTCCGCGAGATCGAGGACGTGACCGCTGCCGTTTGCGGAAGCTTCGCGCGAAAGGAACAGTACCGCGCGCGTTCCGCGTTGTAGTTCCGCGCCTCCGAGCACGCGCATCCCGATCCCGTCGACCGTGCCGCCCGGGGTGACGATCTCGTATCGAGGCGAGAAGGTGCCGACGAGCACCTTCTCGGTGGTGACGATCGATCTGGTCACGATCCGCGCTCCTGACCATGCGGCCTGCGTCGACTCGATCCGCCCGACGATCACGCCACCGCCCCGAGCGGCGCGATCGACAGCGGGCGAGTGGACGAGCAGCGTCGCCCGGGTCGTGCGTGCACCGAACACGATCGCCAGGCCGATACTCAACGCGAGACCGAGCAACGTGCGGTGCGACATCACCTCGTGCAGAGCAAGTTCAGGTCCAACGGATGTGGCCCCGCTATGGCGAACGAGGGAAACCGTCAACCGGGAACCGCAGGCTGGACCGAGCACCTGCAGCCGGTTGCCGCCAGCGGCGCCACGGAACGAGGCTTCCGAGCAGCACCATCAAGACCAACAACCAACCTTGCGCCTTCCCAGCCGAGCAGCCTGCCTGCAGCGTCGCGACCTCGTGCGACGACCCACAGACCGCTCGCGGTTCTCCAGCTCCCATCGCGCAGGTCTCCTCCGAGTTACAGGTATCGGGTCGCGCAGGATCGCACGCGCGTCCGCACCAACCGTCGACGCAGAACGCGCCAGGTTCGCAGGTCCCCGGGCCTGGGCACGTCTCACCGATCGTCGCCACGGCACAATCGGGATCATCCTTGTTGTCGCACATCTCGCAGTCGCCGTCGGCGACGCACACACAGTCCGGGTCGCCAGCACAGCCGGCCGCGCACCGCCCGTCCGCACCGCACTTGGCGCCCAGGATCGCGCCACGCTCGTCGACCCACGCGGCAACCATATCGGCCCGAGTGGAGTACGAATCGCCGAGGTTCGAGCAGAAGCGAGGACCGTGCGACGTGATACCGACGAGCTCCTCGACACCATTCTCGCCCATCAGAAATGCCGGCCCACCGCTGTCTCCGTTGCAGGTCACTTCTCCGTACGACAGGAACTCCGGGCTGAGACCCGCGAGCTGCGCCGAGCCGACGAACTTCGTGCCGGTCTTTCCTCGTCCTCCTTCTTCTGTATAGCCGAAGCCCACAAACCGGAGCCGCGCGCCGATGTCGCTGTTCGACATCGGGAGGTGGCGGATCGGCATCGGCGCGACGTCGGATGCCCACGCCAGTCCGACGAGAGCAGCGTCCCCGAAGAACGTCTCTGCGCCCCAGCGGGGATGCGACTCGACCCAGGCGACGGCGATTCTCTCCGCGCCGACGTCGATGTCTGTGGTGAGCTGGACCGCCATCGGAAGTACGACCTCGCCGTGCTGGACGATGCAATGCGCGGCCGTGAGGACGAGCTTCGGCGCGATCAGTGTCCCGGTGCAGTACGCGCCCTCGACGTTGACGAGCACGACCACCGCAGGATCTCCCTCGTCGCGCGCACCCCCGATGATGTCGTCGTGTTGCTGCCCGGGTTGATCTGCACAGGCAGCCAATGCGGCGGTCACGATGAGAGCGCAAGAACGCATCTGCACGCACGAGGCAACATCGATGCCGCGATCGCTGCAGGCAGCAGCAGTCAGCGATCGAGGGGCCGAACCTGCAGTGTTTTGGAACGGCCCTCTCGGAGGGTGTCCCGAGCGCCATGGGACCTGGATCGAAGCTTGCTCTCTGTCTCGTCGTCGAAACAATTCGAAGGAGAGAGACACATGATGAACCTGATCCGATCCAAGACCCCGATGCTCATGGCCGCGATTGCAATGGCGCTCAGCTTCTCGGCTGTCGGCTGTACCGACGAGGACAAGCCGAACACCCCGGCCGAACGCCTGCTGCAGGTGGCGAAGGATAGTAACGGCAAGCTGGACAACCTCATCGATCGCCACACCGTCATCACCAACGACACGGTCGTGGAGATTCTCGGTCCGGTCTACGATGCCTCGATCGAGGTGAACGACGAGGTCGGGGGCTGGCAGGACCAGCCCGCGACGGACGAGTACATGCGGCACGAGCTCGATACGTTCCGCATCGCCGGGCTCGAGCTGAACCATCTGCTCGAGCATCTCGCCGCGGTCGGGTTCGCGGCCGGAAGTGCGGAACAGTGTGAAGCCGATCCGAGCCCGACGCCGACCCCGACCGACGGCTCCGGCGGCTCCGGCGGCTCCGGCGTCCCGCCGACCCGCACCACGACGGGCGGCTACGGCACGACGACGTCGAACACCGCGCTCGATCTCGCGCTCGGTAGCTCCCAGTACGGGTGGCGCTACGCGTGCTACACCGGCTGCACTGCGGCGGCAGCTCTGTGCGCCGCTGGATGCACGGCGCTGATCGTTCCTCCCCTGACTCCGCTCTCTGTGGGGATCGTCGCCTGCTACGCCGCATGCGCGGCAGCCTCGGGTGCCTGCGTCGCTGAGTGCAGCATGCTGAAGTGCTGGTAGCGCACGGTCAAAACACCGCTACGTGATGGGGCCGTCGAGTGACGGCCCCATCGCCGTTTTCGGCGGTTGGCGCACGCCGGCCTGCCTGCTGATGGTCGCAGCCTGCAGTCCCCGTTGGGCCCGCACCTTCTCGACCGGAAATTCACCCGTTGCGGCGGCGCGCTCGTTGCACCGCATCCCCTCATGAAGACCAAGACCCTACTTGCCGCCGCCGCGCTGTCCACCCTCGTCGCCGCATGCTCACCCGCGAAGCGGCACGCACTGCTCACCACGCACGTCCTCGAGCGGATGTCGCTTGCGGACCAGGAGCTCCTCCTCGGCCCGCCCGGCTCCAACGAGGGGCGCAGTCGTGTGTTGATTGCACCGACGGACCTCGCGCTCGGTCCGAAGGACGCTCCGGTCGTTCTCGTGGGCTTCGTCGATATCTCCGACGAGACCGGCGGCCTCGCGATCCGCGCGATGCGCACCGTGCAGGAGGCACACGCGAAGAATGTGCGCGTCGTTCTGAAGCCGATGACGCGACCGGATGCGGCGATCTCCAGACACGTCGCGGAAGCCGTCGCCGCCGCAAATGCCCAGGGGTTGGGATGGGAGCTCGCGGAGTGCGTGGCCGCGCCTGACGTGCCCGCGACAGCCGAAGGGCTCGACAGCTGTGTTGCCAAGCTCCGGATCGATCCCGCGCGGCTCGCGCACGACCTCGTCGTGGCCGGCGCCCATGTCAACGAGATCACGGCCGTGATGTCGCGACTCGCCGTGACTGGTTCACCGACGATGTTCCTCAATGGCTACCGGATCAAAGGCCTGCCACCCACCGAGATCCTCGACGGTGGTGTGGTCGCGGCGATCGATGAGGCCGAGAACATCGTTCAGGCGTCGAACCTCGCGCGTGCCGCCGTGTATCCGGAGATCATGCGTGGGGCGAGCGTGCCGACCTCCAAGGTCACTCCGTACGTCGATTCGGACGACTCGGTGAACTGATGAGCCTCGCGTTCTTGCTGACGGTCGCGACTCCGATCATCGGGGGGAGCCCGGCACAACTCGATCCCGCTGTGGTCGCGCTGACCACCAGTGGAGGAACGATCAACTGTTCGGGGACGGTCGTTTCTCCTCGCGTGATCGTCACCGCCGCGCACTGCGTGCATGGCCAGCCCTTGCCGGGGTGGGTGTTCGTCGGCAGCGATCCGGCGCTGGATGGGGTGTTCCTTCCGGTAGCCAGCGCCCGCTCACACCCCAGCTATCGCGCCAACAATACCGCCGCGGACATCGCGATCGTTGTTCTCGCGCGACCGGTGCCGTTCACCGTCCCCCCATTCGCGAGCTCTCCGCCGAGCGCAGCGGAGCTGGACGGCCCCGCGCGATTCGTCGGCTTCGGAGCGATCTCCGGCGAGATCTCAGCGTCATCCGGGATCAAGAAGTCGCACGAGCTACGGATCGACGCGCTGTCCGACAACTGGCTCGCCTACGGAGTTGTGGGTTGCCACGGAGACTCGGGCGGTCCGGTCTTCCTCCGGGACGAGCGCGGTACCGAGCGGCTCAGCGGAGTGATCTCTCGCGGCGACCCGAAGTGCGAAGTCGGTGGGCTTGCGACGCGGGTCGATCTGTACGCGGGCTGGCTGGTCCAGCAGATCGCCGAGGTCGACCCTCCGAGTTGCTTCCTCGATCATCGATGCGCAGCGGAGTGCACCGAGCCCGATCCCGATTGTGAGGCCTCCCCGGAGGAGGCCACGATCGCGGGCGGCTGTTCCGCGAGCTCGGGCGACGGCGCGCTGTTGGTGCTGCTCGCGCTCGCAGGTCTTCGTTCTCGGAGGCGAGCATGAAGCAGCTTGTCATCGCCTTGTTGCTCGTGGGATGCACCGCCTCATCCGAGCCACAGGAGCGCACCTTCTGTATCGCGCGAGAGATCGGCGACGCGAACGCTCCGATCGCCCTCCGGATCGAGGGTCGAGTTGTCGGTAGCACCGAGGTCATATTGACCGTGCACGCGACGAACCTCGACATCTGCGCGGTCGCGATCTCGGCGCGATCGGCGACCGGAGATCAGAGCGGCGTCATCGTCGAGCTCGATTCGAACGGAGCGATCGCTGGGGGCGGCCCGCGCGATCTCCTTCACGTCGCCATCGATCCGGACTCAGATGCAGCGATCGACGTGACGGTCCAGGACGCGACCGGCAAATGGGCGGGGGCGCGGTGGACGCCATAGCTCACTCCGATTCGAGGAGCGCCACGGCCTTCCGAACCTGCGCCGGTACCGAGCCACCCAGGCAGGCCTGGCAGCGTGCGAGGATCGCGTCGGCATGGCCCGGGTCGCTCGCACGTAGCGCGGCGCGCGCTAACGCCGTCCAGCACACCGCGGCGGTCGCAACGTCTTCCGCTCCCGCGGCGTGGTACGCGAGGCGGGCGAGCCGGCCGATCACGTTGCGATCCTCGGTCTCGGTCAAGTACTGCATCATGCGGCGATGGACGAGCTGGCGCTCGTCGAGGGTGTAGTCGTAGATCGCTTCCTGCAGACTCGCGTCCTCGAACTCGTACCAGCGATTACGCTCGCTGAAGATCCGCTCGCGCAGGAGCAAGTCGAGCCGGAGCTCCAGGTCGCTGGAACCCGTTGCAGCCGCGATCTCCTCCAACGTGAATCGTGGACCGAGCCCGGCGCAGATCCGCACGATCGGTGCGAGCTCGAC
The DNA here is from genome assembly GCA_038206055.1 of Haliangiales bacterium. Classification (GTDB taxonomy): domain Bacteria; phylum Myxococcota_A; class Polyangia; order Haliangiales; family Haliangiaceae; genus JABFXX01. The sequence goes on from JBBRBG010000036.1 coordinate 34,028, forward strand.
GGGGAGATCCTCGAGCAGTCGGCTCGCGAACCAGGAAGGACCAGGCGGTACGAGCAACGTATCCAGCTCGTCGACCGCCACGTACCAGTCGCCACCGAGAACGCGGCGCACCGCACCGCGCCGCTTGATGTCGCGCGCCATTCCGATCAACAGGCCCGGGTTGCCAGTCCCCCGGATCGCGAGGCGCTCGACGAGCGCGTCGGGGAGAAGCCGTGCCGGCTGCAGCATCGAGCGCAGCAGCCCATCTGCATCGGCATACGAGAGCGGCGGCAGCTCGACGAGAATCCGATCGCTGGTGCCCTCCGGCACTTCGAACATCGGCTCCACGCTCGTGATGATCCGCAGCATCGGTGTGGGCGGGTCCAGCACCAGCCGTTGCACCCACGTGGAGAACCGCGGCAGGTCATCCATCACGAGGATCGCACCGCGCGCCGCGGCGCTCGCCAAGGCGTCGGCGAGCGCGTCTCCACCTCCGAGCGCTTCGGTCAGCCGTTCATCGTCGGAGCGGTCCCCGAGGAACTGCCGCTGCCCGGGCACTACCACGACTTCCCGGCCAAGCGCCTGTAGCCGTTCGGCCACGGCACGAACCACGCGCGACTTGCCAGCGCCCGCGCTGCTGCTGATGCCCACCAGCAGACCGCGTGCAGACGCCAGCCCGGCGGTGAGGCTGCGCACGAGTTGCTCGCGGCCGACCAGCGGTGGATCCATGCGCGCGTCGGTGGCGTCGGTGCGGTCGCGTTGGCTCTCGCGAAAGAACCCGGGAACCTCGTCGATCGGCGTGGCACCTCCCACAGCGCCGGCGGCGGCGGTGTGGGTGAGCACGATGCCCGAGAACGGGACGCTCGGGACCCAGCGCTCGGGGTGCTCGAGCTCGATCCCGTACACCGTCGCCTTACCCTGTGCGGATCGCCGCACGAGCGCGGTGGTCAGATGAATCGCAGAACGACGCCGCTCTCCGGCAAGCGTACGGCAGACACCGAGCGCTGCGCCGAGCACCGGCTCGTCGTGTCTCCCGGGGAATGCTGCGAGGATGCCGGTACCGCGCTGCCGCACGACGATACCTTTGACCTCCGCCACCAGCCGCGCGACCGCGACCGGATCCGCGTGCTCGATCCAGACCAGCGCGACCGGACTATTCGTACCGAGGGGACGGCTGTCGCGCTTCTCGGGCGAAGCAATCACTCCGCGCATCGTACCGATGGAGTTCAGCGCCACAGAGAGCGCGACGCGCAGCGTTTCGGCACTGGCAGGGCGTGCGTCGGCTGGCTTCGCGAGGCACTCCAGCACGAGTTCGTCGAGCACCTGGGGGACGGGCCGGAAATCACTCACCGGAGGGGGCCGCACGACGAGGTGGTGGTACTCGATCGCGCGGCGGTCACCAGTGAACGGCGGCCGTCCCGTCAGCATTTCGAACGCGATCACGCCGAGCGCATAGATGTCGGTGCGGTGGTCCACCGGTGTTCCGGGCTTGATGCTTTCGGGCGCGAGGTAGTGAGGTGTCCCAACAATACTGCCGACCTGCGTCAGACCCACGGCCGAGGACCGAGCGGGCTTGACCAGACCGAAGTCCAGCAGGCGAATGCCCTTGCTTCCGATGATGATGTTCTCGGGCTTGAGATCGCGGTGAACGTAGCCCGCCGCGTGGAGACTCCCGAGTGCGCCCGCGATCCGCGTGAGAATCGCGATGATCTCGCCCAGCCCGCCACGCTCGCCGTTGCGCGACATCCACGCTGCCAGCGTCTCGCCCGAGACGTGCTCCATCACCAGATACGGGCGTTCCGCGACCAATCCGTGCTCGATCAGCGCCGGCGTCGTCGGGGAGCCGACCGACCGGAGAACCTCGGCCTCCAACGAGAACCTCGCACGGATCTCGTTCTCCCCCCAGCGGGCGAGCTTCATCACGGCCGGGGGCGCACCGGTACGCTGCACTTGATAGACGATCGCGGTTCCGCCGCTCGCGAGCGCGGGTCCGAGCGACCATCCAGGCGGTGCCTGGGCCGCTGGCGGTGCCTGTAGCTCGGGCACTTCGGAGATCGCCGTCAGCCGTCCGTGCTCGGGGCACTCACCCGTTGACGGAAGCCGACGCTGGCATCGCAGGCACCGGGACAGATCTCCACTCTATCAGTAACAGGTCGTGTCGTAGGTCGAGGACGTCGGGGTGCTCGTGTACTCGATGTACGAGTCGTAGGGCTTTCCACCGCCCATCCACGACGAACAGAACGCCTTTCCGTAGACCCGCAGGCAGTCGAAGTCACACGTTCTGCGGCAGGCCGCGCGCAGGATCCCGGTTGGTAACTTCGCGCAGCTGTCGTAGCAACTGTCGTGGGTGCGGCACCCGGCGTGGCTGCCGCACTTCTGGACCTTGTACGTGCAGGTCTTCGCATGCCACCCGCATTGGTTGTCCTGCCATTCGAGGCACCTCGTCACGGGCGTTCCGATCGAACAGCTCGGAGGACAAGCCGGACCGCACGCACCGCGGCATTGGCCACCGCCTCGGATTCCTGGATCTTGTGGTTGGTACCCGTCGGGAGCCTTCGGGCACGCCGGCTCGGGTTGACCGGTACACGGAGGTCCGTCGATGGTCGTCGAATCTGCGAGCACGGGTGTGTGGATCGCGTCGCCCGGTCCTCCGTCCTCGGGCGGCGGCGGTTCTACGTAGTCAGGTGTCACCCGTCCGAACACTTCGTACCAGCAGGCCTCGTCGACGCAGTTGTCACCTGGCTCTGACGCAGCATCGGCCGAAGCGGCGAGGTTCTGCGACCGGACCGACACCTCGCCGTTGCTACACGCCGCCAGTGCGAGGAAGCTGATCGTGCTGATAGTTCGAGTGAGCATTCGGCGTCAGGTCTGCACGCGCCATACCGGCGGCTTGCCGATTCGGAGTACGGTGGAGGAAAGATGAGCGACGGCAAGCCGCCCGATCAGACGCGCATCATTCCCGATGCGAGAGAAGCGCGGTTTCCGAAGTATCGGCTCGTGGTGATCGAGGGCCCAGATACAGGCAAGCAGGTCGACGGCGGCAGCGAGGAGATCGCCGTAGGTACCGCGGACGCGAACGATCTGGTGATCGGGGATGCGTCGGTGTCCCGGCACCACGTCGTGTTCGCGCCGATGGCAAAGGGGTTGCTCGCGCGCGATCTCGGGAGCACCAACGGCACGGCGCTCAACGGCGTCATGATCGAACGCGCGTACCTGTCACCTGGCGTGGTGATCACGATCGGCGGGACGAAGCTGCGGTTCGAGCCCGGTGGCGGAGATGCACGCGCCGCTCTGTCGAAGGAGAGCCGATGGGGACGAGCGCTCGGTACGAGCGAGGCGATGCGCAGGATCTTCGCGGTCCTGCCAAAGCTCGCGGACTCCGACGCGACCATCCTGCTGGAAGGCGAGACGGGTACGGGAAAGGGGCTGCTCGCATCCGCCATCCACGAGGCGAGCCCGCGAAAGGCCGGGCCGTTCATCGTCATCGATTGCGGATCGATCCCTCCTAGCCTGATCGAGAGCGAGCTGTTCGGTCACGAGAAGGGTTCGTTCACCGGGGCCACGACGCAGCGCATCGGGGCGTTCGAGGCGGCGCGCACCGGGACGATCTTCCTCGACGAGATCGGCGAGCTACCGCTCGACATGCAGCCAAAACTGCTGCGCGCTCTCGAGGAGAAACTGGTCAAGCGGATCGGCGGAAACGAGCAGATCAAGCTCGATATCCGGGTGATCGCGGCAACCAACCGAGACCTCCGTGCCGAGATCAACCGCGGCCGCTTCCGCTCGGACGTCTACTACCGCCTCAACACGTTCCGGCTCCGCGTCCCGCCGCTGCGCGAACGCCGGGATGACATCGCGCTTCTCATCGCGCATTTCTACGAGCAACTCTCACGGGGAGATACCGAGCCTCCCGTGGAGCTGATCGCGAACCTGACGAAACACGATTGGCCCGGTAACGTCCGCGAGCTGCGAGCCGCGGTGGAGCGAACGGTGCTGCTTGGCGATCTGAGCGTTTGGCGGGACATCACCGAGGATTCGCCATCACCCACTCCCGCGCGGACCGATGGCACGATCGACCTGGGGGTTTCGTTTCGTGCGGCCAAGGAGCGCGCAGTGGCCGAGTGGGAGCGCGAGTACGTACGTACACTCATCGATCAACACGGCGGCAATCTTTCTCGCGCGGCACGCGCTGTCCGGATGGATCGAAATCACCTTCGTGAGTTGCTGGTTCGTCATCGGATTCGAGTCGACGACGCCTGAGCGTCAGTGCGACCGTGCTACGGTCGGATGTGGGGCCCGACCAGACGCGAGACCTGGGGGCGAAGCGGCACCGGTCGCCGAGCAACGTGCGCGATCTGGTGCCAGGCGAACGGATTCACGCCTGGGACATCATCGGCATCCTGGGAGGCGGCGGTTTCGGCACCGTGTACGAGGTGCGCCATGCGGTGAGCGGCCAATCCGCGGCGATGAAGCTGATGCACGCGCACTTCGTGAGCTCCGCCGAGATGCTCGCGCGCTTCGAGCGCGAGATCGAGGTGCTCCGCCGCCTCTCGCATCCAAACATCGTGAACCTCCTCGATGCGGGGTTCAGCCCCGATAAGCGTCCTTACTTGTGTATGGAGCTGCTGCGCGGCGAGGAGCTCGGGACGATCATCGCGCGGGCCGGAACTCTCGGCCCGCACCAGGCGCTCCACATCTTCGAGCCGTTGTGCGAAGCGCTGTCACTCGCCCACAGCCTGAATATCGTGCACCGCGACATCAAGGCATCGAACATCATCGTGTGCCAGGACGCGGGCGGCGGGCTGGGACGTATCGTCCTGCTCGACTTCGGTATCGCGCGGCTCTCTGATGCGCTCTCGCCCGAGCTCACCGCGTCGCGCCAGGCTCTCGGAACTCCTTCGTGCATGGCACCCGAACAGATTCACGGCGAGCGGGTCGATGCACGCGCCGATATCTACGCGCTCGGTGGTTTGCTGTTTCACATGCTGACCGGCCGGTTGCCGTTCCAGGATTCGTCGGCAACGATGATCCAGTACCTGCACATGCATGCGCGACGCCCCAGCGTGTCGATTCTGGTGACAGCACCGCGACAGCTCGACGATGTCATCGCCTGCGCGATGGCGATCCAGCCCTCGAACCGGTTCGACAGCACGCGTGCGCTTCTCGCGGCCACGCGTGCGGCGCTGCGCCAGACCGCGGTCGTGCCAACTCCGACCGGCGAGATTGCGTGCGTCGCTCTCCTGGTCACCGCCGGCGATCGGACCGGTGGCACGTCGCTCGATGCCGCGCTGCTCGACGATCTCGAGAGCGTGATGCCCACCGTCGAGAGGATCCTGTCGTCGCACGGATTCCAACTCGCCGTGGATCTCGGGGCCACCGCGCTGTTCATCGCGCGCGCAGAATCGATCCGTGACCCGATCGCGGTCGCCACAACCGTGTTCGACCAGCTCCAGCGCCGGTCCGGCCGCGATCCACGCGTGCGAGTCGGAGTCGGCGTGCATCGCGATTCCGCCACGTTCGTCGGGCCGGAGATCCAGCCGGGGCCGCTGCTGTTCCCGGCGACGTGGAACCTGCCCGAAGACATCGAAGGCGTATGGATCACCAGCAAGATCGACGCGAGCGCGCCCACGGGGCGCTGCGTACGCAACTAGCGGTCACGGCACGACGCGGACGCAGCTCTCGTACCAGTGCACGCCGTAGCGCTCGTCGCGCTGGATGATCCACAGCGAGATATCCGTCGGGCCGGCGAGATCGCGCGCGTTCGGCGCGTGCCAGTCGGTGAACAGCGGCGCGATATTCCCGGAGATATCGCGCGGGCCCCCGGTCGAGCCCGAGGAGAACCCGCCGGCGCTGGCCGCCCACTGGTACGTCAGGCTCTCCGTGAACATCCGGCTCTTTCCATCGAGCGTGGGTGTCACGTAGTCCTCGCGCGCGCCCGCCGCCTCGATCGGCGTGAACCGGATCGTATCGCCGGCGCGCACGCTCAGCGCCGGCTCGGCATCGGCGCAGCGCGCGAGCGCGAACGGCTCCGGCGACGCGCTGTTCACGCTGGCGTCCATCTCGTGCGTCGCGTCGAGCGATGGATTGATGTTCGCCTGGCGCGCCATCGGGATCCGCGGTGCCACGCGCAGCGCCTTCGACGCGTAGAGATCGAGCGCCGGATCCGCATCGGCACCACCGACGGTCAAGCCGATCATGTAGTCGATGCCGCCGAGTCCGCCGAGCACGTCGAACTTCAGCGTGTGCAGCAGCACGCCGAGGAGCTGACCGTTGGCCGGAACGTTCGCGCACAGCCGCGGCGCGCCCGGTGTCGTATCCGGGTCGTCGATGATCCCCGAGCCGATCGGTACCTGCACGTCCGCGTCGCAGCGGTAGTAGTCGCCGTACGGGCACAAGGTCATCGTCCAGCGCACTCGCCGCTCGAACGCGGGATCTGCAACGAGCGCGCAGACCTCGGTCGGCACGAGCTGCTGCAGGAGCACGGCGGGCATCGCAGGATCGTTCAGATCGACGTCGACCACTTGCTCGGGCAGCTGCGCGGAGATCGCGAGTACGCGCAGATCGACAACGACATCGGGATCGGCGAACGACGTGCAGCCCGCGAGCAGCGCGGCGAGCGCGAGCGCGCGAGTCACGGCGTCACCCGGATGCAGGTCTCGAGCACGCTGACGCCGTAGCGCTCGTCGCGCTGGATCATCCAGATCGAGATGTTGGTCGGCTCCTTGAGACCACGCGGTGCACGCCACTCGGTGCCGAGCAGTGACTGGTTGCCGAGAATGTCGTGACCACCACCGGTGGTCGTGTCAGAGAACGAGCCCTGCGCGGCGAGCCACTGGTAGGTCAGCGTCTCCGTGATCTTCTCGGCGCCGCCGCTCAAGGTCGGCGCGAAATACTCCTCTCGCGCTGATTCCGGTTCCACCGGGAACAGCGTCACCACATCCCCCCCCCTGACCTCCGGGATGTCGAAGGAGATCGACGGGGTGTCGTTGCAGCGTGCGCGAGGGATCACGATGCCCACGCTCGTCACGGCCGCATCGAGGTAGTTGATGTACGGGTTGATGTTCGCGCGACGCGTGGCCGGAATGTGGCCGGCGACGCGCAGGTGCTTCGCCGCGAACACGGAGCTGTCGGGGATCAGCGGATCGTCCACCTCCATGACCACGCCGTACTCGATGCCGCCGAGCGCCTGCACCGGGTTCGCCGCCACGGCCTCGCGGAGGATGGTCAACAACTTCTGGTCGGGGAACAGTGTCGCGCACGGCTGCTTCAGTGTTTCGCTGTCGTCCGGATCGTCGAGCAATCCCGAGCCGAGCTCGATCACCGGATGGTCGAGGTCGCATCGATTGTCGAGGCCGAGCACGCACACGGTCATCTTCCAGCGCAGATCGCGATGCGCGGCCGGATCCGCGACGAGGCCGCAAACCTCGGTCGGTCGGAGCTGCGCGAGGATCTCGGTCGGGTTCGGATGCTCGAGGTCGACCTCGATCACCTGTTCGGGACCGAAGCCTCCCGAGACGACGCGATCGAGCGTCGAGGTCATCGCGATGATCCGCAGATCGAGCACGATCGAAGGATCTTCGAACGTCGTGCATCCCGATAGGACGCAGATCACGAATGCCACGGCGCGCCTCACCACGTTCCCCGGAGGCCGAGGGTCGGCAGGAACGGGAAGCTCGAAACCGGCGCCGATTCGCGATAGCGATAGTCGTACTGCGTGGCCTCGGTGTTCACCGCGTTCGTCACGTTGATGATGTCGATATAGAGGCCGAGGCTCCACGTCTGGTACAGCCACATCTTCTCGGCGCGCACGTCGAGCTGGGTGAACAGCGGAATCCGCACCGAGTTGCGCTCGCCACGCACGGGTACGTACTCTCCGGAATCCGCATCGAAGGTGGCGCCGAGCACCGGCGTATCGGGTCGCCCACTCGCGAGCTGGAACCGCGCGCCGAGCTCGAACCCGCGGCCGGGCTTCCAGCTCGCGACCGCGTTCATCACGTGCGGCTGATCGAACGCCGTCGCGATGTAGGGTAGCCCGGGGTGCGAGCGCTGGTGCGAGCGGCTGAACGTGTACGACAGCCACCCGAACGCGTGCTCGCTGATCTCCCGCTTGACGAGGACCTCGAAGCCGTACGAGTTGCGACGACCCTCGTTGAGGAAGTTCACGTTCGAGAACGTGCCGTCGTCGTTCTGCACGATGTCTGGAGAGAACACGACGAGGTTCCTCCGTCGCACGTAGTAGATCTCGCTATCGATCGACCACAGCCGATCAGGCTTCCACTCGTAGCCGAGGCCGAAGTGCGTGGCGTGCTCGACGCCCACGTTCGGGTTGCCGAACCGCACGTCCACGGCCTCGGGCTGCGGCGGCTGGCTGAACTCGCCGATGTACGCCTTCAGAGTGAAGTCCTTGCCGAGCTGATAGCGCCCCACGATGCGCGGATCGACCGAGCCGCGGTCCTGCCCATCGATGACGTACGAGTCGAGCCGCAGGCTCGGCACGAGCTTCAGCTTCGCTGTCACGTCGACGCCGAGGTCGAGGTGCAGCCCCATACCGAGGGATGACACGCCGCGGAACACCTTCGACGGCGGGATGTCCACGCCGTTCGTGTTGATCAGCGAGTCGTCGATCGGGATCAGCGCCTGGTACGAGGTGATCCGCGAGAGCACGTCGAGACCCGTGTCGATGTAGAGGCGCTTCGACAGGCGGCCCGCGATCCGCGCGCGATACGACAGGTTGCTGTTGACCACGCCGATGCTCGTGAACGGACCGGACGCCTCGGCCTGTGCGCCGGAGAACGAGAGCGTGTCGCGGCCCCACGCCGGCGAGATCGTGAGCTTGAGGTCATCGCCGAACGGGCGCACGTACGAGCCGATGATCCGGAAGAACTTCACCGACGTGTTGAGGTTCGTCGACACCGCGGAGTCAGGATTCTGATCGAGCACGTGCAGCGTGTCGGACGAACCGATCGCGAACAGGCTGAACCGGCCGTTCTCGTGGAGGTTGTAGTCGAGGCGACCGGAGTAGTCGTAGTAGACCGGCGTGACGATCCGTTGCCCGCCCTTGGACGGCTTCGGCAGCACGAAGCCGAGGAACGCGTCGATGTACGAGCGGCGCCCGGCGACCGCGAACGAGAGATCCTTCGTGATGGGCGCGCGCAAATAGCCGCCGGTGTCGATGAAGTCGACCTTCGCCGCGCCGTGGATGCCATCTGACTTCGTCGGTCGGAGCTCGAGCGCGACCGCGCCGCCGTGGTGGCGACCGAACCGCGCGGGGAACCCGCCCGGGTAGAGATCGATCGACTCGAGCATCTCGACATTGAAGATCGAGGGCCCGCCGAGGAAGTGGAACAGCGACGGCACCTCGTGCCCATCGACGTAGATGCCGGTGTCGTCGGGGTTCGAGCCACGCACGAGCAGGAGGCCGAGACCGAACGGTGCGCGCTGCATGCCGGGCAGCGTCTGGAGTACGCGAATCGGATCGCCGAACGTGCCGGGCACCGATGTGAGTTGCTGCCGCTGCAGGGTTCGCCGCGTGACCTCGAGCACCTCGCGATCGCCCTCGACGACCGTCTCGTACGGATTGCCGCCCTTCGGCCGCATCCAAAGCCGCACTTCGACCGCTTCGCGCTTTGCGAGCGTGATCGGTCGCTCGAGCCGATCGAACTTCGGATCGCTCGCGAGGATCTTGTAGCTGCCGGCATCGACGCCGTGAAACTTGAACGAGCCATCCTCGGCGGTCACCGCATCGAGGCCGAGCTCCACGACCGAGACGATCACGCCGCCGAGCTTGCGGCGCGTACCGCGCTCGACGACCGTGCCCTCGATCGTGACGGGCAGCAGCATGTTCCCGGCGTGGTTCGGCGGCCCGGCCTGCGGTTCCGCGGTGGTCGGCTTCTTGATCGGCGGCTCGGGCTCTTCGACCTTCTCGATCACGAAGTTGATCGTGGTCTCGACGGTGATCGGCGCCGCCACGCCATCGATCTCCGCGGGCTCGAAGATGTACTGCAGCGCTGCAGCGACCGCCGCTTCGTCGAACCCATCGCCGACCTTCTCGATCACGTCGACCGCGGAGACCAGACCCGCCGCATCGATCTTGATCCGGACCTTCACCTTCGCCGTCTTGTTCGCGGCGAGCGCGGCGGGCGGATACTCGGGCGCCACTGCCTGCAGCAGCTTCGGCTGCCTGGTGACGACGTTGACCTTCTTCGCCGGCGGCGGCGCGTCAGGCGCCCGGACGTCGTCGGCGATCGCGCGCGGTGACCAGATCGCGATCAGGACGATCGCGAGGTACCACCGGGACATCCCGGAAGCCTAGCTCAGGTCGACGAGCGGTTGCGCAAGTGCGCGAGCAACTTGTCGAACAGTCCACGCGCGGCGTTCTCGATCGCTTCCTTGCGCAGGCTCGGCAGGTACTTCGCGTCGAACGTGCGCTTTGGCACTTGAACCTTCGCGCCGCCCGAGAGGAACGACAGCATCTTGCCGGTATCGTCGGAGACCGCGAGCCGCAGCTGCGCCTCGACCTCGATCATCGTGCCTGCCTGAACGACCTCGAGCTTCGTCACCGACAGGTCGAGGTGCCTCGAATCGAGGCCCCACTTCTGCGCCTCGGTTGCGATCGTCGTCACCATCGGCTGTGACTTGAACGAGTCCGAGAGCGTCTGGCGGAGGATCTCGCTATGGACCTTGCGCGCGGCCTTGTCGGCCTTGCCGGGCGAGTCGTCCGCGGATGTGTTGATCGTCACGTAGAGGTCGGGGTGGTTCTCGACCGCGTGGGCCTGGCGACCGAAGCCGGCGCGACCACCGCTCTTGCGGGCCTGCGGGCTGTCGAGGTCGGGCACAGCCGCGGCCTCCTTGGGGAACGGGTCGGGCAGCTTGTTCGCCTTCGCGACCAGGATCGCCGCGGTCTTCGCGTGCGCGCGCACCGTGTCGTCAGGATCTTCGGTTGCCGCCTTGAGCGCGGGTAGGGCGGCCTTGTGACCGAGCCGGCCGAGCGCGGTCGCGGCGAGTGCGCGGACCTGGGCGTTCGGATCGTGGAGCGCGGTGACCAGCGGCTTGAGCGCGGCGCGATCGTTCAGACGCGCGAGTGACACCACCGCGGAGATCCGCGCCTTGTCGCTGGAGCTCGCCAGCATCGTGGTCAGCTCCGACACGCTGTCGGCGTGGGCCGGGGCGCCACGGAGCAGCGCCGCTGCAACCAGGAGTGGCGCCGCGATCCGCACGACTCGGTGCCCTCCGTGCATCCTGCGGCGATTAGGCGCCCGCACTCACCGGGGAGTCAATGTTTTCTCGTGTAGACTGAATCGCACGGTGGGAGTCTCCGACGCACAATTCCGACTTGGTGTCGGAGTTGCCGGGTTGATGCTGGTTGCAGGCATCACGTTGGTTCGTTTTTGCGGGGAGGTGTCACTTCCCCCGAAGCCCGCCCCCGTCGGTCCGACGGGCAGCTCCCGCCAGCTCCTGCAGAAGGGCACCGCTTCGCCGGCCGTGTATCAGGACTATCTCTCGAAGGATGCAGCGGCCGCAGGTGTGCGCACACCGTCGCTCGACGAGATGAGTCGCAAGCTCGTGTATCGCGTCGATGAAGGACGCCACGTGCTGGAGGTAGGACAACCTGCGATCGAGATCGCCGGATTGAAGTTGCGTGTTGATCGATCGGGCGAATCGATGGTGCTTCAGATCGACAACACGACGATGTCGGATCTCGGCTACGCGGTGACCACCACGGTCACTCCGAACATCTCCGGTTGCTCCAGCACGCGCGTGCTGCCGTTCAACGCGATGGTGTTGACCAAGGGCGGCAGCGAGACGCGTGTCGAGTGCATCTACCGCGAGGGCGTCTCACTTGCGGTGACGCGGGTGGAGACCGTCGAGGTGGCGCCGCTGTCTGCCTGGTACTTGAGCCTCGTCCCGCCAATGATGGTCGGCATCGACGAGCGCGTGGCGCGAGGTCATCGCGCGCCTGAAAGTGCCGACAAATGCAGCCCGGTTCTCTCGCAAGCGGTCCGAAGTGGGCTCGAATCGGGAGAAATCGGCTGGAGAGATCTCGTTGACTTCTACGCCCGCCATCGCTGCTCTACCTACCGTTTTCCGATGTCATATCGGGCATTTAGGTCGGACGGGGAGCATGCATTGCCGGCCGTGCCTTCTGGCATGTGACGCGTTTACGCGACGTTAGACTTGCTATCGACCCAAGTGTTTGTTTAGCTAGTCCTAGTTACGCGGAGTTACGGGTGACCAAGTCCGAGCTCATCGAGAAAATCTCAGAGACGTTGAAGCTGCCGGCTGGTAAGGCGGAGGCGATCGTCAACACCATCTTCGATTCGATGGTGAAGGCACTGGAACGTGGCGAAGGTATCGAGATCCGCGGCTTTGGGTCCTTTACCGTCCGCAAGTACAAGGCCTACGAAGGTCGCAACCCCCGGACCGGAGAGACGGTGCATGTCGCCGAGAAGCGGCTGCCTTTCTTCAAGGTCGGCAAAGACTTGCGCGAGCGAGTCAACGCCGGTCTCGGCACACCGCTCCCCGCGGACAAGCCGGACGAGGCGGACGATACCGACCCGAACGAGCCCGACTACGACGAAGACTGAGTCGTCGGTAGTTGTTGGGTAAGTTAGGCGATCTCGACGGAGCCTGCGTCTCCGTCGACGGTCACGACCATTCCGTCGGAGAGCAGCGACCACGCGTCGTGGCAGCCGACCACGCACGGGATACCAAGCTCGCGCGCAAGTGCGGCGCCGTGATCGAGTAACCCTCCAGTTTCGCTCACGAGTGCGGCGCAGCCGATGACCGCGACGGCGAGCGCTGGTGTCACGGCCCGGACGACCACGATGTCGCCGGAGCCGATCGCCACCGTCGAGGCGAGCGTCGCAAGGCGGACGATTCGCCCAGTTACGCGAGATCCGGTGCCAAGCCCATGCAGCGCGACCGCCGGCGGTTCGACCGGACCACCAACGGTGCGCGGCATCGTCCACCGAGTTGCGCGTTCCGCGGCGTTGCGCGAAGCCGACGCTCGCCGGCGAACGTCGTCGGGATCCAGGTGATTTTGTTCGAGGTCTTCGAGCCGGATCCAGAACGCATCGTCGGGATCGATGCCGAGCTCGCCGGCGCGTGTGATCACGGACTTGCGCACGAGGAGCTGCGCGCGCGCGAACCAGAGATCGTCTTGCTCGGCGAGATCGGTGGCGGCACGCGCGACGAGATCGCGCTCGCTTGCAACGGATCCGCTGACTTGCGCGACTCCGCGCGAATCGTCCACGGTGCGTTGCGCGATGACGGTGCGTGCGCGGACGATCGCATCTCGCAACATGCCCGGACGCTCTCCATACGTCGGCACGGCGATGTCCCACGCAGGCGCGAGCACGCCGAGCCGGGCGACCGCTGCTGCCTCGTCGATCTCGCCACGCGCGGCGGCGAACAGGGTGGCCTCGACCGCCGACGGCCGGGCACCGAGGAGCTGACCGAGCGGCAACCCCGCGCGGGCCGCCGCGATCAGCGGACCGAGCTCGGTGGCCCAGATCCGGTAGAACGCGAGGTAGCGCGCGAGCGCCTCCTCGAGCGGCGGGACCTCGATGCCGAGCGCTTCTCCGAGCCTGGTCTCGATCGCGTGCGCACGCGAGGCGAGCTCCGCGCGCGAGGTCGGTGCCGCAACCGGCGGCAGCTCGTCGCGCGGGGTCGAGTAGAGATAGCCGCCGCACACGCGCAATGCATACGGCGCGACCGCGGCGCGGTCGACGCGCTCGACAAGCCCCGCCTGCGCGGGCGACAGGGGATCCGGATTATGGGCGACGTCCCACGTCCAGGTCCGTCCATCCGCGACGAGCGCGGCGAGCAACGACTTCGGACCCCTGGGCCGCGTGAACACGACGGTGTGCGCGACGTGCCGCGCCTGCACGATGACGTCACCGACGAGCTCGACGTCGGCCCCGCTCCTCGCATTGATCGCCGCTTCCGCGCGGAGCGCGAGCGCGAGCACCACCGCATTCGCATCGCGCGCGTCGACGGACACGGCTGCGTCGGGACGAGGAACCACGGTCACGACGGTGCCGCGCTGGATCATCGCATCGCCGTCCGGCTTGCCCGGGGCGCGCGTGTACACGGTGACCCGCTCGCCCGGCACGAAGCGCTGGACGATCACGGCGATCGAGATCAGCGCGCCACGGTGCCGTGCGTACCACACCGCGAGTGGGGTCAACGCGCTGGTCCACACCGCGCGAATCGCCGCCCACACATCGGCGCCGGGGACTCCACCGTGCGACGCGAACACGCCGGCGGCTGCGCCCGCCTCGTGGTCCTCGAGCGTTCCCGAGCTGCGGACGATCACCGTGCCGAGGGCCATCGCCCGGCGGATGACCTCCTGCTCCAGCTCCGGCGGTGGCGCCACGGTGGCGATCCGCTCCGCGGCCAAGGCGAGCTGGTGTCCGATCGCCGCGGTGTCGCTCGGATCGAGCTCGCCGGCGATCGCGCGGAACACCGTGTCGTCGATGACGAATCCATCCGGCACCAGGAGCCCGTCGGCGATCAGGCGCGCGAGCCCGAGGGCTTTTCCGCCACACGCGGCGGTTGCCGCGGCGAGCTCGTGCACCGACATGGACGCGTTCTACCGCGTGGCGTACGATCATGGGAGTGCGGCTCGCCTGCCTCTTCGTGCTCTCGCTTTGCGGCATCGCTGCGGCCGACGACAGCAAGCTCGCCAAGGAGGATGTCCCGCTCCAGGCGAAGGCGAACCTCCGCGGCAAGAACAAGCTGTGCTGCGGCTATCCGCTCGTCGACGATCTTGGCTGGGCGCTCCGCTTCTACTGGCTCGCGCTCGAGTCCGACTACGACGACGTCCAGAGCACGAGCGTTCCGAAGTCCGGCCGGGTTGCCCAGGTGCCGCTCAACACCTGGGTCGAGCTGTACACGCCAGACGGCTACTTCATGCAGCACGTCCCCGAGCGGTTCGCGTGGTCACTGCGCCTCGAGGGCTCGGGTCTGATGCGCGATGGTCGCGTCGTCAACTACACGGGTGCGTGCAAGTTCGGCTACGGCACCTGCTTCGAGCAGCTCGATATCGCGGAGCATCCGTTCGGCCGCGGCGCGGGCCAGCGCCCGCTGATCCCGTTCAAATCCGTCGCCGTCGATCCGCGCGTCATCGCGATCGGCGAGCCGCTCTACATCCCCGAGTTCGACGGCCTCCAGCTCCCCGATGGATCGATCCACGATGGCTGCGTGCGCGCCGACGACACCGGCGGCGGCATCAAGAAGCGCAAGATGGACTTTTTCGTCGTGACCTACGGAAACTTCCGGTTCCTGCTCGATCAGCTGCTCGGCGTCTCGTGGATCACGCCGCACATCGAGGCGCCGCGCTGCGAGTACCTGCGCGAGCACTGAGCCGCCCAGCGCGTGATAGCGTGCGGACGTGCTCGATGGACTGTTCGTCACGCCCGCGGTCACCGCGATCTCCGAGGCGTTGGCCTCCGCGGGCGCCGACGGAACGCTGGTCGTCGTCGGGAACGCGAAGCTCGCGACCGCGCTGAAGGCGAAGCACGAGGTGATCGCGGTCGGACTATCCCCGCGTGCCGCGAAGAAGCTCGGCGCCACGCTCGACGACACGTCCACCCTCGACGCGGGATCGATCGCCGCGGTGATCGGCGTCGATGTCGCCACCGACGAGTCCTGGCAGCCCACGCTCCGCGACTGGACGCGCGTGGTGCGCGATGGTGGTGCGATCGTCCTCGTCGATCGCGGCCACGCGGTCCTGGCCTCGCGCCGCGCGCTGTGCGCTGGCCTGTCGGAGATCGAGCAGCGCCACGCCGGCCGCGCCGTTGTCACCAGCGGCCTCGTCACGCACCTCGAGGTCAAGTGAAGCTCGTCGCGATCGCATGGGCGCTCGTCGCGTGCACTCCGCGCAACGATCCACAAGGACCGGGCACGCTGCCGGAGCCCGTCGAGGGCACCGTCGCGACGTCTGCACCCGTGCCGCCGCGCGCGCCGCGATCCATTCCCAACGCGCCCGTAGTCGCGCCGGTACCGCCTCCGGAGGAGGTACCGCCGCCGCGCGCGAAGATCGTGCTCGTCTCTGCGCAGGGCAGCGCGATCAAGGGCGAGCTCTCGATCCTCCAGGGCGACGACGACACGCACGTCAGCGGCACGTTGACCGGCCTCGCGAAGAACGCCGCGTACACGCTCGGGAAGCGTGATCAGTGCGCCTCCCAGAAGGCCGACGACGACTCGCGACGATCGAGCACGCTCGTCTACGGCGTGACGTTCAAGGCGAATGCCGCGGGCGTCGCCACGATCGACGACACGTCGACCGCGATCCACCTCGACGGTCCGCTGTCCTTGATGGGCGCGATCTTCGTCGTCAGCAAGACCACGGCGGGCAAAGAGCTCGCCTGCGGTCGCGTCGTCGCGCCGTAGCAGGCTGCGAACCGCAAGTCCGCTGGTTCAGGTGAGCCCCGAAGGCCCCTATGGTCCCGAAGCAGAGTCTTCTCCTGCAGGAGAAAGCCTCTCCTTTGGGTCTTCGAGAACTTCGGGGCCCCTCTTTCTGGAAGCACGGTCGCGTGGATTCGGCGTCGTCCGTCCGGCCGGGGCCTAGTCACACGGGCGGCTTGTCGTCGTCGGTCGTCTTGTCCTTCTTCGGCGGGCGGAAGATCAGATCCATCTGCGGGCCGTGCACACCCTTCGAGTGGTCACCGCGATCGCTCGCCTTGACGCCGGGGGGCAGCACCCACGGGATCTCGGGGTTCGGGAAGTTCTTCGCTTCCTCGTACATGTAGCGCGACCACAGCGGCACCACGGTCATGTACGCGGCGTCGCTCTTGCCGAGCGCGCGCTCCTTCTTGTCGTCGCCCATCCACACCAGCGTGGTGAACTTCGACGTGTAGCCGATGAACAGCGTGTCGTGCGTGCTGCTCGACGTTCCCGTCTTGCCGGCGGCCTCGATCTTCGTCGCGCGCAGCACGTTCGCGAAGCCGTACTCGACCTCGTGCGCGAGGAGCTTCGAGATCAAGTAACCGGTGCGCGGCGAGATCGCCTGGGGGGCCACCGTGCCGCCGAGCGCGGCGAACCGATCGAAGCGGTCCGCGGCACCGAGGTGCGGGTCATCGGCCAGCGTGTTGTCCTCGATGGTGTTGCCATCGCGATCGAGGATACGGCGCACGTACACCCAGTTCTTCTCCTTGCCCTTCGGCCGCGGCCACCAGGCGCCGTTGCGCGCGAACACCGTGAACGCGCGCGTCATCTCGTCGAGCTTCGAGCACGAGGCGCCAAGCGCCAGTGCGTCATCCGCGAAGATCTTCGTCGAGAATCCCAGGCGCCGGGCCCAGTCCTCGACGTTCTTGGCACCGAGGCGCTGGAACAGATCGACCGACGGGATGTTCTTCGAGAACACGAGCGCGTACTCGAGAGTGACGTCGCCATCCATCGTTTCGCCGAGGTTCTGAGGCGTCCACTCCTCGCCGGTATCGGGATCGATGATCTTCGTCGGCACGTCGTTGAGCACGGTGTCGAAGCCGTAGCCCTGGTCGAGGCCGAGGGAGTAGTAGATGGGCTTGTACGTCGAGCCCGGCTGGCGGCAGGCCTGCACCGCGCGGTTGAACACCGAGCGATCGTAGTCGTAGCCGCCGACCATCGCGACGACGTAGCCGTTGTGGTGATCCGCCGTGAAGATCGTCGCCTGCGGGTGCGGCACCTGCTCGAGGCGCACCACGTCCTCGTGCTTCGCGTCCCACTCGTGCTGATCGTCGCCGGGGATCCACGACGGATTCTTCGTATCCGGCAGGCTCCAGTCGCGGTAGCGGCCGAGCGAGCGCACCTCGCGCGTCACCCACACGACGTAGCCCGGCTTGAGCGCCTGGCCCACGCTATCGATCTGCACGTCGTTCTCGGCGTTGCCCGACTGCCACTTCGACGCCCACCGCATGTTGCGCAGTGGCAGCGACAGCTTCCGATCTCCGACGAGCACCGTGGCCTCCTCGCCCTTCACCGTGTCGACGAGCGCGAGGTACCGCTTGCCGGGGACCAGCGGCGCCGTGCCGTAGAGCTTTCGCTGCCGCCCGAGGAACATCTCCTTCGCAGGCCCATCGATGCGCCACTCCGGGCCGCGCCACCCCTGGCGCTTGTCCTGGTGGCGCGCGCCGAAGTCGGTGTTCTCGTACGCGCCTGCTTCCCACGTCGGCTCGGCGGCGGTCTCGATCGTCATGCCGTTCGCGGCGAGCGCATCCGGCCCGTACGCTTCGGTGATGTACCGGCGCACGTGCTCGGCGTAGTACGGCATGCGATCGGGAAACACGTCGCGATAGAGGTTCAGCTTGATCGGCTCGGCCTTCGCCGCGGCGACCTCCTCGGCGGTGGCGAGCCCGTAGCCGGCCATCTTGTCGAGGACGATGTTGCGCCGCTCGATCGCGAGCTTCTGGCGATGGATCGGCGAGTACAAGGTCGGCGCCTTCGCGAGCCCGGCGATCAGCGCGGCCTCGGCGAGCGTGAGCTGGTCGAGGTCCTTCTGGAAGTAGCGATGCGCCGCGGCACCCACGCCCCACGCGCCGGCGCCGAGGTAGATGTGGTTGAGATAGACGGAGAGGATCGCCTGCTTCGAGTACTGAGCCTCGAGGCGGCGCGCGATGATCGCTTCCTTACCCTTGCGGGACAGGCTCTTCTCGCTGCCGAGGAACTGCTTCGCGACCTGCTGCGTGATCGTCGAGCCGCCCTGCGCGAAGTCACGCGCCGTGATGTTCGCCCAGATGGCGCGGGCGATGCCCTTGAAATATAGACCGCGGTGCGCGAAGAAGTCGTGGTCCTCGACCGCGAGGAACGCATCGACCAGTCGCTTCGGCATGCGCTCGAACGGCACGAGCTCACGCCACTCCTTCGCGAACTCGCCGAGCAGCGTGCCATCCGCCGCGTACATCCGCGTCACCGCCGGCGCGACCTTCGAGTACCGCCGCAGATCTGGAAGCGGCGGCGCGTTGATCGAGAAATACCCGTAGACGCAGATCGCGCTGAACAGCAGCGACGCCACGATGACGAGCGCCGCGAACCCATAGAGCTTCGCGATCCAGTAGACCACTCCGCCATCGGCGCGATTCGCGATCGCGACGCGCGGACGGTCGCCGGGTGGACTCACGGCAGGCTTCACGGCGGCTCAGTTAGCCACGACGCGCGCCGATGCGGCAAGTGCTACGCTAGCCGCGAATGACAGCTCGCTGGGGCATCGTCGTCGGCGGGCTCGTGGCGGCCGCGGCAATCGCCTGGTTCACCATGCACCGGAGCGGAAGTGCCGATGACTCCGGCAAAATTGCTCCGGCGGGTTCGACGAACCTCACGCCCGACGACCGCGTAACTACCGGCTCCGGCTCACGGGCAGGGCGCGACGGCAAGGTCGACTTGTCGCCCAGGAGCCGGCCCGAGCACTTCGGATCCGCGAACGAGCAGCCGCTCCCCGCATCCGGAACCGTCTTCGAAGCGCAGACCCGGGACGCGGACTGGGCGCCCGCGACCGAGAAGGAGATCAAGCGCCGGTTCGCCGTCGCCGTTCGCGAGGGCAAGCTCGACTCGGCGGAGTGCCGGCAGGATCAATGTCTGCTGGCGATGAGCGGCAACGAAGAGGAGATGTCGAAGGCGATCGCCGATCTCGAGACCGAGGGCGGCCTCCGCAACTACGCCGATCACATCATCCTCGATGGACCCGTGCAGGAGAACGGCAAGATGACCGTGCGTGTGTACGCGGTGTTCGATCGCCGCGCACCAAAGACGAACTAGGCGAGCGCGGTCAGCACGTGCGCCGAGAGCGCCGACCGGCGCGGCTACGTCCGGCCCGGATTCACGAGCTGGTTGATCTGGAGGACCGCGTCGAGGTTGACGGTGCCGCCTTTCTCCACGTCCGGCTCGCGACCGCCGACCGTTTCGCGCTGGCTCGCGATCATCGTCCCGTCGGTGCCTGGCCCGACGTGGCCGGTATCGCCGCGACCGTCGTTGCTGCCGCCGGCGTTGCCGTGCGCGACCTGCTGGCCGAGGCTGTGCTCGACGCCGTGCGCGTCGCCGCGTGACAGGATCACCGGCCCTCCGCCGGCGGCGTCCTGGTCC
>JBBRBG010000037.1:0-53548 GCA_038206055.1 Haliangiales bacterium
CGCGGCGATCAACATCCGCCCGCACTCGTGGGACGACGCCGAGGTGTTCGCGATCCGCTATCACGATGGCGAGTGGGCACCGTTCTCGCCGCGCAGCGCGCCCGGCGGCGCCACGTTCCCCGCCGCGTACGTCGGCGACGAATCGCTCGATGGCGACGACGTCACGCTGTGGTACGTCGCGCACGTCCACTTCGACCAGTCGTTCCCGTACACCGCCGGTCCGTGGGTCAAGGTCGAAGGCCTGGGCTGAGCAGCCGTCAGGTCTTCGCTTCGAGCCGCGCCACGCGCTCGCGAAAATCTTCGATCGCGTTCTTGGCGTAGCGACCGAGGAACACGATCTGCTCGGCGGCGTCGCGAACGACGTGCTCGACGACCGACAACCTGGTGTTGGTTTCGTCGAGGCGGCCTGTCGATCCGCGTATTCGTTGCGACCACCGCATCGCGGATCTCGCGCAGAACTGAAAGGGTGATCTCTGAATCGGTCACGGCGATGCTCCTGAAGGTTACCTGCGGGCCGCAGCAAGCCCAAGACCAAATTCTTCGATGTGCAACGTCGCGGATCGACACGATGTGCCAGCAAACGGCGGCCGACGGACGGACGCTATGTCCAGGTTTCGGCCGGACGCCCGGACCCTCGAACCAGCGGTGATATCGTCGCAGCATGCGTGAGCTCCTCGTCGCTGCCGGTCTCGTCCTCGTCGGGTGCGGTGGCAAGAAGGCGCCCGAGAAGCCCGATCCCAAGATCGCCGAGCTCGAGAAGCAGCTCGCGGACACGAAGACCGAGTTGACGAAAGAGAAGGAAGCGGGCGACACGCTCCGCAACAAGGACGCCGAGCTGCAGGCGAAGGCCGACGAGTCGAAAGCGCTGCAGGACAAGCTCGCCGAGGCGGTGGGCAAGGCCGGCGAGGTGACCACGGCGGATGGCGCCGTGAAGCTCGAGCTCGTCGATCAGATCCTGTTTCCCGTCGGCGAAGCGGATCTCACGCAGCAGGGCAAGGACGTGCTCGCGAAGGTCGGCGCGGCGCTCAAGGATGTCGAGGACAAGCAGGTCTGGGTGCAGGGCCACACCGACGATCAGCCGATCATCATCCGCAAGCCGAAGGCGAAGCCCGAGCCACCGAAGAAGCCCGTGAAGAAGGGCGCGAAGCCGGCGAAGCCCGAGCCGAAGGAGCCCGAGAAGTCCGATGCGGTGCTCGTGTTCATGACGAACTGGGAGCTCTCCGCGGCGCGCGCGCTGACCGTCGTGCACTACCTGCAGGACGACGCGAAGCTGGATCCCACGCGCCTCGCAGCCGTGGCGTTCAGCCAGTACCGGCCGGTCAGCAAGGTGAAGGCGAAGAACCGGCGCATCGAGATCGTGCTGTACCCGCGCGCGAAGTTCGCGCCGAAGTGATCAGCCGAGCGTCGCGAATGTGACGTAGGTCGCGAGCGCGAGCACGAACGACGCGAGGATCGCGAGCCGCGCACGCCGACATGACATCCGCGTTACCGGCATGTCGCGCAGCGTCGCCGCCGGATTATCGGGATCGATGAGCGCGAACGGGGTCGTGTCCGCGACCTCATCGGGCGTCGCACCTCGAGACCTCGTCGCATCGTTGCGAGGTCGTGTTCGCGATCCCGGCACCTCGATCCGGATCACCGCGAGCGAGCGCATCGTCGCGCTCAGCGGATTGATCTGGGACGGGAGTGCGATTCGCGACGCGGAGTTGGACCGCAACGGCGTCACGCGATTCGATCGGTTGCGCATGGCCATGCGTGTCTCTTAGTGCAAGAGATTCACCAGCTTGCGCGCGTACATGTGCGCACCTCAGCGCACGGTGGTCAGGCCGCTTCGCCGTGGCACTTCTTGTACTTCTTGCCGGAGCCGCACGGGCACGGCTCGTTGCGGCCGACCTTCTCGCTGGCGACGATCGTGCCCTGCTTCTCCCCGGGACGACGGCCGCTCATCGCGGCATCGAACGCTTCGATCACGACCTCGGTCGGCTTGATGATCGTCGTCGCGGTCTCGGGCGTCATCGCCGCTTCCTTGACGTCCTCCGCCAGGAGCTCGGCGAGCTTCGCGTAGATGTTCGGCTGCGTCGCCACCAGCGCGGGCGCCACGCGCTCGTGCACTGGCTTGTCGGCGAGTCCCTCGATGGTGCCGAGCGCCTCGGCGACGATCTTGTCGGCCTCGGCGAGGTTCTCTGCGGTCAGGCGCGGGAGTGTGCCGTCCTGGTTGCGGTCGAACATCGCCCACACGAGCGTCGCGTAGAATACGGCGGCCTCGCCGACGGCGTCGCCGTGCTCGGTGCGCACTGCGGCGGCGTGCTGCAGCAGAAATGGCTGCTCCTTCTGCAGGCGCTGCGCGAGCTTGTTCATCGCTTTCTTGTCACCGCGCTGATCGAGCCGCGTGAACGAGGTGATCGTTTTTTCGACGTTGTCTGCGCTGACGACCTGAGACATGGCGGCCGATCTTGCCCCGCTCCCGCCTGGCGTCAAGCGAGCCAGGGTGTAACTTCTGAGCAGACAACACCTTCCAATCCCCATGGACGGCCTCTCCACCCTTGCTTCCCTCGACGACGCGGCGCTCGACAAGCTGCCGTTTGGCATCGTGGTCCTCGATCAGGCGGGGAAGGTCGAGCGCTACAACCAGCCCGAGGCCGTGCGCTCTGGAATCCAGCGCTGGCGTGCGCTCGGCCGCGACTACTTCCGCGATGTCGCGCACGCATCCGGCGACTTCGCCCACCGCGTGGGGCAGCTCACCCCGGGTAGCTGCGCGAGCATCGAGCACACGTTCCGCGGCTTCCACCGCGAGGACCACGCCGTGATCGACATGGCGCGCTTCGAAGACGGCCACGTCTGGCTGCGCATCCGCGCCGCCTAGGCGGGGGGCGCATGTTCATGCTCTGGTGACGATCGGGAACGTGCTGCGAGAGTCGCAGCATGAAGGCGCTGTGTGTGCTCGCGGTGGTCGTGGCGGTTGGCTGTGGCACCAACGAGCGCGGGATCAGGACCGGATCCGCGCCCACCATCGCCCCGACGTCGCCGTTCGCGAGCACGCCCGTCGGGGTCGCGTTTGTCTACCCGCCCCTCACACCGCACCGCCGGTCGAGGCGATAGCATCACCGCGTGCGTCGAGTTGCCGTGGTGGTTGCAGGCATGGCCTGCGTGCTCGCGCTCGCACCGGCTGCGCACGCCGAGCGACTCGCAGCGCGCGTGTATACGACCGCCGACGGGCTCTCGACCGATCGCGTCGATCGCGGCACCCGGGATCCGCGTGGCTTCCTGTGGTTCGCGACGTGGGAGGGCGTCAGCCGATTCGATGGTCAGCGCTTCGAGCGGTTCGGTGTCGCCGACGGCCTGCCGAGCGCGCACGTCCTCGACGTCCTCGCGTCGAGCGATGGCGTGATCTGGGCGGCCACCGACAATGGCCTCGCGTGGCTGGACCCCACCGTGCCGGTCTCGAAGGCGCGGTTCCAGCTCGTCGGCCCCCACACGATCGCGTTCACCGCGCACGAGGATGCGGAGGGCACGGTGTGGGCGGGCACCTCCGACGGCCTCGTGGTCGTTCACCGCCCGCGCGCCGCGATCGGATGGGAGCCGGTGAAGCTCGCGGAGCG
Source organism: Haliangiales bacterium (assembly GCA_038206055.1). Lineage (GTDB taxonomy): Bacteria > Myxococcota_A > Polyangia > Haliangiales > Haliangiaceae > JABFXX01. Next base: position 3,600 of record JBBRBG010000037.1, read on the forward strand.
CACACCGTCGATCTACAGCATCGCGGACGACGCTCGCGATGGCACGCTCTGGCTCGCGACATGGGCCGGGCTGTGGAGCCGGACTACTGATGGCCATGTCGAGCAGTACCGTGCCACCACGCTCGGCGCTCGCGACGATCGGTTGTCATCGGTCCTGGTCGATCGCGACCACCACGTATGGCTCACCCATGTCGACTCGAAGGTCATCCGGGTGACTCCGCGCAGGGGCCAGCGCTTGATCCCGGAAGGGCAGTCCCTGTGGGAGGCTGCAGTCGCCGGTGGCGATCTCCTGCGCTATGAGACGCCCGGGCCGACGCGCCGATCGATTCTTCAAGATATGCGCGGCGTGATCTGGATCGGCACCGCGCATGGCCTGGTGACCTTCGACGGAAGTGGATTCCATCCACTGCCCACGGGCACGTTGCCGATCGACGAAACCCTCGCGCCGTGTGTCGAGGACACCGACGGAAACCTGTGGTTCGGTAGCGACGCGCGGGGCCTCGTACGCTACGCGCCGACCGGCTTCACCGCGTTCGATCATCGCGACGGCATCGAGAGTGACTACGTTCACGGCTTCGTCGAGCCGACAACTGGGCCGCTCTACGCGGTGACCTGGGAGATGGGGCACATCCTGTCCCGCTTCGACGGCACGCGGTTCCAGGCCGTGCGCCCGAAGCAACCCGAGGGCGTCACCACGATGGCGTGGGGTGCAGGTCAGACGGCGTTCATCGATCACACCGGCGCGTGGTGGTATCCGACCGGCGAGGGCGTCGGGCGATATGCCGCGAACCTGCCGTTCGAGCAGCTCGCGACCACGACACCGGAGTGGTTCGCTCGCCCGCCTCTCCTGACGGGCCGCGACGTCTTTCACCTCTACGAGGACCGGCGCGGTGACGTGTGGATCGCCACGTTGAGCGGCATCGGCCTCGTGCGCTGGTCCCGCAGCGACGGTACGATCCATCCGGTCCCCGGCCTTCCCGGCGGGATCGCGCTCGCATTCCTCGAGGACCGCGCTGGCGCGATGTGGATCGCCTACGAGGGGGAACTGGTGCGCATCCGCGCCGGCGCGGCGCCGGAGAAGTTTGGCGCGCAGGAAGGAGTTCCCGCCGGATCCAATCTCGGACTGATCGAAGATCGCGACGGTCGCGTATGGATCACCGGCGAAGGCGGCGGCGTCGCGCACATCGATGAGCCCGCCGCAGCGCACGTGCGTTTGGTCCCGTTCACGACCGCGAACGGGCTGGCGTCGAATCAAGCATTGTCGCTCGTCGAGGACCGGTTCGGCCAGATCTACATCGGCACCACGCATGGCATCGACCGGATCACCCCAGGATCCCTGGGCTCCGCGCCGGTCGCTCATTTCGGCGTCGCCGACGGCTTGCCGAATGAAAACGTGCCGGTCTCGCACCGCGATCGCAGCGGTGCGCTCTGGTTCGGGACGAAGAACGGCATCGCTCGCCTGGTGCCGCAGAAACCGGCGCTCGGAGCACCCTCGAAGACCTTCATCTCGCGTGTCGCCGTCGATGGGAAGGCCGCGGCGATGGCCGTCGACGGCATGCAATCGCTCGAGCTCGAGCTCGGGGCGAGCGCGGATCGTCTCGACATCGCGTTCACGAGCCCGGTGTTTGCCGTCGGCGATCCGGTGCGGTTCCAGTACGAGCTCGACGACACGTGGAGCGAGCCGGTGGTCGAGCGCGAGGTGCACTACGCGCGCCTGGCACCGGGTCACTACAAGTTCCGGGTGCGCGCGGTCGCCGCCTCCGGTGCGGTCTCGGAGCCGGCGATGGTGAGCTTCGTCGTCGTGCCGCCGGTGTGGACGCGGTGGTGGTTCCTCACGCTGTGCGCGATTGCGCTCGCGCTGATCGGCTTCGTGATCGCACGCGCCCGCCTGCGCCACGTGCTCGCCATCGAGCGGATCCGCACGCGCATCGCGACTGACCTCCACGACGATCTCGGCGCGAATCTGTCGAGGATCTCGATCCTCGCCGACGTGGCGACGCGGCGCGCGGCCGCCGACCAGCCGCACCTCGAGCAGGTCGCCGATATCGGGCGCAGTGCCCGCGAGCTCGTCGAGGTCGCGAGCGATATCGTGTGGTCCACCGATCCACGCCGTGACGATCTCGGCAGCCTGTTGGTGCGCTTGCGAAAGTTCTCCGGCGATGTCCTCGAGGCCCGGAATATTGCGTGGACGCTCACCGCGCCGCCCGATCCGGACCGGATCAAGCTCACCCCCGACCAGCGGCGACACCTCCATCTGATCGTGAAAGAAGCGGTCAACAATGCAGCCAAACACTCCGAGGCAAAGTCCGTGACGATCGATGTGACGCGCGTCGATCGCGCCCTGGTCGTGAAGATCTCCGATGACGGTCGCGGCTTCGAGTTGCGCACCATGGGCGGCGAAGGCAACGGACTCACGAACATGCAGAACCGCGCCCGCGTCGCGGGCGGTACGCTGGTATTGTCTTCGCAGGTCGGCGAGGGCACGACGCTCACCCTTCGCCTACCCCTGCGGGGCGCATGACGATCGACGTCGCGATCATCGAGGACGATGCGGTCTTGCGCGAGGGGCTCGCGCAGATCCTCGACGCCGAGCCCGAGATGAGCTGCCGGCTCTGCTACGGCTCGATGGAGGAAGCGCTCGCGGCTCCGACCACACCCGTGCCTGCGGTGATCCTCCTCGATATCCACCTGCCGGGCATGCTCGGCTCCGAAGGCGTCGGGCTCATGTGCAAGCGCTTCCCCGCCGCGGCGGTGCTGATGCTCACCGTCTACGACGAGGAGGACAAGGTGTTCGAATCGATCTGCAACGGCGCGCGCGGCTACCTCCTCAAGCGCACGCCCGCGACCCGGCTGATCGAACACATCCGTGCCGCCCACGCCGGCGGCGCACCGATGTCACCGGAGGTCGCGCACAAGGTGCTCCGGGTGTTCCGCGAGCTGCAGCCCGCGCCGCGCGAGTCGCACGCATTGACACCGCAGGAGGTGCGGCTACTCGCGCTGCTCGCCGATGGCCACAGCTACCAGACCGCGGCTGCGCAGCTCGACATCACGATCAACACGATCCGGAACTACGTGCGCAGCGTGTACGACAAGCTGCACGTGCACTCGAAGTCCGAGGCGGTCGCGAAGGCCCTCAAGCAGGGCATCCTCCGCTAACGCGCGATGACGTCGACGCAGCCCGTGGCACCGGGGCAGGCGCGCGGGAACGGGCTCGCATCGATGACCTGCACGGCGACGTTCGCCCACTCGGCCTTGAGGTGCTCGAGCACGCGCTCGCCGTTCGGCGACATGTTGACGACGAGCCGCGGCAGCTCCGGGTGATCCTTCGCCTCGAGCACGACCTCGAGATCCATTCCGCCGGCGGCCTCGTCGCGTGTCACCGAGAGAATGACGCCCGGGTGCGGCGCGCCGGCGGCAAGCTCCTTGCCGGCCATGGGATCGATCATGCGGACCTCGACGCAACCGGGGTGCGGGCACTTGCCCAGCGCGCCGGTGTCCCAGCGGCCGATCCGCGTGGCGAGCGGAACCGGCGTACGCGGTGCGAGGTAGAGCGCCCGAGAATCCCAGTCGAGCCACACGTTGTAGCCACGGAAGAAATCGAGCGCGAGCGTGCCGGCGACATTTTGCTCGGGCCAGCGCTTGTCCTCGTAGGGCGCGAAGGTCAGCTTGTCGACGGTGGCCGTGCCGAGCGAGGTGGCCTGCCCCACCCCGACCTTCTCGATCTTGTGCGGGATGCCGACCTCGTCGATCGACCCGGCCTTCGCGGGCTCAGCGGTCAGCTTCGCTTTGTCCCACTCGTTCTCGCGCAGCGTGGACAGTTCTTCGCCGAGATCGAGGTGCATCGCGAAGCTCGCGCCGCCGATCGTCACCTTCGCGATCCGCCGAGAGACGGGCTGCACGTCGATGTTCGGGAGCTGGCTCAGCACGAGCTCGTAGGGGATCTTGATAGCGTTCGCCGGCGGCACGAACGACTTCTTGACCACGAGCTGCGCGAGGCCCTGATCGCGATCGAAGCCGAACACCAGCGAGTCAGGGATGATGTCGCGGCCGAGCAGGCCGTGGATCCGGCGGCCTTCGCGATCGAAGGTGCCGAGCTTGACGATCATCGCGTTGCGTCGCTCGACGATCAGCGTGCCGACCTCGATGCCGCTGACGTCGGCGTAGAACCGGATCTGCTGTGTACCGGTCTCGTCGAGCCGCGACGGCCCGCGGAACGTGCGGAACTGCGTCTCCTTGAGGACCTGCTCGTCGATCGCCGAGATGTCCGCGTCCGGATCGATCGCGAACAGGTACGGCCCCTTGCCGTCGAGCGTGACCTGCGTGAGCATCAGGCCGTTCTCGAGCGGACCGACGAGCGGCATCGCCCAGCGATCGCCCTTCGATCCCGCGAATCCCGACGGCGCCCCCGACGTGCAGCCGCCGGCGAGTGCGACCACGGCGAAGAGGCCGGCGATCAGTGTCGCGTGCCGTCCGCGCCGACTTCCCACGTCATCCCCGAGAACATCAGCTTGTTGAGATCGCCGAGACCGAGCTTGGCCTTCGCGTCGTCCATCTGCTGCGTTGCCAGTGCGTCGTACGTTGGCTTGTTGGCGCGGTAGAGCACGCCCATCGGCATCGGGAACTCCGGCTGCACGAGCTGGGCGAGCAGGTGCGCGTAGAGCGGCGAACCCATCTCCTGGTGAACCACGATCTCGCCGACCGGCGTCTGACCAGCGCCGTCACCAACCTCGACGATCTGCGGACGGAGATCCGGCCCGAGCTTGATGCCCTTGGTGCCGTTCGCGAACAGCAGCGGCTTGCCGTCGGCAAGGATGATCTGGCGGTTCGCCACGTCGTCCTTCACGGAGTCCCACACGCCGTCGTTGAACACCGGGCAGTTCTGCAGCATCTCGATCAGCACCGCACCCTTGTGCGCGTATGCCCGCTCGAGGATCGAGGCCGTGAGCTTCGCATCGGTGTCCATCGCGCGCGCCACGAACGTCGCGCCCGCACCGAGCACGAGCGAGATCGGGTTCAGCGGGTGATCGATCGAGCCGGCGGGCGTCGACGGCGCGCGGGTGCCCAGCGTCGACGTCGGCGAGTACTGGCCCTTGGTGAGCCCGTAGATCTGATTGTTGAACAGGATGATCTTCAGATCCATGTTGCGCCGGAGCACGTGGACCATGTGATTGCCGCCGATCGACAGGCCATCGCCGTCGCCGGTGATCACCCAGATATCGAGCTCGGGGCGCGTGATCTTGAGCCCGCTGGCGATCGTCGGCGCGCGGCCGTGGATGGTGTGGAACCCGTACGTGTTCATGTAGTACGGGAACCGGCTCGAGCAGCCGATGCCCGAGATGAACACGGTGTTCTCGCGCTTGATGCCGAGGTTCGCGAGGGTGCGCTGCACGGTCGCGAGGATCGCGTAGTCGCCACACCCCGGGCACCAGCGGACGTCCTGGTCGGTCTCGAGGTCCTTCTTCGACAGCTTCAGCTTGACTGCTTCGCTCATGACTTCCTCTCTACGCGTTCGCCGGAAGGGCGTCGGACCGGACCGGCGCAGTGGGGGTAGTGCCCGGGGTGATGCCGAGCTCGCGCTCGATCGCCTCGGTCACTTCCGACACCTTGAACGGCATGCCCTGGATCTTGTTGAGACCGACGCAGTCGATCAGGTACGTGGCACGGATGACCTGGCGGAGCTGGCCCATGTTGAGCTCCGCCACGATCACGCGCTTGAAGTTCTTGATGATCTTCGCGAGGCCGGGCTCGAGCGGCGACAGCCAGCGCAGATGCGCGTGCGACACGTGGCGGCCCTGCGCCGCGAGGCCCTGCTGCGCCTGACGGAGGGAGCCGTACGTGCCACCCCAGCCGATCACTAGGACATCGCCTGACTCGGGGCCGGAGAGATCGTGCTCGCCGATGTCCTGCGCCACGCGATTCACCTTCTCCTGGCGGACGTGGGTCTGCTTCTCGTGATTCTCCGGCGCGTACGAGATGTTGCCGGTGAGCGCATCCTTCTCGATGCCGCCGATGCGGTGCTCGAGGCCCGGCGTGCCGGGGATGACCCATGCGCGGGCGAGCGTCGTCGGATCGCGCTCGTAGACGAAGTAGTTCTCGGGATCGGTGCGATGCGTGACATCGAACCGCGGGAGCGTCTCGAGGTTCGGCAGCAGCCACGGCTCGCTGCCGTTCGCGATGTAGCCGTCCGACAACAGGATCACCGGCACCATGTACTTGGTGGCGATCTTCACCGCTTCGATCGCGCAGTAGAACGTGTCGCCCGGGCTCTTCGCCGCGAGCACCGGCAGCGGCGACTCGCCGTTGCGGCCGAACAGCGACTGCGAGAGATCGCTCTGCTCGGTCTTGGTGGGCAGGCCCGTCGAAGGACCGCCGCGCTGGATGTTCAGGATGACGACCGGCAGCTCCGTCATCACGCCGAGGCCCATCGCCTCGCCCTTGAGCGCGATGCCCGGGCCCGACGACGCGGTGACCGCGATCGATCCGCCGTACGCCGCGCCGAGCGCCGCGCCCATCGCCGCGATCTCGTCCTCGGCCTGAAACGTCATCGTGCCGAAGTTCTTGTACTTCGCGAGCGAGTGCAGGATCGACGACGCGGGCGTGATCGGATAGCCCGAGTAGAACAGCTTCTTGCCGGCGAGCTCCGCGCCGACGACGAGCCCGAGGGCGATCGCCTCGTTACCCGTGATGTTGCGGTACATGCCCGGCTTGAAGTGCGCGGGCGGCACCCGATAGACCGTCTGGAACACCTCGGCGGTCTCGCCGTAGTGATAGCCGGCCTTGAGCACCAGCACGTTCGCTTCGCCGAACTCCGGCTTCTTTGCGAACTGCTGATGGATGCGCTTGATCTCGGGCTCGAGCTCGCGGCCGTACATCCAGAACACGAGGCCGAGGGCGAAGAAGTTCTTCGCGCGGCCCTTCTCCTTGTTCGAGAGCGGCCCGCTTTCGAGCGCCACGTTCGTCAGGTTGCTGATGTCGACCGAGTGGACCTTGTACTTGTCGAGCGAACCATCCTCGAGGGGGTTCGACTTGTACGCGGCCTTCTTGAGGTTCGCTTCGGTGAACGCGCCGGCGTTCACGATCAACGTGCCACCGAGGACGAGATCCTTGATGTTCGTCTTGAGACCGGCCGGGTTCATCGCGACCAGCACGTCGGGCGCGTCACCCGGCGTGTGGATCTCCGACGACGAGAAGTGGAGCTGGAAGCCCGAGACTCCGAACAGCGAGCCGGCGGGTGCGCGGATCTCGGCGGGAAAGTCCGGGAACGTCGAGATATCGTTGCCTGCTTCGGCGGCGGCTTTCGCGAACTCGCTGCCGGTGAGCTGCATGCCGTCGCCCGAGTCACCGACGAAGCGGATGACAACCCGCTCCACATTCTTCGTTTCCATCGTCTGAACCTCTTGAGTTCGCGGACCTTACCAGTCTGTCCGGTGGAACCCAAGACCTGAGGGCGGACCGCGTCGGATCGGTCAACACGCTGACTTCTCGACGGATCCTGGCACGGAGCGCAATCCACGGCTTGTCACGACCGATCCGATTGGCGATCCTCGACATCGTGGAAGTACACGCGCTCGCGATCGGCCTGGTTCTCGCCGCGAGTGGGTGCCGTCAGGTACTCGGTCTCGATGACCCGTTGCCCGGCGATCCTCCCGACGGCGGCACCGGCGGATGCGTCACGCAGACCGTGACGACGAGCGGTGAGTGGGCGCCGACCGACGACTGCAGAACGTTCACGGTCGAGGCGTACGGCGGTGGTGGAGCCGGCGGTGCGCGCAACGCCGGCACCGCGGCCGGCGGCGGCATGGGCGGTCTCGCGATTGCCCGGTTCGTCGATGTGCCGGTCGGATCGATGTTCTTGGTCACCATCGGCACCGGCGGGAGCTGTGGATCGACGACCGCTGCGACCGGAGGTTTCGCCGGTGGTGCCGGCGGTTCGAACGCAGGCCCCGGCGGCAACGGCCAAGGTGCGAGCTCGCCTCCCGGCGGCATGGGCGGCGCCGCAACGACTGGCGCCGGTGCCGGCGGTAAGGGTGGCAACGGCGGGTATGGTGGTGGTGGTGGCGGCGGCGGCGGCGACACCGCTCGCGGCAACGGCGGCGGTGGAGCGACGACCTTCCAGGAGACCGGGACGCTCGCGTACCTCGTGATCGCCGGCGGCGGCGGCGGCGCCGGCGCAGCCGATCAGGACACCGACATCGGTGGCCCTGGCGGCGGCGGCGCGTGCACGTGCCAGGGCGGCACGTGCATGTCGGTCCCCGAACCGATGGGCGCGATGGGCGGGCTCGCGAGCTCCGGGGCATGCGCCGCGGCGCAGAACGGGCAGAGCGGCCGGCTTGTCGTTCGGTACTAGCGCCGACTACTTCGGCGCGACCGCGGCATCCTCGATGAGCACGGCGTACTTGTAACCCGCACCGAAGTCCTTGTTCGTTCCGAGCGTGCCGCGCACGACGACGACATCACCGAGCGCGACCGTCGCGGCGGTGGTCACCATCAGATCGTTCGTCCCCGCGGTGCCGGTTCCGTCCTGGATGTGCAGCCAGTTGTGATCGAGGATCTGGTTGTTGACCTTCACGACCTTACCGCGCACCACCACGGGCTTGCCGGCGAGCGTGGATACGTTCGCGAACACCTGCGCGATCGTCTGACCGCCCGTCACGGGCTGGATCTTCTCGCTCATCGTCATCGTCATCGGCGTGGGCTTGCCTGGCGTCGCCGCGACGGCGCCGCTTCCATGCGGGTTCGGGGGCGCCGAGCCCGCGATCGGGAAGTCGGCGATGAAGTAGATCTCGTCGAACGTCCGGTTCAACGTGTTGCTGCGGAAGCCGGTCATCAACGTTCCGCTGGTGGCACCGATCTTGGTTCCGACCACGAGCTTCGTCTCGGGCCCGGCAACCCAGACCGAAGCCGTCCCCGAATCCAGCTTCGCGTAGGTGTAGCCGCCCGCATTCATCGTCTCGACCACGGTTCCGTCGAGCCTCGGGGAAGTTGCAGCCGAACCAGCGGTCGGCGGCGCGGTCATCACAGGTGGCGAAGTGACCGATGGTGGCGCGACGGCGACCTGCTGTGCGACGGGTGGGGGCTGTTCACTTGGGGAGGTGCGCGGCGCATCGCGCGTGCACCCGGCAACCATGATCGTGACTGCGAGGACCGAACGATTCGTTCGCTTCATGCTCCATGCCTACCACGCAGCGCCGTGCACCGTTCGTCCCGTCACGGTTCGGGTGGGTGTACCGGTTTGGTACACGACGAACATCACGGATCACCGTCGAAGAACTCACGTACGTCGCGAAACCTGACATACGCTGATCGCGGGGATAGGTCACGCGCTGCAAATGCGCTGATGGCTCGATCTCCAGTTGTATGTCGCTCCCTCCTCCTCGGCGGATCTCTTTCCTCACGGTGCTGCTCGCGCTCGTTCTCGTCGCGATCACCGTCGGCCTCGCATATCGCGGATGGAGTTTCTACAGGCTCTCTCTCGAGGATCGCCCCGAGCACGCCGAGTTTCGGCGACTCCGCCCGAGTGGCGTCATCGGTAACGGCTACGGCTGGGTCGCCGCGATGTTGATCGTGATGAACCTCTCGTACCTGATCCGTCGTCGGTTCGGCGGCTCGCGCCTCGGCTCGATGCGCGTGTGGCTCGACATCCACGTGTTCACCGGCCTCATCGCAGCGTCGCTCGTATCGTTCCACTCGGCGTTCCAGCTCCGCACGCCGATCGCGACCGCGAGCACCGTGAGCCTCGGCCTCGTCGTCCTCACCGGGCTCGTCGGGCGGTTCCTGTTCGCGCTCGCCCCGGCGGGGGAGCGCGAGCGCCTTCGTGCGGCGCTGGATGCAATCGAGCGCGAGCTTCCAGGGCAGCGGACCGAGCTCGCCGACGCGATCCAGAGCCAACCCGGCCCAGTGGTTCCCGCGAATGCATCGCTCCTGCGCAGCGTGCTCGCGATCCCGGCATGGCGACGCGCGAGCAAGACCCGCCGCACCATGATCTTTGCGATCCTCTCGCCCCGCAGCGAGATGTCTCCGGCGCTGCGCAAGGTTTCGGCCGAGCTCTCGCGCGCGGCCAGCGCCGAAGCGCGCGCCTCGGGTGTGAGCGCGCTACTCCGCAGCTGGCGCGCGATCCATCGCTTCTTCGCGCTGCTGATGCTCACGGCCGTCGTGCTGCACGCCGGTGTTGCCTGGTACTACGGCTACCGCTGGATCTTCGGATGAGCGTGCGACGGTTCGCGCTCGCGGTGATGCTGCTGGTCGCCGTCATGACGCGGCCCGCGGCAGCGCAGGTGCTGTCCCCCGGGGCGCTCTCGCAAGCGCACGCGAACATCGATGGTGACGACAACTGCAGCAAGTGCCACGAGTCCGGCGCGAAGGTCGTGGCGCGGTTGTGTCTTGACTGTCACAAGGATCTTCGCGACGAGCTCGCGGCGAGCCGCGGCCTCCATGGCAAGCAATATCGCGGTCAGGAGTGCGAGACCTGCCACGTCGAGCACATCGGCAAGGGGACGAAGCTTGTCCGCTGGCCGGGTGGCGCACCGGAGAAGCTCGACCACGGCCTGACCGGATGGAACCTCGACGGTGGCCACGCGAAGGTCACGCCGTGCAGCAAGTGCCATACGAAGGCCTCGCCGCTCGGCAAGACCCAGTTCGTGGGCACGAAGACCACGTGCGCGGGATGCCACAAGGATCCGCACGCGGGGAAGTTCACGGCAACGTGCCAGAAGTGCCACACCGTTTCGGAGTGGAAGACGTTCGACAAGAAGGCGTTCGATCACGCGCTCTCCGCGTATCCACTCACCGGCAAGCATCAGCAGGTCGCGTGCGAGGGCTGTCACACGGGCTCGCCCGCGAAATGGAAGCCGCTGCAGTTCGCCACGTGCGAGTCGTGCCACGAGGACACTCACAAGGGGACGTTCAAGCCCAAGCCGTGCACCGCGTGCCACGACACCGGGAGCTGGACGAGCGGATCCGACAAGATGCGCACGAACCACCCCAAGCTCTCGCTCGCAGCGGGACACGCGAAGCTCGACTGCAAGGCATGTCACGACAAGGGCAACGACAAGCCTCCGTCGAAAGGACTCGCGTGCCTGGGATGCCACAAGCCGATCCACGTCGCGAAGTTCGGGACGAAGTGCGAAAGCTGCCACGCCTCGATCAAGTGGGTCGGGCTCGCCGAGTCCGTGGGCCGCGACAACCACGGCAAGACCCGCTATCCCCTCGAGGACAAGCACACGACCGTGGCGTGCGCACGCTGCCACCTGGCGAGCAAGCCGGTGGCGCAGCGCTATCGCTCGCTTGCGTTCTCCGAGTGCACCCCGTGCCACGCGGATCAGCACCAAGGTGAGTTCCTCGCGCGCAAGCAGGGCGACTGCGCCCAGTGCCACACGCTGAGAGGCTTCACACCGACGACGTTTGGTCTCGCGCAGCACGCAACCACCGCGTTCGCCATCACGGGCAAGCACGCCGCCACGCCGTGCAGCGCGTGCCACACCGGCCCCCGGCCGCGGGTGAGCTTCACGGTCGCCAAGCAGGCATGCGCCGACTGCCACCAGAATCCGCACGGGACGCAGTTCGCGACGGAGATGGCGAAGAGTGGCTGCGCGACGTGTCACAGCGCCGTCGACTGGCACCAGCCAAAGATCGACCACTCGACCTGGCCGCTGGTGGGCTCGCACGCGCGCACGCCATGCGCGGGATGTCACGGCGAGCAGAAGTCCGGCGCACAGCCGGCCGCGTACCGAGGAATCCCTCGCGAGTGCGAGGGCTGCCACGACGATGTTCACGCGGCACAGTTCGTGGCGACGCCGAAGAAGTCCTGCGCCGGATGTCACGACACCGAGACTTTCCACATCGCGCAGAAGTTCCAGCACGCGACCACCGGCTATCCGCTCGACGGCAAGCACACGGGCGTCGCGTGCGCGCGCTGCCATCCGACACAGGCGCTCCGCAACGGCACGAGCTCGGTGCGCTGGCGCCTCGGATATCAGAAGTGCAAGGACTGCCACGCGAACCCGCACGACGAGGCGGCACCATGACGAAGCTCGTCCTCGTCGTCGTGCTCGGTCTCGTGGTGCTCGGTTCCGCGCTCGGCGCGCCGAGCGATGGCCCTCCCGGCGCCACGCCGAAGCTCGGGATGCGCCCCCGCGTGCGCGCACACGGCGGGTTCGTCGACGACATGGACTGCTCGGCATGCCACACCACGGCCGGATGGCAGCTGGCGGCGACCGCCGGCAAGAGCGGCTTCGATCACGATCGCACCGGCTTTCCACTGCGCGCGGTGCACGCGAAGACCTCGTGCGGTGGGTGCCACCTCGGCAAGGGCGTACCGGCAACCACGTGCGAGGGGTGTCATCGCGATCCGCATCAAGGGCGCAACGATGGCACCTGCGCGGAGTGCCACACCGCGACGTCGTGGTCCGATACGAACACGCTCGAGCAGCATCGCCGGACGCGGATGCCGCTGACCGGGCGCCACGCGACGCTGGATTGCAGTGCGTGCCACAAGCGGCAGACCGAGCGCGTGTTCAGCGACGTGCCCGCCGATTGCTACTCGTGCCATCGCGCGCGGTTCCACGATCCCGGCGTGCACCCGAATCACGACGGCGCCGCCGGCGGAACGCCGTTCTCGCGCAACTGCGGCAGCTGCCACGGCACGATCGCGTGGAGTCCCGCGATCACCGACCCGAGCAGCATCGCGACCGCGCTCGCGCGCACCGGCGAGCACGATGCGATGTTCGTGCTGTCGAGCGGCAGCCATCGCATGGCTCCGTGCGCCGCGTGCCATACCGATCCTCGCCGCCAGCAGTTCGTGCGCTGTGATGGCTGCCATCAGAGCGTCGCACTCCGCACGCAGCATCGCGCGCCTGTCGCACAGAACGGCGCGGCATGCCTGCGCTGTCATCCCCGGGGAGCTGCGCGATGAGGAAGCGACTCGTCCTCACGTGCATCGCCGCGCTCACCGGGCTGGCGAGCGCGGATCCGGTGAAGGTCGCGGTCACCGAGGTCGCCGGTGATACGGCCTACCTCGCTCCGGGACGCGCCGCCGGCATCGTCCCCGGGACGGTGATCGTCATTGCGGGGCACGAGGTCACGGTCGTCGAAGCAACCGAGGCCACCGCGGTCGTACGGCTGGCCGGAGGGTGGCGACCTTCCGTCGGCGACAGCGGTACGGCCGCCATCACCGCCGACGCCGCGGTGACCGTGAAGGCGCTGCCGCGACCGCGCCCACCCGAGGCGTTCGTCGGCCAGTGGCCCGATCCAATCCATCCCGCCGATAGCCAGACACCGGAGAGCGTCCCGCTCGGCACTGCGCGTGCGACCACCGGGCGCGTGCACGTCGCGGTGACAGGTCACGGGTTCGGCGCGATCGATCGCACGACCAAGGTCGCGAGCGGTGAGGGTCGCGTCGTGGCCTCGTTCGAACCGATGACGGAGCGACCGCTCGGCATCGACGTCGATGTCGCGGGACGGCTGTACAGTGACGGTGCGAACAAGCAGACGCGGACGCCGCTGTTCGTGCGGACCGCGCAGGTGCGCTACGGGGATGCGAGAGATCCACAGGTCGCACTCGGCCGTTTGCGCTACGCCGCCAGCACGCTCGGCATGCTCGATGGTGCACGCGCCGCGCTTCACCGTGGAGATCTGGAGGTCGCGGCGTTCGGCGGCCTCGTTCCGGATCCGCTGAGCGGCAAGCCCGACACCTCGGCTTCACGGTTCGGCGGCGAGCTGATCTACGACCTCGCGAGCTCGGCGTGGCAACCGCGCGTTGCCGTCACGGCACACGGCTCGACGTGGCAGGGAAAGCTCGACGAGCGACGCCTGTCGGCGGTGGTCTCTGCGAACCATGGCGCGACGTGGCTCGATGGCTGGGCAGAGCTGCAGAGCTTCGGGTCAGACAATCCGTGGGGCGCGGGTTCGATCGAGCTCACCGGTGCGGGCGCGAGCGCGACGTGGCGGAAGCACGGCCGCCACCTCGGCGTGGATCTGACGTTCCTTCGCCCCGAGCGCTCGCTCCGGCTCGCCGCGGCCCTGCCTCCCGAGTGGCTGTGCACCGTGATCGTCGCTCCAGGAACGACCGAGAATACGTGCACCGGGGGCGACTACTGGGCGGCGGCCAGTGGCTCGGCCGGCGTGCGGACCTCGCGCTTCGCGGTGGATGCGATCGGCTCCGTCGGAGAATCGCACGGCGTCTATCGCGGGCTCGATAGCTCTGGATACGTTCGCGGCGAGCTGTTCCTCGGGACGTGGCGCCTTCTCGCGGGTGCCGCCGGCAACTATGCAACGTTCGTACAGTCGATCTCGGGTGAGGTAGGGGTGGGGTACACGCCGACGCGCCGCCTGGATGGAACGATCCGGTACCGACCGGAGCTCGTCAACTACAGCGCAAGCACCCAAGCGATCCAGCTACACTCGATCGTGGCCGACGGTCAGTACGCGATGTCGACGGCGCTCGATCTCGGACTCTCGATGATCGGCACGACGGGTCCCGACCGCGACGGCCTCGCGGTGCTCGCCCTCGTCTCGTGGAGGCCATTGCCATGACCCGATGGATCGTCACGCTCTCGCTCCTCGTCGCCAGCGGCTGCTTCACCACGCACGATGGCCAGCAGGCCGTCGACAAGGAGACGTGCAGCCTGTGCCACATGCCGGAGTACAGCCAGCCGGGAACGGCGCTGTATCCAGACGCGCCGCTCCACAACAGCTCGACGAGCTGCACGCTCGCGTGCGCGCAGTGCCACACGACGGAGACCTGGGCGAACTCGCTCGGCGGGTGCGACCACCCGGAGACCGCGACGCCATCGGGCTCCACGGGCTTTCCGCTGCGTAGCCTCGGAACGCTGCACACGAACATCAAGTGTATCGACTGCCACAGCGCGGCGATCACGGCGGCCACGGGCCGCACCTCGAAGCTCGGCGCGAACACCGACTGCATCTCGTGTCACCCGAACACCTCCGCGCAGCAACAGAACCACGTCGGCGTGGTTTACGAGAGCGGCACGTTGGTCGGTCGGGCCTACGCGTTCGTGCCCGAAGACCCGCGGTTCTGCCTCGACTGCCATCCGCAAGGTCTCGCGATCGGTCACGGCAAGACGAACCCGTTCCGCCTCCCGCACCGCGGTGCGAAGTGCGCGAAGTGCCACGACAGCAGCTCCGGGCTCGGCCACCAGGGCGGTGCGGATGTGCTGTGCGTATCGAGCGGCTGCCACGACGGTAACGGCACCGACCGAGCGCATCACTTCGACACCAATCATCATCCGGGGTGTCTGAACGCGGGCTGCCACCCTGACGGTCTCAAACACGACTGATGGCTACCTACCTGGTACTGCTCGCACTCGTCGCAGTCGCGGGAATCCCGTACGTGATCTGGACGCGGCTCGAGACGAAGAAGCACGAGCGCGCGACCGCGATCCACGAGGACACGCTCTCACTCGGTGACGAGCTGGTGCCGGTCTCGATCCACCCGGAGATCGATCTCGACGTCTGCATCGGCTCGGGCGCGTGCGTGCGCGCCTGCCCCGAGAAGGACATCCTCGCGATCACGGATGGTCGTGCGCGCCTGATCAATCCCCTGTCGTGCATCGGCCACGGCTCGTGCATGGCGGCGTGTCCCGTCGGTGCGATCAAGCTCGTGTTCGGCACCGCGACCCGCGGGATCGAGCTCCCCAAGATCAACGCGCACTTCGAGACCACCCAGCCGGGGATCTACGTCGTCGGCGAGCTCGGCGGCATGGGGCTGATCCGGAACGCGATCGAGCAGGGGCGGCAGGCAGCGCTCGCGATCACGAAGTCGGCTCGCCGCGGCAACGCCGGCGATCTCGACGTGATCATCGTCGGCGCAGGGCCCTCCGGCATCGCCGCCGCGCTCGGGTTGATGGCGCAGGGGCTGCGGATCCAGATCGTCGAACAGGACACATACGGCGGCACGATCGCGCACTACCCGCGGGCGAAGGTCGTGATGACGGGTTCGTTGACGCTTCCCGGCTACGGCACGGTCCGCAGAAAGACGATGAACAAGGAGCAGCTCGTCGAGCTGTGGACCGATATCCGCGACCGCCAGCAGCTCCCCGTCACCGAGGGCGTCCGCGTGGAATCGATCAAGCTCGAGGGCAAGGTGTGGCGCGTCTCCGGCGCGTCCTGGAATGATCGCGCTGCGAACGTCATCCTCGCGCTCGGCAGGCGCGGCGCACCGAAACAGCTCGGCGTCCCGGGCGAGGAGCTCGCGAAGGTCTCGTACCGCCTCCTCGAACCCGAGCCGTTCGCAGACAAACAGGTGATGATCGTCGGCGGTGGCAACGCGGCAGCGGACTGCGCGATCGCCCTCGCCGAGGCGAAGCTGTGTGCGAGCGTGTCGCTGAGCTACCGCCGCACCGAGCTCCCGCGCCTACGCAGCTCGGTGCGCACCGCGATCGAGCGCTGCTTCGCGGACGGATCGATCAAGGCGCTCCTCGGAACCGAGGTCGTGTCGATCGCCGAACACGAGGTCATGCTCCGCGCGAACGGCCAGCTCGCAGCGGTCTCGAACGACGCGGTGATCGTCCAGATCGGCGGCCAACCTCCGAGCGAGCTGCTGCGATCCGTGGGGATCGAGCTGGTCGAGAAGCGCGGCGACGCATGAGCTCCATCGGGCGCGAACGTCTGTACGTCGGGCTCACGCTGCTGATCGCGAGCTGTCGGCTGAACTTCGACGACGTATCAGCGGCCGACGGCGGCGTCGATCGCGACGGCGACACCGCGACGGGAAACTCAGGAGGTGGAGCGACGTCGGTCATGGACGCGACGTGCACCCAGAGTAACAACGGGGGGAACGGCGGCCTCGTGATCACGTTTCCGTGAATCGAGGCGACTACCCGGCCGGAGGCTCGCGCTTCGCGGGCGGCAGCGGCTTGAGACCGTACTTCTCCATCCTGTAGATCAGCGTGCGACGCGAGATGCCGAGCTGCTTCGCGGCCTCGGTCTGGTTGCCAGCTGCAGCATCGAGCGCGGCCACGATCGCATCGCTCTCGAGGTGCGCGAGGTGCGCGCGAATATCGCCGAGACCATGCTCCACGAGTTCGGGGCCGAGGCCGCCGAACATGCCACCCCGCGCATCGCGCACCGCATCCGGCAGATCCTCCACCCCGATCGCGCCACTGGTGTGCAACACCATCGCGCGCTCCACCGCGTTCCGCAGCTCGCGAACGTTTCCCGGCCAGCTGTAGCGGCGGAGCGCCTCGAGCGCTCCCTGCGAGAGCGCGGGAGGCGCTCGGCCGTTGAGGAGCGCGCTCTGCTGGAGGAACGATCGTGCGAGCTGCTCGATCTCCACCGGCCGATCGCGCAGCGGTGGAACGACGATCGTGAATGCGCTGATCCGGAAGTAGAGATCCGAGCGGAACGCGTTGCGACGGCACTCGGCCTCGAGGTCGCGGTGCGTGGCGCAGATCACGCGGACATTGACCTCGACCTCCTCCACGCCGCCGACACGGGTGATCCGCCGCTGCTCGAGAACGCGCAGCAGCTTTGCCTGGAGCGCCGGCGTCATCTCGCCCACTTCGTCGAGAAACAACGTGCCGCCGTGTGCGGCCTCGAAGTAGCCGGTCTTTCGACGATCGGCGCCGGTGAAGGCACCGCGTTCGTGCCCGAACAGCTCGCTCTCGAGCAACGACTCCGGCAACGATGCGCAGTTGATCCGGATCAGCGGCCCGCGGCGACCGCTCGCGGCGTGGATCGCACCCGCGATGACCTCCTTGCCGACGCCCGTCTCGCCCCGGATCAGCACCGTGATCGAGTGCTCTGCGACCTTCCGGAGCTGCTCGTGGATCCGCGCCATCTTCGGATCGACGACGACGACATCGCCGAGATCCGCGACTGGGTCCTCTGGTGGACCACCGATGCCGCTCTTTCCGCCGAGGCGCACCGTCTCGAGCGCAGCGCGAGCCCGCGAGATCAATCCGCCGGCCGCGGTGCTGTGCTCCGGGAACGCCGCGACACCGACGGCCACGGCGAGCGTTGGGGTGCTCGTGGCCAGCTTTTCGAACAACACGCCGACCGCGCGCTCGGTAGCAGCGGCATCCAGCTCGGGCATCACGATCGCGAGCACGCCGGGTGCGTACTCGGCGAGCACCTCCATCGGGCGCAACGACGACGACATCAGATCGGTCGCCTCGTCGATCGCGTCCTGAGCGCCGGCGAGCGAGATCATGGCGAGACCGAACGAGCGCTGATACTGAAGGCCGCGATCGACCTCCGCGGCAAGGCGCTCGTCGAGGTACCGCGTGGACTCGAGGTTCGAGCGCGCGAGAGTACCGCTGGTGATGCTGAGGACGATGCTCGCCGGTCCGACCACCACCTCGTCCCCCGAAGCGAGGCGCCGGGGCCCGGTGATCTGCTCGCCGTTGACCCAGGTCCCGTTGCGGCTCCCCGCATCGGCGACGGTGATCTCGAGGTCGTTGCGCGCGAACGTTGCGTGGATTCGTGAAACGCGCTCGGAATCGATCATGACGCCGGCCGAACGCGAACGGCCGATGGAGAGCTCGGCCTGATTTGCGAGCGCGATCACGGTGGTAGTCGGCGGCCGCGCCTCGTCGTTGTAGATGACGAGCGTCACGCGACTCGCCTCGGCCGCCGCCCGCGCGGGAGCCTGCGAACCGGCTTCGGTTAGCTTCGTGTCGTCCGCCGTCGACAGATCCGCAGCGTACCTCATTCCAGTACACTCCACCTCGGTGCTCGACGCCCAGCCCGAGGTTGGCTCCACGGCCAACCGCTACGAGGTCCTCGCCAAGCTCGCCTCGGGCGGTATGGCCGAGATCTTCCTCGCGCGCACGCAGAGCAGCGCGGGGGTCGAGCGCTACGTCGTGCTGAAGCGGGTCCACAAGCACCGTGCCACCGACATCAAGTTCGTCCACATGTTCCTGGACGAAGCACGGCTCGCATCCCAGCTGCAGCACCCGAACATCGCGCAGGTGTTCGACACCGGAAAGCTCGGCGACACCTACTTCTTCACGATGGAGTACGTGCACGGCGAGACGGTGCGCGAGCTACTCCACCGCTCGTACGACGTGCAGCGTCCGATCCCGATCGGCTGCACCCTGACGATCATCGCGGGTGCCGCGGCCGCGCTGCAGCACGCGCACGATCGGGTGGGGCACGACGGCTTGCCGCTCGGCATCGTTCACCGCGACGTCTCACCCTCGAACCTCATCGTCAGCTACGAGGGGAACGTCAAGATCGTGGACTTCGGGGTCGCGAAGGCCGCACATCGCTCGGTCGAGACGCAGTCAGGAACGGTCAAGGGCAAGATGGGCTACATGGCGCCGGAGCAGTGCCGCGGCGGTGCCGTCGATCGCCGGTGCGATCTGTTCTCGCTCGGCATCGTGATGTGGGAGCTGCTCGTCGGAGAACGGCTGTTCAAGCGCGCCACTGACTTCGAGAGCATGGAGGCCGTGGTCTCGGAGCCCACGCCGCCGCCGTCGTCGCTCCGCCCGGAGGTCCCGCCGACGCTCGACGCGGTCGTCCTGAAGCTGCTCGCCAAGGCGGCCCGTGATCGCTATCAGACCGCGGACGAGGTGCTCGAAGCCCTCGAGGCCGTGGCCACCAGCACGGGGAACCAGATCTCCGTGGCGGGAGTTCGCCGCTACCTCCGCGATCTGTTCGGCCAGCCGCAGGAACCGTGGATCGAATTGCGGCGTGGTGCAGAGAAAGAGGAGGCCGTCACCGTCACCGGGGCTCCGATCAACGGTCGCCCAGACATGCTCGAGCTCGAAGGTGACGAGCTGGATCGGCTTCGCGATCTCAGCGCAGTGGTGCGCGATTCGATGCCAATCCGGGTCCCCGTCGCCGCGATTGCCGCCGCGAAGGAGCCCACCTCGAATGGCGAGACCACGAGTGACATGCGGCCACTGCGGCGCCGGCGGTGGCCGATCGTGGCAGCCCTTCTCGGAAGCGCGATGGCGGTTGCCACGACGGGGTATGTGGTCGCGACGAGACCGGCGAGCACGGTCAGCTCCGATGCCGCTCCGGTCGCGATCTCTCTCGACGCCGCGAACGCGACGCCGCCACCGGATGCGATGGTCGTGGTCACGGCGCCCGTGGATGCGGCCGGCCCGGATGCACCATCGCCGACGGTCTTCGACCCGAAACAGATCGCGGCGCTCGTTCGCGACAAGCGGTTCGTCGACGTGGTGGCGATGTGCGAGGCGACGTCGCCCCTCCCGGCCACCAGCGCGCTCGACTGCACGCTCGCTGCATGTCGAATACACGACCACGACCTGGCGAGAACGTTCCTGGCCCGAGTCGCGTCCAAGACCCAGCGCGCGACGATCACGCAATGCGGACGCCTCGGCACGCCACTACGACCGTCGGGGACCGCTCGCGTCCCGGCCCCCGACCCGCCTCACGTCGATCCTCCGGTCAAGGGGGACGGCTCGGGTTCCGCCGGCGCGAACAAGAAGCCCGACTGCGACGATCCGGATCCGATGGCCTGCCGGAAGTGACGCGCTCGTGCGACGCTGATGGCGTGATCCGGTCGGGCTGTACCCTGGCATGCATCCTCGCGTCGGGAGTTGCGGCGGCGCAGTCTCCATCGAAGCCACCGACCGAGGCCGACCGGTTGTTCGAGGAAGGCCGTGGGTTCGCGAAGGCCGGCAAGTTTGCCGAAGCGTGCGCACGTTTCACCGGGAGCTTCGAGATCGATCATGCACTCGGCACCGAGCTCAACCTCGCCGATTGCGAAGAGAAGCTCGGGCACCTGCGCACGGCTTGGCGGTTGTTCCTGGCGGCGGCCGACGAGTCCGAGCGCAGTGACGACACGAAGCGAACACAGTTCGCGCGCTCACGCGCCGAGATGCTGGCAGCGCAGCTGACCGAGATCGTGGTCACCGTCGCAACCCCCACCGCGCCCGGCCTGACGATCACGATCGCGGGTCACGCCGTGGAACCAGCCCCCGTGATCCGAGACCGTACCGAGCCCGGCGCCATCCAGATCATCGCAAAGCTTCCCGAGCACGCGACCTTCACGACGACAGTGACCGGCGCGGCGGGCGCGACCATCCCCGTCGCCGTCCCTGTATTCGGTCCCGCGATCGTGAAGGAGCTCCCCACAATGCTGCGCCGGCGCCGGAGCCGCGTGCACATCGGCTGGGCGCTCGGTGCGCTCGGTGGTGCGAGTGCGATCACCGCCACGATCTTCGCGGTGAAAGGACGTAGCGATTACAACGCCACCGCCGATGGCCCGGAGTGTGTCCGATCGAGCGGTGGCGTGATCTGCACCGACGCCGGTGATCGGAAGCTGCTCGACGCACAGCACCTCGCCGATGTCGGAACCGTGTTCGCCGTCGGTGCCGGAGTATTCGCACTCGGCGCCTTCGTGGTGTATCTGACCGCGCCGCGCGATCGCGTGGTGATCGTGCCCTCGGCAACCGCCGACCAGGTCGGCTTCGCAGTACGCGGCTCGTTCTGAGCGTGACTACCAGGTCTTCGTGCCGTGGCAGCCGTTCGCGAGGCCCGAGCACGCCTTGGTCGCCGGGTTGAACGTACCCTGACTCATCTTGACCTGTTTGACGCCGTCGACGTGGAGCGCGGCACCGATGATCGCCGGCGTCGCGTTGACGACCGAGGCGTGGCAGGTGACGCACTTGTAGTTCTTGTCGCGGATGTGTTTGTCGTGTTGGCCCGACATGCCATTTGCGGGCTGGCCGGGTGCCGGCGTCAGGTGACACGACGTGCAGGTCATGGCGGTGGTCGACGTCCACGTCGCGGTCCCCGCGCTCGTGCGTCCGTTGCCGTGGCAATACAAGGTGGCGCACGACGCCGCGGTCGCGTTGAACGTGCCCGACGGATTCAGCGTGGAGTACTTCACCTCCGCCTGCACGACGCCGCCCGTGCCGTCGATGTGACCCGGCGTGGTCGCGTTCGAGGGCTTCGTGTGACACATGATGCAATCCCAGGCGCCGTGCATTGCGGTCGCGCCGAGGTGGATCTGATGCGCGCCGACGGTCTTGTCGGTCGGCGCGGTACCGCCGAGGACGCCCTGCGGGGGCGCGCCGTTGCCGCTCGGCACCGCGATATCGCCGTGGCAGAACGTGCACTGCGTCTGCCAGGTGAAGCCGCCGCCGACCTTGTCGTGGCAGCCCGTGACCGTCGCACACGAGGGCCCGCCCGTCGTGCCGCCGGTCAGCGTCACGCCGTGACAGCCCGCGGTGGCGCAGCTGCTCGTGCCCGTCTTGTCGACGTC
Source organism: Haliangiales bacterium (assembly GCA_038206055.1). Lineage (GTDB taxonomy): Bacteria > Myxococcota_A > Polyangia > Haliangiales > Haliangiaceae > JABFXX01. The sequence continues at coordinate 25,795 of JBBRBG010000037.1, forward strand.
GTAGCCGTGCATCGCCACCATCTTGTAGCCGGTCGGGTGATTGCTACCTGCCGTCACCTGCGTGATGCCGTCGATGTGCAGCGCCTTGTTGGTGATCGTGTGGCCCGGACCTGCATCCATGTGGCAGTTCTGGCAGTTGGTATCGTTCGGGTGGGGCGCCGGCGGCGGGAGCCCATGACACGACTGACACTGCGACTGCGTGCCGTCGACCCTGGTCCACAGCGGCGCGGTCGTGGCGCCGCCGGTGAGTGTGGACCCGTGGCAATACGAGCTGCACGTGCTTCCGCTCCAGGTCGAGCCCGCGGCGATGCCGGTGAACGCGAGCTCGGCGGGCAGCGGTGTATCGATGTGACCCTGCGAATTCACCGTCGACGGCACGCGATGGCACTCGCCGCACGTGACATCGACGTGCCACGTCGCTCCGGTCTGTACGTGCGCCTGGTGGGCACCGACGCCGCGCAGCGTCGTCGCATTGCCGTTCGTCGTGTCTTTCGGCGGCGCGTCGTTGGTCCCGCCGTGGCAGCTGTTGCACGCCTGGTTGGTGGTCACGTCGAGGTTGCCGTCGACGTGCCTCGTCGCGTCGGTGAACATCATGTTCGAGCCGGCCTTGACGTCGTTGTGGCAGGTGCCGCAATCGCTGTTCTGCGGGTGCGGCGCCGGCGGCGGGAAGCCATGGCACGACTGACACTGCGCCTGCGAGCCATCGACCTTCGACCACAGCGGTGTGGTCGAAGTGCCGCCTGCGCCACCGGTCCCGCTGGTGAGCGTGGCGCCGTGGCAATACACGTTCGAACACGTCGCGCCGTTCCACGCGGGAGACGTGCCGGCGCGTGCGCCGAACGTGAGCTCCGCAGGCAATGGAGTGTCGATGTGGCCCAGTGATGTCACCGTTCCCGGCACGCGGTGGCAGTCTGCGCATGCGATCGCTTTGAAGTTGGCGACCGCCGGGGCGAGGTGGTTCTGGTGCGCTCCCACGCCGCGCGTGTTCGTCGCGGTGTTGCCAAGCGTGTCCTTCGGCGGCGCATTGCCGCTTACCCCGCCGTGGCACGTGTTGCACGCCTGCTGCGTGTTGACGTCGACGTTCCCATCGATGTGCCGGATCGGATCCGTGATCACGAGCCCGGCGCCCGCGGTCATCGTGTCGTGGCACTTGCCGCAGTCAGCGTCGCTCGGATGCGGCGGTGGAGGGGGCGTGCCGTGGCACGATCCACACTGGCTCTGCGAGCCATCGACGACCGTCCACACCGGCTTCGTCGCGGTGCCGCCCGCCGGTGCGCCGCCGCTCTTGAGCGTCGCGCCGTGGCAGTAGACATTGCTGCACGTGGATCCATTCCACGCCGCCGTGGTGCCCGCGAGAGTCCCGAACGTGAGCTCCGCCGGCAACGGGCTATCGATGTGCCCGAGCGACGTGACCGAGGTCGGCACGCGATGACACTGGTTGCACGTGACCGGTGCATGCCACGACGACGTCGCGCTGCCGACGTGGCTGCGATGCGCGCCGACGCTGCGGAGCGATGTGGTCATGCCACCGGTCGTATCCTTCGGCGGTGCCGCGTTACCACCCGAGCCGTGGCACGTGTCGCACGGCTGATCGCTCGTCACGTCCACGTTGCCGTCGATGTGCTTCGAGGCGTAGGTGATCGTCGTGTTGTTGCCCGCCGTCATCGTGGGATGACAGCTCCCGCAGTTGCTGTTCTGCGGGTGGGGTAACGACGGCGGCATGCCATGGCACGACTGGCACTGCGCCTGGGTGCCGTCGACCCGCGTCCACTTCGGCGTCGTCGCGGAGCCGCCCTTGAGCGGACTTCCACCGCCACCGTGGCAGTACGTGTTCGTACATGTCTGCGCGGCCGGGTTGTACGCGGCGCCCACGATCTGGAGCAGGCCGCCGGTTCCCATCGGAGATCCGGGTACGGGCTGCGTGGGATCCAGATAGACCTCGTTGATCGAATCGAGGTGGGTCTGATCCGTGGTGCTCCCGGGAACCTGGTGGCACTCGTTGCAGGCGAGTGGCGCGTGCCACGACGACGAGCCCGTCATGTGCTGCGCGTGCGCGCCAACGCCGGGCGCCGTGGTGGCGGTGTTGTTGTGCGCGTCGCGTGGCGGCGCGGACTGACCGTTGCTGCCGTGGCAGCTATCGCACGGCTGGGTGGACGCCACCTCGACCTTGCCGTTGATGTGGAGCTCCGCATACGAGAACTTTCCGGCGGCGAAGTCGCCCGGATTCATCGACTGGTGGCACAGGCCGCAGTCCGTGTTCTGCGGGTGCGGTGTCGGCGGCGGGTTGCCGTGGCAAGTGCCGCACGCGCTCTGTGTTCCATCGACCTGCGTCCACACCGGCTGCGTGATCGAACCACCCGCCCCGATCACGACCATGTTCGATACCGGATCCACCTGGTGCAGCGTGTCACCGTGACAGTAGCTGTTCGTGCACGTCGCCGATGCGTGGTCCCACTGCGCACTCGCACCGAGCCCGCTCATCGTGAGCTCCGCGGGCGCCGGGTCGCGCATCGTCGCACCGTCGGCACCGAGCACGAACATGTGGCCGAGATCGCCCACCTGCGCCGGGACCTTGTGACACGTTTCACAGGCGAAGCGCTGGTGCCAGTCCGAGGCCTGGAGATGTGCCTTGTGTGCCCCCACACCGATCGACGCGAGGTCGCTGCGCCCCGACGTGTCGCGTGGCGGCGCGACGCTATCGCCCTGACCGTGACACGCGCCGGAACATCCGTCGGATGGACCGCCCGGCGTCTCGCCCGTATCGACCACCTCGTGGCTACCGAGATCACATGCGGCCACGAGCCCACACGCGAGCACGAACGCGAGGGGAAGCCACCGCATCCGTAGACACCTAGCAAAGCTGGAACCAGCTCCGCAGCTGCTCGAACGGGCCGCAAAGGGCCCCGGTGCTGTGCGAGGTGTACCGCGCTGGTACTCGCGACCGTGCAGTTCGTGCCCGATCACCGGAACCTCCACTGCGCCCGGACGAAGCCCGAGACGGTATAGACTTTCGGCCAGGGGACCTGAGTCGCGAGGGTCGTCGAGGTGATGTCGCGGTATCCGACGTGCAGATCGGCGAGCAGCAACCACTCGCGCGAGACTCGCCACGTTGCGAGCGCCCCGGCCTGCGCGAGCACGACCTTCGTCGTGCCGTAGCACGCGAGCGCATCGAGGGAGGTCGTGCACGTCCCCGGCGATCCGACGGTACGAAACCTCCCCACCATCGCGTCGATCTCGACCGAGCCGCGCTCCTGGGCGAACTGCTTTGCCCCCGCCGCCCGGACCGACGTGCCGCGCGCCGTATTCGGTGTGCTATCGCCGATCGGCTGCGTGACACTCCCGAGGAGCGAGAGGCGGAGACCACCGAACGAGCGCCGATCGAGGATCGCGAAGGATGCGTCGGCGCTGCGTGCTTCGGGGAACGCGACCGCACCTGAACCATCTGCAAGCTCGACGCTGACCTCGGGCCGGCGATGCACGCCACCGGCGAGCGTGAGCTCGAAGCGCTGCTGCGCCAGCGCGAGGCTTGCGGTCGCGCGCGCCGCATCCTGAGAGATGTGGATCACCGCGATGTCGTTCTGGACCACGCCGATCGCGGATGGATCCGGATCCTCGAGGAGGTTACGCGTCGCGATCTGCAGCGCATCGGTGCTCGCGTGATTCACCGAAGCACCGAGCTGCACCGTCGCACTCGGATGCAACGTCACGCCGAGGCTGCCATTGGTCAGCTGCGTCTTCGACTGCCCGGCGATATCGAGCAGCGCGAAGTGATAGACCTCGGCCACCGTGCCGGCACGCAGGTACCCGCTCGCCGTGGCAAACACGCGGGACTGCTCCTGCGTCGTCGCCATCGGCACGCTCTGTGGAATGTAGACCGCCGCGGCTCCGAGGTCGCCGTGATACGTGGCGGTCTCGATCGCCACGGCGAGGCCGCCCGCGACCGGGATCAGCCGAGCGCCCTCGGTGCCATCCTCCATGCGGATCGCCGGATAGTCCGTCTCGAGCGAGCGCGAGCCGATCACCGGGAACGCGCCGGCAAATACCGTTCCGGCGATCGGCGTGGCGAGTTGCTGGCGGAACGCGATGCCATCGAGCTTCGAACCGCCAACGCCTTCGATGTACTGGCGCCCGATCGAGAGCGCGCGGCTGGGACCACCGATCCGATACGCGAGCGTACGCACCTCGTACTCCCCACCACCGCTGGCGCCGGACTGGAACCGCTGGCTCGTGGTCTGCCGGACGCGCGCATCGAGCGCGAGCCCGCCGCCGCTCAGCTCGAGACGAAGATCGCCGAAGAACCGTTTCACCGGGCTCGCGTTCTCCAGTGGCGCGCCCTGATCGACGATCGCGGGAGCGTCCTCACCGATCTCTCGATAGAGAAAGCTCGACAGCGTGAGCCGCAGATCCAGGCTCGTGGGTGTGGGGCTTGCCGACCGTTCCACCGACGACGCGTCCTCCGCCCGCGCCGCCGAACCGACGAGCACGAAACCGAACGCGAGGATGCGCGTGGCTACCTGCATATCGTCTGCTGTCCGAGCTGGGTCGCGGGGATCCAGGCAGAGGGGTTGTGGCAACCGCCGCAGTCGAGGAGGGTGCGGTGGTCGGGCTGGCGAACGCGCAACGCATCGTTGCGATGGCAGCTCGCGCAGAGCGGGGAGACCGCGCCGTAGTTGCCGTTCTTGTGGCAGTCGGCACACGGCAGCGTGTTGTGGAGGCCCATCAGCGCGCAGCCCGTCGACACGTGATCGAACCGCGCGGGGCTGAACGACCGCTGCGTGTGGCACTCACCGCAGCGAGGCGACAGTGCGTTCTTGTGGATGTCGTCCTTGCGATGGCACGAGATGCACAGGTTTCCCGAGCCGCGCAGCTTCTCCCCGTTCGGGTGACAGCGCGCGCAATCGAGCTGATCGTGGGCGCCACTCAGCGAGAAGTCGCCCACGTCGTGCTGCGCCTTGAGGTCGGTGAACGTCTTCGTGGAGTGGCAGCGCTCGCACGCGGTGCCGTAGCGCCCCTTGTGAATCGCCGGCTCGGCGTGACACCCGAAGCAATCGGTGCGCACGGGCTTGAACGTCACGGACTTGTGGCACGAGGCGCAGACGAGCGGCGCGTGCTTGTTCTCGAGCTTGAATGCCGCGTCGCGGTTGTGCTGGAAGCGGAGCTTGCCGTCCTCGATGTGGCAACGCTCGCACTTGTCGCCCAGCTTGCCCTGGTGGACGTCGTCCTGCTGATGACATCCCGCTGCGGCGCACGTGGTCGGCGTCGGCTTGAACGCGCGCGCGGGATGGCACTGCGCGCACGCCTTCACCGCCGCGTGCTTGCCCTTGAGCGGCCACTTCGTGTCAGCGGTGTGATCGAAGCGCACCGCGGCCCACTGCCCGGGCTCGTGGCAGCGCGAGCACTCCTCCCCCAGCGAGCCCTTGTGCAGCGAGTCCTCGTGGCACGACACGCCACACTCGGCGGGCGTGTCTTGATAGATGTCGTTGACGTGGCAGAGCTGGCACTGGACGTTCGCGTGGCCATTGCGCAGCGGGAACTTCGAGCCCTCACCGTGGAACGTCTCGAGCGAGTCCGAGCGCATCTTCTTGGTGCCGCCCTCCTCGTGGCACGTCAGGCACTGATCGTTCTGGAACTTGCCACCGTGCGCGGTCTTGTGGCGATGGCAGCTCATGCAGCCGTTCTTGATCTCGAACTTCTCGAACTCCGCGGGTGACTTACCGCGGTGGCAGTCGCGGCACTTCGCGCCGCCGTGCTTGCCCGTCAGATCGAAGCCGGTCTTCGCGGCGTGGTTGAACTGGAAGCTACCTCTCCACTGCTTCTGCGAGTGACACGTCGCGCACGCGGGGAACGCCTGGAACCGTGTCTGGTGCTTGCTGTCCTTCGCGTGACAGCCCTCGCACCCGGGCTGCGGCTTCGCCTTGGCGAGTGCCTTGGTGTGGCAGGTCGTGCACTCGATCTGCGCGTGCTTGCCGACGAGCGCATAGCCGGCGTCCTTCTTGTGGTCGAACTTGACGTCGCGCAGCGAGCGCAGGGTGGGCGTGTGGCACTGGGTGCACTTCTTCGTCGAGAACAATTGACCGTCGTGTGGGCTCGCGTGGCACAGCACGCAGTCGCCGGCGGTGTACTTCGCGAGCTTGAACGCCGCCTTCGGATGGCACTTCGAGCACGAGACGTCGCCGTGCGAGCCCTCGAGTGCCATCCCGGCCTGGCTCGCGTCATCGTGGTTGAAGTCGAGCTTGGTCTTCTGCGGCTTCCACACGGTCTCGGTGTGGCAGCGGTCGCACTTCATCCCGGCCGCGCGCACCGCGCCGTGCGGTTGATCCTTCTTGTGGCAGCTCCCGCAGGTGCGATCGGTGTTGAGGTACGTACGCAGCCCCTGCTTGTCGACGCTCTTGTGGCAGCCCTCGCACTTCGTGCCCGCGTGCTTGCCGCCGAGCTCCCAGCCCGCGAGCTTGTGATCGAAGGACTTCGTGCCGCCGATCGCCTGCCAGCCCATGAGGTCGAACTTCCGGCCGCGGTGCTCCTGGTGACACAGCTTGCACGGCGTGCCCTTGACCTTCGGCGACACGTGAAAGCCCTCGCCGCGATCGATCTTCGCCTTGAGATCTTCGTGCTCGTGGCACGACAGACACTTGCTCGCCGAGATCGAGTTGTCAGGCTCGTGACAGGTCGTGCATTGATCCTTGGTATCGAGGCCGGCGTGGCTCGCGGCGAGCTCGCCCGGCGACGACTTCAGCAGGGTGTCCGCGTGTCCCCGCCGGATCGTCGCGATTCCGATCAGCAGCACGAGGCCGAGCAGACAGAGGCGTTGCGCGGACAGCACCGGGGTCCTCAGAGCTCTGCCCCGACTCCGAGCTGCACGAGCTGCGCGGTATCGATGCGGTGCGTGCTCGTCACGCCGGGCTGGCGTGACGACATTCCCGACCACGCCGTCGACATCCGCGCGAAGTCGTACGCGCCGAACACCATCCACCGGCGCGTCACCGCGAGGCGCACTGTGACTCCGCCCCAGATCGCAGACGCGGAGCTCGACGTTCCATCCTCGAGTCCCGGCGTCTGCGCGCGGCTGCCGACCGCGAGGACGTCGGTGCGGATCACGGCGCCGAACCGCGAGGTCCTTGGACGCAGCTCGACGCGCGCTCCGATCGTCGCAGCGAGTAGTCGCTCGCGCGGCAACATCCCCGCGTTATCGACATCTCGCGGGAGGAACGCGTCGTAGTGCCCACCGAGCCGAAGCGCGAGCTCGATGGCATCGCGCACGCGACGTCCTGCTCGGACCCCGACATCCCCGGTGACGGTGCGGAACGCGACCTTGCCCGCCGCCGACGTCGGCCCTGGATAGTCGATCCCAGGCGACGACACGCTGGTCTGTGCGGCGCCATCGAAGCCGACGAACCACGCGCCAGTCCGGAGCAGCGCATCCACCCCGAGCGTGGCCGCGACCGAGTCGGCGTCGACGAGGTAGTTGGTGAGCCCGCCGGCGGAATTCGAGGTCAGATCCATGCCGAGTGAGCGAAACCCAACCCCTGCTGCTGCGCCGAGCTCGAGAGCGCGTGGTGGCGCGCTGTGAAACACCGGTGCCGTGACAGCGCCGCGTGGATCGGTGGTCTCTGCGGCCGGCGCGGAACCATCGGTGACATCGCCTCGCGCGATCCAGCCGTCGTGGCCCTGATCGTCGCGACCATGGATCCAAGCGGGCTCCGAGGTCGCGTCGAGGACCGCGATCCGTGCGCCGCGCGCGAGTGTGGCGAGCACGTTGCTCGTCGTCGCACGTTCCGCCCGGAGCACGGCCGTCGGGGCTGTGATCTCGACGTACAGCGCGAGCTCGAGACCAGTCTCTGTGCGGCGCCCACCACTCCACGCCGGGGCCGGTGGTGCGCTGCTCGGCGGTGGCTCGGAGAGCGTGCTCCGCGTGACGTACCCCTCGGTACCCTTGAAGCGAACCACGACCCAGCGCCCATCCTCGCGCACGACCTCGAGGTCGGTCCCCGCCGGAACCACGGCGAGCGCTTCGGCCTTCTCGCCGGCTCGCTTCCGCACTTTGACCTCCACCGTGGTCCGCCGGGTCTCGGCCGCGGCGAGCGCCGGGACGAGGAAGCCGACCAGGAGCCACGTGGTACGCATGGGGCCGTCACCGGTGAGCAAATGACGTACCAGCGGTGTCGAGAGGTCGGCCCGACGATAACCGTCACCAGCTGCGCACATCCCGCACGTTTGGTACTCGGCGCGTACCAGGTTGGTACACGTACCCATTCGCAGGGACGCTTCCACGGCGAATGACTCGGCGCGCGAGGGTATGGCCGTTGCAACACATCACCGCCGTGTTCAGGCGACCGTGTGTCCTCGGGTTCCTGTGTATCGCCGCGTGCAACGGGAGCTTGCGCGAGAAGGTCGGTGAGTCGGATATCGACGCGTCGGCGCTGACGACGATCCCGCCTCCCGCGTGTGCCGAGCCGATGACCCCCGCCGACCCGGGGACATGTACCGGCGGCGGGATGCCCGGCGACGACTGCTTGATGTGCCACCATCAGGGCGGCGCGGCATCTCCGTTCGCGTTCGCCGGTACGCTCTACGACCGCACTGGCACCACGCCACTCGGTGGCGCAACGATCACGCTCCAGGATGCCGTGGGCAACGTCGCGACTGCGATCAGCCACCCGACGAACGGCAACTTCTACGTGGTCGACGGCTTCGTCATGTATCCGGCGAAGGCGTTCGTCTCGGTGTGCCCCGACGTCCTCGAGATGCTCGGGCCTGTCGACATGCAGACCGGCGCGAACTGCAACACCTCCGGTTGCCACACCCGCGGCTTCCGCGTGCACCTGCCCTGAGCCCGATCCATGGACCCGGCTATCCCCACCATCATCGCGATCGTCGCCATCGTGTTCCTCGCGCTCGGCGCGGTCCTCGACGATCGGCGCGCGCGTGTGCGCCGACGCGAACAGGCCGCCGGTCTCGATGTCGAGACGGTGCTGCCGCTGCTGCACTCGATCAACGACGATCGCTGCATCGGCTGCGAGGCCTGCATCGATGTTTGCCCGACCGAAGTGCTCGACCTGATCAACCACAAGGTCGCCGTCTCGCGGTTCTCGGACTGCGTTCAATGCGAGCAGTGCGCGAACTCCTGCCCGACGCAGGCGCTGGTGATGTACCGCGAGGGCACCACCCCGCGCATGCTGACCGTGCCGGAGCTCGACGAGAATTTTCAGACGGGCGTGCCGGGTCAGTACCTGATCGGCGAGGTCGCGGGAAAGCCGCTCGTCAAGAACGCTGCGAACCTCGGGCGCGCGGTGATCGAGCACATCCGGCGCGAGCTCGCGACTGCGCCGTCTCCCGGCGGGGACGTGCTCGATGTCGTCGTCGTCGGCTCGGGCCCCGCTGGATTGTCGGCAGGGCTCGCGTGCCTCAAGTACCAGCTTCGCTGCGTCGTCCTCGAGAAGGAGCACGTGATCTCGTCCACGGTCACGCGCTATCCGAAGGGCAAAACATTCATGGCCGAGCCATGCGAGTCGGAGAACGTGTCGTTCCTTCCGGTGTTCGATGGCACGAAGGAGGAGCTGGTCACCGCGTGGGAGCGTGTGATCGCCGGCGTGAAGTTGCCCGTCAAGCTCGGTGAGGCCGTCGAGACCGTCAAGCGCGGCGACGATGGCGTCTTCGAGGTGAAGACCACGGTCGCCACCTATCGCGCCCGGCGCGTCGTGCTTGCCACCGGCCTCCGCGGCAAGCCGCGCCTGCTCGCCGTGCCAGGTGCGAACCTCGAAAAGGTCCACCCGCTACTCGACGATCCGGCGGAGTTCGCGGGCCAGCACGTGCTGGTCGTCGGCGGTGGCGACTCGGCCGTCGAGGGCGCGATGTCACTCGCGGCGGTCGGCGCGACCGTCACGCTGTCGTACCGAGGAGATGGCTTCAAACGCTGCAAGCAGGGTAACCAGAAGCGCCTCGCCGAGATGAGTGCCGCGGGACAGGTGATGGTGCTCCTCGAATCCAACGTCGCCGAGTTCGCGCCTGATGTGGTGCGGATCAAGCTCCAGGACAAGAGCACGACCACGCTCCCGAACGACCACGCGTTCGTCCTGATCGGGGCGGACACGCCTGTCGTCTGGCTCGAGGCCAACAACGTGCGCTTCATCGAGCGCCCGCACATGTACGCGCTCGGATCGACGGAGGAGGTCGTGCGGCGAATCGAGCCCGCCGCGGTCGCGTGTTCGCGTTCACCGGCGGAAGCGATCGCGGTCGTTCGAGGTCAAACGGTTCACAAGTCGCCAGGCCGCCGCATGCTCTCGGTCGTCGACCACATCCGCGAGGAGTTTCAGGATGTGGTGACGAGCGTCAGCGTCGCGTTCCGGCTCTCCGACCTCGAGGCCGCGGCGCGTAACCCGAAGGCGCGGACGCCGGTTCGCGGGGTTCCGCAGAGCTCGCGTGCATCGCGACCGGTGCCGTTTGTTCCGGCAGCGCGGCTCGCGGCGCGCTCGAAGCTCTCCGAGCACACCGTCACACGCACGAGCCCGTTCGGCGATGCGGCCGAGGAGCGGACGAGCGTCGATGGCATCGCCTTGCGTCCGCGGGCGAAGCGACGAGACGGTACCGGTTCATCGCCCGTGATCCCTGGGCGCCCACGCGGTACGCCCGACCTGGCCGCGAATCCGCTCGCGATCGCCGACGAGCTCGAGGATGCGTTCGACCGCGCGTTCGCCGCACCACCACCACCACCGCTACAGTCTCGACGGCCCGCCGATCGCCCGAATCCGTTCGACGATGAGGGCGCGACACAGCTCGAGCACGATCGGTTCCGGGTCCCATGAGCACGGCGCTCGCGACTCCAGCGGCACCTCCCGAGCTGGCCGCGCCCCCGCTCGCGGCGGTCACCGCATCACTGCGCGCGCTTCCTGCGTTCCGCGATGCAAGCGACGGTGTGCTCGCGCAGTTACTCGCAGACGGCTGGGGCACGGCCCGGTCGATGCCACGCGATTCGGTGGTCGAGCTGCCGAATGGCGCGCCCGCGGACACGATGTGCATCGTCGTCGGCGGGCAGCTCTCGATCGGCGTGTTCGATCCCGCGGCACTCACCGCCCGCGGGCGCCAGCAACGAGATGCGGCACGCGGGGAGGCAGACGGCACCCTGCTTCCGCCCGGGCCGCTCGCGCGCACGGCGAAGCGGAACCTTGCGATGTTCGGCCCCGGCGAGGTGTTCAATCCCGGAGCTCTGCCGCCGCCCGATGCAGAAGAGAGGGTCCTTCCGTTCTCGCTCTCCACGGTGACCGTTGTATTCCTGCCCGCCCGCGCGCTCGCGTGGCTCACCCGGACCGCGAGCCCTGTCGAAAGCGCGCTGCGCGAACAGCTCTCGTTGACCGCGGCGCGCCTCCGCTCGATCACCGGCATCAAGCACGAGATCCTCGACTTCTATCTCCGCAACGGCATCTCCGTCGCGGGACCAATGGTCCGCGTCCGCCAGCTCGATCTCTGCATCGACTGCAAGCAGTGCGAGGACGCATGCGAGGATCGCCACGGCGCGCGGCGACTCACCCTCGGCGGCTACGAGCTCGGACTGCTCGACTTCGTCTACACGTGTCGGACGTGCGAAGACGCGCGCTGTCTATCGCCGTGCGAGCACGATGCGATCAAGCGCGACGCGAGCACCGGAGAGATCAAGATCGTCGAGGATCGATGCATCGGATGTAGCTTGTGCGCCCTCTCCTGCCCGTACGGCGCGATCAATATGGTCAACGTGGCTGAGCCGGAGATGCCCAGCTTCAGCGCGCAGTTCAAAGCGCGCCTCGAGAAAGGCCACAAGCTCGCGTACGGGCCCGGCAAGGGACGCAAGGCGATCGCGCGGCGGATCGCGAACAAGTGCGATCACTGTGGCGGGTACGACGATCAGGCGTGCATCACCGCCTGCCCGACCGGTTCGTTGATCGAGATCGCACCGGCAGCGCTGTTCAGCGAACGCCCCGAGCCGGTGCGCGCGGGACAGCGCCGGCGCTTGAACGTGTTGTCGCCTTCACCCTTCACCGAGCGGCTGAACATCCGCGACTCGGGGGACGCTCGGGTCCGCATCCGCAAGCTCAGCTGGCTGCTCTGGGTGCTCGGCGTGGGGTCGTTCCTCGTCGTTCTGGCGGAGGTCGCGCTGCGCTGGCTGCATCCCACGTGGTCGGCGAGCTACCACATCCTCCTCGCCGACGGCCTCGATCCCGCGATCGCCGAGATGAACGTGAGCTACCTCGCCGGCACGAAGCTCGCGCTCACCTGCGGCTACGTCGGTACGGCCTTGATGGTGCTCTCGATGGCCTATCTGCTCCAGCGCCGATTCGGCTGGTTCACGAAGACCGCGACCAACCAGTTCTGGCTCGACGTTCACATCATGACCGGCATCGTCGGGCCGCTGTTCATCCTGCTGCACTCGGCGCTCCGCCTCACCACGTGGGTCTCGATCCCGTTCTGGAGCATGACCGCCGTGGTTGTCTCCGGCCTGATCGGCCGCTACCTGTACACGCTCGTTCCGAGCCTGACGAGCCGGCACGACCTCGCGATCCTCGAGAATCGCCGCGCGGTCACCGAGCTCGCCGCCGATCACCCCGCCGCGGGCGACTACGCGTACCAGATCATGGAGCGCGAGGCCGCTCGCTCCGAAGGCTCGTGGGAGATCGGGCTCGTTCCGCTGCTCATGTGGGTGATGACCGACGACCTGCGCCGGATGTGGGCCCGCCGGCGCGACCGTCGAGCGTTGAGGAAGCTCGCGCCACGAGTGATCGCTCGTCGTATTGCAAGCCGGATCGATCGCGTCGTGTTCTACGAACGTCGCAAGGAGCTCGCGCCGCGCAGCAAAGCGCTCCTCCGCTCGTGGAAGCGCGTCCATATCCCGTTCTCCATGGTGTTGCTCGTCACCATGCTCTTGCACATTGCGGTCGCGCTACACCTTCTGTGATCCGCTACTCGAAGGTCGCGGGCCGAAACTCGACTCCGACGCCGAACGACAGTCCCTGCACCTTGTTGGTCGTCACGTCGGGAGTCAGCAGGGACTGCACGAGGCTGCTCGTCGCCACCTCGTCGAGCGACACCTCGCAGTCGTTGTTGTCATCGAAGTAGTGCTGGAGCACTTCGGCGCGTGCGTTGTCGATGCAGCCGCACGGCGGAATCCCGGAGGCCTGACCGCACTCGCTGCCAACGATCCGCTGCATCTCGCGCGCCGCTTGAGGAATGATGACGCGATTCACATCGTCCGCGGTGATCAAGCCGCCGATGACCCCCGTGAACCCGGCCTGTGACATCGATGTAAACCGAACCCGCGCCTCGCGCAGATCCAGACGAAGCGGCGCGTTGATGTCGAGTGCGATCTCGATGGGCAACACGCGCATGCCGGCCAAGAACACGCCCTGGTGGAGCGGTGCTTGTCCAAGGTCCGAGCTGGAATCGGGCTCGATCGAGAAGTGCCCGTGGCCGAGAAATTGTTGCCCGCAGGTCTCGAGGCGAGCGGGATCCAGGCACGGGGTAGGACTCGGATCGCGTCCGAGGTACGTCGTGAGGCCGGAGAGATCGCTTTCCTCGAGATCGATCGTCTGAAGATCCGCGAGCACGGTCAGTCCGCCCCGCAGCATCGCCTCACGTGCGGTGCCACCGACGCCCAGCCCCATGTTGGCCAGTGTCCCGAACACCATGCCCAGCTGATTGTCGATGGCCTTGTCGCCGTTCAGATCGAGTCCGGTCTCGCGCGCGCTGACGTTGTTGATCGGGATCCGCAGGTCGCTCATCACGTATTGGTAGTGAGGACCTTCGAGCACGAGCTCGTTGTCGCCACATCCGACCAGTAACATCGCGACCAGGAGTGCACGCATGCAGCAATGGTCGAGCAGTCTGTGAGCACTGACAACTGTGGAATCTGGCAATGATCTTCGTCAGGGTGGCGGATCCCTGACACGACGGCTGCGAAGATCCGCGGGGTTGCGACTGGCCTCGTCGCTGCACGGTGGAAGCTTCCCATGCGCTCCCTACTCCTGCCGTCGATCGCTCTCGCCGTCCTCGCCTCCGCCGCCCATGCCGACGAGCTCGCGGCCACCGACGCGAAGCCCGCGTCAGTCGTCCAGACCATGGATGCGCCGAGGCGGTTCGCGCTCGCCGTGAACTTGCCGCTCGGGTGGATCGGCGGGCGGTCGGTCAGCGGCTCGTTCTACGCCGGCATCTCGAACACCGACGCGATCCGCGTCAACGTCGCGAGCTACGCGAACACCGCCTCGGTCGTCGGCGAGCTCATCGACGCCGCCCTCGGCGGTGACGGCGAGGAGGCCACGCGCAGCGGCCGCACGCTCGACCTCGGAGTCGGGCTCGTCCATTACTCGCGCGCGCTGTGGGACGGTTTTACCCTCGAGGCCGGTGCGCTGCGTCGCGCGCGGAACATCGGCATCACCTCCGAGTTCGCATCGTCGTACCGCGTATCCACCGACACGACGACGTATGCTGGGCGCGCGCTGATCGGCTGGAGCTGGTTGATCCAGAAGCGCGTGTTCGTCGCCGCGGCGGTCGGCGGCTCGGCCGGCATCGAGACCGGGACCGAGAACAGCGAGAACGATCGCGGCGAGATGATGAAGACGACCAAGGTCGATCGCAGCGATGTCTCGTTCGAGGGCTACCTGCGGTTCGGCGGCGCTTTCTGATCCCGAAGGTGTAACCACCGCCGCGGTTCGAGGCACTGGACCGGAATGAACGGACTTGCGACCCGACTCGCCGCAGCGCTGGTGCTCCTCGGTGCCTGCCACGGCGATGACGACGTCCCGCTCGCGCCATCGGTGGTCGTCGCGGTCGCGCCGCCTGCGCGCACCATCGTGCGCATCCCACCGGCGCTACCGGAGCTCGAGGACACCGACGAAGACGTGATCCTCGACGTCGAAGATCGGTGCCCGGATCGCCCCGAGGACATCGACGGGTTCGAGGACAACGACGGCTGCCCCGATCCGGCGGACTACGCGCAGGTCACACCGTGATCGCGCGGTGCCAGATTATTGCTCGCGGATCAACGCGTACTGCTTCGCGTCCACGCCCTCGGGAGGCCGCACGCCATCCCAGGTGACCGCTTCGCCGGTGACCAGCCACGAGGTCTTGCCGTCCTTGATCCGCGTGCACGACGCGGCCTTCGCCTTCACGGTCAGCTTGCCCTTCGCGAGCACGAGCTCGTGCGTGCGGCGCACGGACTTCTTCTTCTGGTTGGGATCCTGCTTCTGCGTCAGCACGGTTCCGGGCTTGGACCCCCAGCCTGCCGAGAGCGAGTCCGAGCCGAACGCGATCATGATCGCGATCGGATTGCCGGTGGCATCGTCGAGTCGCGCGTCGCAGCGATTGCCCCAGCCGCCGCACGCGTAGGTCAGCGTGACCGTGTCGCCATCGGTAACGTGGAGCGGTGTGCCGGAGCGCAGGATGAAGGCGAATGGCTTCACGCCATCATCGATCCGCGCGGTGTCCTTCGCCGGCCCACGCGTGAGCTTGCCCGTGATGGTGCCGTGGACGAAGTCCTCGGCGACGTCGATCGAGGCCCAGCACGAGGTCGGTACGGGCGCGGCTGTGGCGTGCGCGCTCAGCGCCGAAATCGCAAGAACCGCGAGCACGCTGCGCACGCAGTCATTTTCGCACGACTTCCGGGCTACGCTTCCTGCGTGAAGAGCCTGGTTTTCGCAGCGTTGCTCGCCGGATGCAGTGGTCCCGGGCCAACCACCACGTCTCCCCCGAAGGCGCCGGCTTCGCCCGACCTCCCATCGGGCCCGCCGCTGGTTACCCCCGGCGAGCGAATGACCTATCGGATCCAGCTCGGCGGGGTCGAGCTCGCGCAGATGACGCTCGGCGTGGGGGATATCTCCGAGGTCGCCGGCAAGAAGGCGATCCTCGTGCAGGGCCACGCGAAATCGGTCGGGCTCGCGAGCCTGGTCGCCGCGATCGACGACACGTTCACGTCGTGGATCGACATCACGACCGGCCGCTCGGTGCGGTTCGCCGTGGACGAGTACGAGACGAACAGCAAGGTCAACATCGAGCACACGATGATCGATATCGCCGGCCGCGCAAATGACACGCTGCCGATCCAGTTCCACCTCAACGACGGCGCACCCACCGACGAGCCGCAGAAGGTCTCGATGAAGGACGTCTGGGACTACAACGCGTTCCTCGTCGCGCTGCGCTCCTGGGAGGGCCCGACGGGCACGGCGACGTCGATCGAGGTATTCCGCAGCCGCTGGCTGTGGCACGTCGACGTGAAGATCGCGTCGATCGGCAAGATTTCGACGGACCTCGGCGACCTCCCGGCGATCCGCGTCGACGCTCATGCCTTCAAGGTCGGCCGCGACCTCAAGAAGGATCCCACCGCAGACGAGCGGGACTTCTCGGTGTGGATCAGCAACGACGATGGTCGCGTGCCGCTCCGTCTCGTCGCCAGGACCGACTACGGCGACGTCAGGATGGAGATCACGGACTATCAGCCGGGGAATGGCACCCGGCTGCGTCCGTAGCCGTCAGCTCAGTGACCGCCGCCCGCGGAGACCTTGGAGCGGAACTGCGGCACGCCCTTGCCGATGACTTCCTTCTGGTAGTACTCGGCGCCCGAGACACCGGAGGCGTCGGCGACCTTGAGTCGCTCGTCGATGATCTTCTTGAACTCCTCCTTCGGGAGCGCACCACCGACGTGGATGCCGTTGACGAAGAAGGTCGGCGTCGAGTTGACCTTGAACTTCGCGAGCTCGGCCATGTCGGCCTGGATCTTCGCGTTGCACTCGGCACCACTCATGTCGGCCTTGAGCTTTGCGGTATCGAGACCGACGTCCTTCGCGATCGCGAGGAGGTTCTCCTCGCCGAGCTTGGACGGGTCACGCGCCGCCGCGTACGGAAGGAAGCCCTTCTCCCAGATCGCGTTCTTGAACACGAGGTACTTGCCCTGCTTGGCGGCGCCGCACGCCGCAAGGTGAGCGGGCGTGGCGACCTGCGGGTGCACGACCATGTCCTTGTAGACGACGCGGACCTTGCCGCCGTACTCCTTGACGAGCTGGTCCATCGTGTCGGCCGCGCGCTGGCAGTACGGGCACGCGAAGTCGAACGCCTTGACGATCGTCACCGTCGCGCTCGCGGGGCCATCCACCTCGCCCATCGCGACGTCGTTGTCGATGTTGACCGCGAACACGGCCGTAGGATCCGGCTCGTCCTGCTCCTGCTGGTCCTGCTGCGCCTTCTGCTGCGCGTAGACCTTGCCAAGGAAGTCGAGCGCCTCGGCGTACTTCGCGTAGTTGTCCTCGAGCCGGCGCAGGCGCGTCTCGGTGTCGCCCGTGTGATCCGCCTGCGTGGTGACCGGAGCCGCGGCCGGCGCGTTCGGCTTCGCGACCGGCGGCAACTCCTTGGCTACCGTGTCGAGATGTGACTGAGTGTTCTCGCAGCCGGCGATCGCCAGGATCGCGGCAAGCAGAGCAATGGAAGTCTTGAGCATGATGCCGGGAACCTAGACCAGGTCCCGGCTTATTCCTACAAGCGTAGTAGGCTAGTGGCCGCCCTGCTCCGCCTGGACCTTCGACCGGAACTGCGGGACGCCCTTCGCGATGACTTCCTTGTCGTAGTACTCGGCCGGGGAAACGCCCGAAGCCTCAGCAATCTTGAGGCGTTCGTCGATCACCTTCTTGAACTCTTCCTTCGGAAGTGCGCCGCCGATGTGGATGCCATTCACGAAGAAGGTCGGGGTCGAGTTGACCTGGAACTTGCCGAGCTCGGCCGCATCGGCCGCGAGCAGGCCGCCGCACTCCTGGCCGTCCATGTCTGCCTTGAGCTTCGCGACATCGAGCCCGACGCTCGGCGCCCACGACATGATCGCTTCCTCCGTCAGCTTCGATGGATCACGCGCGGACGAGTACGGCGCGAATGCCTTGTCCCAGAACGCCCGGTAGTACTCGACGAACTTGCCCTGCTTCGCCGCTGCGCATCCCGCGAGGTGAGCTCGCTGAACCACCTGCGGGTGCACGACCATGTTCTTGAACACGACGCGAACCTTGCCGTTGTACTCGCTGACCAGTTCCTGGAGGGTCGAACTGACCCTCTGGCAGTAAGGTCAAGCAAAGTCCCAGGCCTCGACGATTGTCACGCTCGCGCCGGTCGGCCCCTCGACCATCCCGAGCTTCACGTTGTCGGCGACGTTGACCGCGAACACGGCAGTCGGATCCGGCTCCGTCTGCTCCTGCTGCTGCTGCTGCGCCTTCTGCTGCGCGTAGACCTTGCCGAGGAAGTCGAGCGCCTCGGCGTACTTCGCCCAGTTGTCCTCGAGGCGGCGAACGCGCGTCTCGAGGTCCCCACTGTGATCCGCGGCCACCGCCGGAGCGGCTGCTGGGGCCGCCTTCGGATCCGTCTTCGCCACGGTATCGAGATGCGACTTCTGGCTCTCGCATCCCGAAGCAACGAGCAGGAGGAGAGCGGCGACCGTACCGAGACGCTTCATCCCCGAGTTGTGCCACGCCGAGTTCACTGCTGACAAGTCCCGTGTCGCAGTGGCATGGTCAGCGACCTCGTGCGCCGAACCATGCTGTTGTGCCTGTTGTCACTCGCGGCGTGCGGCGGCGACGATGCCGGAGCACCCGCCGATGCGAGCCCCGACGCTCCGCCGGATGCGCCACCGAGCAACTGCCAGGCCCAGGGCGCCACCGGGCAGTTCCTGCGCCGCGCGAATAACCCGCGGCTTCGTCCGCGCCAGACATTCACCGACGGCAAGATCGACATCTCGATCTCCGATCCCGACGTGCGGTGGGATGCCGTCACGGCACGCTGGGACCTGTTTTACGCGTCGTCCCACGGGACGTCGTATCAGTCCTCCGATCAGCGCGGCGTGATCCGCCACGGGTCGAGCGCCGATCGGGTCACCTGGACGGTCGACGAAGCGCCCGCGCTCGGCATCAGCACCGATGCGCAGGGCTGGGACCGCGCGCTCACCGAAACGCCGACCGTGGTGTGGAATCCGGCGGCGCCCGCGGATCGCCGGTACCTCATGCTGTACGCCGGCGCGAGCGGCGCGTTCCCGCACGCAAACTACGCGTTCTCGAACTACGCGATCGGCGCCGCGATCTCCGCCGACGGCAAGACGTTCACGCGGATCAGCGCGGCCGAGTCACCGAAGGGCAAGGCCGGCCTGGTGCTCACCGCCGCCGACGCGTTCCCCGCCGGCACCGACGGCGTGGTGGCCGATCCCGACCTCGCACTCGTCGACGGTACCTACCACCTGTTCTTCTCGAGCTTCTCCTGCAAGGGCACGGACTGCCAGACCAGGGACTCGTATGGCATCTCGCACGCGACGTCGACCGATGGCATCCACTGGGTGATGGCCGAGGCGCCGGTGCGGAGCCTGTTGCGGATGTCGGCGGTGCTGACCTCTGGCGGCGCGCAGCCGTCGGTGATCTACGACGCGACGCACTGCAACTGGGAGATGTGGCTGACGAGCGACGCCCCCGGCGAACACGACAGCCAGCCGGTCGCGTTCAACAACATGGCCGGCGTGTGGCACGCGGACTCGAAGGACGGTGTGAACTGGCACATCAACTACGCGTTCGCGCGCGAGCTGACGTGGTCGTCGACGGAAACGGGCGAGCCACTCGGCCTCCTCACCGGCGCCGATGTCGCGCAGAACGGCAACGGCCGGCTCATGCTCTACGTCGGCTTCGACGATCAGATGGTGCCGCCGAACTTCTTCCTGCCCGATCACAGCGTCACGCCGGGCTTTCGCCCCGGCGTCATGGTGCTGAACGTGGCGACGCGCGATCTGCCGTAGTCAGGGCTGCTTCAGTAGACCGCGCCGAGCGACGCCATCGCGGACGGAAACAGATCGACCGCACCGCCGGAGCTGCGATCGCCGGCCGCCCAGGACCAGGCAAAGCGCTGGAGATCGGCGGAGACGCGCGCGAACAGGTGCTGGCGCGGGTGAACCTCGAACGCAGCGCCCACATCGACCGCCCAGCGGCGCGCCTCGCCGAACGCCATCTCCGTCGGCTCGGCACCCCACAGCACCGGCTCGAAGGCAGCGAAGCCCTGCAACAATGCGCTGTGCCCGAGCGATGCGGACGCGGTCGCGCCGACGATCAGGTAGTTGTAGTCGCTATCGGGCGTGCGACCGCTGACGTTGGATTCGATCGAGAACGCTCGACGCCCCAGACCGACGCGCGACGCCAGCGTGACCCGCCCCGTGTGCAGGAAATAATCCGCCGAGGCCTCCCAGCGAGACATCGCGGTGGTCGCCATGCCGTCGCCCATCGGCGTTGACATCGAGAGCGTACGATCGACGCGCAGGTCGAGGCACAGCCGTTTCGCGGGCTGGATCTGCGCCGTGAAGCTGACCGCACCGACCGGCGAGGCCGTGTAACCGGGCACCGTCGCCGGTCCCGGCGAGAAGGTGCGCGCCACGACGCCCAGGCCCGCACCGACGCGGAGGCCGAGCACGGGATCCTCGTCGTCCTCTGGCACGGCCGTCGCGACAACCGAGGCCGGCGCTGCGTCGATCGGCGAAGGCTCGTCGTCGACGACCGGGGGTGCATCGGCAACCGCGGCGGCCGGCGTGGGATCCATCTCGATCTCGGGCTCCGGCGCTGGTACCGACTTCGCCTTCACAGGTGCCGGCGCGGGTGCCGGTGCCTTTGGGGGAGCGAGCGCCAGCGCTTCATCGGCGAGGTTCGATCGAATCGCGGCGAAGTCACCGAGCCCGAGCGCGCGGTTCTTGAGCGTGATCTCCGTCAGCGAGCGCATCCCACCGTCGGCGCTGTAGACGACGAGGCGCAGCGTCAGCTTGCCCTCGTGATCGATCAGCTCACCGCCGATCAAGCCATCGACATGGAGCTTCGCGACGATCTCGCGACTGCCGCTGCCGTGCCGGGTGAGTGTCGCGAGCTGCTTCGGCGGGATCTGGATCGTGGAGAGGTCGATCCGCTCGCGCACGGCCGAGAGAATCTCGGTGGAGATCCGACCGGCCTCGGGGTTCCCGTTCCCGAGGATGCCGCCGAACATGACCGCGAGCCAGGGCAACATCATGCGTTCAACCTCGTGGTTGCGGGAACGATGCTCGACGTGGTCACTCCGAGGTGCCCACTCGCCATCGTGCACATCGAGTAGTGCACCAGCGGCTTGCTGACCGGTCCGCTGACGATCGCACCATTGAACGTGAACAGCGCTCCGTGCCGCGGGCAGCGGATCTTCGTTCCCGAAACCGCGCAGGTGACGCCCTCGTGCGTGCACGACGCAGTGAAGGCGTACACACCGCCTGCATCGCGTACGACGAAGAACCGACCGCTCGCGAAGTAGACCGGGGTGTTCAGGGTGAACGCCGTCGGCGCACCGACATCCGTGGGCGTGCCCGAGCACACCGCTCCCATCATCGCGTCGGGCGAGGAGCCCGCGGCGTCGACGCCGCCGTCGCCGCCGCCACCGACTGGTGCGTCGATCGGCATACCGTCGTTGCCGAGTGGGCCCGTGTGGATCGCGCCCGTGCCGCCATCGGTGCATCCGAACAACGTCAGGCTGCCCGCGATGACACAGAAGTCACGGCGAGACAGCTCGACCAGCCCCTTGGCGCGTCGCATGCGCGTACTGAACTCCACCCGCGAGGTCGTCGGGGATCGAACCGGCTAACACCGGCTCACGCGACCTGAGCCGTCGAGGCGCCGCTCCGTGCCAGCACATTGCAGGTTTGTTTCATCCACGTTTTGGGCTGCACATGAAAACCGGTTGGGAGTAGCTTCCTCGGCGATGTTGCGCTCGAGGGGCCAGCGCATGGCCATACTCGCGTTCGCCCTGACGGGCGGGTGTGCGGTGATCGACAACCCGTCGGCTCCAGCGCCGAGCGCGGGACTCAACGAAGCTGTGTTCCGATGCTCTGTCGAGCCGGTGCTGGTTCGCCAGTGCAGCTACACCGCGTGCCACGGCGTCGCGGGCAGCGCGCTGCGTGTGTACTCGCCGGGCAAGCTGCGCGCGTCGCCGCCCGCGGACATCGATGCCGCGATCGCGCCACTCAGCGAGGCCGAGCACCACGCGAACTTTCTCTCGGCATCCGGGTTCGCGTTCGCCACCCCGGATCCGGTCGACAATCTGTTATTGCGCAAGACGCTCCCCGAGACCGAGCGCGGATACGAGCACGTGGGCGGCGCGATCTTCACCACGACGGGGGACGCACAGTGGATGGTGATCGACGCGTGGCTCTCCGGATCCGGGAGGTGCCCGTGAAGCTCGTCACCGCCGCCGCGTTGCTCGTCGCGCTCGCGGGAACCGCACGCGCGTTTCCTACCGGGGACCAGTTTGACCTCAAGCCGATCGAGGAGGACGGTGCCGGCGGCATCGCCTTCGACGGCTCTCCGCGGTGGGCCGGGCACACGTGCGCGGTCTGCCACACGGGTGCACCGGGCCGCATCGGGCTGAAGATCGAAGCCGACCACCCCGAGCTGTTCACCGACGGCTGGAAGCCGGGCCAGCAGTACCACCTGCGCGTCGTGCTCGAGCACACGTGGGCCAACGAGGCGAACCGCGGCGCCGGCGACAACTGCGGCTTCAGCGTGATGCCGTATCGCCCGTGCGATCAGAACGGCTTCGCGCTCGAGCTCGACGACGACGGCGGACGCTCGGTCGGCGTGCTCGCACCCTACGTCGGCACGGCGTGCGCACCGCCGACCTCGATGGGGACCGATGCGGATGTGCGGCTGCTCGCCGATCACTCCGCGGTCACGCACAGCGGAACGCACATGGGACAGATCGGCTGGGATCTGTGCTGGACCGCTCCCGGTGCCGGCGCCGGCGTGATCACCGCGTACGTCGCCGGCGTCGATGGCAACGGCGGAAATGGAACCCTCGCGTTTCCGACGGACAGCATCGGCGACGATGTCGCGAGCGGCACGGTCCCGATCGCCGAGCTCGGCGGCGACCGCCCCGTTCAGACCGGCGGCTGTTCCGCGGCGCCCGACGCAGGTGGCCTCGTGCTCGTCCTCGCGGTGCTGGCACTCGTCCTCGTGCGCCGGCGCAGGCACGCGCTCCTGCTGGCGCTCGTCCTGACCAGCGCCTGCACGCACGTCAAGGCGAACCAGCGCGGGACGCTCTCGAAGCGGAGCATGCAGTTCGCGCCGGATCCGACCGAGGACGAGCTCGACCAGCACATGCAGCAATCGCGGGAGGGAGCGGCCGGCGGCTACGGATCATCGGGTGGCGGATGCGGCTGCAACTGATCGCCACGCTCTCCCTCGCCCTGGTGCGCGTCGCCGCCGCAGACACAACGTTCACGTCGAAGCTGCAGGTGTACGCCGATGACGACCACACCCAGGTCGTGTCACCTGTCGTCGACGCTCAGGCCGACGTCGCGGCGGGTACGACGGTGTCGCTCGGCTACCTCGCTGATGCCGTCACGTCGGCCTCGGTGGACATCGTCTCGCAGGCATCGAGCCGTACGATCCATGACACGCGGCATCAAGTCTCGGGCTCGGTCTCGCAGGACCTCGGGATCACCACGCTGCGCGGCGCGTACAGCTACTCGCGCGAGAACGACTACGAGTCGCACACGCTGTCGGCGGGGATCCAGCTGGACCTCGCCGACAAGAACACGACGCTGGCGCTCGGCTACACGCTTTCGCTCAACACCGTCGGCCGCACGGGTGACACGGTGTTCGCACGCGACCTGACCGTGCACGGCGTCGTTGCCTCGTGGACCCAGGTGATCTCGAAGCGCGCGATCACGCAGGTGACCTACGAGATCGGTCACGCGAATGGCTTCCAGGCGAGCCCGTATCGGTTCGTGCCGGTGCGGATGTCGGTCGATGCAGCGCCGGAGTACTGGGTGGCGGAGACCGATCCGGAGACGAGGTGGCGACACGCGCTCGTCGTCGCCGCGAACCGCTCTGTCGGGGACGGATCGATCCAGGGGGACTACCGGCTGTACCGGGATACCTGGGGCATCACGAGCCACACGATCGGAGCGCGGTACTTCGTCGCACTGACCCCGAACCTCGAGCTCCGGCTGCGGCACCGGTTCTACACGCAGAGCGGGGCGAGCTTCTATCAGAAGTCGTATGCCACGACGTCGAAGTACATGGCCGTCGACCGCGAGCTCTCGCCGCTGTGGTCCGAGACCCTCGGCGCCAAGCTCGCATACTCGATCAACCGCCACGTCGAGGCCGAGATCAAGGTGGACTTGTTCTACTACCGCTACCCCGAGTTTCCGGCGCTCTCGTCTCGGTTCGGTACGAACACCGGGCTCGGCGTCACGCTCACCTATTGATCAGGTACGGCGCAGATCGGCGACGTCAACCCTGCGCTTCGCGAGCGTCGGCTCGAGGTCCGCGACGCTGGCACGCCACACGGCGTACTCCGCCTCGCTGATCGGCACGACCTGCGCGAGCGTCACCGCCGGCGGCCCGACATCGAGTGGCAGCGAGACGTCCCACGCGCGCGGCACCGCGATGTAGACGTGCGGGAGGCGCTCCGACAGATCTCCTGCCTTCAGCGCGGCGACGACATCGCGCACGACCACGCCGGGCTCCGGATAGAACAGCGTGTCGGTGAGGTGAAACGCGAGGTTCGCGAGGATCTTCCCGCACACCTCGGAGTCGAGCGTGCTCGCCAGGATCAGCTCGATGCGAGGACGTTGGTCCTCGGCCCAGACCTGATTCGACATGCCGATCGTCACGAACGTCCACTTGCCGATAGCGGGCTGATCGATGATGCGGCCGACTTCGATCGCTCGGCCGGCGGTCGCATGGCGGTACGTCTTCGTCGAGAACGCACCGAAGGCGGCGCGCAGGTTGTCCGCGGTGCGCGTGCCCTGAACCAGAAACGATGCGAGCGACGGAACGCCCTTCGCCATCTCGACCCACGTCGGCTGGAGCTCGAGCGTGCGCCGAAGGTAACTCAGTGCGACGACCTTGTTGCCGACCTCGGCGTGGGCCACCGCCCCGCCCCACAGCGCGGTCGCGCTCTCGGGGGCCAGGCCGATCGCCTGGTCGAACGCGCGCGTCGCCTCGTGGGGGTGGCCCATGCACAGCAGCGTGTGCCCGAGGCCTTTCCATGCGATCGCATGCGCGGGAAACACCGCGGTCGCCTTCTCGAAGCGCGCGGCCGCCTCTGCATACCGTTCATCACGGAACAGTCCTTGCGCTTCGACGACGAGGGAGTCGGCTGCGGCCTGGCTCACGTCCATCCGATACCACGAGCTGCTATGCTCGATCTCGATGAGCGCCGGAGTAGGAGCAGACGTCGAAGCGTTATGCTCGAAGTGCGGAGATGTGTGGCACGTGGTGGTCGCCAAGGTCGGCGCGCAGATCGTCAAGGTGCAGTGCAAGCAGTGCGGCGGGTACCACCGGTACAAGTCCCCGCACGGCGCCCCCAAGGAAGCCAAGCTCCCGTCGGCGATTCGCCCGGCCAGGGAGCCGAAGCCGTCGCGCGATCCTGTCGAACGGTTCGAGAAGCCGGCGGTCGCCGCGGACCTCTCGAAGTCGGTGCGGCCGTACCGGGCGAGCGAGACGTTCGCCGTCGGTGACCGCATCGACCACCCGAGCTTCGGCCAGGGCGTCATCGAGATCTCCGAGCCCGGAAAGATCACCGTGTTCTTCGCCACCGGGCGGCGCGTGCTGGTCCAGGCCAAGGACGGCGGCACCGCGGCGGGAGCGAGCACGGGCGGCGGCGGGCTGACGCGCCCGAAGCCGTTCGACTATTCGATCAAGTCGGGTGGCAAGTCCATCCCCGAGAGCTGACATGGCGAAGCGCCGCCTGGGTCTGCTCGGGCCGATCATCGTCCTCGTCGGTGCGGCGGTCGCCGCGGTGGGCGTGTATGCGGTGATCCACAACAAGCCGAAGGCCGGCGCGGTGATCGAGACCGTCACGATCGATCCCACGACGAAGATCGTCGTCCGCGCCGAGGATGGTGGCGAGCGAAACTTCATCGAGCTCCACCACAACGACGAGGTCGCGTGGCAGGCGCTGGTACCGCCGTACGGTGGGCGCCCCGACGCGACGGGGATCGCGTGGAGTGAGATCG
This sequence comes from Haliangiales bacterium, assembly GCA_038206055.1. Taxonomy (GTDB): domain Bacteria; phylum Myxococcota_A; class Polyangia; order Haliangiales; family Haliangiaceae; genus JABFXX01. The sequence goes on from JBBRBG010000037.1 coordinate 51,785, forward strand.
CCGTCTCGGTGCGCGTGATCCGCAATCACAAGGCCGAGGTGTTCGCGCTCGCCATCGGCGACTCGGAGAAGCTCGGCGGTCTCCACCTCGGCGGCGACCACGGGCCGATCAAGGAGCCGTCGACCGGGCCGGTCACGCTTTCCGACCACATCCGCTCGTACGAGATCGTCGGCGGCGCGGACTGGAACACGATGACCGCGGTCGACCTGCGCACCGGCAACAAGCTGTGGATCACCGAGCTCGGTAAGGAGCCCATCACGACCGGGGTGGTCACCGGTGGCCTGGTCCGGCTCGAGCAAGGCGGCACCAAACGGTACTTCCGCGTGTTCAGTGGCAAGGAAGATCGATCGAGCGAAGCCACGGGAATCCCTCTGGTTCCTGCCACTCCCGCACCCTGAACGGCCTCTCTCGGTTGTAACGGTCCCGTCCCCGAGACGCTATAATTTCGATCGAATGTCCGCCGAGCGACCGCTCAGCCTGCAGCCCGAGGTTTCGGGCGTCCATCGCATCGATGTCCTGCTGGAAGCAGCGGGCGAGCTACCGCGCGAGCGGCCCTCGTTGCGGGTGATCGAGCTCGCCGGCAGGACGCCGCCGGCGCCGGGGATTCACGAGGACGCGCCCACCGATCTCGGTGCGCACGAGCTGTATCTCAACCGCGAGTTGACCTACCTGAACTTCTGCTGGCGCGTCTTACAAGAGTCCGATGACGAGCGCATCCCGCTCCTCGAGCGCGCGAAGTTCATCGCGATCGTCAGCTCGAACATCGACGAGTTCTTCCAGAAGCGGATCGGCGGCCTCAAGCAGCAGGTCGGCGCGCAGGTCCACACCGTCACGCCAGATGGACGCACGCCGCATCAGCAGATCGTGGACTGCCTCGAGCTGATCAATGCGCTCGAGAAGAAGAAGGTCCACATCCTCGAGAAGGTGCTCGCCGAGCTCAAGGCCGTCGGTGTGTGGGTCGCGCCGTTCAAGGAGCTCGATCCCCACCAGCAGGCGTGGGTGCGCGAGTACTACGTCCGCAACATCTTCCCGCTCGTCACGCCGCAGGCGATGGATCCGGCGCACCCGTTCCCGTTCGTCTCGAACCTGTCGCTGAACCTCCTGGTCTCGCTGCGCTACGAGAACGACTCCGAGTCGTTGCTCGCGCGTGTCAAGGTGCCGATCGGCGGCGGCACGCCTCGCTACATGCGCGTCGGCACCTCGCGCACGTTCGTCGACCTCGCGGACGTGATGGGGAACAACCTCGACCTTCTGTTTCCGCAGATGGAGATCGAGATCTGCTCGATGTTCCGCGTCACGCGCAACGCGATCACCGAGCGCGACGAGGAAGAGGCCGAGGATCTCCTCGAGCTCATCGAGATCGAGATGCGCGAGCGCAAGTTCGCGCCCGTCGTGCGGCTCCAGGTCGATCGCAACATGCAGCCGACGCTGCGTGGCCGGCTCGCCGCGGAGCTCGGCCTCGACGAGCAGGCCGATGTGTTCGAGGCCGAGGGCATGCTCGGTCAGCGCGACCTGATGGAGATCGCCACGCTCGACATCCCCGAGCTCCGCGATGCCCCCCACGCGCCGAGCGCGCCGGTCGACCTCCTCACCGACGGCAACATCTTCCATGCGATCCGCGATGCGAAGAACCTGATGGTCCAGCATCCGTTCGAGTCGTTCCAGCAGTCGGTCGAGCGGTTCCTGCGCGAGGCCGCCGACGACCCGAAGGTCCGCGCGGTCAAGATGACGCTCTACCGCACCTCGAAGGACTCCGAGGTGATC
>JBBRBG010000038.1:0-52922 GCA_038206055.1 Haliangiales bacterium
GTGGCAGCCAGCTCCTCCGCCGAGGCCGCCAGCCGCGTCGCGATCTCGGCGACCTTCGTGAGGACCTTCGCCCGTTTCTCGGCCCGCGCGGCCACGTCGGCCTCCGCGGTTTGCCGGCGAGCGGCCATGTCGTCGAAGGCCATCGCGAGAACAGCCAGCTCGTCACGACAGGACGCGCCGATCCGGTGCGCGAGATAGCCGCCTGCGATCTCCACGACGCCCGCGCGGATCTTCGCCATCGGATTCACGATCGAGCGCCCGACCAGCCAGCTCGAAAGTAGCGCGAGCACGAAACCGAGGACGAGCGCCGCGAGGAGGAGCACCTTCGCCGTCGCCGCCGTGTTATCAGCCTCCGTCTTGCGCTTCGAAAGCAGGCCTGTCTCCACCTCCTGGATCGCGGCGACCTGGCTGCGCAGGGCGTCCATCGCCTGCTTGCCGTCGGTCAGCGCTGCGCGGGCGGTGGGCTCGTCGAACGGCCCCTTGCGCCGGCGTTCGATGGATTCGGCCAGCAGGCGGATCCGGCCGCTCACGGAAGGACCGAGCGCCTCGATGCGCGCATGCTGTTCCGAATTGTCCAGCGTCGACTTGTCGAGGGACACGAGAAACCGTGTTGCATCGGCCTGCGCGTCGCGGAAAGGATCGAGAAACGCTTCATCTCCGACAAGAAAGAACCCGCGCGCACCCGCCTCGGCATCCACGACGCGGGTGAGCAGCCGTTGCAGCGTCAGCTTCACCTCCTGGGTGTGCTCGACCAGACTGGTGGTGTGAGCCTGACGATCGGAGATCGACCGCGCGAGGATCCCGACGAGAATCAACAACGCAACGGGAACCGCGAAGCCAAGCGTGATCTTCTTACCAATGGTCATCGGACTCCTCGATCCGCGGGTACGCTCTGTTCCGAGAGCAGCTCGATGAGGCGGGGAACGTCGACGAGCAACACGTCGTCGAGAATCGCACGCAGCCAGGGCTCGCCCGCCCTACGAAGGTCAAGAACGCCTGGAGGCACGTCGATCGTGCCGACCACCGAATCGACCAGGAGAGTCAGCGGAGTCTCACGCAGGCCGAGGATCACCACCGGGCTCTCGGCATGAACGTTCTCTGGAAGGCCTCGCCAGGTGCGGGCGCCGAACACCGCGGCGATCTTTCCCTCGATCTTCGCGACTCCGATAATTCCCGGCGGTGCATTCGGGACCGGCGTGCACCGCCCCACGGCCCGCACGCGGAGGACGTGGTTGAGGGGAAACGCGAGGCGCTGGGCGCCAACGGTGGCGACCAGCGCACGCGAGCCGTCGCCGCTCGCCTTTTGTACGGCGGGACGAGCGAGAGCAAGAGCACGCCGGGTCAACACATCATCCTGGTCCATCGAGGATCTCCAGTGCACGCTGACACGCCGTGATCAGGGTACCTGCGGTCTCGTCCACCCAGGGCACGAGCTCCGTCGCCGGCGTTCGAGCGAGGATGGTCAGGGCGGCACGATACGCCTGCCGTGCCTCGGTGCGCTTGCCGCGGGCTCGCAACAACGACGCGGCGAGCAGCTGAGGCGCCGCCTTCGTGGGGTCGAGATACACGCACCGGGCGAGGGCGCCGAGCGCCGCGTCCACGTCGCGCTCCGTTGCCAGGACGGAGAACAAGAAGTGGAGCTCCGGATCGAGCGGGCGGATGCGGAGGGCAGCGTCGAGGAGGGCCTGCGCGCGGGACGCATCACCGATATCCGCGAGCCTGCGAATTTCTCCGACCTCAGCCACGACCGGCGGGGGCGCGGCGACGCGCGGAAGCGGCGCGCGCGGCTGCACCCATGGCACGACGGGCGCGACGTGCGGTGCAGGATCGGGGACGAACGGGTGAACGGAAGGTGGAGTCACGGCCCGCCGCTGGGTTCGCGCGCGTAGCTGATAGAACGTGCCGCGCTCGTCGAAGATCATCTCCAGCGGAGCGGCTTGATCGAGGCGCGGATCGGAGGGTCCGACGGCGATCCAGCCACCAGGAGCGAGCGCACCGGCGAGCTTGGTGGCCACGATCTCGACCGACCGCGGATCAAAATAGATGAGCACGTTGCGGCACGTGATCAGGTGATGCCCGCCTGGATACGGATCCTCGACCAGATTCAACCTCGCAAACTTCACCGCGTTCACGAAGCGAGCTGGCACCTGGAACTGGTCGTCGACCGCTTCGAGAAACCGGGCCGCGGGTGAGGCCGGGCCAAGGCGGGCGGACCATGCGCGGTAGCGGCCGCGGCGGGCGCGGGCGAGCGCCGCCTCCGAGAGATCCGTCCCGAGCACGGCCGCACGATCGAACAGGCCTCGCTTCGCGAGCATGAACGCCAGCGTGTAGGCCTCTTCACCGCCCGCACACCCGGCACTCCAGACACGAAGGGGCGCGTCCCGACTCTGGCCGAGCTCGGGCAACACCACGTCGTCCACGAACGTCAGCTGCTCGAGATCGCGGTCAAAGAAGCTCTCGTGCACCACGAGCCGCTCGAGCAGCGCCGGCAGGTGGCCGCTCGTCACGAGGTCGTGCTCGCCGTGCAGAGCGCGCTCCAGCAGAAACTCGGCGATGGTCGCCCTCGCCGTCGTACCGCGGAGATCGGGAAACACGAGGCCGCTGCGCTCCGCGATCATCGCGAGCACCGCGGCGACCTGTTGCGATGCAGCGGTGCTCACGGGGCGTGGTTCGCGATCGCCGCTGCCGTCTGCGCGGCATCGAGGTCGGTAAGAAATTCGGCGAGATCGCAGACGACGAGTAGCCCGTCCGGCAACCGCGCGAGACCGCGGATCATGGGATCCGTGGAACGCTCCGCGCTACTCGTGGCCTGTGGATCGACGGCGCGTAGCTCGTGCGCGCGACTGACCCGGACGATCGCAGGGCCGCGGGTACCCGCCGTGACGATCACGAAGTGGTCATCGGGATGCACCGCGCGAGGAGGTAATCCAAAGCGCGCTCGCACGTCGTACACCGGTAGGAGCTCGCCACGCACGTTGACCACGCCCTCCACGGCATCGGGGCAACCCGGGACGTGCGTGATCGCTACGGCCCGAACAACTTCGATGACGGTTTCCCCGGGCAACGCGAAGGTGATCGTATCGAGCGAGACGAGGAGGAAGGAGGTCAACGGCGCGGCACTCACAGGAACGAATCTTGGTAGCCAGCGTCCTCGACGTTGAGGGCGGCCGCCGTCACCGAGAGCGGCTTGAACAGATCGGCCATCACCGCGACCTCGTCGGCCCGCTGCGTGCCGATCGACTTCTCGTAGCTGCCCGGGTGCGGGCCGTGCGGCACGCCCATCGGGTGGTGGGAGATCGAGCCGGAGGCCACGCCCTTGCGCGAGGTGAACTGGCCCTCGGCATAGAAGATGATCTCGTCGCAGTGCGTGTTCGAGTGCGGGTACGGGCACGGAATCGCTTCCGGGTGGAAGTCGACCGGGCGCGGCACGAAGCTGCAGATCAACGCCCCCGGAGCCGCGAACGTGCCGTGCCACGTGGGCGGCAGGTGCACCGAGCTGACGCGCGGCTGGAACGCGAGGATCGGGAACGCCCACGGATACACCGTGCCGTCCCAGCCGACCACGTCGAGCGGCGAGTCCGCCATCGAGAAGCCGTGCCACTTCCCGGCGCGGCGCACGACGAGCTCGCGAATGCCCTCGTCGCTGGGCCCGGTGAACTGCGGGCGCTTGAAGTCGCGATGCGAGTACGGCGCGTCCATGCGGAGCTGGCCGACCTCGTTGCGCCACTGCTTCGGGATGTGCACGCCGCCGGTCATCGAGAACCAGAACCAGTACTGCGGCCCGTTCGGGATGAAGCGGTGCAAGAGGCCGCGCGGCACGAACACGTAGTCGCCCTGCGCGAACACCACGTCTCCGAGCTGGGTGCGCAGCGTACCGGCGCCCTTGTGGATGTAGATCAGCTGATCGGCGTCGCCATCGGCGATGTAGACCGGATCCTCGGCGGTCGGGAAGGCGACACCGGAGATCACGTCGTCGTTGAAGACGAGCGGAATGCGCGCATCGATCTGCGGACCGTTCTCGTTGGACAGCTCGAACGACTTGTAGTGGCGCTTCGCGAGCGGGCGCTCGGGCGCCGCGACCGGTGCGGCCCAGCCGTGCTTCGCCGGTGCCAGGCGGTGCACGTGCGGGCGGCGCAGGTGGTAGAGGATCGAGTACGGCCCGTCGAAGCCGTCGCGCGTGAAGCACTCCTCGAACCGCAGCTCGCCGTCGGCGCCGCGCAGCTGGATGTGGTGCTTCTTCGCGACGTCGCCGACCTGCATCCGGTCGAGCATTACGCCGGTGTTCCCTTCATCTGCTCGCGCTCGATGCTCTCGAACAGCGCGCGGAAGTTGCCGGCCCCGAACTTGCGGTCGCCCTTGCGCTGGATGATCTCGTAGAAGAACGGGCCGGCGCTCGGGTCCTTGTAGAGGCCGGCGGACTCCTTGAGGAAGATCTGCAGCATGTACGCGTGATGCGCGTCGCCATCGATCAGGATCTCGAGGTCGCGGAGGATGTTGATGTCCTCGTCGATCTTCTTGATGCCGCTCTTCTCGATCCGCTCCGGGAGGAGGTCGTAGTAGCTGCCGGGCGTGGGCATGAACGTCACGCCCGCCGCGCGCAGGTCGCGTACGGCGGTGACGATATCCGCGACCGTGAGCGCCACGTGCTGCACGCCATCGCCGCGCAGCTCCTCGTTGAAGATGTTGATCTGCGAGTTCTTGAAGAACGGGCGCGCCGGCTCGTTGTTCGCGAACTTCACGTTCGAGTGCGGGTCCCACATCACGATCGACTTGAGGCCCGAGCCCGTCGTCCGCGCCGGATCCATGTCGCTGGTGTGAAAGTCGATCTCCCAGAGCTGCTCGAACGCCATCACGTGCTCCATCCACAGGAGCATCGGCTTCATGGTCTGGAAGTTCGCCGTGCAGTGATCGATGTCCTGGAAGCCGAAGCGATTCTTGCCGCCGCCCGTCACGGGCACCGCACCGGGGAACAGGCCCGTGTAGCCGCGGTGCTCGCGGAACCGGAACGTCGTGTCGCCGAACGGCGTGGTGATCGAGAACTGGCGGAGCGTGCCGCCGTCGTCGGTGTACGTCTGGACGTCCTCGATCGGCGTGCCACCGCGCTCGTCGATCAGCGCGAATGCGCGCTCGATGTCCTCGACCTCGAACACCAGGGTGCCAACGCCATCGGGGTGCTTCGCGAGGAACCGCGCTGCGCGCCCCCCCGTGCCCACCGGCGAGCTGCACACGATGTTGATGTTGCCGGCCGTGAAGGCCGCGGACGTCTGCTTGCCCTTCGCGTCGAGCTCCGGGGTGCTGTGCCAGGTCTCGCCGAAGTCGAGCTTGTCGACATAGAACTTCCGCGACCGGTCGAGATCGCGAACGTAGTAATGGATGCCTTCGATGCGCTTGATGCCGATGGGAGCGAGCTTCGTCGTCATTTGTACCTCTATTGCTTCACGGCGTCGGGCTGGCGGTCGGGGGCTGCGTTCGCGAAGGCGGGGAGCGCCAGGCAGCGTTCCTCGATCGCGAGGAGGCGGGGAAACGGCGTGGTGTCGACCCCGAACCGGCGCGCCGACGTCAACTGCGGGATCAGGCAGCAGTCCGCGATCGTCGGGTGGTCACCGACGCAGAACGCGCCGGAGATGTCTGCGGTGGCACGCTCGAACGCCGCGAGGCCGTCGGCGATGAACTTCTTCGGCCACACCACGGCGTCTCCGCCGATCGCCTTGACCTGGTTCGTGGTGGTGAGGTTCTGCAGCGGCTGGATGCCGGAGTTCACGATCTCGGCGAGCCCGCGGCAACGCGCGCGCAGCCACAGATCCGCGGGAAGGATCGGCGGCTCGGGGAACCGCTCGTTCAGATACTCGAGGATCGACAGCGACTGATTGACCGATCGCACCGAGCCATCGTCCTCGGTGATCTCGAGAGTGGGCACTTGCGACATCGGATTCTTCGCCCGGTAGGCGTCGACGAACTGGTCCGCCTTGACGATGTTGACCACCACGTAGTCGAACGCCTTCTCCTTGAGGCCGAGGCCGATACGCACGCGCTGGCTCGCCGACGATCGCCAGTAGTTGTGGAGTACGAGCTTCACGAGGCACCTCCTGCAGCGACGACGCGCTGATCGATGACGCCGAAGTGGTTGACGCCGGCCGCGTCGATCGCCTCGATCCGGATCTGGTCACCGACCGACATGAACGGCGTGGTCGGTTTGCCGCCCTCGATGGTCTCGATCATCCGGCGCTCCGCGAGGCACGACACGCCGCGCTCGCGGTCCTTGTTCGAGACCGTACCGCTGCCGAGCACCGTGCCCGCGCAGAACCGGCGGGTCTTCGCGATGTGCTGGATCAGGTCGAAGAACGAGAAGTGCATCTCGGGCCCCGCATCGCAGTCGCCGATCACGGTGCCGTTGTACGTGGACCGCACGCGGACGTGCGCGCGGCCATCGCGCCACGCCTCGCCGAGCTCGTCGGGGGGGACGGCGAACGGCGAGAACGCGGTGGCCGGCTTGCTCTGGAAGAAGCCGAAGCCCTTCGCGAGCTCGTCGGGGATCAAGTTCCGCAGCGTGCAGTCGTTCGCGAGCATCACGAGCCGCACGTGCTTGCCCGCGTCTGCTGCCTTGGTGCCGATCGGCACGTCACCGAGCACCACGCAGACCTCCGACTCGTAGTCGAGACCCCATGCCGGATCGTGCAGCTCGATCGGATCGTTCGGCCCGAGCAGGTCGCTCGAGCCGCCCTGGTAGATCAGCGGATCCGTCTCGAGCGTCGCCGGCGGCTCGGCTTTGCGCGCCTTGCGAACGAGGATGACGTGGTTGAGAAACGCGGAGCCATCGATCCACTCGTACGCGCGCGGCAGCGGCGAGCCGAGGCGATGCGAATCGATCGGGGTGCCATCGAGCGCACCGGCATCGAGCTTCTCGGCGAGCGCGCGAAGCTGCGGCTCCGCCGCATCCCAGTCATCGAGCGCGCGCTGCAGCGTGGGCCACGCATCCGGTGATGTCACACCCGCTTCGCCGTCGCGGCGCACGACGAGCAAGCGACCATCTCGGGAGCCATCACGCAGCGTCGCGAGCTTCATGTGGTGGGCACCTTATGCCGCGCCCCGAGGCCGTGCAACCGGTCGTTATCAGCCGATCTTGGTGTGTAGCCAGCGAACGAGCGGGGCCAGCGCGACCCCGTGCTCGATCAGCCAGTCCGCGAGCCCGGGCTTGTGCAGAAGGCCGCGCGGAATCGAGCCCGGCCCGGCGGTCAGCCCCTTGAGCTTCAGCAGCTCCGCGCGCGGATGCTCGGGATCGAAGCCCTTCGGTACCTTCTTGTAGTCGTCGTGCCCGCCGACCTCGTAGCCCACCTTGCGAAGCTTCGCGATCATCCCCGCGAGCTCCGCGCCCGCCTTGCCGGCGACCACCTTTCGCCACGTCGCGAGCCGGTCGGCGTCGAAGAAGTACGTGCCCGCGCCGACGAACTCCTCCTCGCTCCCGAGGTGGAGGTACATCGCCGCCGGGCTCTCGTCCTCTGCCACGAGCCGCAGCACCGCGCCGATGTGCGTCTTGTAGGGCGCCTTGTCCTTCGAGAACCGCACGTCGCGGTGGATCCGCATGACCTTCGGCTCGGCGAGCTTCACCGGCTTGTACGCGGCGGCGAGGCCGTCCCGCACCTTCGTCAGCAGCGCGGTCATCGGCTGCACCCACTCGGTCTCGTAGCGCTGCTTGTTCTCGAGGAACCACTCGCGGTTCATCTCGATGGCAAGCTCGTGAAAGAACGCCGGCGCGGTCTTCGAGAATCCAGTGAACATCGCGCCGAACGTAGCGCGTTCGCTAGTACCAGTGGTGCTTCTGCCAGAAGCGCTGGGCGCCTTCCCACGAGCCGTAGCGGTCGCTCACGTAGTGGCTCGCCGCGGCGTACTGCGTGTTGAAGTCTGACGACTGGTAGTTCTTGCCCATGTACTGCTTCCGCGTCGACTGGATCATCTGGAACGCGCCATACGCGGACGAGTGATTGCCGCGGGTGCCGTCGCCGCGGCCCTGCGAGTGCAGATGGCCGGCGGTCGCGCTGCCGCCGGACTCGTGCATCATGATGAAGCGCGCGGCGGAGGACAGTCCGCCGTACGCGGTGTCGAGCTGGTCATCGGTGAGGATCTCGAACGTCTCGGTGAACATTGCCTTGGCTCCTGGTTGGCTGTTGACCACCAGTGCTGCATCGGCGGTGCCACCGACGGTGTGCATCCTGGGGTCGCCAGGTCGTCGCCCGCGGTATGCGGCGCGATGCACATGACGTGAACGCGGAGTGAAAGCGGCCTCGCATCTGGCGAGTGGGCGCGATCGAGACCACGCGCGGAACACGCGGCGCGCCGGCAGGCACGGTTGCCACGCCTGGCTAGGCCGTTGTCCGGTAATGGGGTCGGACCCCATTGTCGGACAAGGTCAGTGAGCGGCGGCGCCGAAGCGCTTCGCGAGCGTCGAGCCAAGCACCGTCGACAGGCGCGGCGCCATCCGGGTCAGCGCGTGGATCACCGCCGCGTCACGGCCGACGGTCTTGACGGCCGGGTTCGTGCGCACCGCGTCGACGATGACCTTCGCCACCAGCGACGGCGGCGCCCCGCCCTTCGTGAACGCCTTCTGGACCTTGGACTTGCGTTCCGCGACCTGGCCGCTCATCCGGCTGCCATCGATGATCGAGGTGTTGATCATGCCCGGGCAGATCGCGGTGACGCCGATCTTGTGCGGCGCGAGCTCGGAGCGCAGCGATTGCGACAGGCCGAGCACGGCGAACTTGCTCGCGACGTACGCGGTGACCTGCGGCGCCGGATAGATCCCGAGGATCGAGGAGATGTTGATGACGTGGCCGCCGGTGCCGCGCTCGACCATCGCGGGGATGAAGAAGTGGCAGCCGTGGACCACGCCCTTGAGGTTCACCCCGAGGAGCCAGTCCCAGTCGTCGAGCGAGGTGTCGAGGAACGTGCCGCCGACCGCGACGCCGGCGTTGTTCACGATCACATCGGCGGCCGCGACCTTCGCGTGCACGGCGGCGGCGAACGAGGCCATCTGCGCGCGATCGGAGACGTCCACCTTCTGGATGAGGAGCGCGCGCTCGCCGAGCTCCGTGGCAAGCGAATCGAGCCTGCCCTGATCGATATCACTCGCCACGATGCGCGCACCCTCGGCGGCGAAGGCGAGTGCGGTGGCGCGGCCGATGCCGCTGCCCGCACCGGTGACGACGACGACCTTGTTCGTGCTCTTCATGCTGCCTCCGGGAGCGCCATGCCGTGCGCGGCGAACCACGCCTCCGCGAGGTGCCCGTCGTCGTTCTGGCTCGGATGGAAATCGCGCCGCAGATACTCGCGGATGCCGCGGAGGAACACGCGCTTGATGATCGGGTCCTGCTTCCGCAGCTCCTTCATCTCGCCGCGGATCCTGCGCAAGGTCAGCTTGTCCTGCCGCATCAGCGTGACCGCGCCCCAGATCCAGAACCCGGAGAGCGTGACCGTCGAATACACGAGGCCGAGGATGCGCAGCCGATACGAGGGATCGATCTTCTGCAGCACGTCGAACGCGACGGACTTGTGCTCGATCTCCTCGGCGGCGTGCCACGCGAGGAGCTGCTGCATCTCGGGTGCGGCCTGGTCGAGCGCGCCGCGCTTGAACGCGCCCTCGGCCATGATCGCGGTGAAGTGCTCGGCGGCGGCGGTCGCGGCGAGGCGCAGCTTCGGCGGCGTGCGCTCCTCCAGCCAGGTCGACAGACGCTTGTAGCCATCGAGGACCTGATCGATCTCGTAGCCCTGCTGGCGCAGAATGTCGTTGAACTCGTCGTGCGCGTGCGCGTGACGGCCCTCCTGCCCGAAGAAGCCCTTGATCTGCTGGCGCAGCACCGGGTCGTCGATCTGATCGAGGAAGTGCTTCACCGACCGTACGAAGAACCGCTCGCCGTGCGGGAACAGCATGTTGACGCCGTTCGAGATCGCGGTCGCTACCGGGCTATTCGCGAGCCAGTAGCGAGGCACCTTCGAGAAATCAACGTCCAGATCGCGAGGGACGATCGCCTGAGCCATGCGTCCAGCCTAAGCCGTATTGACCCGAAGTCAATAGTTCACCGGGAGCGAAACGATTCCGCTATGATGGTGTCGTGCCCCCCGTTCGCGCCACGAAAGCGATCCGCCGCGCCGTTCGCGGCCGACCGCGCCGAGTGCGTCTCGACAACGATCAGCGGCGCGCGCAGCTCCTCGGTCTCGCGAAGTCCGCGTTCTCGGTTCGCGCCTACGATGACGTCTCTATCGACGACATCGCACGCGAGGCGAAGATCTCGAAGGGCCTGCTCTATCACTACTTCCCGACGAAGCGCGATCTGTACGTCGCCGGACTCCGCGAGATCGCGAACGACCTCGTCACCGCGGTCACCAACGTACCCGCCGCGCTCGCGCCGATCGACAAGGCGCGCGCGGGCCTCGATGCCTACCTCGATCACATCACGCGCCACAACCGCGCGTACGTCTCGCTCATGCGAGGCGGCATCGGGAGCGATCCGGAGGTCGCCGAGGTCGTCGAGAGCGTGCGCGGACAGATGTTCGACACGTTCCTCAAGGATCAGCCGTTCGCCCCGCTGCTCGCCGGCAACCCGCGGTTCGAGACGGCGGTGCGCGGATGGATCGGTTTCGTCGAGGGCGCGGTGATCGACTGGTGCGTGCAGCCGAAGCTCGATCGCACCGAGCTCCGCGAGCTGCTGGTCGCGATCCTCGGCTCGATCCTGACCGTCGTCTCGCCACCCGTGTTCCGCCCGACTTGATGGTGTTCCGCTCGAACGACGCCCGGAGCACATGCCGCGCGTGCCCCGACCGACCCAGACTGTCCCGAAGATCCCGAAGGCCCGGAGGAGAGGCTCTCTCGAGCTTCGCATGGCGGTCTCGACGAGAGCCCGCGCGACGGCGAGATGATCTCTGCTTCGCGCCTTCGGGATCTTCGGGGCGGCCTCCGCTGTGCTCGCGCCGTGGAGGGCACGCACATACGGTGTCAGGCGACCGCCCCGCGCGACCTAGCGACCTACGCCAGGTCGAACACGAGGACCTCGGCGTCCTCGGTGCCCTTGATCGTCAGCTCGCCCGCGCCTTCCGCGGACAGGCCGTCACCCGCGACGAGCTTCTCGCCGTTGACCTCGATCGCGCCGCGCGCGACCTGGATCCACGCGTTGCGGTTCGGGCCGACCACGTGCGTCGCGGACTCGCCCGGCGCGAACAGGCCGGCCGAGAGCGTGGCGTCCTGATGGATCGTGATCGAGCCATCGCGGCCGTCATTCGAAGCAACGAGGCGCAGCTTTCCCTGACGCTCCTCGGTCGTGAACGCCTTCTGCTCGTAGCCCGGCGCGTGCCCCGCGCGATCCGGGACGATCCAGATCTGGAAGAAGTGGACCGGGTCGGCCTTCGACGCGTTCATCTCCGAGTGCGAGACGCCAGTACCCGCAGACATCCGCTGCACGTCGCCCGGCTTGATCACCGCGCTCGTGCCCGTGGTGTCCTTGTGCGCGAGCGCGCCCTCGAGGACGTAGCTGATGATCTCCATGTCGCGGTGTCCGTGCCGCGGGAACCCGCCGCCAGCGGCGACGCGATCCTCGTTGATCACGCGAAGCGAGCGGAAGCCCATGTGCTTCGGGTCGTAGTAGTCGGCGAACGAGAAGGTGTGGAAACTGTTCAGCCAGCCGTGATCGGCGTGGCCACGCTCAGTGCCCCGACGGATCTGCGTGTTCATGGCCGACACGGTAGGTCCCCGTGGGTCCCGTCACAACGGGCTCGCCTCGGAACAGTCCTTACCCGCGCTCGAAGACGAGCGGCAGGGTCACCGAGCTCGGGCCACGCTGCGGCCCGAACCGCCAATCCACAATAGCTGCGCGGATCTTGCGGATCAGCGCCGCACGGGACCGGTCCAGTGCGCGTGGGACGCGGGTGGTGTCGGAGAGCGAGCGGACGCGACGGACCGTTCCACGGCGATCCACGTCGAAGGCGACGCTATAGAGGCCCGCGATCGGGAGCTCGCCGAGCCAGCCGCCGAGGGCACCGGTGAGATCCGCGATGCGCTGCTCGAGCGCGCGCGGTGCGAGCGGTCCCGTCACGAACGGCCGTGGCTGGACGAACCAGCCGTGGATCACGAGGCGTCCCTCGCGCGGATCGTGCGTGCCCGTGACCTGGCGAACGCCGTGCGGGATCCGCGGATCGAACACGGTGAGCCGCGAAAACTTCGGTTCGATCGCGCGGATCAGCTCGGCCTCCTCGACGCCACGCACCGAGGCAAAGTCGTGCCAGAAGTCGAGTACGTCGTCCTGCACGAGGAGCGTCTCGCCACCGCGAAACGCGCGGCCGCGCCAGTTGGTCAGCGAGAACACGAACGCCCACGGTCCGTGCGGCAGATCGCCGTGCAGCTCCTGGCGACATCCTTCGACGTAGAGCGAGAGCCACGGCGGCGAGATGTCGTGGCAGCCGAGCGTGGAGCGGCCCCACGCGACGAGCCGGTTGTGGAACTGCGCGTAGACCTGCTTGGGAAAGTACGTCCACGCCGGCGTGCGCAGGGCCGTGTACTGACCGGGCACGTGCCAGTAGTCCCACACGAACCGATCGGCGCGGGTCCCGCGTGGGTTCGCGAAGCGCGCGTCGAAGGTCTCGCGCAGCTTCGCCGCCTCCGGTGCAAACCCGTCGACGATCAACACATCGCGCGCCACGACGCGACGTTAGTCCCAAACGCAAAACGCCGCGCGGTTGCCCGTGCGGCGTTTGCTGTCGAAGAGAGCGAGAGTTACTTCGTCGCCGGCTTCTTGACGTCCGGCTTCGCCATGTCCTTCGCCGGGGTCTTCGCGTCGGCGGCGGGCGCCTTCGCGTCAGCGGCCGGGGCCTTCGCGTCGGCGGCGGGCGCCTTCGCATCGGCGGCCGGCGGCGCCTTCATCTTGCCCTTGGTGACCTTCGCGTCCTTCGCGGGGGTCTTGGCGTCGGCGGCCGGGGCCTTCGCGTCAGCCGCCGGGGCCTTCGCGTCAGCGGCGGGCGCCTTCGCGTCCTTCGCCGGGGTCGCCTTCGCGGGCGCCTTGTCGGCGGCCGGCGCCTTCGCGGCGGGGGTGTCGGCGAGCACGGGCGCCGCGAGAACAACGAGGGCGAGAGCAGCCTTGATCATGGTCTTCATATTGGGTCCCGGCATCTGCACCCGGTATGCCGTGGACTCCCCATGATTCCGCGGTCTTGGATGGCCAGATCGCGGGGCGGTCTGCCCCAACGGGGCACCTCGCCCCGTCTACTCGTCGCTGACGCCCCAGCGCAGAAGCTTTCGGTAGAGGGTCTTGCGATCGAGATCCAGGATCTTCGCGGCGTCGGTGCGATTGCCCTGACATGCCTCGAGCACGCGCAGAACGTGGCGACGCTCGACCGCTTCGAGCGACATCAGCTCCGGATGATCAGTGCCCGTCATCGAGACCGAGCGACGCGTCGGCTGACTGCGGATCTTCTCCGGAAGATCTTCGACCTGGATCTCCTCGAAGTGCGCGAGTGCGACGGCGCGCTCGAGACAGTTGCCGAGCTCCCGCACGTTGCCCGGCCACTCGTACGCGAGCATGCGCTCCGCGGCGGCGGCCGACAGGCCCATCACCTTCTTGTCGAACACCGTCGCGTAGTGGCGGAGCATGTGCTGCGCGAGGAGCAGCACGTCACCACCGCGCGTGCGAAGCGGCGGCAGCGGGATGTGGATGACGTTGATCCGGTAGTAGAGGTCCTCGCGGAATCGCTTGTCCTCGACCATGTCCTCGAGGTCGCGGTTCGTCGCGGTGATCAGGCGAACATCGGTGAGGATCTCGGCCTCCGCCCCCACCGGCCGCACGCGCTTCTCCTGCAGCGCGCGGAGCAGCTTCGGCTGCGTGGTCAGCGCCATGTCGCCGACCTCGTCGAGGAACAACGAGCCACCGCTCGCCTGCTGGAACAGACCCTGGCGGCTCTTCTGCGCGTCGGTGAACGCGCCCTTCGCGTGGCCGAACAGCTCGCTCTCGAGGAGCTGCTCGGGAACCGCCGCGCAGTTGAGCGCGACGAACGGGCCATCCTTGCGCCGCGAGCGCTCGTGGATCGCGCGCGCGACGACCTCCTTGCCGGTGCCGCTCTCGCCGGTGATCAGCACGGTCGCATCGGTGATCGAGACCTGATCGATGAGCTGATAGACCTGCTGCATCGCAGGGCTCGCGCCGATCAGATCGCCGCGCCCGCGTGTGTTCGCGACCACCTCGTTCAGCCGCTTGAGCTCGCCGCGCAGCGACCGATGCTCCGCCGCGCGCCGCACCGCGATGGCGAGCGCCTCGATCTCGACGGGCTTCGTGACAAAGTCGTACGCGCCCGCACGGATCGCTCCGACCGCTGTCTCGAAGCTGCCGAACGCGGTGAGCACGAGCACCGGGATATCCGGGCGATCGAGCGCCACCTTCTGGCACAGCTCGAGGCCGCTCATGCCCTTCATGTTGAGATCGGTGATGATCACGTCGACATCGTGCGTGGCGATCGCCGTGAGCGCATCGCCGCCCGAGTTGAACGTCATCATCTGGAAGCCGCGCTTCTTGAGGCCGAGCGCGATCAGGTCGACCATCTCGCGCTCGTCGTCGACGACGAAGACCGTGGTCATGCGGCACCTCGCGGCAGGAACACCGTGAACCTCGAGCCCTCGCCCGGCGTGGATTGCACGTCGATCCAGCCGCCGTGCTCGCGCACGAGGCCCCAGCTCACCGAGAGGCCCAGGCCGGTGCCCGCGCCGACTTCCTTCGTCGTGTAGAACGGCTCGAAGATGCGTGCGCGCGCCGCTTCGTCGAGACCGGTGCCCGTATCGCGCACCTCGATGGCCATCCAGCTCTGCTCCTCAGCACCAACATAGGGTGGTGGCGTCTGATCCACGAACCTCGCCGTGATCGCGACCGTACCGCCGGGCGGCGTCGCGTGGATCCCGTTGACGACCAGGTTGGTGAGCACCTGTGTCAGCTGGCCATCATCCGCGGCGATCCGCAAGCTCTCGTCCGCCGGAGGTGGCTCGAGCACCACGCTACCGGTACGTGCGATCGTGGCCACGAGCTGGCAGACGCGCGTCCCGAGGGTGGTCACGTTGACGGGCGCCTTGTGCAGCGGGCGTGGCCGCGCGAAATCGAGCAGCTGGCGGATCAGCGCGGTCATCCGCTCCGCCTGCTCGACGACGATCCGCGCGGAGTCATCGACATCTTTGCCCTCGACCTCGTGGTCGAGGATCAGCTTCGCGCGCCCGTGGACCACGTTGAGCGGCGTGCCGAGCTCGTGCGCGAGCCCCGAGGCGAGCTTGCCGACGGTGGTCAGCCGGTCCGCGTGGCGCAGCTGCTCCGTCGCCTGTTCACGCGCGGTGCTCTCGTCGCCGAGCCGCTCGCACATGAGGTTGATCTCGTTCGCCAGCTCCCCGAGCTCGTCGCGTTGTTCGAGGACGAGCGGACCGCTGAGATCGCCGGTGCCGACGCGGCGCGCTTTCGCCGTCAGCCGGTTGATCGGACGGCCGATGAACACCACGCCGAGCGCGAGCGCGAGGATGGCGGCGACGCTGACCGCACTGACCGTGCCGAGGATCTCGCTGCGCAGCGAGTCACTGATATACGCGTCGAGCTGATCGAGCGACTGCGCGATCTCGAGACCACCGCGCCGCCCACCCGGGACCTCGACGGGGATGTACGTGAACAGCACGCGACGCGCCGAGTCGCGCAGGGTGACCACGTTGCCCGCCGTCATCTCCTCGAGCTCCTCGCGAACGACCCGCGGGGCATCGTGGTCCTTGGCATCGAGCCAGATCCACCGCGCCTGCAGACTCTCGCGCTTGCTGGTCGCCGTCTCGAGGAACTCACGCGCTACCGGCTCACCATCACGCGTCCACACGAGGGCAACACCGCGTGCGAGCGCGCGCCCGAGCGCCGCTGCCTCGCCGCGCATCTGGCGATCGAACACGTCGCGCTCGCGCTGATAGTCCAGGTAGCCCTGGATCAGCGCGACCAGCGCGACGCCGATCACGAGGGCGGCGATGAATTTGCGAGTGAGGCGCATTCCCCCGCAGAGTTCTACCCGATCGGCTTACAGTACGGGGATGCGGTGGCTACCGGCACTTGCCCTCCTGGCCGCTTGCGGTGGTGGCAACGGTTCAGGTGATGCTGGAGACGACCAGGATCCCGGCGATGCAAAACACCGGGACGCTGCGATCGACATCACCGAGCTGTCCGGTGAGTTCGCCTGCAGCAACGTGGCATGGCCGACCACGGCGCCAGATCCGTTGTCCTTGATCGCCCGGGTCAAGGATCCGATCGGCCCGGCGAACGCGGGCGGTGCGAGCGTGGAGATCCACAAGCGCTCCGATGACGCCGTCCTCGTGATGGGGACCGCGGCGAGTAACGGCATCTTCGCGCTCAACGTTGCGACCGCGGGATCCGCGCCGGCGATCTATCGAAAGGCCACGCTCGCCGGCCGCCTCGATGGCTACACCTACGATCCGTATCCGCCGTTCGATACCAATCACCCGCAGCGCGACATCTACACGCCAACCGTCGAGAGCCGCGACACCTATTACACAGCGGCCGGTATCACGAGCGATCCGGCGAAGAGCACCGTGCTCGTCGAGATCTTCGATTGCATCGACCTCCAGGTCTACGGCGCGACCATCGAAGCGCCGGGCGCAGCAAAGATCATCTACCTCGACGACAGCGGCGCACCGAGCGGTTCCCAGCTCTCGACCGGCTCACCCGGGATCGCGGTCGCGCTCAACGTGCCGGCCGGCCCCATCGACATCACGGTGCACGCAGGGTCGGTCGTGTATCGAGCGGTCCCCGTGACGAGCCGCGCCAACAGCTTCCTCTACGCGCCGCGGCTGCCCTGAGCGAGCGCACGTGCGCGGTGGGCGGCCAGCGCACGGTGATCACGGTCATTTGCAGGGAAATCTCTGGCCCGGATCGTGAACTGCATCGGGGCATGGTGCCCAAGTCCATCCTCGTTCCGACGGATCTCAGCGACGGTGCCGCGCAGGCCCTCGATTACGCCTGCGAGCTCGCCAAGACGCTCGGCGCGACGGTCCACCTGGTCAACGTGATCGGCATCCCCTCACTCGGAGTGCCCGAGCTCGGCCTTGCTCTCACGAGCACGGTCATCGACCAGATCTTGCTCGATAACCAGAACGCCATCGACAAGCTCGCCGATGCGCATCGCACCACCGGAGTCGTGATCGGCCAGGTACTGCTCAAGACTGGCGACGCGAAGGACCTCATCAACCAGACGGCGATCGAGATCGGCGCGGACCTCATCGTCATGAGCACGCACGGTCGCAGCGGCATCAGCCGCGCGCTGCTGGGCTCGGTCACCGAGACCGTGGTGCGCTCCGCGCCCTGCCCGGTCCTGACGGTTCGCATTCACGATAAAGAGAAGTCGGAGAGCGACGCGGCGTAAGCTCGGTGGATGGTTCGGCGAGTGTCGGGAGGTAGTGTTCGGCCGTGGGTCGTCTCATGAGCACGTGCGAGTCGCGACGGCAGGCCATGGTCGCCGACCATCTGTCCCGGCGCGATATCTCGGATCCGCGCGTGCTCGCCGCGTTCGCGACCGTGCCGCGCGATCGCTTCGTGCCCCCTGCCCTTCTCGATCGTTCGTACGAGGACAGGCCGCTGCCGATCGGCGCCGGGCAGACCATCTCGCAGCCGTACGTGGTGGCGATCACCATGCAGGCGCTGCGCCTCGCTGGCCACGAGCGCGTGCTCGAGATCGGAACCGGCTCGGGATACGCCGCGGCGATCCTCGGCACGCTCGCGCACGAGGTCGAGACCGTCGAGCGCCTCGAGGAGCTCGCCACGCGCGCAGCCACGACCCTCGCGGATCTCGGCATCGCGAACGTCCACGTCCACCACGGCGACGGCACGCTCGGCTGGCCTTCCGGTGCGCCGTACGAGGCGATCGCCGTTGCTGCGGCGGCACCCGCCCCACCACCGGCGCTGCTCGCGCAGCTCGCCATCGGTGGCAGGCTGGTGGTGCCCACCGGCCCTCCGGACAGCCAGCGCCTCGTGCGGATCACGCGGAGAACCGACACCGACTACACCGAAGAGGACCTCGGCGACGTGCGCTTCGTGCCGCTCATCGGCGAGCAGGGTTGGCCGGTGCCGACGATCGGTTAGGCGGCCTGGCTCGCGGCCTTCTTCACGGCCTCGATCTCGAGACTGATCTCGATCTTGTCGCCGACGACCACGCCGCCGGCCTCGAGGAGTGCGTTCCAGTGCAGGCCGAACTCCTTGCGGCTGATCGAGGCCTTCGCGGAGAAGCCCGTGCGCGTGCCGCCCCACGGGTCCTTGACCTGGCCGTTGGTCTCGACCTTGAGCGTGAGCGGCTTGGTCTCGCCGCGGATCGTGAGGTCACCGGCGACCTCGATCTCCTCGTCGGAGATCTTCTTGACGCTCGTGCTCTTGAACGTCAGCTCCGGGAACTTCTCGGCGTCGAAGAAGTCCGCCGAGCGCAGGTGAGCGTCGCGCTTGTCCTCCTTGGTGTCGATGCTGCCGACGTCGATCGTGACGTCGACGCGCGACTTCGTGATGTCCTGCTCGTCGAGGACAAGGCTGCCGCCCCACTTGTGGAAGCGGCCGTGCACCTTCGACACCATCAGGTGGCGAACGTAGAAGTTGACGGAGGAATGAGAGAGGTCGAAGTCCCAGGTCGTGGCAGTCATGGTCGGCTCCTAAGTGGTTCCCGCTGTTGCCTTGGTCTCAAATCGTAACCAGGGGTATGATGGGAACCAGGTAGGTCGCTGGCAAGGAGGCACAGGCATGTCGCCGAGGAACAAAGCGTTGCAGGAGCCCGCAAAGTGTCTCGCCGTGCGAGAGGTGCTGAACCGGATCGGGGACAAGTGGAGCGTTCAGATCGTGGGCTGCCTGGGCGAAGGAACCATGAGGTTCAGCGAGTTGCGTCGCGCGATCGAGGGCATCTCGCAGCGCATGCTGACCCTCACGCTGCGCGGCCTCGAGCGCGATGGTCTCATCGAGCGAACGGTGTTTCCCGAGATCCCGCCCCGCGTCGAGTACGCCCTGACCCGTCTCGGCAAGACGCTGCTCGAGCCGATCCAGCAGCTCGCCGAGTGGGCGGCCGATAATCGCGTCACGATCCAGAGCTCGCGCGACAGGTTCGATTCGGCCGCGAAGAAGCGCGCCTGATCACTCCGGCAGGGCGGCGACCGTGGCTCCGAGCGCGGTCGATGCACCGTTGACGGTGAGCGTCGCGCCGACTGCGTTGCGGTTGAATGCGACCGAGATCGACTTCCCTCCGGCCGTGAACGTCACGCTGGAGTCGTTCGCCGATGTCACGCCGGTCGCCGCGCCATCGATCGACAGCACGTGCAGGTACCGCTGGTCTCCGCCGGCGATCGTCTCGTCGAGGCGATACCCGCCGTTGTAGTCGGACTCCGCGGTCATCGAATGCACCGACGATGTCGCCGCCGGCGCGAGCCGCTGCACCGTGAGCGTGTGGCCCGAGCCCATGATCGCCGCACTCGCGCCGGAGATCGCGGGCGTCACCGGCGTCGCGAGCTGCCACGTCTGCTGCGTTCCCGCGGCGGTGATCACGCGGTCGTAGACCACCACCACGTTCGGCGGGAGGAACACGAGCTCGCGCTGCATCTTCGACACCGCCGCATTGCCCCCGTACGCAGGCGTGAGATCCGCGGCCGCGTACGTCCACGTCGCGGTCTTCTGCAGGCCGACGAGCGTCGACGTGGTGCTGCCGACCTGGCGCACGGGTGCACCGCCGCTATCGATGCGCACGAGGCTGTGGGCGGTGGTCGCCTGCGTCAGGCCGGAGCTCGAGTTGATCACCGCGTCGTAGCCGAGCCAGCCGTCCTTGTAGATCATCAGCGAGCCCTGATCCTGATGCGCGTGAGACTGCGTGTACGGTCCCGCGATCATGTTGATCCACGTCGCGTGTGGATCACCCCAGCTCGAGCGCGCGTAGAGCTCGCCGATACCGGGCGCGTAGTACGCGGTGTTCAGATCGATCGGCGTGGCGCTCACGGCGGCGTCCTCGTAGAGGAAGTCATCGACCGCCATGAACTGGTTGCCCATGCGCTGCACGCTCGCGCCCTCGAGTAGCTTCTTCGCGCGCCGCGCGAGCCCATCGTTCGGATACAGCGCGACCAGCGTTTGCAGGTAGTCGCGGTGGTAGTCGAAGAACGCCGCCGTCGAGTCGCGCGACAGATCGCCGGTCGGGGCGATCCGATCCAGCGTGGGCACGACCTGGTGCATGAACGCGAGCATCGATGCGCGCGTGTGCCCCGTCTTGCTCGCGAGGTCCTCGCCCGTCGATGCGAACCACAGGTCGTACAACTTCCATAGATTGCGCATCGCCACGCCATAGCCGGTGCCCTCGCGCGACCCCCCGCCCGTGAGATCCGCCGCGAACGTCGGCACGAGCTGGTTCATGATCTTCGTGTCGCGGAACTGCGTCAGCCAGCCATCCGCCTGCGTGCTCTCGCCGTGCGCCGCGAGCCCGAGCAGCATCGTCGCGCGCAGGAACGAGTAGTAGTAGTTGTCGGACGGGTCGTTCGTCGACCAGCCGCTCCACGTGAACGTGGTGGTGCCCCACTTCGCCTGCGTCGGGTGCCAAACGTTCCACACCGCCTGGTCGGCATACGCGAGCCAGCGCGTCTTCTGCGCCGCCGACAGGTTCGGGAAGCACCAGTCGTAGACGAGCGCGAGGTCGCCGATCAGATCGCCGACCTCGAGGTAGCTATCGTTCGCGACCTCCGGCCGCTGGCCCGCGGCGATCGCGGTCTCCGCCGTCGCCACCTGCGCCTCGACCACCGCCACTGCCTTCGTGCAGTACCCCGCGTTGCCGGTGAGCTGCCCCATCAGCGCGCTGTTCCACGCGCGGAAGCCCCACAGGTCCGTGCCCGCGACCCAGCTATCCACCACCGACTTGAACCGCGCCGCCGCTGTGCCGTTCGCGGTGAGCGCCGCCTGCAGCCGCGCCTTGTTCGCGGTCATGTAGATCCGCGGGTGCTGCGTCGCGTACGTCGGCCCGGTGGTCGATGGAGGCGGCGGGGCATCGGGCGTCGGCGTCGTCCCCGCGTCTGCCATCGGCGTCTCGCCCGCATCGTCGGGCGTGGTTGCGGCGTCGTCGGACGTCGTGGGAACACCCGCGTCTACCGTAGGGTCCGAATTGTTCGGTCCACTGAAGTCCGGGCCTGACGTCTCCGAAGGCGTCGTACAGGCCATCGCGAGAGAGCTGATCGTGAGAGCAAGCCATCGGGTGCGCATACGCACGACGTAGCCAGAGCGCGCGAGCCCGTCATTGTGGTTGTTGTCCCACAAGTGCGCGCGGTTACCTCGTAGGCGAGTTTCCGAGTGCTGATTGTCGTCGGTGGCGAGGTGCTCCAAGCTGCGTTCTCGCGAGCGCGATTACGATTCGCGCGATCGATTACCCGAAGAAAAAGATCATCGGAGCTTCTCGGGCCTGGACGCGTGTGACCTTCGACATCGTGCGACTCGTTCTGATCCTGTGCCTCGCGTCGTGCGGATCGCCGCATGTGGGAAGCGAACCGCCGCCGCGAGCGCCGGAACCCACACGCGATGCTGTGATCGAAGGCGAGCTCAGCGACGCGTCCACGAATCTCACCCTCGAGGGTGGATTGGTCTCTGCGAAGTCGGTGGGCCGGATCCCTCAGGACAACTACCAGATGTCCGATTCTGCAGGTCCGGGCTCGGGCCAATGTGCACTACCTCCGCTTCACGCGGGTGACCCTCGGGATCAGCTGCGCGACGATCGGCATTGGCGTGTTCATCGTGGCACCGAGCAATTCGACCGTGCCGAACGAATGCTGCTGCGACTCTCCACCGACTTCTACGAGGAAGTCCGGGGCAAGTGGGTGTTCCGAGCGACCCTCGATCAAATCTGCGCTTGATGCCGCGGATACCAGCCAGATCGCAGCTACCCGCGAACCCTCGTTGCCTCGCGCGCAAGCAGGTTCTTGCTCGGTACCTCATATGCATCGATCAGCCCGTGACGCCGCCATCCCTCGGCGAGTAGCCAGGTCCTGGGCAGCCAGACGATCAACGGATCGACAACCTCATCGCGGGCGGCGGATCAGCCGCATGCGGGCGAGCCGCTTCGGCACGCGGGCGGCCTGCCACTCTCGCTCGTGCGCCGTCGCCGCGTCGACCGCGTACGTTGCCGCGTGTGGAGCGTGCGTCGCAACGTGGGTCGTCGCGGCGGCGTGACCCGCAGCGCGCGCGGCCGCGACCGCCGCCGGATGTCGTCCGACCGCGCGTGCGGCGGCATGTGCCGCGAACGCCGCGACGCGCAGCTGCGCGACCGAGCGCTCGCCTCGCGTCCACGCCCGTGCGGCTTCCAGCGCCGCGCGCGGCCGGCGATCGCGCTTCGCACGCGCCTCGAACAGCGGCAACACGTGCTCCGCGCACTCGACGGCCCACACCACGAGCGCTCGATGATCGCGATCGGTCACGGCGCGCACCCAGCTTGGACCAATCTCGCGCACATCTCAGGCCACCGGCGTCAGTTTGCCTTGCTTCGTCGGGATGAACGTCATGGCGCGCTCCGCGAGGGCCGTGATGGTGAGCGAAGGATTGACGCCGAGGTTCGCACCGACCGCCGCACCGTCGACGACGTAGAGGCCCTGGTAGCCGAACACCCGGTGCTGTGAATCGATCACGCCCTGGGTCGCGTCGGCGCCCATCACGCAGCCCCCGATGCAGTGCGCGGTCATCGGGAGGTCGAAGAGTATCTCGGTGTTCGAGGTGATCGCGATGCCGCCGAACTTGGCCGCGGCCTTCTCGGCGAACGCGTTGGCGGCCGGGATGTTCGTCGGGATCCGCTCGCCCGCGGAGCACAGGAGCCGCGAGAACGGCCAGAACCAGCGGCGACGGAGCTGGAACCGCAGGGTCGCGTCGATCGTCTGCATCACGAGGAAGATCAGGGTCTGGCGCGCGAAGCCGAACGGCCAGCCGGCGCGCAGGAACTTGATCGGATGGCGCAGCGCGTTCCACCACCAGGCGAAGATGCGGCGCCAGCCCTTGCCGGTGACGAGCATGGTGGCGAGCAGGCCGAGGACGTCGGAGCCGCGCGAGTACCGGGTGGCCTCGATATGCGTGAATTGATCGATGTGGATGCCCGAGCCGATCGCGATGCCCTTGGACATGTCGAGCTTGCTGCCGGGAAACCGGACGCCGATCAGAGACTCGGAGTTGGTGCGCACGTCGTAGCCGAGACGATCGGAGACGTTGGGGAGCGACCCGCGCAGCTTGAGCCGCATCAGGAGGTCCATGCTGCCGAGCGCGGAGGCCGCGATCACCACGTGCCGCGCGGTGATGGTCTTCTTCTGCTTGAACAGCCACGCCGTCGAGCGCTCCGTCGTGATGCGATAACCCTCGGAGCCGTCGGCGGCACCGATCGGGACGATGTCGATGACGCGGGTCTCGTCGAGGATCTTCGCTCCGTGCTGCTCGGCGAAGTAGAGGTAGTTCTTGTCGAGGGTGTTCTTCGCGTTGAACCGGCAGCCGACCATGCAGCCACCGCAACCGATGCAGGAGGCCCGCGGTGGCCCCTTGCCGTCGAAGTACGGGTCCGGATGCTCGGTGCCCGGCGCCTCGCCCTCTCTGCCGAAGTAGACCGCGACGTCGGTGGGATAGAACGTGTGACCCACGCCCTGGTCGTCGGCCATCTTCTTGAGCATGTGGTCCGCGTCGCGAAGGATCGGGTTCCGCGTGACCCCGAGCATGCGCTGCGCGGTCGCGTAGTGTGCCGGCATGTCCTCGCGCCAGGCGGCGAGGCCTTTCCACGAGCCCTCGGCCCACACGGCGGTCGGGGGCACCAGCATGGTGTTCGCGTAGGTGATCGAGCCGCCGCCGACGGCGTTGCCGCAGAGGATCACGACGTGCTTGAACGGTCGCATGTCGTAGAAGCCGAACAGCTTGAGACCCGGGCGCCAGATCCAGCGCCACAGGTTCCAGGTGGTCTTCGGGAAGTCCTTCGCGGTCCACCGCCTCCCCATCTCGATCACACCGACCGAGTAGCCCTTCTCGGCGAGGCGAAACGCGGAGACGCTGCCTCCGAAGCCCGAACCGACGACGACGTACTCGAAGTCCACGGGCTCACTATGTCAGGAGAAGGCCGTGAGGACCCGTTCGACGAACCAGTACATCCCGGCGATGAAGATCAGCACGGCCAGACCCTTGATGACGTAGCGCTTCGCGAAGTCGCTCCTGTAGGCGAGAAATACCAGGGGAACGAGGCAGACCATGAGAAGCAGCTGGCCGACCTCGACCCCGAGGTTGAAGCCGACCAGGGCCTTGACCATCTGGGTGGTGGACAGATCGAGGCCGGCGAGCGCGTTCGCGAACCCGAACCCGTGGATCAGGCCGAAGCCCATCGCGATCTTCCAGCGGTGCTTCTTCCAAAGGCCTGTGATCGCCTCGACGGCAACGAACGCGATGGAGAGGGCGATCAGCGGCTCGATCACCGACGACGGGGGCCGGGCCACGCCGAGCGCCGCGAGCGCGAGGGTGATCGAGTGGCCCACGGTGAAGCCGCTCGCGATGCCGACGAGCTGGAGCAGCGTGCCGCCGGCGAGGATGAGCGCGAGCAGGAACAGAATGTGATCCATGCCGTCGGGCAGCCTCCAGCCGCCCTCGTCGTGCCACTGGTTCGGCGCGGCGCCGATGTGCTCCACGCCGGACCACAGGAACTCCGCGAAGCCGTAGGACGCGGTGCTCGCCTCGCCGAGCTCGAGCTCGGGCTTGTACCGGTCGACGAGGGTCAGCCGCTCGGTGTCGGGCAACACCTCCTTGACGAGGAGCTCGAAGGTCGGCGAGATGCGCGCCTCCTTGATCATCGGGAACGTCCAGCGCCGCACGCCGGAGCCCGCGCATGTCGCGGTCGAGGTGACCCGAACGGTCCGCGCGGTCAGCGAGGTCGCCGCGCCGGACCAGCTGCAGGGGCCCGCGTCAGTCGTGATCGGCGCGCGAGCGAACGTGGCGTCGGCGAGCGCCTGCGCATGCGCGGCGAGGCCCTCGGTGTCGAGCTGTTTCTCGTCGATCTTGAGCGCGGTGGCCGCGGCCGCGAGCTCGACGTCGAGCGCGATGGCGAGCTCGTTGCCGTGCTGCTCGATGCGCACGTAGCCGACATCGAGCGGATGTGCGGCGGCGGGCGCGACGAGCGTCGCGAGCACGACCAGCGCGAGGACGATGCGAGGCATCGCTCGAGAGTCTGTCACGGAATCCGCAGGCCGAGGCTGCGCCAGCCCGCACTGCCCGGATCGAGCCGCGCGGCCTCGCCCGCGTAGAGATCGGCGCGCTGCGCGTTGCCCTCCGCCCGCTCGAGACGAGACGCGAGCTCGTAGAGACGCGCTTCGCGGGCGCCGGTGGCGAGCGCCGCACGAACCGTGTCGAGCGCCTCGCGCCGGTTGCCGCCGGCAGCGAGGGCTCGGGCCTGCTGGAAGCGGGTCTCGACGCTCGGGCGAGCGAGGACCTCTGCAGCCGCGAGGTCCGTCGCTTCCTTGATATCCGGCGGCGTGCCGCGATCGACGAGGATCTCGACGAGCTCGAGCCGGTGGCCGAGGCCGTTGTCGCGAAGCTCGCTGCGCACCAGACGCTCCACCTGGGTGCGCGTGCTGTTCGCGCCCGCAACGTCACCGGCGAGCTCCTGTGCGCGCGCCTCGTCGATCAGATAGCGAACCTGGCGCGACGCGACGAACGCGCGCTCGAACAGCTCCTTCGCCTGCTTCGCATGACCCGTGCGCAGCGCGAGCTCGCCCTCGTGCGCGACCGCGAGCGGGGACTCGGGCGAGATGCGGATGGCTTCGGTCAGGAGCGTCTCGGCGCCGGCCCACTCGCCGCGACGCAACAGGAACCGCGCCCACAGCGTGCGAAGCCGCGCCGATTCCTCCGGATCACCCGCGACCTCGACCTGTGCGGCGTGGGCGAAGTCGAACGCGGCCTCGGCATCGCGGCCCTGCGCCTGGAACACGAGCGCGCGCATGAGGTAGCCGGCGGTATCGGGCTTGACGCCGACGGCCCACTCGGCCGCCTCGCTCGCGTGATCGAGCTCGCCGAGCGCGAGGTACGAGCTGGCCAGCACGCCGAGCGCGCCCGGGGACCTCGAGTGTGTGAGGAACTCGCGAGCGAGCGCGATCGCGGAGCGAAACTCGTGGTGCGCGCTCGCTAGCTTCGCGAGGGTCAGCGGCGCGGAGCTCGGGTAGCGCAGGGCCGCGAGCGACTGCTTCGCGACGGCTTCGCTCTTCGCATAGTCGGCCGGGTCGGCGACGATCTGCGCGCGCTTCAGATAGAGGTCCGCGAGGTCGGCCATCTCCATCGGAGAGGGAACCGGCTGAGCGATCCGGGTCTCGAGGATCTTGATCGTCTCGTTCAGATCATCGATCGGCGCGATCCGCGCCGGCCCGACGGGATAGCGGTAATGGACGATCTGCGGATCCGGTGCGAGCGCGCTCCGGGGTGTGGCGACGGCGCTCGCCCGATGTGCCCCGAACAGACTCGCAGCGGCGACGACGCCACCGAGAGCCACGACCGATAGCACGCGCGTGTAGCGACCCATCCCCTCCCTACGATCCGCGTGGGCAGACGGATCACCTCGATCCAATTTGCGCTGGCTCTCGTACTGACCGCGAAACCTGCTTCCCAAAGGGGGGAAACACCATGAAAAAACTTGGACGATTTACGGCTGCATCCTTGATCGCCGGGATGGCGCTCATCGGAGGAGCCACCACGACGGCACTGGCGTCGGACCACGATGACGGCGAGACCGACATCAAGGCGCGCGCGCTCAACCTCTCCGACCACTTCGCCTTCCTGAGGCCAGGTGCGACCGACCTCTCGCTGATCATGTACTTCAACCCGCGCTCGTTGCCGGGTCGCCAGTACTACATGAGCACGCAGGCGCGGTACGAATTCCACGTCAGCAAGGCCGCGACCAAGACGTCGATGCCGACCACGAAGGACGACTTCGTGTTCCGCTTCGAGGCCAGCGCGCCCGACATGACGGGAACGCAGATGGTCACGCTGACTGTCCTCAAGGACGGCGCGGTCGTTGGCACGCACACGGGGATGAGCACGGGCATCGCGGGGGCGCGCTCGAACACCATCACGACGAACAACGCGACCATCGGCGGCAACGCGATCAAGTACTTCATCGGTCAGCGCGCCGACTCGTTCCACTTCGACGTGGTGCGCTTCTTCCAGGTCCGTAGCTTTCTCGCCGACCGGTTCTTCGGCGGCGCAGCGGGCGCGGGCAACGCAGGTGCCGGCCTCGCCGACAACTGCCGCGGCGACAAGTTCCTCGCCAATCTACTGCCCGGTGGCGCGGCGGCGAATGAAGCAGGCGGCGTCCCAGACGCCGACGTGATCAACCTGTTCAACCCGCCGACCTGCGCTCCCGACTTCACCAAGAACCTCAACGTCACCGCGATCGCCGTGAACGTTCCGATCGCCATGCTCGGCGGAACGATCTTCGATACGTGGTCCACGATCTCGGTGCCGGAGTGAACACCATGAAGAAATCCAATCTACTTGCTCTGCTCCTCGTGGTCCCGCTCGCGACCACCGCGTGCGGCGACGACGGTGGCAACAACAATCCGATGATCGACGCGGCGGTGACTCCCGACGCGCCCGTGACCCCGCCCGGCAAGGTGTTCAAGCAGGTCGAGCATCTCGCTCGCCCGGGCATCAACGAGGCACTCCTGATCAGCGAGGGCTTCCTCGCGGGTTACAACGCGACGGCACCCAGTTTCACCGGCGTTCCCGCCGCGACGCTTGGCCAGGTGGTCGGCGAGGCCAAGACCGTGCTCAAGGCGGTGTACCTCGGTTCGTGCCTCCTCAACGGCGCGCTCGGCCTCACCGCCGCGGCGGGCGTCAAGCCGGCTGGCATCACGTGCCACGCCGTTGGTCCTGCGCTGTGGACCGAGAACACGCTCGCTGGTGTCACGCTGACGGCTGCATCGGTGACCGCCGCGCAGGCATATGCCGACAAGGTGTTCGGTCAGTTCGAGCCCGACGTGATGCGTATCGACACCTCGGCGCCGAGTGGCTACCTCGTGCTGTGCGGTGATGCGAGCTCGACCCCGCTCCTGTGCGGTGGCCGTAACCTGCGCGACGACGTCATCGACGTCACGTACAACTACTTGATCAACGGCGCCGGCACGGTGAAGGGCCCGTACAACCAGTTCAACGCGCTCACCAGCGACGGCGTGAACTTCTCGGAGAATGACGCGAACAACGCGTACAACGTGATCACGCCGGTCCCGAACCCGCAGCAGTATCACCCGAACGTGTCCGACACGTTCCCGTACTCCGCGCCGGCGTTCTAGACGATCAGGTCGTTGACCAGCTTCTTGAGCTCCTTCAGATCGAAGGGCTTCTCGAGGCGGCGGTTGGTGGTGGTGGCGAGGAAGTCACGGGCGGAGGCGGTGAACGCACCGCCCGTGACGAACACCATCTTGCTCGCTTGATCCTTGTCCAGCCGGTCCACCAGCTCGTGGAGCTCCATGCCGGTTATCTGCGGCATCATCAGATCGCAAAGAATCACGTCGTACCGGGCGCCGCTCTCGAACAGATCGAGTGCGGCGCTCGCGCTATAGACGGCGGTGACCTCGTGATCGCTGGACAGGTAGCGCTTGATCGCCGTGGCGAGCGGTTCTTCATCGTCGATGACGAGCACCTTGCCGCGGCGCACCGGTGGCTGCAGCGTGAGGCGCTGCGAGGCCCGGCGCGGTGCCGGGTTGACGGCGAGCGGTAGCGCGACCCTGAACTCCGTGCCCTTGCCGACCTCCGATTCGAAGGTCAGCTCACCCCCGAGCTGCGATACGATGCGGTGCGAGATCGCGAGACCGAGGCCCGTGCCGACGCCGACGGGTTTCGTGGTGAAGAACGGCGTGAACAGCCGCGACCGGATCGCCAGCGGGATCCCACTACCGGTATCTGCGATGGTGACGACCACGCGCCCCGTGGCGTCGACGCCGGTGGAGATCGTGACCTGGTTGCGCTCGTAGTTCCCCATCGGGATCGCGTGGACAGCGTTGATGATGAGGTTCAGGAACACCTGCCCGAGCCGCGACTCGTTTGCCTCGACGAGCGGCACCTTCGTGTAGTTCTTGACCAGCCGCGCACGGTGACGTAGCTCGTTCCACGCCATGCGCAGCGTGGACTCGAGCACGTGCTCGACATCGACCGCGCCCTGGCGCTCTTCCTCGGCGCGCGAGAAGATCTTGAGGTCCCGCACGATCTCGCGCACACGGTCCGCGGCCGCGCGCGCATCCTGGAGCTCGTCCGCGAGATCGGGCGGCAGCTCGATATGCTGGGCGATCGAGGCCACGTCCTGCAGCGCCATGTCGAGGTTCGCGATCACCGATGCGAGCGGGTTGTTGATCTCGTGCGCGACGCCCGCGGCGAGCGTGCCGACGGAGGCCATCCGGTCCGCAACCATCAGGTGGAGCTCGGTCTGCTTCTTGTCGCTGACATCGCGAGCCACCATCACCGCGCCGGACAGCTTGCCGTTCTCCTTGACCGGTCCGAGCCGCGTCGAGAACCACGCGATGGAGCCATCAAGCAGGGTCGCAGACGCCTCGAAGCCCTGGGCTTCGCCGGTCGCGATCATCCGCTGCAACGCGGCCGTCAACGCGTGTTGATGTTCGCCGCTCGCCAACGACAGCAGATTGCGGCCGACCCAGGCGTCTGCCGAGATGCCGCGCGCGTCCTTGTTCGAGAATCGCACGATGCCATCGAGATCGATGTGCATGACGAAGTCGGGCGCGCTGGCGATCATCGCGTCGAGCAGCGCCGCGTGCTCGACGGCGCGCTTTTCGGCGACCTCGCGGTCCGCATACGCCCCGGCGAGCGTGAGCACGTGGCAGATCTGCGTGGCGACACCGCGCGCGAAGGCGGTCCAGTCGCTCTGATCGAGATCGCGGCCGCGCGACACCATGAGCAGGCAGCCGAGCGTCTTGCCCATGTGCGCGAGAGGCACCAGCAGCATGGCGGAGCCGTGCGACCGCGCGAGCAGATCTCGCGTGGTCTTCTCGGGAAGATCCTTCGACGGCGCGTAGACCGTGTGGCCCTTGTCGATGACCTCGCGCAGGACCTCGTCATGGCCGAAGAACCGCCCGAGCTCTTCGACGGAGGCGAGCGGGAGGCCGGTGCCGATCGGACGCACGCGCATCGAGCCGTCGTCGGCGAGCAGGTAGAGCGCGCCGACCGCGATACCGCCCGCGTCGAAGCACTCCGCAAGCGATTCGTCGAGCGCGATGTCGACGTCGCGGTGCTTGAGC
The DNA here is from genome assembly GCA_038206055.1 of Haliangiales bacterium. GTDB lineage: Bacteria > Myxococcota_A > Polyangia > Haliangiales > Haliangiaceae > JABFXX01. The sequence goes on from JBBRBG010000038.1 coordinate 30,287, forward strand.
ACGGCCTCGGAGATGCCGGCGAGCACGGTCAGCTCGGATGCGAGCGACGAGCAGCGCTTCGCGAGGCCGGTGTTGAGCATCACCTGGCGCTCGAGCTGCCGGAACACTCGCCGGTTGTGCTCCTTTTCGAGCTCCTCGAGCTCCTGCGGCGGAAGCGCCGGCGGCTGGATCGGCACGCTGGTGAACGTGGCGCCCAGCGCATCGAGCAGCTCGGTGAGCTCCGGCGTCCGCGGCAACAGATCGTTCGCACCCGCACGGCGCGCGAGCTCGCGATCAGCCGGCTCGACGTAGCTCGAGGTGACCAGGAGCACGGGCAGCGTCTTGAGCGCAGGATCCTGCCGGATCGCCATCGCGAGCCCGAAGCCGTCGAGCTCCGGCATCATCACGTCGGAGATCAGCACGTCGGGCAACCGGCGCCGCGCGGCCACGAGCGCCGCCCTGCCATCCGCGACTGCCTCGATCTCGAAGCCGAGGCGCGCCAGACGGAACGAGGCGAGCTTGAGCTGCATCGGATCATCGTCAGCGATGATCACGCGGCGCCCCGTGCCGATCCGATTACCCTTCGGCACGGGCACCGGCAGGTGCGCCTCGATGATCGGCACGAGCCGGCTCGGCGCGATCGGCTTCGCGATGATGTCGTCGAAACCCACGCTCGACACGCGCCCCTCGTCGAACTCGGAGACGAACCCCGAGAACGCGAGAATCGAGACGTCTGTGCCTTCGGCCAGATCGCGAAGCTCGCCGACCAGCTCGAAGCCGTCAGCGTCCGGAAGCATCAGATCCTGCAGGACCACCCGTGGGTGCCAGCGACGCATCAGCTCGCGGGCGGTCTTCCCATCCGGCGCCTCGAGAACGCTGTGACCGTTGCGCTGCAGCGCCTTGATCACCATCCGCCGTGTGGCCGTGTTGTCCTCGACGACCATGATCTTGTGCGGACTGTCGCTCACGAGTTCGCCAACGTGCGCTGGAGGTGCTTGGCGATCGTCGTCGGCAGCCCGCGCGTATCGATCGGCTTCGTCACGTAGTCGTCGCAACCGGCGGCCATCGCGCGACCCTCGTCGCCCTTCATCGCGTACGCGGTGACCGCCACCACGATGATGCCGCGCGTGATCGGATCCGCCTTGAGCCTCCGCGTCAGCTCGAGACCATCGGTGCCGGGGAGCTGCAGATCCATGAGGATCAGCCGTGGCGGGTTGCGCTCGATCGCCGCGATCGCCGCGTCGGCATCGAGTGCCGTGGTGACCTCGTACCCGTTGGCGGTCATCAGATACGCGACGAGCTTCAGATTGGTCGGGTTGTCGTCGACGATCAGGATCTTCTCGCCTGACATCACACGTCCCTCCGCGGGCCACTCGGCACGCCGGCGCGGAGGAGCGACGCGAGCAGGGTCGCGCGATCGAGCGGCTTGTAGAGGATCTCGTGCACCGCGAAGCCGGCGACGACCTTGGCGTCGGGCACCACGGTCACCACGATGATCGGGATCTCGAGCGCGCGACGCTCACCGTGCAGCGCGGCGAGGAGATCAAGTCCACTCATGTCGGGGAGGAGGAGGTCGATGGTGACCGCATCGAACTGCCGCTCGCGCCATCGCGAGAGCGCTTCAGCACCGGTGGTAGCAAGCTCGACCGCGTAGCCACCCTCGGATAGCGCGCTGACGAGCTGCGCTTGATCGCGAAGATCGTCTTCGACGACGAGGATCGTGCTCGCCCCCGGTCGCGACATCGGCGGGCGCGTACGCGTGCGCGGCAGCTCGATCGTGGTGGTGATCCTGCGCGGCAGGATCGCGTGGAACGTGCTGCCCCGACCGATCACGCTCGTGACGCCAACCGATCCACCCTGCGCCTCGACAAGGCGCTTCGTCAGCGCGAGCCCGAGGCCCGTGCCCTGGTGCCGCTTGCCGCTTCCACTCTCGAGCTGCTGGAATTCGACGAACAATCGCCCGAGATCCGCCGGCGCCACGCCGATGCCGGTGTCCTCGACCTCGACGCGAAAGTGATCGTCGTCGATGGCCTTCGCACGGAGCGTGACCCTGCCTTCGTCGGGCGTGAACTTCAGCGCGTTCGACAGGTAGTTGTAGGCGACCTGCTTGAACCTGCCCGCATCGAGCACCAGGTGCTGGAGTGCGGGGTCGACCTCGGTCTCGATCCTGATCTGCTTGTTCGACGCCGTGGTGCGGAGAATCGCGCAGACCTCGCCGATGATCTTCGTCAGGTCCGCGGGCTCGGGCCGGAACTCGAGCCGGCCGGCCTCGACCTTCGCGAGGTCGAGCACGTCATTGATCAGCTGTAGCAGGTGGCGCCCGCTAGTCAGGATGTCCCCGAGGAACTCGCGAAACTCGGGCATCGCCGGATCGACCTGGCCGTCGTGGAGTAGCTCCGCGAAGCCGATGATGGCGTTGAGCGGCGTGCGCAGCTCGTGAGACATGTTTGCCAGAAACTCGCTCTTCAGCCGGCTCGCCTCCTGGATGCGCCGGTTCTGCAGCTCGAGCTCCTGGCTGCGGCGCCGGATCTCCTCGCTCTGTATGCGCTCGCGGGATTCGCGGAGAGCGCGCTCGACTGCCGGCACGAACCGCTTCGGCTTGTCCTTCGAGAGGAAGTCGAGGGCGCCGGCACGAAGCGCCGCAACGGCGGGCTCCTCACCGATCGTTCCGGAGATCACCATGCACGGCGTGCGCAGCTTGTGCGCGGCGAGAGCCTCGAGCACTTGTTGCCCACCGAACCCGGGCATTGCCCAGTCCGTGATCACGAGATCCCACGATGACGCGAGTGCGCTCTCGAACGGACCTTGCGCCGCAACTCGTGTCGCGGTGACGTCGTATCCGCCGCGCCGCAACTCGCGGAGCAGAATCTCGAAGTCATCTTCGGAGTCCTCTGCGACGAGGATCCGTAGTGGAACTGCAGTACTCACACCTCTCTCCTACCCCTATTGTTCACGATAGCGTCGGAACGACTCCCGCTACAACCGATCGCCGCGTGAACCTAGGTTAACGACGGGGGAAGCGTGAACGAGATTTGCCCACCCTCGGTGGACGCCTTCTCCGCCCATAAACGTCCACCGTGCCTCTCTACGATTCGTCGCACTGTCGCAAGGCCGACACTGGTGCCGCAGAACGCTGCACCTGCGTGCGACGGGTCAAAGCTCGCACCATTGTCGCGGACGAAGTACACGGGCTCGGAGCCGGCTCGGTCGACGCCGAGCTCGATCCGCGTGGAATCCCGGCTGGCGGTAAATTTCCATGCGTTGGAGAGCAACCTTTCGAGTGCGATCCGGAGCAGCCGCCCATCTGCCTCGACCACGAGGTTGGGCTCGACCACCGCCGTCAGGGTCCGCTCGGGATGTCGCCGCGCGAGGTCGTCCAGCGATGCCGTGGCGAGTCCCGAGAGATCGACGAGGTGACGACCGACGGGTTCTGGCCCGATGTGCGACAGCTCGAGGAGTGCATCGACCAGCTCGCCCATTCGTGAAGTGGCCGCGAGCACGCGGCGGAGGTTCGCGATCGAGCGCATGTCGAGGCTCAGGCCGAGGTCATCGATCAGCGCGTGGGTGAACGCGTTGACGGTGCGCAGGGGGGACCGCAGGTCGTGGCCGAGGGCGTAGGCGAACGCCTCGAGCTCGTGGTTCTTCTGTACCAGCTCGCGATTCGTACGCTCGAGCTCCTCCGCGTTGAGCGCCCGCGTCTCCGCATGCGCTCGCGCGGCCTCGGCATCCGCCACCGCGATCTCGGCCTTCAGCAACGTCCCGCGCACGCGACGCTGCTCGTCCTCGATCTGCTTGCGCCGGATCTGCGCGGCAACGCGCGCACAGAGCACCTCGAAGCCCGCGCCTTTCGACACGAAGTCCTCGGCACCCGCGGCAAGCCCTTCGAGCACCGCGTCCCGCGAATCCGTGGCGGTCAGGATGATCAGCGGCGTCTCGCGGATCGCAGGGCGCGCCTTGAGACGGCGACACGTCTCGATGCCACCGATGCCCGCCATCGAGCGATCGAGCAGGATGCAATCGACCGACTGCACCTCGAGCAACTGCAGCGCATCCTCACCGGAGGTGGCGCGAACCACGTCGTAGCCGCGCTTGCGGAGTCGGTCGCCGAGGACGCCCAGGAACTCGGGATCGTCGTCGACCGCGAGGATGCGCTTGGGCGCGAGCAGGCTCCCACCATCGACGCTGACCGGCGACGCCGCGCGGAGTAGCGCCTTCAGCCGCGCGACCACGATCGCCACATCGCTCTTCGCCACGTACGCGTCGGCGCCTGCCTCGAACGCACGAACCTCCGCGTCCCGCCCTTCAGCGGCGGCGAGCAGCACGCATGGCGTGGTCCGCAGCGCCGGATCGAGGCGGAGCCGCCGGATCACACTCGCACCGTCGATATCGGGGGTCGCGCCGGCGACCGCGATCGCCGTCGGTCGCGACGACGATGCGAGCTGGAGACCGGCGGCGCCCGTGGGTGCGGTCGCGACGGCGAAGCCTGCAGCGACGAGCGCATCGTCAAGCGCCGCGCGATACACGGCATCGTTGTCGATCACCAGCACGAGATCGCGCACCGGAGGACCGCCGATCAGCTGGCGGATGCGCGCGATCACCTGCGCTGTGTCGTACGGCTTGCCGACGTAGTCGTTCGCGCCGTTCTTGAGGAACCGGATGCGATCCTTGACGTCAGCCTCCGAGGACAGCATCAGCACCGGTAACGCCGACAGCGTGGGATCGGCGCGCAGCTGCACGAGCAACTCGATGCCATCGCCATCCGGGAGGCGAACATCGAGGATCGCGAGCGCGATCTGCTGCGTGCGGAGCACGGCGCGCGCCTCGGCGATCGAGCCGCACGCGATCGCATGGAAGCCCGCGGCTTCGAGGGCCTCGCTGAGGTCCATCCGAACCGCGAGACTGTCTTCGACGATCAAGATCGCAGGCATGATTGCGGGTCTGTCTCAAGACTACGCAACTTGCCGCGTCGAGCGCGCGCGAGAACGTCAGGTCGACAGTGAGGACAGAAACCCGCCGAGCGCTGACGTCACAGCGGCCGGCTCCTCGACGGGCGACGAGTGGCCAGCGCGTGGAACTCGCACGAGCTTTGCTCCCGAGATCGCCGCGGCGATCTTCTCGGCCTTCGGAGGCGGCGTTGCGGTGTCCTCGTCGCCGACGACAACCAGCGTCGGAAGCTTGATCCGTGAGAGCTCCGCGTGAATGCCGGCCCGATCGACAACGCCGTTGACCGCCCGCCAGATGTCGCCGCGGCGGCTCATCAGCGCCACGTATCGCTTCACCTCCGCGCGGCGTGAGGCATCGGTGAGGATCGACTTGCCCATCATGATCGGGGCGGTCTTGCCGCGCACCGGCCACATGCCGAGCCGGCGCACCACGGTGGTCAGGAGGCGATAACGACCGATGTTCTCGACGGGCTCGGGGTCGCTCGACGTCTCGAGGAGCATCAGTGAACGAAGGAGGTCGGGGCGGCGCGCGGCCATCCGCATGCCGGTGAAGCCGCCCATCGACAGGCCGCAGAAGTGCACCGGCCCGGGGGCGAGCGTCTCGAGGAGCGCCACCGCGTCCTGCCACACCAGCTCCATGCCGATGCACTCGCGGTGCGGATCGGGGGCGCTCTGGCCCTGCCCACGGTGATCCCACGCGATGCAGCGGTAGCGATCCTTCAGCGCCGCGATCTGCGCTTCGAACAGCTCGGTCCCCCATAGCAGCCCGTGGCTGAACGCGATCGTCTCCCCCGTCGACCCGGGACCGGTGTCCAGATAGAACAGCGTGGTCCCATTCACCTCGATCGTCGCCATCGCGGCGACCATCGCACGGCTCAGGGCTTCGTGGGGACGGCAACAACCTCGACGGCGTCGCCGTCGAGCAGCGAGGGCACCGCGATCTTGATGATCCGCTCGTCGCCGGTCAGGCCGCTCGCGATCTGCACCGTGGCGCCGGTATCCCGCTCGATGGTGATCGGCACGTATTTCACCTTGCTCGTCGCGTCGACGGTGGCGACCCGCACGCCCTGCGCGTCGTTGTACAGCGCGGTCGCCGGCACCTCGAGCACCCGGTGCGGGATGGCGAGGTTGAGCCCGGCCTGCACGTACATACCAGGCAGCAGCGCGCCATCGGGGTTCGGCACCTGGATCTCGGTCGTCATCGTGTGCAGCTCGGGGTCGAGTGCGCCTGCAGAGCGCGTGACCTTGCCCCGTTGACCGTCCGGACGGGGAGGTTCGCGATCTCGTCGAGCGTCTCGGGTGACGCCTGCACGATGATCGGATACTCGTTGGTGCCCATCTTCGCGGTGCCCGACGGAAGGATCACGTTCTGCACCGCGAGCGCCGCCTGGACGTCGCGCGGCGACATGCCCTGGCCGTGCAGTCGCTGCGGGTCAATATCGACCATGATCTGGCGTTGCTTCCCGCCGTAGGGCCACGGGATCTGCGCGCCGGGGATGGTCGCCATCTCCGCGCGGATGTAGTTCACGCCGTAGTCGAACAGCTGTTGCTCCGAGAGCGAGTCGCTCTCGATCGCGACCTGCATGATCGGGACGCTCGTCGCGCTGTACTGCATGATCAGCGGCGGCACGGTACCCGGGGGCATCGAGCGCACGCTGGTCTGCGCGATCGCGGTGGTCTGGGCGATCGTCTTCGCGAGATCGGTGCCCGGCTGCAGGTAGATCTTGATGATCGCGATACCCGTCAGCGTCTGGCTCTCGATGTGATCGATGTCGGCAACGATCGTCGTGAGAAAGCGCTCGAAGTTATTGACGATGCGCTTCTCCATCTCCTCCGGCGCGAGGCCACCGTAGTTCCAGATCACGGAGACGACCGGGATGTCGATCGCCGGGAAGATGTCGGTCGGCGTCTTCTTGATCGAGTAGGCGCCGCCGAGAGCGATCAGCATCGCCATCACGACGAACGTGTAGGGCCGCCGAAGGGCGGTGCGGATCAGCCACATCGATGCGGACCCAGTGTGCCCCGATGACGCTACATGTCCAGGATCCGAAGTGACGTGGCGCGCCCCGTTAACACTTCGTCGCTATCGTGTGGAACACAGATTTCCTGCCCTGCAACGTCCCGAGATCACGCGCCGCCGGGTCATTGCGCCCCCGCGCCGCTAGTACGGTCGGGCCGCCAGACCGCGGCGGGTCGCGACGTAAAGGGTATCGCCGACACGCGCGGTGGACGTCGTGTCTTTGCCCGGCATGCGATCGAGACTGGTCCAGGTTGTCGTCATCCCGTCGCCGGTCCGCACGCCCTCCATGGTCGACGCGTAGAGCGCGTTGCCGATCCAGTGCAGGCCACCAGGGTTGATCCAGCCATCGCCGACCGGCGTCGCGGTGACGCCTGCGTCGGTCGGATCGAACCGCGTGACGCCGCCCTTGTAGGTGCCGACCCAGATCGCGCGATCCTTCGTCGCGATCGACATCACCCAGTCATCGCGGAGCTGACCGGTCGCGACCGAGTAGCGGGTCCACGCCGTGTCATCCGCCTTGCCGCGGAACAGACCGGTCGTGGTGCCGAGCCAGATCCAACCATCGGCATCCTCGGCGACCGCCCACACGTTCTTCGCCTCGAGCCCCTGCTTGTTGCCGACATGCACCGGGCGGCCCTCGCCAACGATCGCGGCGCCGGCCGACGTGCCCACGAGGATCCGGCCATCGCGGAGCTTCGCGAGCGAGAGGATGCCGCGCGCCGGCAGACCATCGGCCTTCGCGAGCTGGTGCACGGAGGTACCTTCGATCACCGTGAGACCCGCCGCGGTGGCGACCCACAGCTTCTTGCCATCGACGAGCAGCGCGTTGATCCGGCGATCCAGCTTCGCGTGCTCGAATCGCTTCCACGTTCCGCCCTCGAGGATCGCCAGGCCGTGATCGAACGTACCGACCCACAGCTTCGCGCCGTCCTGCGCGATCACCGAGATGTCGTTTGCCGGCGGTCCCGCCGGGCGCACCGCTGCGGTCCACCCATCCTTCGTCGTCGGGCGCAACCACAGGCCATCGAGGCCGCCGGCGCACGCCGCGCCATTGCGCTCGGAGATCGACTGCGCCATCGCGAGCGGCTTCGGCGCGCCGGCGACGTCGATCAACCGACCGCGGTCCACGCGCACGAGGCCGCCGCCGAACGTCGCCGCGACGATCGAGCCATCGACCTTCGCGACCTGGCGCACGTCACCGCCGCCGTAGCCGCGCACGTTTGCACCTTCGCGCGCGTAGAGACCCGCGCTCGTGCCGATCCACAGGGTGGCGCCATCGCCGTAGAGCGAGGCCACCTCGTTCGCGCCGGCCTCGATGTTCGTCTGCTCGAACGTACCGTTCGCGAGCCGGTACAACCCGTTCGCCGTGCCGGCCCACAGTGCGCCATCGGCCACCGCGAGCGAGCTGACGCGCGCACGCGCCTGCGGGTTGTTGCCACCCTTCCACTTCAATTCACTCGAGCCCCGAGAGGAGAGCCTGCGAACGCCGCCTTCCCACGTCGCGGCGTAGAGTCCGCCGTCGAACGAGATCACCTGCCGCACGGACTTCGTCTCGGCGGTGCGGGAGACCGAGAGCTTGGTCCCGTCGAGCGCGATCAACGCCGCACCCGTTTCGGTCCCGATCCAGAACGCCTCGCCGACGGCCGAGATCCCATCGATGCGGGTGCCCGGCAGGCCATCGACCGCGGTCCACACGGCGCGGACCTTGCCGCCCGCGTCGTACCGAGCCAGCCCGCCGCCCGTACCGACCAGGAAGTCGCCGCCGTCGAGCGGGTAGCACGCCCGCACCTCGGAGAGGTCGGTGGTCACCGAGACCAACCCGGCTGCGAGCAGTGCAACGATCACTGGATCACCAGCTCCGACGTCGACTGGTTGAGCGCCGGGTCGCGAGCCACCACGCGCAGCGTCGCGGGCGCGGTCAGCAGCATCGTGTCCCAGTGGCCCTCGAACTTGCCCCAAGAGACCTGCGTCAGGCGGAGGATCGAGCCATCGGGGAGGAGGATCTCGACGCGGTCCGCATCCTTGCGCGCACCGTTCGCCTGCTGCCGAGCGACGATCTTGTAGCCGGTCGCGTCCTTGGTCGCGGTGACCTTCACGGTCGGCGCCTTGGTATCGACGGTGTACGGCAGCTTGATGACCTCGAGCCGGCCATCGGCATGCGTGATGGTCACGCGCACCGAGTACTCGCCATCCGCGGTCGCCTGATCGATCAGGAACCGCACCATCCAGGCGCTCGCTTCGTCATCCCACACAGCGAGCTTGGTCTCGCCGAACGGGAAGCTGACGACGACTGACTGCGCGTTCTGCGGCGCCGGGATCTTGATCTCGGGATCGCCGGGCTGGATCTCGTCGGGCGACAGGCTCGCCTGACGCGCGCCGAGCGTATCGAGGTCACCACCGGTCACCTGCGGCGCCTGCGCGACTTGCTGCGCGGCCTGCGCTTCGGCGTTCTTGCGCTCGATCTGGAACCGCTTGTAGGCCTCGTCGTTCTCGAGCACGAGCAGCGACGTGTATTTGCTCATCACGCCGAGGTCGGTCGACAGCTTGACGATGTCGTCCTTCGGCGCGTCGGTCGCTTCCATCATCGCGAGCTGCTGGCGGCCCCAGCGCTGCGCGACGCGATCCGTCGTGACCGCGGGCGTCAGCGAGATCTCCTCCATGTGCGGCTTGCCTCCGAGCATGCCGGTGAGGCGCACACTCGGGGGCATCGGAGCATCGATCGAGGTCTTCATCACGGCGACGATCTCGTCACCCGCGAAGATCGTCGCGGCGGTGCTGGGGAACATGATCGCGCCCGCGGGAGCGACCACGCGCGCATCGGTGAGGCGCGGGCTATCTGCGTGCGTGGCCGCGAGCGCGAACCGGCGCTCGTCGAGCTGGCTCTTCACGATCATCGCGCGGCCACCCGTGCGGCCGGAGAGCTCGGACCACAGCGTGGTCGTCGCGCCCTTGCCGATCAGCGCGGCCTCGATCGGCGCGCCCAGCTTCTCGGCGAGCTTTGCAAGCTCCTCCGGCCGCTGCTCGCCCCAGGTCGGGATGCCGTCGCCGATGTAGATGACTTCGCTCGGCGCGCGCTCTACGAGTGCGGTCAGTGCCGCGCCGAGGTCGCTCGCGCCATCCGGCTCGATCGCCGAGATGTGCGCGACCGCCTTCGAGATCGCGTCGGCGCTCGGAGCCACGTAGTCCTGCGAGCTCGCCGAGATCTCGACATCGCTCGCGAGCACCACGAATGAATCCTCGGGCGACAGCTCTTTGAGCGTGGTCTGCAACAGCTCGAGCGCCTGCGCGCGGCCTTCGAGCGAGCTGCGCGAGGTATCGAACACCACCGCGACCTTCTTCGGCACGCCAGGCATCATCGCAGGGGCCGCAGACAGGTTCGGCGTGATGCGGATCGCCGTGTACAGCCCATCGGTGCGCTGCTCGCGCATGATCGCCGGCACCTTCGCGGCCGCCACGGGAACGATCAGATCGATCCCCTGCGCCACGTTGCGCTGCTGCAGCGCCATCTGGCCGTTCATCTGTAGACTCACCGAGCCGATGGTTCCGCGATCGGGCGCCGAGATCGAGTAGCTGTACTCCCAGGCGGCGCCGGCGTGCTGCATCGGCGTCACGTAGCGGATCACGACCTTCTTGTCAGCCGACGCATCGAGCGGGAACACGCGCAGCTTGAACCAGTTGCCCTCCTCCCACTCGAGGAGCGCGGGGTCGAGCATCTCGTCGACGATCTTCTCGTAGACCGCGCGCGCCTTGTCGCGCTCGACGATCTCGCCTTCGACCATCTTGCCGTCGATCTCGAGCGCGAGGCCGATCAGCAGCGCGCCCTCGGGGACGGGGAACCGGAACGTGCCTTCGCGGCGCTCATCGGCGCTGTTGTGGAACACGTGGGTGACCTCGGTGACCGCCATGTCACCGGCGGTCTTGACCGAGACGTCGACGCTCTTCAGCTCGAGCGGCTCCATGCGATCCTTCGTGACGCGCGCCTCCATGCGGCCGACGCCGGCGCCGGTATCTGCGGTCTGCATCGCGAGGCTCCAGTCCGCGGCCTGCGGGCGCGCGCCGGTGGGGCGCACTTCCGAGCGCTCCTTGGCGCCGCCGTCGACCATCACGTCGCCGGTCACCACGACCTCGCCGCCCTCGGTATCGATGAACGCGCTGACGCTCGCGCCGTGGCGCAGGCGCGCGCGGCCTTCCATCACGGCCACGTGTACGCCGCTGCCATCCTGGCTGAGCAGCACGCGGGTACCGGCGCGCAGATAGAGCAGCGGTGACGTCGCCGCATCGCCGAGCGCCACGATCGCGCCACGGCGATCGGTCTTCACCTCGCGCGCGCCGGTGATCGATGCGCCCTCGGAGAGCGGCATCCAGTCGCCGGCCGACGACTTCTTCACCGCGAGGTCGCCACGCACCGTGATCGCCGAGAGCGGCAGCGCCATGGCATTCCGTTCTGCAGCGACCGCGATCATGCCCTTGCCCTGGTTGTCGTCGGCGCGCTTTGCGGGCGCGCCACACGACAGGAGGACGGTGGATGCGAGGGAAGATGCGAGAAGGGAAGATACGAGACAGTAGTAACTCTGGATCTTCATCACTTGGCTCCCTGGACGTGAATGCGCGCGACGGTCACGGTCTGCTTCTCGTCGAACAGCCGGTACGGCAGGACGAACTTCTTCTCCTCTGGCTTGCCCTCGCCGAGGACGACCACGACCTCGCCGCGGGCTTCCGAGAAGTTCGAGCGACCGCGACCGAAGTAGTTGACCTGAACCACGTAGTCACCGGCGGCCGCCTTCGGCGCGGTGAAGCTCTCCGGGCCATAGCCCGTGGTCACGTCGTCGAACAGCGCCTCGCCGAACTTGCCGTTGCGGTGCGAGTAAAACACCTTCTCGCCGGCCGGGTTCGTCACCCACAGATCGACGTCCGAGTGGTCGGTGTCCCACGTGAGGTAGACCTTGATGTCGTTCTCGGTGCCACCCTTGAGCTGCAGCTCCTTGATCGACTTCGCGAGGTTCGCGGCGTCGTCGGCCTTGCCATCGGTCTTCGCGACGCGTTCGAGCTGCTGATAGATCTGCGCGAGCCGCTGCTTTGCGGGATAGCGCACGGCCTCCGCGGTCTCGGGATCATCGATGATCGCTTCGAACCGCGTGCGCGCCTCATCGGTCTTGCCGAGCCGTGCCGCCACGTCGGCGAGCTCGAACGCCAGCCGACGGTCCTTCGAACCGTTCTCACCGGCCGCCAGCAGCCGGTCATACGCCGCCTTCAGGTCCCCGGACTGTTTGAGCACGCTCGCCAGCGCACGGTGTGCGGATGCATCCTTCGGGAGCAGCTCGACCACCGCGGAATAGGCACGGCGCGCCTTCGGCCGATCTCCCAGCTCCGCATACAGATCGCCCAGCAGACGAACGACCACGAGGTTGTACGCATCGACCGTGCGCCAGTCCTTCGCCGCGACGAGCGCTTCATCGAGCTTCTTTGCGCGCTGCAGTCCGCGCACGAGCGCGAACCGCGCGGCGCGATCCTTCGGGTCCTTCGTCACCGCCGCGCGCAGCACGACGAGCTCCGCATCGTTGATCTCCGAGCGCGACCCTGCGGGCTCCTTCTCGGCCTCCGTGAGCGTCAGCCGCGAATCCGCCGCCAAGGCGGTGCTCGTGAGCACCAGCGAAGCCAGCGCGACCTTGAGTAGTTGCATGTTGGCCGCCAGGATGTGCAGCCGTGGTGCCAGACAAAAGCTGTTGACGTCCAGGTAGTTACAACCCGCGTGGACCGGCAGACACGGTCGCTGTGGCCAGGTTCTCGGAGATTCGTCGCAGAGACTCAGAGAGCTCCGAGCGGTGAGTTTTCTTCGCGAAGCGCGAAAGAAGACTCTGCTCCGCGGTCTCTGAGTCTCTGCGGCGAATCTCTCCTCGGTGCCGCGCGTGAGCGCACACACAAGCGGCTGGCAGCCGGTTTGCACGTAAGGAAGTCATGCTGACCATCCTCATCGTCATCGGACTCATTGCCCTTCTCGGCGGCGGCCTTGGCTACAACCGCTTCGGCGCCGCGGGCATGTCACCGGCCGCGCTGATCGTGCTGATCCTGGTGGTGCTCGCGCTCACTGGGCGCCTGTAGGTCAATCGACTAGCAGCCTGGAAAGCAGGCGGTCCCGAGCTTGGCGGCCGCCTGCGCGCGGGCGGTGGTCGCGATCTCGAGAACTCGAGCCACGGCAGCGCGCGCGGCGGCTTGGAGCTCCGGTGTCAGCGCGTACTTCGCGAGCAGCGCGTGGCCGAGTCGTTGATGCGCAAGCTCGTCGGGCTGAATGTATTCGCGGTAGATGCGCACGGTCTCGTCGTCGCCCTTGTGCGCGCAGTACGCCATGAAGTTCTCGTTCACGCCGTGCGCGATCGACTCGAGCGTGAACAGGCCCGCGGCGATCCGCTCGATCGTGGTGGGTAAGGACTTCATGTACGCGAACAGCGGATTGTCGGGCGGCTGCTGAAACGCCGAGACGTCGAAGCCGAGCGCCGTGAGCCGGTCGGCGACGAGGTTGAAGTGATTGGCCTCGTCGCCTGCCTGGCGCGCGAACGCGATCTTGACGTCGATCTCACGCGTGGTCGGGATCCAGACCGCGGCGAGATCGCTGACGCTGATCTCGTTCGCGAGGGCGACCTGGAGGAGCTGTTTTGGCTCGGTGCTGCTGGGTGAACCGAGCGCGGTTGCACCCGCGCCCAGGATCGGAGCCAACCCCTCGGCCTTGAACGCCTCCAGCTCCGTGACGAACGCGATCGGATCCATCGCCGACATGCGTATCATGCGCACATGGCTCCCGGTGTGTTCGTGCTCGGCGGTGCGCAGACGGATTTCTCCAGGCACCTCGCCCGCGAGGGCACGGGGCTCGACGCGGTCACGGGTGAGATCGTGGACCGCACACTCGAGGCGGCAAAGCTCGACGTCGGTGCGATCCAGGCGATCCATGTCGGCAACGCCTTCGGCGAGCTGTTCACCGGGCAAGCGCAGCTCGGCGCCATGCCGGCAACCGCGCGACCGCTGCTCTGGGGCGTGCCGGCGAGCCGGCACGAAGCGGCGTGCGCATCGGGCAGCGTGGCGATCCTCGCGGCGATGGCCGAGATCGAGGCCGGGCGCTACGACTGCGTGCTCGTGCTCGGTATCGAGCAAGAGCGCAACGTGCCCGGCGAGATCGCCGCGCGTCACCTCGGCGCGGCCGCGTGGATCGGCCACGAGGGCGAGACGGCGCGCTATCTGTGGCCGCACATGTTCTCGCGCATCGGCGATGCGTACGAGGAGCGCTGGGGACTACGCTCCGAGCACCTCACCGCGATCGCGAAGAAGAACCTCGGCAACGCGCGCGTCAATCCGCTCGCGCAGACCCGCGCATGGAGCTGGGACGCAGGCACGTTCGCCGATTCCGCGGCGAACCCGCCGGTCGAGGGCCGACTGCGCCGCTACGACTGCGCGCAGGTCACGGATGGCGCCGCGGGCGTGGTGCTCGCGTCGCAGAAGCTGGCGGAGGCGCACGCGCGACAGACCGGTGTTCCGATCGCGCGGATCACGGGGTGGGGTCACCATACCGCCGCGCTCGGTCTCGATGCGAAGCTTCTCCGCACGACCGAGCGCACATCCGTGCTGATGCCGCACCTCGCGCAGACCGTCTCGGATGCGCTGCGCCGCGCCGATCTATCCGGGGTGCTCGCACTCGACGGTATGGAGGTCCACGATTGCTTCACCGTGACCGAGTACCTCGCGATCGATCACCTCGGGATCACCGCGCCTGGCGATGCATGGAAGGCGATCGAGTCGGGGATGCTCGAGAAGACCGGTGAGCTCCCCATCAACCCGAGCGGCGGGCTGATCGGCGGTGGCCATCCGGTCGGCGCAACGGGCGTCCGGATGCTCGTCGATGCGGCACACCAGGTCACCGGAACCGCGGGCCCGTGTCAGATCGATGGCGCGAGCACGTTCGGCACGCTCAACATTGGCGGTAGCGGCACCACCGCGGTGTGCTTGATCGTGGCAGGGTCTCAAGCATGAGCGCGCGCGTTGTTCATCGCTACGCCAACCAGTTGCCCGCCGACGACGATCATCCGTATCGCACCGGCGCGTGGCGGCCGAACCTCGTCGAGTGGGATGCCGACGAGCTCGAGATCGTCGAAGGGAAGGTGCCGGCCGATCTGAACGGCACCTACCTGCGGAACACCGAGAATCCGCTCCTGCCCTCGATCGGCCGCTACCACCCGTTCGATGGCGACGGGATGCTGCACGCGGTCACATTCCGGGATGGCACCGCGAGCTACCGCAACCGGATGGTCAAGACCGCAGGCCTGGCGGCCGAGCTCGCCGCTGGCGCGCCGCTGTGGGCCGGCATCATCGAGACACCGGCGAAGTCCGTGCGGGACGGCTGGGGCGCGCGCGGACGCATGAAGGATGCATCGAGCACCGATGTGGTCGTCCACGGCGGGCGCGCGCTGACCAGCTTCTATCAATGCGGCGAGCTGTACGCGCACGACCCGCGCACCCTCGAAGGTCACGGCGCGGTGCCATGGACCGGCGGGTTCGGCGGCTTCGGCGTTTCGGCGCACCCGAAGCTCGACGAGGTCACGGGCGAGCTGCTCGTGTTCGGCTACGGCACGCAGGCACCGTACTTCTCGTTCGGCGTCGTCGATCCGCGCGGCGAGCTCGTCCATCAGCAGCCGGTGCCACTACCGGGCGCGCGCCTCCCGCACGACATGGCGTTCACCGAGCACTACGCGATCGTCGGCGACTTCCCGCTGTTCTGGGATCCCGAGCTGCTCGCGAAGGGCGGACATCGCCCGCGCTGGTACCCGAACCTGCCGACCCGGTTCGGCGTGGTGCCGCGCGCCGGTGGCGACGTACGCTGGTTCGATGCCGCCCCCACGTACGTGCTGCACTTCATCAACGCCTACGAGGACGGGAATACGATCGTCCTCGACGGCTACTTCCAGGGCGATCCGATGTCCAAGCCGGATCCGGCGGATGGTCCGTGGGCCGGCCTCAAGAAGATGGTCGACGTTCACTCGATGCAGGCGCGTCCGCACCGCTGGCGTCTCGACCTGGCGACCGGTACTGCAACGGAGGAACGGATGTTCGAGGACATCTCCGAGTTCCCATCGATCAACGGCCGCGTCGGCGGGCGGCGCCACCGCTACGCGTGGACGATGACGGCAAAGCCGGGCTGGTTCCTGTTCGATGGCTTGCTCCGCCTCGATCTCGACACCGGCGCGACCCAGCGCCATCGCTATCCCGATGGTGTGTACGCGAGCGAGAGCCCGATGGCGCCGCGGCCGAACGCGAAGGCCGAGGACGATGGCTATCTCCTGACGCTCACGACCGACACCGTTCGCGATGTCTCCGAGTGCCACGTGTTCGACGCCGCGCATGTCGACGCCGGGCCGATCGCGAAGCTGCGCCTCCCCGAGCGAATCTCCAGCGGCACGCACGCCTGCTGGACCGCTGCGTGACTTCCCAGCGCCGCGTCGGGGGATGTGGGCCCGCCTATCCAGCCGGGTCCGCCGTTCGTCGACTGCCGACACGCAGCTAACATGCGAAACTACGGGGGAGATGTCTCCCGGCGTGAACCCGTTCCTGATCGGCAAGCATTTGCCGATCGTGGTTGGTCACCGCGGCGTGCCGAAGCTGCACCAGGAGAACACGCTCGCCGGCTTCAAGCGCGCGGTCGAGCTCGGCCTCCCCGCGATCGAGCTCGACGTGCGACTCACGCGCGATCGCAAGGCGGTCGTGCTCCACGACCACAACCTGCGCCGCCTCACCGGTAGCACGTTCGACGTCGATGACCTGACGTGGGATCAAGTCTCGCGGCTGCGCATCCGCCGCGAGCTGCCGATGGGCATCGACGAGCATGGCGGCGAGGTGGTCGTGCGCTACGAGCGCGAGGAGCGGATCCCGTTGCTCGCGGAGGTCCTTGCCGAGGTCGCCGCGCGGGTGGTGATCAACGTGGAGCTCAAGCTCGATATCGCGCGCCTGTGGGCGACTGACATCGGCGCGATCACCGCCCAGGTGATCTCCGAGGCCCGCGCGGAGCACCGCGTGATCGTGACGTCGTTCGATCCGCGCAAACTCGGCGCCGCGGTGCGCAAGGAGTCGCGCCTCGCCGTCGGCTTTTGCTTCGACGACACGATGCTGAACTTCGCCCGTCCGCTGCTCGACCCGCGGCGGATGCTGAACCGTATCCTCGAGACGAACTTCGTCAACCGCTTGCTCGGCACGCGGCTGGTCGGCGCGGAGCACACCCTGATCGGCGCCGGCACGGTCAAGCGGCTTCACGCGCTGGGCGTCGCGATCGGCACGCACACGCTGTTCCCCATGGGGTCCACGACCGGCAAGCCCATCGATCCCAGCGCGATGACCGATGCCGAAGCGTTTCGCCTGCGCGAGCTCGGTGTCGACTGGATCGAGAGCGATGATCCCGAGCGCCTCCAGAACCTGATCGGCTAGTCCAGTCGCCAGGGCGCGATGCCCCCAGCATCGAGGCGCTCCGCCTCGGCCCGGAGCGGCCGATCGTGCACGAACGTGCACGACGCGTGAGTCTCAGTGCGCCAGTCGAGGTTGTACGAGACCGATATCGGTGTGTTGTGCGGCGGTCCGCGCCTTGCTTCGATGCGCACCATGACGATGAAGCGCCTGTCCCTGGGTCTCGCTGCCCTGCTGTTCCCCGCGTGCGTGGCGGCACCTGCCGACACCGGTACGAAGGCGCAACCGATCATCGGCGGCCAGACCGCATCGACCGCGACCTACCGCACCGTGGTCGATCTCGAGCACGCACCGGGTGACTGGTTCTGTACAGGCACGCTGATCGACAAGGACTGGGTGCTCACCGCCGCCCACTGCATGGATGGCGAGACCGTCGGAAACCTCAACATTCGCTTCGACGACGACAACATCAACAACACGACCGGCGGCATGGTCGTGGCGGTCTCGGAGATTCACGCGAACCCGGCGTTCAACTTCCAGGACTGGGACAACGACATCGCGCTGCTCAAGCTCGCGACGTCGGTCACAGATCGCGATCCGACCCCGATCAACCGCGACCCGGTGGCGTTCGCGACCTCCGTCACCGAGGTCGGCTACGGCGACTCCGACAACAACGGCGGCGGCGCCGGAATCCTCCGCAAGCTCGTCACGCCGACCGTGGACTGCGCGATGGCGGGCGATCCGGGCATCACCAACGCGAACCTCCTCTGCTTCAACGCGGCCGACGGAAATTCGAGCTGCTACGGCGACTCCGGCGGTCCCGCGTTCATCGAGGTCGCCGGCAAGCTCCAGGTCGTGGGTATCACCTCGGGCGGCACGGAGGATCAGTGCACTGCAGGCTGGGACCTCTACACGTCGGTCCACGGTGAGCTCGCGTTCGCGGATCAGATCATGCTCGGCACGCCGCCGCCGAACCCTGATCCGAATCCGGACCCGAACGGCGATCCGATGAACCCCGATCCCACCGGGCCCGCAGGTGATCCGACGATGAACGATCCGAAGGACTCCGGCGGATGCTCCACCGGTGGCAGCGGTGGTGGCTTGCTCCTCGTCGGTGCGGCGCTCGCTACGGTTGCGCGGCGACGTAGTCGCGGAACCGGCCGCACTCTTTGAGAGCTTCCTTGTAGTACTTCGTGTTCGAGAACTTCGCGAAGACCTTGAACCACGTCTTCGGCATCATCATCCCCGCGTCGATGAAGTCCTCCGGGCGCGCACTCTGCTCCTTGTAGACCAGCGTGCCGAGCTCGGACTTCGCGGCCAGCCACGCCGCCTGGGCCTTGAGCTCGCGGTTGCCCGACGAGTCGTAGACCTTCTTGTAGTAGCGCTCGGCGAGCCGGGCATCAGTGGTGTCCTGATGCGTCGGTTCCGCGAACGAGCGCGCGTTGCCGTGGTGCGTGATGTTGTAGAGCGCGTTGCCGATCGCGAGCGCCGCCTGCGCGCCTGCCTCGCCGCCGCCTTTCGCCGTCAGCTCCAGCTCTGCGAGCCGCGCGACCAGGTTCTTGTGCGTCCACTTCGACTTCTCGCCGAATTTCTCGTGGTCGCAGTCGTGACAGTCGAGCACGTGGATCACGAACGGATCGGTCTTGAGGAGTGACGACTTCGCCGTGGTCTTGTCGAACACGTTCTTCGCGGCGGCGAAGTCACCATCGAGCGTGAGCCGCACCGCGAGCTCGAGCTGGAGGTCGTCCTTCACGTGCGAGCCATCGACGATGAAGCGATCGAACTCGGTGGTGCGCTGGTCGGTGCGCGCGATCATCTCCTTGAGGAACGGCACGGACTGCCACTTCGTCTTGATCTTGCCCTGCAGCGCCGAGTCGCCGCTGTCGAAGTCATCGGTCACCGTATGCGCGAGGAACTCCGCGTCGACGATCTTGTTCGCCGCTGCGTACGCGAGCGCGAGCTTCGTGCGGACCTCGTTCGTCACGGTATGCATCCGCCCGAACGCCGGATCGATGTCCTTCATCAGCGTTGCCAGCTCGGCCTCGTTCGCCGGATTGAGCTTCCAGTCCGCCACGAGCGCGACGGCGAGGCTCGCCTTCGCCTGGCTCGCGACCCGCTTGTCGCCGGGCGCTCCCGCGATCGCCTTCGCCATCCGCGTGCGCGTCGTGGCGAGGTCTCCGCGCTTCGCCGCGATGTGCCCGACGATCAGATCGTAGAGCCACGGCTTTGCGGATCCCGGCGCCGTCGCGAGCTTGTTCGCGAGCGTCTCGAGTCGAGCGTACGCCTTCTTCTGCGCGGCGATCTGCGCCTTGTCGGGCTGGTTCGTGAACGTGGCGTCGATCAGGCTCTCGGTATGCCCGAGCTCGCGCACCACGAGGAGCGGGACGAGCGCGGACTTCGGATCGAGCTTCAGGATCTCCTGCGCGGCGACCAGCGGATCGTGCTTGAGCCCGACCATCCGCCACATCGCGGCCTTGTCGCCCTTGTCCTTCGCGAGCTTGAGCGCCTCCCTCCAGTCCGCCTCCTCGGCGGGCTTGAAGTCCTGGATCGCGAGGCCGGTCAGCGGGTAGTAGCCCGCGTGGATCCGCGCGAGCTCGAGGTTGGCGCGTGCGGTCTTGCCGTCCTTCCGCAGCGCGCCCGCGATGTAGTAGCGCGCACGCCACTTGAGATCCTCCGACGGCGCCGAGAGCGTCGCGAGGCTGCTGTCGAAGAATGCGACCGCCTTCGCAAAGTCCCTGCGGTAGAACAGCGCTCGCAGCACGGCGAACGCGTAGCGCTGCTGCAGAAACGGATCCTTCGCCGCCTTGAGCCCGCGCTGGGCTGCGGCCAGCTCCTTCGCGAGCGGATCGAACGGCCGCACCTTCTGATCGTAGAGCTCGAACGAGACGTTCGGCTCCATGCGCTTCAATAGCTCGACGAATTCGACAGCGCCGTAGAGCTGCTTCTGCGCGGCGGCGTTCGTCCACAGCGAGCTGGTCTCGAACTGCTTCGGGACCTTCTGCGACTTGCCGGAGAGCCGCTGCTCGAGCGCGAAGATGTCGCTCAGCGATGCCTTCATCAGCACCTGCTCCCAGTCCGCGGTCGTCACCGCATCCTTGAGGTAGCCGTGCCAGTCGTCGAGCATCGCCTTCGTCGAGCACTCCGAGCAGCCGCCACCATAGCCGTCGGTGAACGGGTCGTACTCGAGCCCGCCCCACGAGTCATCGCCGAGGACCCCCGGATCGAACGTCGTCATGGTGCCGATCGACGGCTCCCAGCCCGCGCACGCCTCCGCATCGTCGTGCTTGACCATCAGGCTCGCCGCGCAGGCGATGCCGACGATCAGCCCGGCGCTAGCGAAGCGAGCGAAACACGTTGTCCAGCTGATCCGTGCCATGACGCGTGAGGTTCCTTTCAGAGAGATCGAACAAGGTGATCGTCCGTGCGGTGCCGTCCCCGCGCAGGTGAGGGGCGAGCAGTTCCACGGCAGCAGCGGTCTCCACCGGGCCGGTCACCTCGATCTTGAGGACGTCGCCCTCGCGCAGGAACGTTCCATGCAGGAATGCCGAGCGCGTCGCGACGAACCGGTCTGGTCCGTCGGGGGCGAGGAAGTCGAGCGCCGGCAGCTCGGCCGGGTCGGTGCTCTGCATGAGGCCGACCACCAGGTCGTCGCGAAGGTGGACGGTCCACGACCAGATCGGCAGCGCCACGTCGAGGGGGAGTGGGTAGTCGTCGATCCGCGCGAGGTACTTTGCAGCGCTGTCCGCGTCGAAGATCATCCGCGCATCGGGATCTGCCGAGAACTTTCCCATGTTGTAGAACATCAGCGTGCCGCGCTCGACGGGCGGCACGCCGGTGCGCTCGCGGTACTTCACCTGGTGCAACCGAATGGTCGAGCTGAGCGGCAGCGCCGAAGCGACCTTCAGCTCGCGCACGAGGCCGAAGAAGCCCTCGCGCGTGGATTCGGTCCAGTCGCAGTCGACTTGTAGCTCGCGCGGCCGGAACCCGAGCGCCACCGCGCGACCCTGCACGTCGGCCCACACCTTGCGCGCGAGCATCGGCAACTGCGCCGTGGTCACGTGCTTGAACACGTCGGTCTTGAGGTACACGACCGGCACGATCTCCACGTCCGCCGGTAGCGTCGCTCCGGCGCCAAGCGTCACGGGACCGAGCGGCACAGTGGTCTTGTCGTTCTCGCTCCACGCGACATCGAACATGCGCACGTAGATGCGTTCGACGTGCAACGCACGCACCGCCTCCTGCTCGACCGGCGTCAGCGCGAACGTGGTGCGCCAGAAGTAGAACGCACGGCGGGCCGTGGGCGCGTCCGCGGTGCTCCGGCCGCACGCAGCGAGCATCGCGACGAGGAAGATCAGCCGGATCACCAAATGAAAACGCACCGCAGCAGAACCTTAGTCCTCCTGCGGTGCGCTCGTCTTACGAACCGACCGATGAAACTACTTGGCCAGCTTGCCGGCGACCGGCGGCGCCTTCTTCACAGCGGCGAGGAACTTGAGGACCTTGCCCTTGATCGTCGCCGTATCCGGGTTCTTCTTGATCTCGATGAACAGGATGGCGGCCTTCTTGTCCTTCATCCACTTGTCGAACTTCGCGCGGACTTGCTTCGTGAAGTAGTCCTTGTCGTAATCGAGCTTGTCGACGTACTCGTAACCGACGTTCTTCTCCTCGTCGAAGCCGTCGAGATCGAAGCTCGCACCGTCGTACTCGAACTTGTAGTTCGTCTTGATGTTGAGCTTGCCTTCCTTGGCCATCGTCCAGTTGATGAACGCCTCGACATCCGACTCCTGCCACATATCCTCGGCGGGGCCGATGCCACCGCCCTCGCGGTAGACGCGGAACTTCGGCGCCGTCTTGGCGAGCGGCTGGCCATCCACCGAGCCGTCCTTCATCTCCGGGTTCGGCATGGAGTTCGGCACGGGGTCGGCCGGCCTTGCCTGCTGCTGCGGAGGAGGAGGAGGAGGAGGCGCGGCGGGCTTCCCCGCGTCAGCGCTCGCAACACCACCGGCGAGCAGCGTCGCGCCACCGATGATACCGGCGGTGCGATACATCGCCTTGCGAGTCGGGAACTCGGGCTTGCTTCCAGCGGCCACCGGCTTCACGGCGAGCTCGCGCTGGGTTGCAGCGGGCATGGGCTTCGATACAACCGGTAGCTTCTTCTTCATGGGTTGGCTCCGTCGTCGGCTTGGTCGTTGCGGTCGGTTCGGATCTGGATGAGCTTCGGAAGAGTTGGATACAGCTTCTGCATGAACACGGGGTTCCG
>JBBRBG010000039.1:0-52284 GCA_038206055.1 Haliangiales bacterium
CGCGACCTGATGGAGATCGCGCTCCTCGATATTCCCGAGCTGCGCGACGCGCCGCACGCGCCGTGTGCGCCGGTGGATCTGCTGACCGACGGCAACATCTTCCACGCGATCCGCGATGCGAAGAACATGCTCGTGCAGCACCCGTACGAGTCGTTCCAGCAGAGCGTGGAGAGGTTCCTCCGCGAGGCCTCGGACGATCCGAAGGTGCGCGCGATCAAGATGACCCTGTACCGGACGTCGAAGGACTCCGAGGTCATCAAGCAGCTCGTGCGCGCCGCACGCAACGGCAAGCAGGTCGCCGTGGTGCTCGAGCTCAAGGCCCGGTTCGACGAGGAAGCGAACATCAAGTGGGCGACGCGTATGGAGCGCGCCGGCATCCACGTCACGTACGGCGTCGTCGGGCTCAAGACGCACACGAAGATCGTGCTCGTCGTGCGGCAGGACTTCGATGGCCTGCGCCGCTACGCGCACCTCGCGACCGGCAACTACCACGCCGGCACGGCGCGCCTGTACACCGACCTCGGCCTGTTCACCTGCGACGACGGCATCGGCCGCGATCTCACCGAGCTGTTCAACTACCTGACCACCGGCCTCAAGCCGCGGCGCAAGTACCACAAGCTCCTCGTCGCACCGAAGCAGCTCAAGTCCTCGCTCCTCGAGAAGATCGAGCGAGAGATCGCGGTCCAGGGCGGCGGCGGGCGCGGCCACATCCAGTGGAAGCTCAACGCGCTCGAGGACGTCGACATCGTGCGCGCGCTCTACCGCGCCTCGCAGCGCGGCGTGACCATCGATCTCATCGTGCGCGACACGTGCCGCCTGCGGCCCGGCCTCACGGGTGTGTCGTCGACGATCAAGGTCGTCAGCGTGATCGGCCGGTTCCTCGAGCACGGCCGGATCTACTACTTCCACAACAACGGCAAGCCCGAGTACTACCTCGGCTCGGCGGATGCGATGCAGCGCAACCTCGAGAAGCGTGTCGAGGTGCTGTTCCCGATCGACGACACGCGCCTGCAGGGCGAGCTGCGCCACATCCTCGACACGCAGCTCTCCGATCAGCGCGGCGCGTGGGACATGCAGCCCGACGGCAGCTACGTGCAGCGCACCGGCATGGGCGCGAAGCACAGCCAGCAGCAGATGATCGAGCGCACCGAGCGCCGGCTCAAGGAAGCCACGCGCCTGCGCCGCCGCAAGGTGCAGTCGACGACGTCACGCAAGAAGCGCTAGGCAGTCTGTCGGTGCGCGGTCGAGGTCATCCTAGAGCACAAGCGTTCGGCGTGTCAGGATCCGCCGGATGAGCGACCTGCGATGTCAGTTCTGCGAGGAGCCGATCAAGACCCGCTGTCGGCGGTGCGAGCTGCCACTGTGCGCGTTTCACGTTCCAATGTCCCCGGATCTCGCGTGCGCGACATGTGAGGAGCAGTGGAACGCGGGCTCGTCCCGTCGAACAGTCGCGCTGCTGCCGGTGTTCTTGATCGGGCTCGCGGTGGGGCTGCTGCCGGTGTGGGCGGTCGTCAACTGGATCAGCGCCCACGGAGGAGGCCCGGTGTTGGCTGTGTTCGCGGTCGTGATGCCCGTCGCGATCGGAGGCGTTCTCGCGAACAAGGTCGGCAAGCGCACGTTCCGTCGGAAGTTTCTCGCCGAGCGTCCCGGGGCGATTTCCCGACGCTAGTAAGCACCGGACTGATTGCGACTACCGGGTAACGCGGACTGCACGACATGATTCGCCGCCGATTCCACACCGGCGAACATGGTCTGCACGTTGCTCGTACGCCGCATGAACGAACCGGTTTGCTGCGACACGCCCGAGTATGCCGACATCTCGGCCGGGCCGACGGCGAGCTCGCGATGCACGCATGGTTGCCCTGGCGCTGCCGCTCGAAGGCATCGAGCTGCTGACCGTAGCGCTCGTACTCTGGTGTTCGCGGTTAGAGCCCGCGAGCACGTCGCTTGCGCTGCAACTAGTTGGCATGCACGAGGTTCCACTCCACCCGCTGCTCGTTAGCACTCGCGGCATTGGGATTTCCGCGGGAGGTGCGCTCGCCCATCGCGATCGGAGAGTCCGGGGTGAAGCGTACGCTCACGTGATAGGCGCGCAGCTCGCGGCGCAGCATCGTCATAACGGTCTGGGCGCGCTCGCGAGACAGCGTGTCGTTGGCGCCCTCACCACCGACACGACTCGCGAAACCGGCTACCTCGAGGATGATCCGGCCGTGGACCATCGCGTCGAGGAGCGCTGCGTTGGACGAGATGCCGCGCACCCACCGCTCGATGTCGCGGTCCGAGTCGATCGTCCCCGAATGGTCGCCGCGGTCCAGATTGATACGACCGCCGTCGGGTAGCGGTCCGTCGAACGGGCGGCTCTGGGGCTGCGGCTGGGGACCGGGTTGGGGACCGGGCTGAGGTGCGCTCGCCATGGCTGAGCCGCCTTGCGCAACCGCGGAACCGCCAGTCGCCGTCGCGTTTCCACCTGCGCCGCCCGCACCGCCTGAACCGCCTGAACCGCCTGAACCGCCTGTCGCAGTGTTGTTGTTCGTGTTGGTGATGTTGATCGGTGCTTGGCCGTTCGCCGGTGGCGTAGCTGGCGCCGGCGCCGGCACACCATCGACGACGACGCTCAGATTGTAGTCCGCGGATTCACGCTCGGGCGCCGTGGTGCGCTGTCCCGACGTGACCGTACCGGTGGGGCTCGTGATCGTTGCGGGTCCGCGCTCCACCGATGCAGACGGCGACGTCACGCTCGCGGTGCTGCCGCTTCGCTGCCCACCATCGAACACCCAGCCGATGCCGACGTGATACGGGCCAGCACCGCTCGCGGAGGGGGGAACCGTGATCCTCCGGCGAATCTGCATCCCGGCAGGCTGCCCGCCCTCGATGATGCCGCTGCTGTCGTCCGTGCCGGTGATCTCGAAAGTCGTAGAGCCATCGGGGTTGAAGTGGTAGTCGACCGACGCGACCATCACCGCGGACCCATCGAGGCTGCCGCGGAACCTGCGAGAGATTTCGTAGCCGAGGACGAGCCGCACGCGAAACGCACCGGGTTGGCCGTGCCGGATGTGGACGGGGGAATTGGAGCCAGGACTGATGTACTGCGCGCCGCCGACCATTCCCTGCTCGCTGATGAAGCGTTCGAGGTAACCGTTGTAGCCGATGCGCGAACCGACCTCGGTGACAGCGGCGTCACCGAACGAGACTGGACGCACCGTGCGGTACTCGCCGGCGCTGAACCGCATGATCTTGCGCGCCGCTGCCGTGCCGATCCGCATCACGCTCGTCGGCTGGCCGAGAATCATCGCCTCGGCCGCGGAGTCCGCGTCAGTCTCCATGGCATCCCCGGGCTCGCTGACCTCGAGCTTGCATTGCGGCCCGCTCGACGCGCCTTGCTGTTGCACCGTATGGGCGACCTCGTGTGCAAGCAGGAACGCGCCATCGGGGGTGCTCGGGTTGTACTGACCGGCTCCCATGTAGACGTCCTGCCCCACCGCGTAGGCCCGAGCGTCGAGGGCGCTCGACGCAGCCGCCGCTGCGCCGTCCGTGTGAACGCGCACGCCGCTCAGGTCGGCGCCGAGCGACTGCTCGAACCTGCCGCGCAGGTCACCCGGCAAGGCATGGCCGGAGCCCTCGGCCGCACGCGCGACGAGGCCCGCGTTGAGCGCTGTCGAGAATCCTGACCCACCCTCCACGGGTTCTACCTGCTGACCAGCCTCCGAGCTGGAGCTCGCCTTTCGAAACACCTTGCGGTGGACCTTGTGAGCCTCGGGGTCCCGTTCGGGATGGGTTGCGCGGTCGTGAGTCTGATCGAGAGCGAATGCCTTCATCGGATTCCTTTCAGTCCATCCGGCCGCTGGAGGACAGCTTGCCGAGCTCGCGGTACTCGAGCTGCACCGCGCGAACGAGATGTTCCTGGGTCAGTGGGCGGCGTTGCTGTGCGGCGAGGAACGCGGCGCGCAGCGCGCTGTTGCGGATGTAGCCGCCGGAGAGCGGATAGCGACGAGCGAGATCCTCGAAGTCGAGCGCGCCGGCGCACGGCACGCTGGGCGGGATATGCGCGGCCCACAGCTGGGCGCGCAATTCCTCGTCGGGGAACGGGAAGTAGAGGCGCATCGACAGGCGGCGCTTGAACGCCGGATCGATCGAGCCTTCGAGGTTCGTGGTGAGGATCGCCACGCCTTCGAACGCATCGAGGCGCTGGAGGAGATAGTTGGTCTCGAGGTTCGCGTAGCGATCGTTGCTGCTCTTGACCTCGCTGCGCTTGCCGAACAACGAGTCGGCCTCGTCGAACAGCAGGAGCACCTGGCCCTCTTCGGCGGCCTCGAATACCTCGGCGAGGTTCTTCTCGGTCTCGCCGACCCACTTCGAGGTCACGCGAGCGAGATCGATGCGCCAGACGTCGAGCGCCAGCTCGCGACCGATCAGGCCCGCCACCATGGTCTTGCCGGTGCCCGGTGGTCCGTAGAACAGCGCAGTGAGGCCGCGCGCGGTGGCGATACGAGCGTCGAAGCCCCACGACTCGTAGACGGTGCGCTGATGCTGCATGCGGCCGATCAGCTCGCGCACGCTGTCGCGCATGTCATCGACGAGCGTGACCTGATCCCAGTCGGCGAGCCGGGTGACACGACTCGCGACGCGCTCGAGCCGGCCGGCGATGTGCTGGCGCGCGATCTCGTCGACGAGCTGCGCCGTGGATTGCGGATCGCGAGCGGCGCGGCGCGCGACCTCCTCGGCGATCCGCTCGATCGTGCCGGGACCGAACCGGAACCGGACGGCGAGCATCGCGAGTGCGGCGTCGTCGAGCGTGCCGAGGCTACGCGCGAGCAGCGCCCGTTCCCAGGCGGCCGCGCGCTCGCCGAGGGACAGCGCGGGGAGCGTGACCTCGATGCGCTCGGGATCGAGCGGCAGCTCCGCATCTTGCGTGGAGCGGATGACGAGCGGACCGGGATGACGGCGCAGCAGGATCTGGATGTGGATCCGCGCCTCGGGCTCGCGTGCGCTCGACTCGAGTCCCGAGATGATCGGCACACAGCCGGCGAGATCGGCGCGACACAGCTCCTGCGCGAGCGCAGGCCCAAAACCGGCACCGGTCGGCAGCAGGGTGGTATCGATCGCGGCGATCGCGCGGTCGACGCGACGAGCGAGCGCGGCGATCAACGTGTGTCGACCCGCGCCGCGCCGACCGCGGATCACCACGCGCGCCGGGCGAACGGGATCGCGATCGGAGAGGCCGAGGATCAGGGCGCGCTTGGCCGCGGCGGGCGCGATCACGTCGGCCACGTCGCGATCGCTGGTGCGGCGCGTGGTCGCGTCGCTGATCTGGATCTGGCGCGGCAGGCCGCGGAGCCGATCGAGGAGCACCGCATCGACGGCGACCTCGACTTGATCGGGTCGCCACAGCAGCTTGACGAGTCCGTGGCGGACCAGCGTGGACTCCGGACCGAGCTCACGCGCGAGCGCGGTCGCGAGATCGTGACCCGGCGCGGCCTCGACGAGCATGTCGAGCAGGTGGTCCGCGCATGCGCTCCGGCCCTGGAGACCCGCGAGCACGCCGTACAGCCGCGCGATCGACGTGCGCAACCGCGGCGCGACGGCGCAGGCGAGGATCTGGGTCGCGATCGGCGTCAGCCCGTACTCGCGCGCGAGCTGATGAAACGGCAACGAGAGGCCGGCGGCCAGTGACGCCTCGGTGCGCGCCGCGAGCTCGTCGGCGCTGACGCGCAGCCGGGTCCGTGCCCGTCGCAGCGCATCCGCCGCGAGCCCGACGTCCTCGCCGAGCAGGCCGAGGACCTCGTGCTCGGAGGGAAGCGCCTGCGCCGCATCATGGCTCGACCGGCCGCTGTGCCAGCTCTCGGCGATCGCGAGCGCCGTGCGCGCGGCCACGACGTCGAGCACGCGCGCGAGGTGCTCGTTCGCGTCGGCGTACGGCGCCGCTCCATTCGGCGCGAGCCGGATCGGCGCGCGATTCGGCGCACCCAGTGCAAGCGGCAGATGATCTGGCAGCGGTTCGGGTGGTGGCGCCTCGTCGACGATCGGCGCCGGTGCCGCGACGAGCTCCACCGGCTCCGCCTCGGGCTCCACGACGGTCGCCCGCACCGAGAACAGCTCGTCGTAGCCGAAGCGAGAGATCGCGATCCCGCCGTTCTCCGGGATGCCCGCGACGATGTGGCGTCCCTGGCGATCGATCGCGAGCTCGACCACGTGCTCCGCGTGGTTGGTCCCGCGCAACGAGCCATAGCGGAGATCGAATGTGCTGAGGCCCGTATCACACGCGCCGACGGCGAGGTTCGCGTCCTCGGCGAACACGCATGTCGTCAGGTGGGAGGTGACGATCCGGTGGATCAGCTTCCCGGCGGTCGTGCACACGAGGATCGCGTCGGCGGAAGCATCGCGAACCCAAACGGCGACCGCACGCCCACCGAGCACGAAGCCGGCGGCGAGCGCGATGCCGCTCTGCAACGGCAGCGCAACCACATCGCGGCGACCGATCGTGCGGATCACTCCCGTCGATCCCGATGTCTCGACGATGCAGCGCCCGAGGGCGGCGAGCACTCGCATCCCGACCGGCCCCTCGATCTCGAGCACGCTCGAGGAGCGCGCGTCGACCAGCCAGGTCGTGTCGCGGCCCGCGACCAGCGCGGAGAGGCCGTCGCTGCTCGGAATGATCGACGTGATCGATGCGCACGGCTGTGGACCTGCGATCGCCGGATCGTCGGTGGCGAGCGCGGTGCGGTGGAGCGCACCTGCGGCGTCGACCCACCACGCCTCGGTCCCGACACAGGCGACGACATCGCCGACGTTGCCGGCGATCCTACGGCGCGGGCGTGGTCCCAGCGCGTCGACGATGTGCAGGCCGTCGGGCTGACGGAGCACGACGAACCGGCCATTCCGTGTGGTCGCGAGCGAGGTCACGCACTGGTAGTCGCGGCGCCCGCTCGAGCGTTACACGCGTCCTAGAGCGATCCGCACACGATGTCGCCCGACGACGCGTGCACTTCGACCTTGGCCTTCTTGCCGTCCGCGTACTTGCGCCACGTGGCATCGGAGACGTCGTCACAGCTCTGCTCGCCGAACCGGATGATCAGCGACTCGGTGCGCTTGCCCTGGCGCTTCGCACCGAGCGCCGCGGCCGTGTCCGCCGGGGGCAGGCTCGTGGTCGACCACGCCGGCGACATGCCGGTGCCCGAGGTCTTCGCCGCATCGATCTGCTTCCAGCGGCGCACCGTGTAGGTGCACCAGTCGTCGTAGACGGGCTCGCTCGCGTAGACGGGCGTGCACTTCTTGACCGACTCGAAGGTTCCGTCCTTCTTGTCCTTCCGTTCGGTCTTGCAGTCCTCGCGGCCGGTCTTCACCTGGCGCGTCGAGCGCTCCTTGCGGAAGCACGTCCTCGACTCCGCATCGGTCGGCACGTGATCGCGCCACTCGCTCTCCGACAGGAACTTGAACTCCTCGATCGCGATCTCGCGCGACCACCGGTGCTCCGTGACCACCATCTCCACTTCCTTCGTGCGGATGAACCGCCACCAGATGCCGAAGATGATGAGGACGAGGACGCCGAGCACGACCCCCAGGATCCACCAGCGTCGCGGCTTCTTCGGCGCGGTGGTCACTGGTGCGGCGATGGCCTGGACCTCGCGCGCCGAACCGTCCATCGGCGCGCCGCACTGCGTGCAGTTCTTGGCCTTCGCGCCCATCGCCGAGTTGCAGCTCGGGCACTGGCGATCGGCACCCTCGTAGTTGTGACCGTCGACGCGCTTCTGCTCCCCTTCCTTCGGGAAGTAGCGCTTCACCGGATTCTGCGGTGCACCGCACTCGGCGCAGAACCGCTGACTCAGCCCCAGCAGGCCCTTCGCACCGCAGTGGTCGCAGTCCCACAGCATTTCAAAGTGGCCTTCGCTCTCGACTCGCTGTTCCGCCATCGCGGGGATCTTCTCACGGTGTTCCGAGGTACCGCGACAGGATCGCGGCCCAGTCATCACGACGATCCGGAGGAGCGCCGAGATCCGCGACGGTCATCTCCCTGACCTCGTAGTCGAGCTTCAGCGTCCCGGCGACCCTGGCCCACAGGTCCATGCGGCCAAAGCTAGCCGACCGGTGAGTGGGCGCGGTGCGCCAGGAGAGATAGAGTGCGCCATGGCCGCTGTCTCGATCGCACCTCCGTTCATCGTCGCCCAGGGCGGCGGGGGTGGCGGCGGCGGTGGGGGTGGTGGAGGCGCCGGCGGGGGCGGTGGTGGCGGAGCGGGCGGGAAGGCGGTCCCCGGCAATCCGCACAACGCCCAGAAGCCGCCGAAGGACGAGGTCAACTGGCGCAACTACCTCGGCGTGTTCAAGTACAGCCGTCGCGCGATCGGCCTCGTGTGGGCCACCAATCGCACGCTGACCATCGGCCTCGCGCTCGGCAGCCTGATCGCCGGCATCTTGCCGGGCGGCGTCGCGTTCGTCGGCAAGCACCTGATCGATTCGATCGTGACCGCCTCGAGCGTGCGCACGCACGAAGCGCGAATGGAATCGGTGATGTGGGTCGGCATCGAGCTCGGGCTCGTGATCATGCTCGCGATCATCAGCCGCCTGCTCGGCATGATGCGCAGCCTGCTCCGGCAGCAGCTCGGGCAGAAGATCAACGTCGAGATCCTCGAGAAGGCGCTGACGCTCGAGCTCACGCAGTTCGAGGACTCGGAGCTGTACGACAGCCTGACCCGCGCGCGCCGCGAGGCATCGTCGCGGCCGCTCTCGCTCGTCTCGCAGACCTTCGAGCTCGGGCAATCGATCGTCACGCTGATCGGCCTCGGCGCGCTGCTCGCCGCGTTCTCGCCGATCGCGCTCGCGGTGCTGATCGCCGCCGCGATTCCGCCGTTCATCTCCGAACTCAAGTTCTCCGGGGATGCGTTCCGCCTGTCGCGCTGGCGCACGCCCGAGACGCGCGAACAGGTCTACGTGGAGACCGTCCTCGCCCGCGAAGACCACGCGAAGGAAGTGAAGCTGTTCGGCCTCGGCGAGCGCTTCCTCGCCCGCTACAAGGCGATCTTCGACAAGCTCTACGCCGGTGACCGCGCGATCACGATCAAGCGCGCGATCTGGTCTCTGATCCTCGGCACGATCAGCCAGGTCGCGTTCTACGGCATGTACCTGTGGATCGCACTCTCCACGATCGAGGGTGCGATCACGATCGGCGCGATGACCATGTACGTCGTCGTGTTCAAGCAAGCGCAGTCCGCGATGACGAGCGCGCTCGGCGACGTGGGCGGGATGTACGAGGACAACCTCTACCTCTCGAACCTCTACGAGTTTCTCGACACGCCGACGATGGCGCCCGGCGGTACCGCGAGCGAAGGCACCGTGCCCGGCGATGGCGTGCGGTTCGAGAACGTCTCGTTCCAGTACCCGGGCTCCGACGAGTACGCGATCAGCCGGCTCACGCTGGATATCAAGCCAGGCAGCAAGCTCGCGATCGTCGGTGAGAACGGCTCCGGCAAGACCACCTTGATCAAGCTGCTCACGCGGCTCTACGAGCCCACCGAGGGCAGGATCCTCCTTGATGGCCGTGACCTGCGCGAGTGGTCACCCACCGTGCTGCACCGCCGGATCGGCGTCATCTTCCAGGACTTCGTGCGCTACCAGCTCACCGTCGGCGAGAACATCGGCGCCGGCGATGACCGCGCATACACCGATCGTGAACGCTGGTCCGATGCGGCCGAGCGCGGCCTCGCAAAGCCGATCATCGAGACGCTGCCGGATACGTACGACACGCAGCTCGGCAAGTGGTTCAAGAACGGTCGCGAGCTCTCGCTCGGTCAATGGCAGAAGGTCGCGCTCGCGCGCTCGTTCATGCGCCGCGACGCCGACATCCTCGTGCTCGACGAGCCCACCGCATCGATGGACGCCGAGGCGGAGGTGAAGATCTTCGACCGGTTCCGCGAGCTCACCGAGGACAAGATCGCGATCGTGATCTCGCACCGATTCTCCACCGTGCGCATGGCCGATCAGATCATCGTGCTCGATCGCGGAAGCGTGATCGAGCGCGGCACGCACGCCGAGCTCCTCGCGCTGGACGGCCGTTACGCGCGGCTGTTCAACCTGCAGGCCCAGGGCTATCGCTGAGCCGCTGCGACGAGTGCCTGGCAAATCCCGGACTCGTGTAAGCGACCTGGCAATGAGTGCATCTGAGATCCTGGCGGTGTTCGACATCCTCTCGGAGAGCTTCGAGTTCCCGGGCTTCAACAACGCAAACTACGCGACGGCCGACGCGCGCATGCACTTGTTCCGTGGCTCCGACAGCGGGTGGGCCCTGTTGATCGAGGAGCTGGTGGACTGGCCTGGCGCTAATGGGCCGGAGACCATCTTGTTCGGTGCAGGCCCTCTCTTGGCCGGCGGTGGGAGTGGCCTCGTGACGCCGTTCGAATCGCTGCTGACAACGGAGAGCGACGATGACGGACTGGTGAGCGCGCGCGTTCGCGGCATTTTGGTAGATCTCGAGCCCGTTAACAGTCGCGCCGAGGTACTGGAAGTGGAGCCCGCGTTCGCACTCCTCGTGCATCTCAGCGAGACCCAGCGCGACGAGCTGTTTCACCGATCGAACGAGCTCGGTGCGCATCTGGCGCCAGATGCCAGGCACCTGTTGACCATCGCGGACTGGTGTCATCCGAACGTCTATCACGGCGATAAGCCAAGCACCTCGGAGGCGTTCCAGCAGGTGGCC
The DNA here is from genome assembly GCA_038206055.1 of Haliangiales bacterium. Lineage (GTDB taxonomy): Bacteria > Myxococcota_A > Polyangia > Haliangiales > Haliangiaceae > JABFXX01. Next base: position 10,685 of record JBBRBG010000039.1, read on the forward strand.
GAGGTGCTCGCGACCGGCGCACCATCGGCGTGGGGACCCACGAAGGTTTCGAACAACCGCAACTGGCGGATGTGGCTCGACACGCTGTGATCAAACGCGACTGAGAAATTCGCGACTTAGGAACTGGCGCTTGTTTTCCGCTGCGCAAAGCTTTACGTAACAGGTCCCGCCGCGAGCCGTTTGGTCGTTCGCAGCGCAGGAGCCTGGCACAACGGCCAGTGAATTTTCGCATGTCGAACTACGAGATCATCGAGACGTCCAACGTGCCGATCAAGGCATGGACGCGTGGCGTTGGAATCGAGGAATCCGCCCGCAAGCAGCTGGAGAACACGGCGCGACTGCCGATCATCTTCCGGCACGTTGCCGTCATGCCCGACGTGCACTTCGGGATCGGCGCGACCGTTGGCAGCGTCGTGCCGACGGTCGGCGCGATCATTCCGGCGGCCGTGGGCGTGGATATTGGCTGCTTCACCGCGGACACGGAGATCCCGCTTGCCGACGGAACTTCGCGCCGGATCGACGAGCTCGCTGCGGCTGGGGGCGACCTGACGGTCTATTCCTGTACGCCGAGTGGACGCATCGTGTTTGCGACGGCTCGAGCCCACGGGACGCGCACTGATGCAACGCTCGTGCGCGTGACGCTGGATAACGGGCAGCAGGTGCGTTGCACGCCGGATCATCAGTTCATGCGGCGCGATGGCAGCTATGGGCGTGCAGACGAGCTTGCTGACGGCGACTCCTTGATGCCGCTGTATCGCCAGCACGATCGCGACGGCTACGAGCTGGTCCAGCAGAACTACTCGGGCCGCATGCAGAAGGCGCACTGGGTCGTTGCGCGCTCCGGGCTACTGGGCAAGGTCCCGAAGTTCGAGGGACAGCGCACCATCATTCACCACGTCGACTTCAACGAGTCGAACAACGATCCTTCCAACCTCCACTTCATGGGGGCCAACGACCACGCCAGTTACCACCGCATGCTCGTCGACCGAAACGAGCACTGGCAGTCGCCGGAGTTCGAGGCGCAGCGGGTCGCCGCGCTCCGGCGTAAGGCCGAGACGACGGAGGGCCACGCCTATTTTGCCGCGCGAGGCACCAAGAACATTCTCGCGTACATGACCGAGCGTCGCGACCACTTCGAAGCGTCCGTCGCCGGCAATGGGGAGCGCGGGCGAGGCTTTCTCGTTGGCTACAACACGAGCGAGGCCGGGCGAGCGAAGAGCCGTGAGGTGGCGAATCGCGAGCACGCTTGCGAGGACTGCGGCGAGAAGGTCCGTAGCTACATCGGCCTCTATAACCACCGTCGCGGGAAGCACGGCTACAACCACAAGGTCGCACGCGTGGAGACGCTCGCAGAACGCGCGGACGTGTATTGCCTGACGGTGCCCGGCTTGAACAACTTCGCGCTGAGCGCGGGCGTGTTCGTTCACAACTGCGGGATGATGGCCGTGCAGACGGATCTCGACGCGAAGCTGCTCCCCGATTCGCTGAAGTCGCTGCGCTCGGCGATCGAGAAGGCCGTGCCGCATGGCCGCACCGCGAACGGCGGCCGCGGTGATCGCGGCGCGTGGCACAAGGTGCCGGCGGGCCCGGGCAAGGCGTGGTCGGCCCTCGAGCGCGAGTACAAGACGATCGTCGGCAAGCACCCGCGCGTGGGTCAGGGCAACGACGTCAACCAGCTCGGCACCCTCGGCGGCGGCAACCACTTCGTCGAGGTCTGCCTCGATACGACCGACAAGGTGTGGTTCATGCTGCACTCGGGCTCGCGCGGCGTGGGTAACCGGATCGGCAGCTACTTCATCGAGCTGGCGAAGAAGGATATGCGCCACCTCGTCAACAACCTGCCCGACAAGGACCTCGCGTATCTGACCGAGGGCACGGAGCACTTCGACGACTACGTCGAGGCGGTCGACTGGGCGCAGCGCTACGCGATGACGAACCGGCAGCTGATGATGGACGCGGTGGTCAAGGCCGCGCGCGACGAGCTGCCGCCGTTCGTGCTCGGCGAGATGGCGGTCAACTGTCACCATAACTACGTCGCGAAGGAGCATCACTTCGGTCACGACGTGTTCGTGACCCGCAAGGGTGCCGTGCGCGCGCGGCTCGGCGACCTCGGCATCATCCCGGGATCGATGGGCGCGCGGAGCTTCATCGTGCGCGGCAAGGGCGAGGCGCAGTCGTTCCACTCGTGCAGCCACGGCGCCGGGCGCGTGATGTCGCGCGGCGAGGCGAAGCGGCGGTTCACGGTCGAGGACCACGAGGCCGCGACCGCGGGCATCGAGTGCCGCAAGGACGCCGCGGTGATCGACGAGACGCCGATGGCGTACAAGCCGATCGACAAGGTCATGGAGGCGCAGTCGGATCTCGTCGAGATCGTGTACGAGCTGCGGCAGGTCGTATGCGTGAAGGGGTAGACATCGACGGATCTCGCGGCGAGGGCGGAGGGCAGATCCTCCGGACCTCGCTCGCGCTGTCCGCGATCACGGGCCGACCGATCACGATGCGGAACATCCGCGCGGGTCGAGCGAAGCCCGGGCTGCGCCGTCAGCACGTCGCGTGCGTCGAAGCGCTCGCGAAGGTCTGCGGTGCGACCGTGCACGGCGCGAAGGTCGATTCGAAGTACCTCGAGCTGATCCCCGGTCCGATCACAGGCGGCGACCTCGCGATCGATATCGGAACCTCCGGATCCACGACCCTCGTGGTGCAGACGGTCCTGATCCCCGCGATCTCATCGGGGCTCCCGCTGCGCGCGACGATCCGCGGCGGCACGCACAACCCGATGGCACCGCCGTTCGAGTTCCTCGAGCGCGTGTTCCTCCCGCACCTGCGCGCGATGGGCGCGGGCGTGACGCTCGCGCTCGATGAGCACGGCTTCGTCGGCGATCGTGGCGGCGCGCTCGGCCAGCTCACTCTCGAAGTCACCGGTGGCGCGCTGCGACCGATCGAATTGCTCGAGGCGGGCGAGGTGACGAACATCCACGCTGCGGCGATCGTGTCGCGTCTGCCCACCCACGTCGCCGATCGCGAGCTCGCGATCATCCGCGCGCGGTTTCCCCAGGCGAGCTGCGAGGTCCGCGAGGTCCGAGCAGGCTCCACCGGCAATGTGGTGATCATCGAGATCGAGCGAGCGCACGGCCGCGAGCTGATCACCGGATTCGGCGAGAAGGGCGTGCGCGCCGAGCTCGTCGCGGAGCGCGCGTGCGACGAGGCTGCGGCCTTCATCGCCGCGAACGTCCCGGTCGGCGAGCACCTCGCCGATCAGCTGCTGCTGCCCCTCGCGCTCGCCGGTGGTGGGCGGTTTCGCTGCGCGCCGCTGTCACTGCACGCGACCACGAACATCGAGACCATCGGCCTGTTCCTGGACGTGCCGGTCAAGGTCGAGCCCGACGGGGACACCAGGATCGTCAGCGTCGGCTAGGGTACCCTGGCCGCATGGCCGCTTTCTCGAAGCTGATCGTCCTGGGTGCGGTCAACGCGGCGCTCGCCGTCGGGGCAGGCGCCTTCGGGGCCCATGGTCTGCGCGAGCATATCGATGCGCGCTCGCTCGAGATCTTCGAGACCGCGGCGCGCTACCAGATGTATCACGCGCTCGCGATCATCCTCTGCGGCGCGATCGCCACGCGCGGCGCGAAGCAGGCCGGGTTGATCCTCCAGGCCGGCATCGTGATCTTCTCCGGCTCGCTCTACGCACTCGCGCTCACCGGCGTGAAGGGCCTCGGTGCGATCACGCCGATCGGCGGCCTCGCGTTCCTCGTCGGCTGGTTGTGGCTCGCGTACACCGCGTGGCGCGAGTAGTCAGCGCTTGATGCCGTGGATGCGGTCCGACTCGGCCTGCGTCAACACGGCGAACTTCTGCGCGAGCTCTGGATTGAACTGTGGATTCGGCTGCCCGAGGATCTCCGGCGCGCCCACCTTCGGTGTCCAGTAACCCTCGCACTCGAGCCACGCCTGGTGATGCGTGCCGTTCTCCGCGAGTACCAGGTGATGGTTCTTCTGGTTGCCCATCGCGTCCTTCGTCCACGCCATCTCGGCGTGAACCTTCGCGTAGAGCTCGAGGGTGCACGGCTCCTTCCCACCCCGCGCGCGCGCCTGCGCCGCCTGGTAGAGCGGCATGAACGCCATCGCGGTGCGGCCCATGTCCTTCGGGTCGCTCATCTGCGCGGTGTAGCCGGTCTTCGACGCGTGCCACTGCTCGGGCGAGACGCCGTGCTGCGCGGCGATCGCGTTCTCCTTGTTGACGTCACCCGCGGTGTCGGCCATCAGCGCGCACAGGTCCGCATACTGTTCGATCGGGATCATCTCCACCTCCACCGAGGAGGTTCGCATGATCACGCGACCGGGTGAGACCACGGCGGCGGATTGAGCGACTTCGCGAGATGATCGAGGAACAGCGTCAGCCGCGGCGGCAGGTTCTGCCTCGCCGGATACACGGCTTGCACGTCGACCGCACGGGCACCCCAGCTCGGGAGCAAGCGCACGAGGGTCCCCGAGTGGATGTCACACGCGACCATGAACTCCGTCATCACCGAGATGCCACCGCCGGCGAGCACCACGTCGCGCACCGCGGCGAGGTTGTTGCTCGAGAACCGCGCCGGGCGGCCGAGCTCGTATGTCTGATCGCCGTTGTTCAGCGTCCAGCCCGTCGAGCGCGCGTTCGGAAGGAACAGCACCTTGTCGTGATCGTCGAGCTCCTCCACCGTGGTCGGCGTGCCGCGCTTCGCGAGGTACGCGGGCGACGCGCAGAGCAGGCCTTCGAAGGTCGCGAGCTTGCGCGCGATCAGCGTGGACTCCGGGAGCTGCCCGAAGCGCACCGCGACGTCGTAGCCATCCTCGATCAGATCGACCACGCGATCCGTGGCATCGAGCTCGACGGTGATATCCGCGTGCGCCGCGATGAACTCCGCGATGATCGCGCCGAGGTAGCGCGTGGACAGATCGATCGGCGCCGTCACCTTCAGCCGGCCGCGCGGCGTGGCCTGCATGTCGGTCACCACCTGCTCGGCCGCCTGGAGGTCAGCCACGATCCGCGAGGCGCGCTCGTAGTACGCCTCTCCGATCTCGGTCAGCGCGAGCTTGCGCGTGGTGCGCTGGACCAAGCGAACACCGAGGCGCTCCTCGAGCTGGGCGAGCTTGCGGCTCACCGTGGACTTCGGCAGACCGAGCTGCTCGGCAGCGCCGGTGAAGCTCTTGGTCTCGGCGACCTTGGTGAACACGACGATGTCGTTCAGATCCATGACGCCGTGAGCATACCCGCGTGCTATCTCGCATGCCGTGAGCCGGCTCGGCGAAGTGACCGCCAAGGTCGATGCGTTCTTCGCGCGCGTCGAGGCGCGTCACGGCGCCGACATGCAGTGCGGCACCGGCTGCTCCGACTGCTGTCATGCCCGCCTCACCGTCACCGGTACCGAGGCCCGCGCGATCGAGCGGGAGCTCGCGACCTGGGACTCTCCCCGCCGCGCCGCCCTGGTCGCGAACGCCGTCGCCGCGCCCGCCGCCGGTGGGGAGCGTTGCGCCGCGCTCGATCCCCAGGGCCGCTGCCTGATCTACGCCGCCCGCCCCGTGGTCTGCCGCTCCCACGGCGCGCCGATCCGCATGCGACAGGGTTCCCTCCCCGTCGTCCAGTCCTGCTTCAAGAACTTCACGACCGTCACCCCCGACGCCGACTGCGTCGTCGACCAGGAGACGCTCTCCGCGCTCGTCCTCGCGGTCGACCGTGCCGAGGGTGGCGACGGCACGCGTATCGATCTCGCGAGTCTGCTCCAAACCGAGTAGATTCCGCGCCGCATGCAGTCGCTCGAGTCGTTCATCCCGCTCGCTCACCCGCGCTTCACGCAGGTGTGGGCCGCGATCTTCACCGAGAAGCTCACGCCCGATTGCATGGAGCACAACTGCACCATGGTCGAGACACACAAGGTGAAGCTCGACGCGTGCTGTCAGTACGGCTGCGATGTTGATCTCGCCGAGCGCGACGCCATCCTCGCGCGCGCCGATCAGATCCGCCCGCTGCTCAAGCCCGAGATCCAGAACCGCGAGTGGTTCGACAACGAGGTCGAGCACGACGAGGATTATCCGTCGGGCGCCGTGGTGCGCACCGAGACCGTCGACGACGGCTGCCTGTTTCTCCAGCACGACAAGCGCGGCTGCGCGATCCACCGCGCGTCGATCGAGCAGGGCTGGGACTTCCGCGGCGTCAAGCCCGCGATCTGCCGCCTGTTCCCGCTGTCCTACGAGGGCGACGCGATCGTGATCGCCGACGAGTACAAGGATTACTCGTGCGTGTTCGTCGAGGGCCCGACCCTCTACCGGATCACGCGCGACACCCTCGGCGACGTATTCGGTGCCGAGCTGATCACCGCACTCGACGCCGCCGAAGCGCAGGTCCTCGGCGCGCTGCCGAAGAAGCTGCCCGTCGTCGCCTAGGAGCGTAGGTCATAGACCTGGGCGAGCGGCAATCCGCAGTGCCGGCTGCCTCTCCTTAGGTCTTCGAGAACTTCGGGGCTCATCTTTCTGGAAGCACGGCCGCGTGGATTCGTCGCCGTCCGTCCGGCCGGGGCGCGCTAGCTGCCGGAGGCGATGGGCGGAATCGTCTGCGCGCGCTGCCGGAGCGGCTGCATCATCTCGACCTTGCCGCTGAGCAGGTCGTACTCGGCGCCGACGACGAGCATCTGGCCGGCCGTCGCCATGCTCTCGAGTAGCGGCGTTCCATGCTGGATCGCATCGACCGAGGCGCGGATGTTCGCACGCACCGCCGCGCGCATCAGCGTCTCGCGTGGGAGCGCATTGCCGAGCTCGACGAGCGACACCACCACGGGGCGGATCCGGCTGATGATCGAGTTGAGGGTCGACGGTGCATCGGTGCCATCCGGGGACAGATCGTCGAGCGTGGCCGCCACGGCCCCGCACTGCGAGTGGCCGAGCACAACCACGAGGCCGCAGCCAAACGCCTGCGCGGCGAACTCCACGCTCGCGAGCTGAGACGGCGCGACGATGTTGCCGGCGACGCGGATCACGAACAGCTCGCCGAGGCCCTGATCGAACACCAGCTCCGCGGGAACCCGCGAATCGGAGCAGCCGAGCACCACGGCGAACGGCTTCTGGAGGTTCGCCAGCTCGATCCGGCGAACATGGCTGAGCGCCGACTCCTCGGAGCGGACGTTCGCGACGTAGCGCTCGTTGCCCTCGACGAGCCGCTTGAGGCATTCGGTGGGCGTCACGTGGCTCTTATCGCACCGCCGCGACGGTGAAACAACCCCGCGAGATTCGAGTAGTTTCCAGCGCTTCGGACGGGGGCTACCCGCCGGTCGTCTCGCGCGCTTCCTGGACCTTCTTCGCGTACCCGCGGAGCGGCGGGTTCGGCTCGTCCTTCGTCCGCGCGCGCACGATCGAGCCCGGTGCCTCGACGACGCCGGCCGCCATCGTCCACCCCGGCGGCACCTGCGGATCGCTCCAGAAGTACAGCCAGCGCGCATCGCGCGGCGCGAGGTTCACGCAGCCGTGGCTGCGGCGAACGCCGAACTGGTCGTGCCAGTACGCGGTGTGCAGCGCGAGCCCCTTCTCGGGAGAGAAGAACTGCGTCCACGGCACCGTGGCGACCGAGTAGGGATCCTCGCCGTTCAAGCCCTTCATGTCGGCCTCGGATTCCTTGACCCACATACGATAGATGCCGGTCTCCGTCGGCGTGTCCTTGCCGCCTGTCGACACCATCGTGGCGTAGACCGGCGTCTCGCCTTCGAACGCGACGAGGATCTGGTTGTCGAGATCGACGTCGATCCAGCGCTCGCCCTTCTGGAGGAGCGCGGGCGGTGGCGCGGGCTGGAACACGCGGACGTCGGCGGCGCGGATCCACTCGGCGTCGCCGATGCGATAGGCGAGCGGTGCGCCCTTGGGATCGTTGACGGTCTCGAAGATGCCGAGCGGCGTGCGCGCGGAGAGCTGGCGCATCGCGCCTGCGCCGGTCGACTTCGCGTACGTCCACGCCTGCTGGTAGCCCGCGCGCGGCCACACGAACGCGACGGGCACGCCCCAGCCGGTCTCATCGCCGAGGCGCGCGCCGCCGTACAACGAGGGCTTGTGCTGCGAGATCGCGGAGCGCAGCACGTACTCGTTGTCCTTCTGGCTGACCTTCCAGTAGCTCTTGCCGCCGACGGTGACCTCCTCGTACTGGCGCACGTTGATCGAGCCGACGAGCGGCTTGTCCTCGACCATCTTCGTCTCGAGCGGCTTGGTCGGCTCGACCTCGCTCGGCGAGGTGACGGGTTTGCCCTTCTTCTTGTCCTTCGGCTTCTTCTTGGTCTCGGGCTTCTCGAGCAGGTAGGTCACGGAGTTCGGCGCGGTGACCTTGCCGTAGACGCCGGGAACGAGCTCGCCGCGGTCGAGCATCGGGACCTCGCGACCCATCGCGACCCGCTTCGACGCCTTGACGTAGTCGCCGCAGATCCAGCCGCGCGGCTCGATCTCGACCCAGGCCTTCTCGCAGCCCTTGGCCTTCTGCGTGCGCTTCCAGCGGACCCGGGTATCGATGGCCACGGTGCCGATACGCTTCGCGTCATCGCCGGGCTCGATCCGGACGCCGACAGTGCGGATCAGCTCGAGGGAGTGCGTACCCTCGGGGAACTCGGGCGCGGTCGGTTCGGCAGGCTCGAGCGGCTCGCCCGGCTCCGGGTTGGCGATGGGCAGCGGCGGCGCCTTGTCACCACCGCTCTTGCTGCCGCATCCCGCGGCCACCACCGCGAGCACCCCGAGGCGCGAGAGCCACATTCTGGTGCAGTAGCACGTCCGTGATACCTTCGCAGGCAGATGAAGCTCGGCGAGATGCTCGTGCGAGACGGCCGCCTGACGGAGCCGCAGCTCGAGAGCGCGCTCAAGTTCCAGGCACGGGATGGCGGGCGAATTGGGACGGTGCTGTTCGAGCACGGCTTCATCGATCTCGAGGCCTTGACCGTCTATCTCGGCCTGGAGCTGGGTATCCCGATCGCGACCGGCGCCATGCTGGAGCGGGCGAAGCGGGCCGCGGTCCGTCTGCTGCAGCCGCAGATCGCGTTCAAGCACAAGTGTGTGCCGCTGGTGGTCCAGGATCGCCAGCTGATCGCCGCGATCGAGGATCCACACGATTTTGCGACGCTCGAGGCGCTCAACGCGATCACCGGGTACCGCGTGCTCCCGCGCGTGGCTCCCGAGGTCCGCATCTACTACTACATCGAGCGCTATTACGGCGTTGCCCGCCCCGCGCGGTTCGTGAAGTTCGCGGATACCGCGCGCGGCGACGAGGGCGCCGTGGATGCAGGCCTGCCCGCTCCTCCCCTGCCCGGCCTACCGCCGGTCCCCGTGACGCTGGTCACCGCGCCCGGCCCGCGCCCGCGGCTCCGCAGCATGAAGATGGCGAAGATGTTCGACGAGTCGGAGGCGCTCGAGCTCGACGCCGAGGACCTGATCGATTCGCTCGACGCCGACGACGCTGCGCCCGCCGAGACCGCGCCGATCACGAAGACCGAGCCGGTCAGCTCGCCCGGCATCGCGGTCCCGCGCACGCGCTCCACGATCCCGCCGCCGATCCTGGTGCAGCCGCTCTCGGCCGACGTGGCGATGCGAGAGCTCGCGACGGCGACCGATCGCAATCGCATCGTCGAGGCGCTGCTCGGCTACGCTGCATCGACGTTCGAGTCGAGCGTGGTGTTCACGGTGCGCGACAACCTCGCGTTCGGCTGGAAGGCGCTCGGCGTTCCCGGCTACGCGCACGTCGAGCACGTGCTGATTCCTCTCGAGGCGCCGTCGGTGCTTCAGTCCGCGCTCGCCGCCGAGAACGGCGTGTTCCATGGGCCGCTGACGCCCTCGACGGTGAGCTCGTACCTGTACAAGGTCCTCGGCTGCTCCGAGCCGATGCATGTGTCCGCAGGGGCGATCACCATCGGCAAGCGCGTCGTGAACTTGCTCTACGGGCACGGCAAAGAGCTCTCGCCGATCCAGATCGGCGTGCTCGGCCAGGTCTGCAAGTCCGCGGCAGAGGCGTACACGCGCCTGATCGCCGCGAAGAAGAAGTAGCGACTACTTCAGACCCTTGATCGGGCCCTGACCGCCGCCGGTCGCGTGGCACGCGCCGCCGCTGCAGTTGCCGCCGCCGGTCGTGAGCTTCGCCGTCATCTTCGTGGCGTCGGGACACGCCGAGACATCAGTGATGGTCGGGAACGTGATCTGCTGCGCCGGGCCGAAGTGGAACGTGCCGGCACTCTCCGCGACCTGCATCAGCACCTTCGTGCCGCTCTTGATGCGAATCACCGCGCCGGGGTTCGGGGTGACGCCGTCCAGCTTGTAGATGGTGCCGGCCGCGGTGAACTCACCACCGGGCTGGCCCAGGAGATGACAGCCCACGGCGATGCAGCCCTCACCCGCGTGGGTCGTGCCGCCGGCGGCGCCATGCTCGTGCGACACGCCGGCCGTGCCTTTGTCCTCGCACGTGGTGGCGAAGCCGGCGCTGCCGACGCCGCCGTCCGGGCCGCCGCCCCCGCCGATCGGGACTTCCCCGACGTCGCAGGCTGCCAGCGACACCATGGCCAGAACGAAGTTGGAGATAGCCCGCAGTACAACCATTTGTAACAGAGGGGTACATGCAATTGCTAGCGCACCCTGGGGGTCACCTCGCAGGCGAGCTGGAACTGGTTGAAATCGGCGGCGGTACACGGCGGATGTGCGCGAGACACCAGAACAACTCCCGCGATGACGGAGAGTAGGCACCCCATGGGGAGGACGAATGCCCCCAGCGGGCCCGTCGCACCCCGCCTGCGCATGAGCCAGGCGAGGGATGCAAAGACCGGGAGTGTGAACACGGCGATGAGCGCCGCGAGAGGGATCTGGAGCGGCAGAAAGCCGTTCCACGCGGCCTCGCGAAGCTGATTCGGGTTGAGAACGAGAACGAGCGGGAGTGCCGCGGCGAGGGGCGTGAGCCAGCGCAGGGGGGGAACGCGTGGCGCGAGCGCGATGACCGCCGCCGGGACGAGCCAGATCCACGCGAGCTCGGCTGCGCCGATCGCGAGCAGCGCGCAGCCGACGACGAACGGGATCAGCGCGGCCACCGCGAGGTAGCGGAGCTCCCCGATCCAGGGGCGGATGCGGCGCACGACGATCACCACGAGACCGAGCGTTCCGGACAGCACCAGCAGCTCCGCGATCACGAACCGCAGCGGCGCGTGCAACCACGGCGCGAGATGATCGCCGCGCGTCGCGAGCTCGAGCGCAAACGTCGCGAGGGTCGCGAACGCAACGCAACCGAGCCCGACGAGCAGGCCGCAGCCACCGCGCGCGCGGGACGTCCGCATCGAGATCAGCGAGACGAGCGCCGCGCCGGCAAGCACGAGCTCGAGCACGAGGAGCAGCCAGCGCGGCATGATCCGGTTGCGCAGCACCGGGAGCCAGAAACCATCGGCGCCGCCGGTCTCGGGCGGTGGAACGTGGGTGAGTGCGACGAGCACGCGGCCGAGCTCGTCGACGGAGGTGCGGTCGACGCGTGCGAGCACGTCGCGCGGGCTGTGATAGGCAAGGTCGATCCACTCGCCGTCCTGACCGCGGTTGTAGAGGTGCACCGCGCGGATCCCGCGCCGCGTGAACGGCCCGTGATCGGAGCGCTCCGCCTGCGGCCACCAGCGGCTGATCACGCGATGCGCGAGCGGTGCGCGGATCGTGACACCGGCGCGCTCGGCGGCCGTAGCGAGCCAGCTCATCTCGTCGGCGCCGATCAGCTCGCTCGCCCCGTTGAGGACCAACGAGCCGCTGCCGCCGACCAGATCGAGCGCGATGGCGAACGAGATGTCATCTCCGACGCGCGCCGCGAGCGCCTCTGCACCGACGAGCCCGACCTCCTCGTTCGCGGTGAACCCGAGGATCACCGGGTACGCTGGCGGCGCTTGCGCGAGCTCGCGCGCCAACTCGAGCAACAGGCCAACGGCGGCGGCGTTGTCGACGGCGCCGGGACTCGTGGCGACGGTGTCGTAGTGCGCCATGACGAGCAGCGCACGGCCCGGAGGACCGAACCGCACGACGAGATTTGGATCGGTGCTCTCGGCGCGATGCGCGCTGCGATAGGTCGCGCCCATCACGGTGATCTCGGGGAGATCGACGGCACCGACCGGATAGCGCTCGATCTTCTGGCTCATCGCCGTCACCGTCTTTTCGATGTACGTGGCCGCCTCGCGCGCGTGCGACGACTCGCCCGGGCGCGGACCGAGGACCATCAGCGAGCCGACGTGGACCATCACCTGATCGACATCGACGCCCGGCCCCGGCTCGCCCGCGGAGCACGCGGCGAAGAGCAGCAGTCCGAGCACCGCACAAGAAAGGGGTCGGACCCCATTGTTCACGCGAGGGCTCGGAGGAGCGCCGCGGTCTCCGCCGAAGTACCGACGGTGATCCGCAGACAGTTCGCCAGTGCTCCCGTGGCCCCGAACGAGCGCACCGAGACGCCGGCCGCGAACAGCTTCGCGTAGGCCGCCGCGCCGTCGGGGAACCGCACGAGGAGCAAGTTTGCCTCCGACGGGAACACGTGGAGCCCGAGCGCGCCGAGCGCGATCGCCATGCGCGAACGCTCGACGACCACCTCGGCGGCGCGGGCGACGCCCCAGTCCGTAGCGTGCTCGAGCGCGAGCTCCGCGGCGCGCTGATCGAGCGCCGACAGGTTGTAGGGCGGCCGCACCTTCTCGAGCACCGCGGCGATCGCCGGCGCGCTGATCGTGTAACCGACGCGCAGCCCGGCGAGACCGATCTTGGAGAGCGTGCGCATCACGACGAGGTTCGGATGCGCCGCGAGGTGCGGGAGGTTCGAGACGCCGGCGTACGCGACGTAGGCCTCGTCGGAGACGATCACGGTGTCGCGATAGCGCTCCGCGAGGTCGAGTGCGAAGCCGGTGCGCCACAGCGTGCCGGTCGGGTTGTTCGGCAGCGCGAGGAACACCGTGCTCGGCCGATCGCGCACGATCGCAGATTCGACGGCGGCCTCGTCGAGAGTGAAGTCCGCGTGCAGCGGAATCTCGACGGGTGGCAGCCCGCGCGCGATCGCGGCGAGGCGGTAGTAGACGAAGCTCGGCGTCGGGTACAGGACCGGCCCGGGGAATGCGTTGCACAGCATCGCGATCAGCTCGTCGGAGCCGTTGCCGAACACGAGCTGCTCGCCGGCAACGCCGAGCTGGCGCGCCACGATCGCCCGGAGCCGCGTTGCCTGCGGATCTGGATAGCGCTCGAGCGGCAGCTCCGCGAGCGCGTCGGCGATCCGCGCGCGCAGCTCCGTCGGCAAGCCATACGGCAGCTCGTTCGCGTCGAGCTTCGCGATCACGCGCGCCGGCTTCGGCACGTGGTAGGCGCTCGATCCGCGCAGCGCCTCGGGCACCCGGGCCGCGAGCGGGCCGAGGGCCGACTCAGCCACGGTTGCCTCGCAACAGCGCGGACCGACCGTGGCCATCGAGGCCCTCGCACGCCGCGAGCGCGGCGATCGGATCGGCGTGCGCGGCGGCCGCAGCGGCGGTGTACTCGATGATCGAGGTGCGCTTGCGGAAGTGGTGCACGCCGAGCGGCGATGCGTAGCGACCCGCGCCGCCGGTGGGCAGCACGTGGTTCGCGCCGGCGAGGTAGTCGCCGGCGGCCTCGGACGAGTAGCTGCCGACGAAGATCGCGCCCGCGGTGGTGCAGCGTACGGCGATCGCACGTGGGTTGACGGTCTGGATCTCGAGGTGCTCGGGTGCGAACGCGTTCGCGAACGCGATCGCCTCGTCGACCGATTCGAGAACGATCGCTGCACCATGCTCGCGGAGTGCGGCCTCGGCGATCTGCTTGCGCGGAAGATCCGCGAGCTGGCGCACGAGCTCCGCATCGACCGCCGCCGGCAGCGTGGCCGACGTGGTGACGAGCACCGCGCGCGCTGCCGTGTCGTGCTCCGCTTGCGCGATCAGATCCGCGGCCACCCATGCGGGGTTCGCGGTGTCGTCGGCGATGATCAGCACTTCCGACGGGCCGGCGATCGAATCGATATCGACCTCGCCGTAGACCTGTCGCTTCGCCGACGCGACCCACGCGTTGCCCGGGCCGACGATCTTGTCGACGCGCGGCACGGTCTGCGTGCCGTACGCGAGCGCGCCCACGGCCTGCGCACCGCCGAGCTCGAATACGCGATCCACCCCGGCGAGCTTCGCGGCGAGCAGCGCTTCTGCCGACGCGCCCGGGGTCACCATGATGACCTCGGCGACGCCGGCGACCTTTGCGGGGATCGCAGTCATCAGCACGCTCGACGGATAGCGCGCGGTACCGCCTGGCACGTAGAGCCCGACGCGCGCGAGCGGCGTGACGCGCAGCTCGAGGCGCACGCCATCGAGTGTCATGTCGACCTCGGGATCGAGCTGCGCTGCGTGGAACGCCCGGATCCGCACCACCGCGAGCTCGAGCGCATCGCGAACGTGCGGCGCGACACCGACGGCGAGCTCGTCCCAACGGGCGGCCGACAGCTCGTAGCTGCCCTCCTGTGGCTCGCGCTTGTCGAACCGGCGCGTGTACTCGGTGACCGCGGCATCGCCACGCGTGCGGACATCGTGAAGGATCGCGGCGACCTGGTCGTCGATCGCCCCCGCCATCCGGGTCGATCGCTCGAGCATCGGTGCCGCCTCGGCCAGGCCTCGCAGTTCCCTCAGCATGTCACTTCTTCTTCGGAGGCTTCTTCGGATCTGATTTCGGATCCGGCTTGGGATCCGGCGCGGGGTCGGTGGTCTCGACTTTCTTCTCCGGAATCTTCACCTTGTTCGCGTCGTAGTGGTCGAGGTTCGGCGTCGGGTTGTTAGCATCGTAGGGCTCCTTCTCGTTGCCCTTCTTTGGCTTCTCCTCGGGACCCGCTGGCAACGGTCCCTCGAGCGCGCCGCCCGGCAGCTTCGATGGATAGCGATCGCCGTAGTCGCCGACGACCGAGCCCGGCACGCTCGTGCGTCCCTGCCCGCCGACCTTCACGACGTGGTTCTTCGACGGCCAGATCGCCCACGCCTCGCCCGGTCCCTTGATCGTGAGAGTGCGCACACCGCCGATCTTCTCCTCGTCGACCTGGTAGCCCTTCTCCTGTGCGAGGCGGCGGACCAGCTTGACGGTCTCGCGCACGACGCCATCGGGTTTTTCGTAGGAGGTGACGGTCACGTTGACGAGATCCTTGTCCTCGATCGAGCCGCGCTTCTCGGCGTCGCTCGTGATGTAGCTCGCACTGTACGCCTCGCCCTTGTTGCCCTCGATCCACACCTCGACATCGAGGAGCGGACCCTGGAACCGCCGGTAATGCCATGAGCCGAGGTCACCCTCGACGACGAGGCGTTTCGGAACGGGCTTGTTACCTCCGCAGCCGACGAGGAGGACCAGCGCCAGTAGCCCAGATCGCATCCGCTATATCGTACCTGTTATCCGTGTTGACAGCGCCGCGCCGTCGCTGAATAGTCCCGCCACCTCTATGGCCAGCTACCTGTTCTCCTCTGAATCCGTCACCGAAGGTCACCCCGACAAGCTGTGCGATGCCGTCTCCGACGCCATCCTCGATGCGTGTCTTGCCGTCGATCCGCACAGCCGCGTTGCTTGCGAGACCGTCGCGAAGACCGGGTTCGTCCTGGTGGCCGGTGAGATCACCACGCACGCCCAGCTCGATTTCCAGAAGATCGTTCGCAAGACGGTCCACGACATCGGCTTCACGTCGAGCGACATCGGCTTCGATGCCGCCACGTGCGCCGTGATGGTCGCGATCGAGCAGCAGTCGCCTGACATCGCGCAGGGCGTCGACCGCGGTGACCCGAAGAAGCAGGGCGCCGGCGATCAGGGCCTGATGTTCGGCTACGCGTGCGACGACACGAAGGAGCTGATGCCGCTGCCGATCCAGATGGCGCATCACCTCGCGTTCAAGCTCGCCGAGGTTCGCAAGCAGAAGGCGAACGGCATCGACTGGCTCCGCCCCGACGGCAAGACCCAGGTCTCGGTCCGTTACCAGGACGGCGAGGTCACCGGCGTCGAGGCGATCGTCGTCTCCACGCAGCACGGCCCCGAGGTCGAGCACGAGGAGATCTACGAGGCGATCCACGAGCTCGTGATCAAGCCGATCGTTCCGGCGAAGCTGATCACGAAGAAGACGAAGATCCACGTCAACCCGACCGGCCGCTTCGTCATCGGTGGTCCGCAGGGCGACACCGGCCTCACCGGCCGCAAGATCATCGTCGACACGTACGGCGGTTTTGCGCGCCACGGCGGCGGCGCCTTTTCGGGCAAGGATCCGAGCAAGGTCGACCGCTCGGCCGCGTACTACGCGCGTTACATCGCGAAGCATATCGTTGCCGCGGGGCTCGCGCGCCGCTGCGAGGTTCAGTTCGCGTACGCGATCGGCGTTGCGGAGCCTGTGTCGATGCTCGTCGACACGTTCGGCACGGGCGTGGTTGCCGACGAGATCCTCACCAAGGCCGTGCTGAAGACGTTCGATGCACGCCCGGGCATGTTGATCCAGGAGCTCGATCTCCGCCGTCCGATCTTCCAGCCGACGTCGGCCTACGGTCACTTCGGTCGCGAAGGCTTCTCGTGGGAGCAGACGCCGCTTGTCGACAAGCTGCGCAGCGCGGCCGGCGTGAAGACCCCGAAGGTCGTCGCGCAGCCCGTCACCGAAGCGGTCGCTGCCGCTCCGGCAAAGGCCGCGAAGGTCGCGGCGCCTGCGAAGGCCGAGAAGGCTGCGGCGCCCGTGAAGGCAGAGAAGCCGGCGAAGGCCGTGAAGGCCGTGGCACCCGCGAAGGTCGCGCAGCCGATCATCGTCAAGGCTGCGAAGGGCGCTGCCAAGGGTGCGACCAACGGTCACGCGAACGGCAACGGCCACGCGAATGGCAATGGCAAGGCGATCGCGGCGAAGACCAACGGCAAGGTCGCGATCAAGGCCGCGGCGAAGCCGGCGAAGAAACTGCCGCCGCCGCCCGCAAAGAAGAAGAGCGCGCCCACCGCGCGCGCCTGAGTCGGTTCCAACCGATTCCGTAACGCCGAGTGCACCGCGCACTCGGCGTTTTTTCGTGTGAGGCCACCGCGTATCGGCAAAACGTGGAACCTGGCGCACGCTGGTTAGCGAATGCTGGCCGCACCATCGAGGGGTTGTGCCATCGTTCTACCGATGCGTACCGGGTTGATTGCGGCGGCCATCCTGCTCGCGAGCGGGACGGCCGGTGCTTGGGTCGGGCGGGAATCGGGCGAGGTCGCGGCGGTCGGCTCGCCGCGCGGCGAACGCACGCTGGTGCCCGCGCGCGCGCTACCGAGCGGGTGGCAGGGGACGCAGGATCGCGCGACCGGCGTGGTCGCCGAGATGTGGGGCAGCTACGTGGTCGCACCCGGTGCGGTCACCAATGCGAAGCTCGCCGAAGCCGCGGCGCGTGCGTTCGTCGTGGCGAACCTCGCGTCGCTCGCCCCGGGCACGAAGATCGATGACCTCGTGGTGCGCGCGAATCGCGAGGAGCGCGGACTGCGCACCGTGTGGTTCCAGCAGACGTGGCGGGGCGCGGCGGTGATCGGTGGGACGCTCGCCGTGATGATCAAGGCCGACCGCGTGTTCGCGGCGAGCTCGCAGGTGTTGCCGAACGTCACCATCGCGGTTCCCGCCCGCGCAGGTGCCGTGAGCACGCGGCGCGCGGAGGACTGGATCGGTGGCCGCGCCGTGACGCGCGGGATCGGGCCGCGCGTCGTGCTGCCGATCTTCGGCACCTCCGGGCTCGAGTACCGCGTCGCGGATCAGCTCGACGTCGAGACCGCGGATCGCGCCGGGCGCTGGGATGTCTATGTGGGCGTCGATGGTGCGCCGCTGCTCCGCCGCTCGCGGTTGTACTTCGCGACGAGCACGCTCCAGTTCGACGTCGGCATTCGCTGGCCGAACGGTGCGCACCACGCTGCGCCCGCGCCGCTCGTCGCGATCACCGCCGAGCAGACGCCGGCCGTCACCGGCGTAGACGGCAGCTTCTCGTGGCCCGGCTCGTCGGCGACGACCGTGGTGACCGGCGTCGTGGGACCGCAGATCGCGCTCACGAATGGCGCCGGTCCGCTCGCGACGGGCGCGGTGCAAGCGCAGCCCGGTGTGCCCGTGGTGTGGAGCAGGTCGACCGACGAGTACGACGATGCGCAGCTCAACGCGTTCATCAACGTCGGGCTCGCGAAAGCGCGCGCACGTGTGCTGATGCCGTCGCTCGCGAGCTGGCTCGATCAATCGTTCACCGTCTCGGTCAACGAGAACGATACGTGCAACGCATTCGCGGGCTCCGACGACATCCACTTCTTCCGCAAGAGTGCGATGTGCGAGAACACCGGCCGGCTCGCTGACGTTGTGGATCACGAGTTCGGTCACTCGGTGCATTTTCACGCGAACATGTCGGGCAACTTCGCCTCGTCGCTCGCCGAAGGTGTGGCGGACTTCTTCGCGTCGACGATCGTCCTCGACCACGCGCTCGGACGTGGCTTCGCGTTCACCGACGCGCCTGTCCGCGACATCGACCCGACCACCGGGGAGGCGGTCTGGCCCCGCGACCGCGTTCAGGATCCGCACATCACCGGCCTGATCATCGCGGGCGCGCTGTGGGATCTGCGCAAGGCGCTGCTCGCCCAGCTCGGGCAGACCGCCGGGCTCGCGCAGATCGATGCGATCTTCGCCGGCGTGCTGCAGAATTCGCCGGATATCCCGGGCGCGTACCTCGCGGCGCGCACCGCCGATGATGACGATGGCAACCTCGGCAACGGCACGCCGCACGCCTGCGCGATCGAGAATGCGTTCGGGCGGCACGGCCTCGCGGGCGCCGGGTTCTCGACCACCGAGGTCGGCCTGCCGGTCGTCACCGGCACGTCGTTCTCGGTGCCGGTCACCACGCCGACCGGAACCATCTGCCCCCCGCCGCAGGTGACGAACATGGAGCTGCGCTGGCACGTGGGTCAGACCACGCCGAGCTCGGTGGCGTTCACGCAGAGTGGTGCGAGCTGGGTCGGGGCGCTGCCGGCGCTGCCCGACGCCACCGTGGTCCAGTACACGATCACGGCCACGCTCGACGACGGCACGGTGATCGCCTACCCGCAGAATCGAGCGGATCCCGAGTACACGCTGTTCGTCGGGACGCCGACGGAGATCTGGTGCGAGCGGTTCGACGCCGACCCCCAGTGGACGCTCGGGGTCAATTCGGACTGGCAGTGGGGCGTGCCCAGGGTCAACGTGATCGGCGATCCTACGGCCGCGTACGCTGGCAGCGCGGTGCTCGGCACCGATGTCACCGGTGATGGGCGCTACGCCAGCAACGCCACGAGCACGATCACCGCGCCGATGATCGATGTCCCCGGATTCGATCAGGTGCACCTGCAGTACCGGCGCTGGCTCACCGTCGAGGACGCGACCTTCGACAAGGCGACGATCGCAGTCAACGGCACCACCGTGTGGACGAACGCGATGTCGGCCGGCGAGGATCTCGATCACATCGATCGCGAGTGGCGGTTCCAGGACGTCGATCTGACGGGCTTCGCGGGTGGGCCGGTCCAGCTCAGCTGGTCGCTCGCGAGCGACATGGGCCGCGAGCTCGGCGGCTGGAACCTCGACGAGGTCTGCCTGGTCGGCGTCGGAAGACACGCGGCGTGCGGCGATGGCGCGATCGATCCCGACGAGCAGTGCGACGACGGTAACACCGCCGCGGGCGATGGCTGCTCGGCAACGTGCATGGACGAGGATGATCCGGGCTGCTGTTCTGCTGGAACGAACCCATCCGGACCGCTGCTGCTCGGACTCGGCGTGGTGATCGTGATCGCGCGGCGCCGGCGGCGGTAAGCTCGCGGCTGCATCGACGAGTCCATCGCGAAGCTGCGCGGCAAGAAGTCTGATCTTTTTCATGAACTTGCCCCGCCCGTAAGCGTCCTCCTCGGCCTACGTTGTTGAGTAGATGCTGACCTGTTCTTCCTGTGACGGCCTGACGCCGGCGACCGCGTCCTCGACGTGCCTGCACTGCGAGGCGCCGCTGCGTCGCCCGCCGCGCTGGGTGCTCCGCATGACGAAGCTGCTCGGACCCGCAGGCGCGATCCTGCTCGCCGCCTGCTACGGCGCGCCCGGCCGCTATCACGCCGAGCGCCCCATGGGGCCCGGCGGAACGACGCGCGTCGATCACGATGGCGACGGCAACCTCGGTCCCTACACCTGCGAACAGAATCCGAGCCCGCAGTGCGCGGATGCGCTGCAGCGTGAGGTCCAGCCGCCGGATGTGGATTGCGACGACAACGATCCGAAGCGCTATCACGGCGCCGCCGATCTCGATGGCGACGGCATCGATCAGAACTGCGATGGCGTGGACGGCTGGCGCGATCCGAACAAGCCGACGCCCGTCGCGACTGATCCCGCGCCATGAATGATAGCCGTGCGCGACGCCGGCTCGACGTGATCACAGAGCAACCGTTCCCCGCGTACGTCGTGTGGGAGCTGACGCTCGCCTGCGATCACGCGTGCACGCACTGCGGCTCGCGGGCCGGCGTGGCGCGCGAGGGCGAGCTGTCCACCGATGAAGCGCTCGAAGTGGTGCGCCAGCTCGCCGCGCTCGGCACGCGCGAGGTCGTCCTGATCGGCGGCGAGGCGTATCTCCACGCTGGCTTCCTCGAGATCGTTCGCGCCCTGCGCGCCGCCGGTATCGCACCCGCGCTGACCACCGGCGGGCGCGGGATCACCGAGGAGCTCGCGGCGCAGCTCGTTCGTGCGGGGCTCGCGTATGCGTCGGTCTCCGTCGACGGGCTCGAGGTCACGCACGATCGCATGCGCAACCTGCGCGGTAGCTGGCGCTCTGCGATGACCGCGCTCGAGCGCCTGCGCGCGGCCGGGCTGCCGACCTCGTCGAACATCAACCTCAATCGCCTGAACCACGGCGACCTCGAGGCGCTCTACACGGAGCTGCACGCGCGCGGCATCGGCTCGTGGCAGGTGCAGATCACCGCCCCGCTCGGGCGCGCGGCAGATCGCCCCGATCTGCTGCTCCAGCCGTGGGACCTGCTCGACGTGGTGCCCCGCGTCGCTGCCCTGAAGCTGCGCGCCCGAGCGGACGGCATCGTGCTGACCCCGGGAAACAACCTCGGCTATTTCGGACCCGAGGAGACCCAGCTTCGCTCGATCGAGGCGGCCGATCGCGATCACTGGCGCGGCTGCCAGGCCGGGAAGTTCGTGATGGGGATCGAGGCGAATGGCGGCATCAAGGGCTGCCCGTCGCTGCAGCCCGCGTACGTCGGCGGTACCACGCGCGAGCGCTCGATCGCCGAGACCTGGACCACAGCGCCGGAGCTGGCCTTCACGCGGAACCGCACCGTCGACGATCTCTGGGGCTTCTGTCGCACGTGCGCGTTCGCGGAGCACTGCATGGGCGGCTGCAGCTTCACGGCGCACTCGATCTTCGGCCGCCCGGGCAACAACCCGTACTGCCACTACCGCGCGCGCACGCTGGCGAAGCAGGGTCTCCGCGAGCGGCTGGTGCCGGCGACCGCCGCGCCCGGCGAGCCATTCGATCACGGCACGTTCACGCTGGTGATCGAGCCGCTCGCCGCGCCCGATGCGGTGTTACCGCCGGAGCGCCTGGTCCAGATCCGCCGCGCCTAGTGCTTCGCACTGGGGCGTCCACGATCGAGAACCGCGCCGACGGATCATGCGCTCGTGTGCAATGCGCCCCGAAGTCCCGAAGGGACCCGAAGCAGAGGCTTCTCCTGGAGGAGAAAGCCTCTTCTTGGGGAGCTTCGGGTCGGTGGGGCGCAACTGAACCAGCGAGCTCCGCCGCGGTGTGCGGAGTAGCTGCGACCGCTCGGCCGCCGCACCTCAGTCGTCGCCGCGCTTCGCCGCGAGGCGCTGCTCGAGCAGATGACCATCGACATCGGTCTCGCCCTTGATGCCGTAGTAGGTCTTCGGGCCGCGCGGATCGGCGTCGATCGTGAGCTTGAGGTCGAACGGCTCGGGACCATCGACCCGTTCGATCGTGTACCCGCTCGTGACCTCGTCGTGGGTCTCGTGCAGCGTGAACTTGATCTCGGTGCCAGTGGCGCTGAACGAGAACAGCTCGAAGATGCCCTTGAACAGCGTGCGATCCTGGAACACGCCGCCGCCCATGCTCGGCACGAAGCGATAGACGTGGAGCTTGTCGCGCTCCGTCTGCGGATAGGTATCGAGCCAGTTGCGATCGATCAACACGTTCTTCGCCTCGTCGGCGGAGACCTGCTTCGATGGCTTCTGCGACGAGCACGCGGCGAGGGCCGCCGTCAGGGCGAGCATGGACAGGGTGCGCATGCCCGAAGCGTAGCTCGAATCAGGCGGCGAGGATCCGCAGCGCGCCCTCGGCCCCCCGCGTGATCTGGCGCTTGCGCGCCTCGGCCGTGCCACCGACCGCACAGACCAGCAGCTCGGTGCCATCGATCTCGACCTTCATCATCTGCACCTGCCAGGCGTTCCCGCTCCCCAGGAGCGTTCCAGAGAACTCCTTGATGCGCTGCCCCACGATCACCATCCTGGCCGCCACCTCGTCGCACGCGTACGTGTCCCCCGACGAGGCGAGCGGCAGGCCATCCCCATCCGCGACCACCATCGCTTCGATCCGTCCGTCCTCGCAGCACTGCGCGAGCTGGTACTTGAGCGCTTGAGTCGCCGTGTTGGCGCGGCGTCGCCGACGTTCCTGGATCAACATGAAAACAATCGTCCCAACCCCCCGCGGCGGGGGCAACATTTGCACCTAAGCTGTGCGGGTGACCTGGCCCGCTCTCGACGACAAGCTCCTGGCCGACGCCGCCGCGACCTACAACTTCCGGCTCGGTGTGCCCGCTCCGCTCGCGATCACCGCGGATGGTGCCGTCCTGTTCCGCCGCACGCCGGCCCGCGGGTTTGCCGCCGATCTGTTCGAGCTCTCGCCGACCGGCGCCGTGCGCACGCTGGCGACCGCCGCTGACCTCCTCGGCGCGAGCGAGGAGACCCTGTCGGCGCAGGAGAAGGCCCGCCGCGAGCGCACCCGCACGGCCACACGCGGCGTGGTCGACATCGATGTCTCCGCCGACGGCACGACGGTGTTCGTACCGATCGGTGGCATGTTCGTGCTGATCGATCGTGCGCGTGGAACGCGCACCACCATCGATCCGGGCGGCGCCGCCTACGATCCGCACCTCTCCCCCGATGGCGCGCACATCGCATTCGTCCGCGATCACGCGCTGTGGATCATCGGGCGCACGGGCGCGGCGCGGCCGATCACCGCGCCGCCCGAGGGCCACGAGGACGGCGTCGCGGACTTTGCCGCGCAGGAAGAGCTCGGGCGGACGCGCGGGTACTGGTGGTCGCCCGATTCCACGCAGCTCGCGGTGCAGCGCACCGATAACCGCGCGATCGACACCATCTACGTCTCCGATCCGCGCCACCCCGAGCGCGCGCCCGTGCCGTTCAAGTATCCGCGCGCCGGCACCGCGAACGCGGTGGTCTCACTCGGCACGGTTGCGATCACGCGCACGTCGCCGGCGACCGCGTTCGACCGGACGATGGCGTGGGACGCGAGCGTGGAGTACCTGGCCAGCGTCGACTGGTCGATCAACGCGCCGTTGACCGCCCAGGTGCTCGACCGCGGTCAGACGACGGTCACCGTGCTCGCACTCGATGCGTCGGGCACGACCCGCACGCTGCACAGCGAGCGCGACGAGGCCTGGATCAACGTCAACGTCGGCGCACCCCGCTGGCTCCCCGATGGCTCGGGCTTCCTGTGGCTGACCGAACGCATGGGCGCGTGGACCCTCGAGCTTCGAGATCGCGACGGCAAGCTGACGAAGCAGCTCACGCAGCCCGAGCTGATGCTGCACCACCTCGTGGGCATCGAGGACGGCGCGGCGATCGCGATCACCACGCCCACCCAGACCGTGCAGCAGGTGTGGCGGATCCCGCTCGATGGCGGCGCACCACAGCGAATCGACCGCGAGGACGGCGTCCCAAACGTCACGCGCGCGAAGCACGGCGTCACCGTGGTCGAGACCATGCTCGCCGGCGGCGGGCGCACGGTCACCGCGATCTCCGCGCGCGGCGCGCACGCGCTGCCGATCGTCGCCGAGCAACCCTCGCTCGTGCCGACCACGGTGCTCGAGACCGTCACCCTCGACGACCGCCTGCACAACGTGGCGATCACCCGCCCGCGGGCGTTCGATCCGCAGCGTCGCTACCCCGTGCTGCTCAAGGTCTACGGCGGTCCGCACGCGCTGACCGTGCAGGCCGCGCGCGACAGCTATGTGATGGACCAGTGGTACGCCGACGCCGGCTTCATCGTCGTACGCAGCGACAACCGCGGCACACCCGGCCGCGGTCGCGCCTGGGAGCGCGCGATCCTCAAAGACCTGATCACGGTCCCGCTCGCCGATCAGGTCGGCGCACTCCGCGCCGTCGCCGCGCGTCACCCCGAGCTCGATCTCGATCGCGTCGGCGTCACCGGCTGGTCGTTCGGCGGCTACATGGCCGCGATGGCCGTGCTGCTCCACCCCGAGCTGTTCAAGGCCGCCGTCGCGGGCGCGCCGGTCACCGACTGGGCGCTGTACGACACCGCGTACACCGAGCGGTACATGAAGCGCCCACAGGACAACGTCGCCGGGTACGCGCACGGTTCGACGCTCACCCACGCCGCGAAGCTCGCTCGCCCGCTGCTGATCATCCACGGCATCACCGACGACAACGTGCACTTCGCGAACGCCCTCGCGCTCGTCGAGGAGCTCTACGTCAACGCGAAGCGCGCCGAGTTCATCACCCTCTCGGCGACCCACATGGTCCCCGATCCGAAGCTCTCCCTCGCGCGCGAGCGCGTCCAGATCGAGTTCTTCCGCGAGAAGCTGTGATCCTCCATCGCGACGAGCGCTGCGTCGCCGTCCACAAGCCGAGTGGCCTGTCCACGCACCGCGGCTGGGACGACTCCGATGACGCCCTCCTCCAGCGCGTGCGCGACGAGGTCAACGCCTACGTCTATCCGATCCACCGCATCGATCGCGGCGCCTCCGGCATCGTGCTGTTCGCCCTCGACAAGGAGGCCGCACGCTTCTTCACCGATGCGTGGATGGCCCACTCCGCCGACAAGCGCTACCTCGCGATCACGCGCGGCCACCCGCCCGAGCATACGCTCCTCGATCACCCGATCCCGAAAGCCCCCGGCGAAGACCGCGTCGAGGCGCGCACGGAGATCTGGCTCAAGGAGACGTTCGGCCGCTATGCGCTCGTCGAGGCGCGCCCGCACACCGGCCGCCTCCATCAGATCCGCCGGCACCTCAAGCATATGTCCTGCCCGCTGATCGGCGATGTCCGCTACGGCAAGGGCGAGCACAACCGGCTGTTCCGCACCGACCACAACCTCCACCGCCTTGCGCTGCATGCCGCACGGCTCACGGTGCCGCACCCACGCGGAACGGATCTCGTCGTGGAGTGCCCGCTCGCCGACGACATGGTTGCGGCACTCGCGAGCTGCCGCGTTGCCTACGCCGCCGCCGGATGACCGGCCTGCTTCTTCCCGATGGCTGCCCAGCCGATCAGCGCGCCGATCAGCGTGGCGATTCCACCGCCAACCGCGAACACCGCGATCACGCTCATCGCCTCGCCGCCGCCAACCTGCCCCGCCGTCGCGGCCTGCGAGATCATGTACGCGAAGCCGGCCGTGCCGAGCGCGGAACCGAGGAACGCAGCGCCGAGCGGACGCGCCCGCGCCGAGGCGCCGACCGCGATGCCCGCGACGAAGCAGCCCCCGGCGATGCCGATCAGCAGCGCCTTGCCGATCGAGTCGGCGCTCGCCGTCTCGGCGGTACCGCTGCCCGCGACCAGGACGCTGCCGAACACGGTCGCGAGCAGGCACGCACCGAACGTGGCGAACGCGGTGTAGAGGATCCACGGTCCCGACGACAGCGTTGCCTCTCCGAGCAGCTTCTCCGACAAGAACGCGCCTGCGATCGCACCGCCCCCGGCGAGGCCGCCCATCAGGGCGACGAACTTCACGGTCTCGCCGGGCGCGACGCGCCACAGCAGCTGGCCGATCGAGGTGCCCGCGGCGAGGCCGACGATGGTCAGGATCACGGCGACCGCGCCGATCGCGGGCTCGATGATGGTGGTGCCGCGTGATGCGCGCGCGGCGATGAAGCCGCCGACGAACGCGCCGGCCGCCATCATCAGGTAGCCTGGAATCTCGCCGTTGATCTTCGCGAGGGCCATCACCAGCATGGCGCTGAAGACTCCTCCACCGACGAGGAAGTACGACAGCACCACCGACGCGAACGAGAACCCCTGCTGCGGCATGGGTTCACGCTATCACGCAGGGCTCAGGCGACGAGCGTCTCGTCTTCTACGAGCTCGCGCACGCTCATGTCGAGCACGGCCCAGATCACTGCGGCGATCACGGTCGCCACGGCATCGGCCTCTTCCTTCATCAGTACGACGTTGAGCTCCTCGATCTGGTCGCGAATCGAGCGGACCATCGCGCGATCGCACTTGCCGGCACGCACGGCCGCCATGCCCGCGGCGAGCGCGTGGTGGTCGAGTCGCATGTCACCCACCGGTGTACGCCCACCGAGGACGCGGCACGCCAGGGCAAGGCCCGTCGCGAACGCATCGTTGTCGTCGGTGGCGAGCTCGCGCTCGAGCAAGCGCATCACCGCCGGCTGGCGGATCGCGAGCCAGCTCACGTCATGCTCGGCGAGCTGCAGATCGGAGTCGGTGTTGAGCATGGTTCGACCCTAGACAGGGCAGGTTCCGCTGCGCCAGTTTTCGGCTATGGTCCGCGGCATGCGCCCTGCCTTTCTCATCGACGGTCTGCGCTCCCCATTCGGCCGCTACGGCGGTGGTCTCGCCGGGGTCCGCGCCGATGACCTTGGCGGCCAGGTGATCGCGGCGCTCGTCGCGAAGACCAAGATCCCCGCCGAGCGGATCGACGACGTGATCTTCGGCTGCGCGAACCAAGCCGGCGAGGACAACCGAAATGTCGCCCGCATGAGCGCGCTGCTCGCCGGGCTCCCCGTCTCGGTCCCCGGCGTCACCGTCAACCGGCTGTGCGGCTCGGGACTGCAGGCCATCGCCGATGCAGCGCGCCTGATCGCCACGGGCGAGGCTGACCTCGTGATCGCCGGCGGCGTCGAGCAGATGTCGCGCGCACCGATGGTGATGGCAAAGCCCACCGACGCGTATCAGCGCGGCAACCAGACGCTGTTCGACACCACCCTCGGCTGGCGCTTCGTGAACCCGAAGATGGAGGCGATGCACGGCACGCTCCCGATGGGCGAGACGGCCGAGAAGGTCGCCGAGAAGTACAACGTCACGCGCGAGGCACAGGATCGCTTCGCGTGGACGTCGCAACAGCGCGCGGGCAAGGCGATCGCGTCGGGCCGCATCGCGCGCGAGCTGACGCCGATTCTGACCGGCACGGATCGCAAGACTGGCGCCGAGATCCGGGTCACCGCAGACGAGCATCCGCGGCCCGAGACCACGCTCGAGCAGCTGACCAAGCTCAAGCCCGCGTTCTCGAAGACGGGAACCGTCACGGCCGGCAACGCATCCGGCCTGAACGATGGTTCGACCGCTGTGCTCCTCGCCAGCGAGGCTGCCATCAAGGAGCTTGGCCTGACCCCGCAGGCCCGCTACGTGACGGGGGCGGCGGCGGGAGTGGAGCCGAGCTACATGGGCATCGGCCCAGTGCCGGCCACGAAGAAGGCGCTTGGCAGGGCTGGGCTCACAGTGCAACAAATCGATATTGCTGAGCTAAACGAGGCGTTCGCTGCACAGGCCCTGCCGTGCATCGACCAGATCGGCCTCGATCCCGAGAAGGTCAACATCAACGGTGGTGCCATCGCGTGGGGCCATCCGCTGGGCGCATCTGGCGCGCGGCTCGCATTGACCCTGATGTTCGAGCTCCAGACCACGTCTTCTCGTTATGGACTGGCGTCCATGTGCATCGGGGTCGGACAGGGAATCGCGGTAATTCTCGAGCGCGTTTGACGCCAATTATCGGTGACACTCTTGGCCCTGTTCCCCACACACTTGATGAGACAAGGCGCCGACCGGTTGGGGTGGGGTGGTGAGGGCGTCGTCGGATGAGCAGCGTGCAGGATCAAGTCGCTAAATCGCTCAAGCTTGTCGGCCGCGTGCTCGGCGAGAAGTTCAAGCTGACGGCCTGTATTGGCATCGGCGGGAGCGGCGCGGTCTACAAGGCCGATCAGATGGCGCTCGGTCGCACGGTCGCGGTCAAGATCCTCAACGAGGACCTGTCCGCTGACTCGCGGATGATCAAGCGGTTCCGCGACGAGGCGATGAGCGCATCTCGCCTCAATCACGTGAACTGCGTCTCGATCATCGACTACGGCCAGTCCTCCGACGGCCTGCTCTATCTCGCGATGGAGTACGTCAAGGGCCCCACGCTGACGCAGCTCCTCGTCAACGAGAACCCGCTCGCGGTGGATCGCGTCGTCGACATCATGATGCAGTCGCTCGCCGGCATCGAGGAAGCGCATCTCGCCGGCGTGATCCACGCCGACCTCAAGGCCGACAACATCATTCTCGATCAGCGGCGCGCCGGGATCGACGTCGTGAAGATCGTCGACTTCGGCATCGCGCGCCTCATCACCGGCGCACGCGAGACCGAGGACCGCTCGATCAGCGGCACGCCCGAATACATGGCGCCCGAGGTGATCAGCGGTGCACCGCCGAGCTTCGCATCGGATATCTACGCCGTCGGCATCATTCTCTACGAGCTGCTCGCGTACAAGACGCCGTTCTTCGCCGGCTCGACGACGGAGATCCTCGCGAACCACCTGAAGGCGGTCATCCCTTCGCTCTCGAGCCGCCGCGAGCAGGTGCCGAAGGAGCTCGATCAGATCGTCGCCCGCGCGCTCGCGAAGCACCCCGCGGATCGCTTTGTCTCCGCGATCGACATGCGTGCCGCGCTCGGCACGATGCAGGCCCGCACGCGCGCACCGAAGACCGATGCTTGCCAGCAGTGCGGGATGTCGTGCCCGCCGAGCTTCAAGTTCTGTCCCGAGTGCGGCGCGCCGCGGTCGCGCGTCTCGAAGGTATTCGAGGTCCCGTCGGCGCCCGGCGCCGATCTACTGCCGCTGCAGTTCACCGGCCGCGCCGAGGAGCTCGCGACGCTGCTCGAGCACATGAAGAAGCCGGCCGGCAAGGACACCGGTCTGTTGATGATGGGCTTCGAGGGCGCGGGGCGCAGCGCACTGCTTCGTCACTCGTATCCGATCGCATCGGCCGACGGCCCCGACGGCACACCCGGCCGCGTGATCTACCAGATCGGTCCTGACCCGAGCGGACTCGCCGCGCCGTTCTATCCGATCCGCTCGCTGCTCGCCGCGGTGCTGCAATTGCCACCTGTGTCGAGCGAGGCCGAGCTTCGCGATTCGGTGATCCAGCTCGGGCTCAACGAGCGCGATATCCCCGGCATCGCGCAGCTGTTCGGCCACCCGACGAGCCTGCTCGAGCTCGAGCCGCCGGTGCGCCGGCGCGAGATGGTGTGGTCGGCGCTGCGTGCTCTCGAGCGCGCCGCCCTCGCCGGTCCCGTGACGATCGTCTGCGAGGACATCGACCGGTTCGATCACCCGAGCCTCGAGATCCTGCGTCGCACCACCGAGGTGCACGAGCTGACGCTGCCGCCGATCATCATGACGTCCACGACGTTGTTCGGGACGCAGTGGCCGTCGAGCGTGCCTCGCCTCGAGATCGGCGCGCTCGAAGCGAAGGATCTGCAGACCATCGTCGGGTACCTCACCAACGCGGGCGTCAAGAAGCTGCCGCCCGTGCAGCAGCTGTTCGAGACCACGCGGGCGTACCCGGGCCACGTCGAGCACGTCGTGCGGTACCTGATCGAAGGCGGCAAGGCGGAGGACACGCAGACCTCGCTCCCCGACTTGATCTCCGCGCGCCTGTCGATGCTCAAGCAGTCCACGCGTGACGTGCTGCAGGCGGCGGCCGTGCTCGGCATCGAGCCGCAACTCGATCTCCTCCGCTCGATGCTACCGGCCGAGGAGCTCGAGGCCGCGATGGCCGACGCGGAGCGCTCCGGCCTGCTCGGTCACGATCCATCGGGCGAGCTCACGTTCACGAGCCGGCTCGTGCGCGACATCGTCTACGACGCCACGCCAGCCGACTTCCGACGGTCGCTCCACGCGCAGGCCGCAACGGCCGTCGAGGCACTGTCGCCGGATATCGCGCTGCTTGGCCACCACCACGATCTCGCCGGCCACGCGAAGGAAGCGATCACGCTGCTTCGCCGCGCCGGTGATCACGCCAGCGAGCAGCTCGACGAGGTCGGCGCCGGTCAGTTCTTCCACCGCGCACTCGTCGCTGTCCGCCAGGCCGTGCTGGTCGGTGACGACGATGGCACCGCCGAGGCGCAGTTCGTGCTGCTGTCCGTGAAGCTCGCCGATGTGCTGCGTACGCGTGGCGAGACCGCGCTCGCGCGTGGCGTGCTCGCCGAAGCGCGCGACTGGTCAGGTGCGCCGCTGCTCGTTGCGATGGTCGACCGCGCAGGTGCATCGATCGCGCTCAGCGAAGGCGATGTCGATGGCGCCATCTCGGGCCTGCGCCGCGGTGTGGGCCGCGCGATCGCGACCGGCGATATGAACCTCGTCTGCGAGCTGTACCTCGATCTCTCGACGGCGCTGCTCCGCGCGGGTGACCCGGAGATGGCGCTCCACGAGCTGGTCGAGTGCATCGATCTCGCGACGCTCGGCGAGGGCTTCACCGCGATCGATGGCCCCGAGCCGTTCTGGCGGATCCTCCGCGCGCAGGCTCAGATGATCGACGCATCCGGGGATTCGTACCGCGCGCTTCGCCTCGCCGAGGCGGCGCTGTTCCACGCGCAGCGCGTTCGCTCCCGGCTGGGTGCGGCGCGGGTCCAGCAGCTCCTCGCCACGCTCTGCGACAAAGCCGGACTCCAGGGGAAAGCCGAACGGTATCGAGCGGCTGCGATCAACGAGATGCGCACGCTCGGCGACCGCCGAGCGACCGCCGAGCTGCTCCTCAACGACACCCCTGCGAAGTCCGCGGTGATCGTCCCGAACCGTATTAGCGACGCCATGCAGCTGACCAAGGAAATTGGTTGGGCCGAAGGTCACGAGCGGGCGAAGCGGAAGTCGAATCCCCCACCGAACGCCAAACCGGAGTGAACGTTTGCCGCGATCATGCGGCATAAACATCGTGATCTAGAGTACTGTTTCCCGGTGGGCAGTATCCTCCTCGTCGCAGCAGATCCTGCGATCAGCGATCAGTTCGAGGCAGCCCTCACCGCGGCCGGGCACTCGGTGCTCACCGCGATGCTGACCCGCGAAGTCCTTCCGATCATTCGCGAGGGTGGCATCGACGCCGTGGTGATCGATTCGTACGATCCGCGCGTCGGGATCATCGAGCTCGCGCGCGCGATCGAAGCACTGCCCGATGCGCCACCGATCGTTCTGCTTTCGGGCTCGCCGCAGGCCCCCGAGATCTCCGCACGAATCGGCGTTTCCGCATTCCTGCCGAAGCCATGCGACCCGGCGGAGCTGGTCGCTGTGACAAACCGGCTCGTCCGTGGGTCACACCGGCCCGTGAGAATCGTCGAAGATGATCCGAGCGGACCGTCGCGCCCGCTGATCTGACGCATAGTCTGGCTCGTGAGCCACGAGAAACCGGAGCGGACCTCGCTCAGGATCGAGATCGCCCCGCGGACGATCGTCTACCTGCTACTCGCGGTGGCCTCCGTGTGGATGATGTTCCAGCTCGCCACCGTCCTGACGGTGATCACCGTCGCGCTTGTCCTCGTCGGCACGCTGGACCCGCTCGTCGCCTTCCTCGAGCGCCGCCGCATCCGGCGCGGCCGCGCGCTGGTGCTCGTGTTCGCCGTCGTCATCCTCGCGGTGGCTGCGGTCCTCTTGCTCACGGTGCCGCCGCTCGTCTCGCAGCTCCTGGGGATGATCGATCAGGCGCCGAAGGCACGCGATGGCCTCATCGAGTGGCTGCGGCACTTCAAGTGGGCGAAGCCGCTGATCCAGTCGGTCAAGGCCGTTCCGATCGACGGCCTCGTGCTGAAGGCCGGCAACGCGATGATCGGCTACTCGGCTGACCTCCTCACGATGATCGGCTACGGCATCTCGACCCTGTTCCTCTCGATCTACCTGCTCGCCGATCCGGTGCGCGCCAAGGGCCTCCTCTATGCCGTGATTCCGCGCCACAACCACATCAAGGTCGCGCGGATCCTCCTCGAGCTGAAGGTCATCGTCGGCGGCTACATGCGCGGCCAGCTGATCACTTCGGTCGTCATCTTCGTCTTCGTGTTCGCGCTCCTCACGGTGTACGGCGTCGAGAACGCGCTGGCTCTCGCACTGTTCGCGGGCCTCACCGACATCATCCCGTTCGTCGGCGGGTACATCGCGAGCGCACCCGCGATCATCGCCGTCATCCCGCAGGGCTCGACCTCGATCATCATCGTGACGGTGCTGATGTTCCTGTACCAGGAGTTCGAGTCACGCATCCTCGTCCCGCGCGTCTACGGCCGCGTCCTCCGGCTGTCCCCTGCGATCGTCATCATCGCCCTCCTCATCGGCGGCACCTTGATGGGCATCCTCGGTGCACTGATCGCACTGCCGATTGCCGCGGGGGTGCAGATGGTCGTGCGCGAGCTGCGCGTGGAGCTGCCCGGAGAGTCACCGCAGGACGACGCCTCGCGCATCCGCGACGAGAAGGCCGAGACCATCTACGAGCAGCTCACCGAAGGCGCCACCGCCGCCGACGCCGGCGTGATCGCGAGCGAGCTCGCGCAGCAGGTCAAGGACACCGAGAAGCGCGGCCTCACCCTGAGCGGCCAGATCCCGATCATGACCGCAGAGGAAGCCCAGGCGAAGCGCGCCGAGGAGCTCGAGCACGAGGTCGACAAGAGGGTCGACGAAGCAGGTATCGGCGACGGCACTCCGAAGCCGGAGTAGCGTCACACGAGCAGGCGAACGCCGGCGACCGGTACGGAGATCTTGCCGCCCGTGACCCGGAACGTCTCGCCGCTGAACGGGTCGCGCATCACGGCGCGCTCGTCGGCGAGCAGCACCGCCGTGACGGGCTTGCCGCCGTCGTTGACGAGGAACACAGCGCGGGCCACGCCGGCCGCATCGGCGTAGGCAAAGGCGCGCACGGAGTCGGGGCGCTCGACCTGCCAGGTCTCGGGGACATCACCCGCGAGTGCGGAGAGGTCGCTGGCGAGGCCGGGCAGATCGTCGAGAGAGCCTTCGCGGATCTTGCCGACGCGGCGCGGGAGGGAATCGGCGAACGGCTGATCGAGCTCGTCGTGCGTGGGCGTGGTGGGACCGACGACGACGATCGCGCGCTTGTGCTCCGCGAGCGCGCGCAGGCGAGAGGCGAGGCCGCGATCGAGGCGGTGCGTGGTGGGCACGATGACGGCGCGGTAGCGGGCCAGCTCGTCCTCGGTGGATGCCTCGTCGACGATCGCGTACGGCACCTGCGCGAGCTCGAGCGCGGCGCAGATCGCGGTGTGCCAGCGCCGCGCGGCGATCGCGGCGGGATCGGCGCCGAGCTCCGCGGAGCCGGCCGGGCCGAGGCCGAGGATCTCCGCGAGCACGGGCGTCATCGGATCGAGCGCGCAGGTCGCCGCGCCGAACCGCGCGTCGGCCCGAGTCTCGACGAGTGCGATCGGCGTCGCGCGGCGGAGTGTGGGCCAGTCGATGTCGGCGAGCGTGGACAGGAGCTGCGGGATCCACTTCGCGTGCGGCTCGGCAACGCCATCCTTGGTGATCGCCGCGCCGTAGTAGCGATCGCGCTCGACCGCCATGAAGAGGTTGAACCCGCGCATGCCGCCGGCGAGCAGCGTCAGGAGATGATCGCGCTCGCGCGTGGCGTCGTCGCCCTTGTCGAGGGGCGGGAACCACGGGAAAAATCCGATGCCGACCTCGAACGCGATCGGCAACGGAGATGCGACCGCGGCGACTTGAATCGCGCGGCGGCGCAGCTCGCGAAACTCGGCGCGTGGCGTGTACGCGTCGAGTCCGACCGGCCCACCGATCGCGTGCTGGACGCCGCGCTGATCCGAGAGCGCGAGCGGCCCCGGCGGGAGATTGTGGAACCGCGCGATCCCCGCGAAGCCGACGGCGTCGAGCGCGTGCGCGAACATGCCGAGCGAGCGCGCGAGGTACTGCTCCTTGAACCGCAGCCACGTGATGCAGCGCGCGGGCTGCGCGGGATCCCACGCGCGCGGCGGTGCGCCCTCGAGGCCCGAGGCCTCGTGCCACCACGCGATCGCGTCGGGGTGGTAGTCGAGGTCATACGCGCCCATCCGGAAGAACATCTGCGCTTCGTTGTCGACACCGATCGCGACGACGGGTCCCTCGGGCGCGAGGTGCGGTGCGGCGACCCGCGCGACCTCCGCGTACCAGGCACGGACCTTCGCGTGAAACGCGGAGCTCGCGTACGAGGGGAGCGGCCACGCGTGCGGCGGCGTCGGCAACCACGCCGGCGTGCCGTGCGCGGTGCGCGCCTGGACGGCAGGATCTGCGATCACGTGATCCGGAAATCCGAACGCGGTCAGCTCTGCATTGACGTGCGGTCCCGGGCGCAGGACCACGCCGAGACCGGCCGCGCGCGCCAGCTCGAGGAACTTCGCGAGGTCGTTCGCGCCGCGCCAGTCGTATGCGCCCGCGGTGGGCTC
Organism: Haliangiales bacterium; assembly: GCA_038206055.1. Classification (GTDB taxonomy): domain Bacteria; phylum Myxococcota_A; class Polyangia; order Haliangiales; family Haliangiaceae; genus JABFXX01. The sequence goes on from JBBRBG010000039.1 coordinate 45,352, forward strand.
GTGCACGCGCCACGGCACATAGGTCTCGACGCAGGTCAGCCCGAGCGCGTGGATCGCCTTCAAGCACGCCGCCCAGCGCTTCGGATCGACGCGCCAGTAATGCATCGCGCCGGCGTAGAACGGCAACGGCCGTTCACCGGTCGCCGCGAGGATCGTTAGCCCGCGCTCGTCGAACCGGGTGCGCTGACGTGCTTCCACGTGCGGTCCTCCAGGACGAAGCGGCTCGGGCCGCGCGCCCAGGCGGGCGTATAGGTCAGCGGCGCGCTATCGCCGGTGCCACCGTCGACGTACTCGGGATCCCACGGCATCAGCAGCGTCGGGCCCGGCTCGCCGGGGGCCATCGTCCGCAGCCGCGGCAGGATCGGGTGCGGCTCCTCGGCACGCAGCCTGGATGCGGCGAGCACACGCTCGATCGTCGGATGCTCGGCGAGCTCCCACATCGTGCGGATCTGCGGCGGCGGCAGCGCGAGCTCGCCGGCACGCGCGATCGCATCCTGCGGCGTCACCCACGCCTGATCGACGGTCTCGATGTCATCGAAGCTCGGGTCCTGACCGCTCGGCAGCTCGCACACGAAGAACCGCGCGGAGAACCGCTTCGGCTCGATCGACGGCGTGATCCAGTGCGACCACGGCTGCAGCACATCGGTCCACCAGCCCATCCCCGCGGCTGCGATCACCGCGGTGGCATCCATGCCGTCGAGGACCTTCTTGCGCAGCCCGGCGATCGAGACGAGCGCGCCATCGGCGAGCGTATCGTTCTCGCCGCCGGTGTCCTTCGCGAGGAGCACGCCCGCTTCCTCGAACAGCTCGCGCGCGGCGCACGTGCGCGCATCCTCGTTCGCCTCCGCACCACCGCCCGGGAACACGTACGCGGAGGCCATGAACGATGCGCCCTTGCGCCGCCTCAGCAGAAACACCTCGAAGCCCGACGGCTTGCTCCTCCGGAGCAAGATCACGGACGAGGCCTCGCGGAGCGGCGACGCGGTCACACTTCGTTCGTACCACGCCTGCGCGATCAGTCGATGCGCACTTCGCCACGAACCGGCTCGTCATCGAGCCCGAGCCAGTCCTCGATCTGCCGCTCCACGTAGCGCGCGACGCGACTCTCGTTGGTCTCGAGCACGAGGCGATCCGCGCGGCCACGCTGGCGCGCGAACACGCCGAACCACGTCAGGAACCCGGCGCGCGGCTGCCGCTCGACGACGAACAGCGCATGGATCGCTCCCGCGCCCATCACGAAGCCGTCCTCGCCCTCGCGCACCTCGAGCGCGAGATCATCGACCTCGATCACGACCGCGAACGACTCGGCACCGCGCCGTGGCACCACGTTGACGCAGATCCGCAGCGTCTCCTTGCCCGTCTCGATCCCGCGATAGGGCGTGCGCAGCCGTAGCTCGGTGGAGATGGTCTCCGTCGAGACGTTGCGCGGACAGTTGCGCGGCCGGCAGAACACTTACTCCAGTGTACCGCCATCGGGCCGGTCGGCGCGGGTGAACCACCACGCCCACGCGATCAGCACCGCCTGGAGCGGAAGACGTCCCCACAGCGCCCAGGTAGGCACATCGGTGTCACCGAGCTTCAGATGGTTGATCGCCATGTTCACGTTCGCCGGGAACACCGCGAGCAGGAGCGCGATCAGTCCCCATGCCGCAAGGCGCCGTGTCGCGGGGAGGATCAGCCCGAGGCCTCCGAGAATCTCGAACACGCCCGAGATGTAGACCAGCGGCAGGTGCGTGCTCGCCGGCAACTCCGCCGGCATCATCCCGAGGTACGGGGGCGGGTTGACGAAGTGATTCACGCCGGCGCCGACGAAGAACACCGTCAGCACCCAGCGGAGGACGGTCTTGACGCGCGCGCTACGGGACGACAACGAACTCGCGCTTCATGAGCGAGATGATGTTCGTCGCGGCGTCGAGGTCGGTGCCCGGGAAGTTGTCGAGCACCTTCTGCAGCTGGCCGTGATCGAGGACGAGCTGGAACGTATCGAGCTCGCTCGGCGAGAGATCGCGCAGCTTGCCGGCGAGCGGCGTCGGCACCGCGAGCGGCGAACCGAGTGGCGGCAGGTTCTTCTGCATGTTGCGGAACTCGTCGAGCTGCCGCACACCTTCCATGAGCAGACCCTCGGTCGACTCCTGGATCTCCTCCATCACCTGCATCTCGACGCTCGGCTCCAGCTCGAACGTACCGGTGAGCCACGTCAGCATCCGGTAGATCGCCTTCTGCGGCGACACCGCGAAGTCGTCGTTGATCGTCGCGAAGTAGATCGAACCCTTGCGCAGGTAGATCTTGCCGAGCGACACACCGTTGTTGACCGTGAGCACGCCGCTCTTGCGGCTGGTCGAGAGCAACTGCAGAAGATCGGGCAGCGGGATCTCTTCGATCACGCCCGACATCGGTCGGCCCTGCGTGGCCTGGCGCTGCTGCGCTCCCGCTTCGAGCTTGCGCCGCGCCTCTGCCTCGGTGGTCGTCGCGAGCTGACCCTCGACGGCGACGACCTTGATGATCGACGTACCGACCAGGATGCGATCGCCTTCGTGGAGCAGCGCGCGGCCGGCGATCTTCTCGCCGTTCACGAACGTTCCGTTCGTCGACCCCATGTCCTGGATGTAGACCTCGGCGTCGGTGGAGCTGATCTTCGCGTGGCGCCGCGAGACCATGTCCTCGACCAGCACCATGTCCAGGTCGCTGGACCGGCCAATGATGATCTCCCGGTTCATCCGAAGCGGGAACTCGCCACCCTGGTACTTGCCCGAGATGAAGCGAAGAGCGAAGCGGGGACGATCACTCATGAGGGTGCAAGGACTCGAAAATTCTAGTGCCCAAGTTACCAACGAAGCAAGCAATCGCCCGCGAATCGCCGGGGCAACTGCTAGTTGGTTCAGTCTGTTTCGGGCCCGTCGTGGAAATGCTCGGTGTGTGGCGGCCTCAGCGTGTTCACCACGCGCCGGTAGACCTCCTCGGAGACCACCAGGCTGCTGTGGCCCAGGGGCACGGTCATCGCGTTGGCGCCGGCGAGCTTGGTCGTCGGCAGCGGCACCACCCAGTCCCGGGCCGCGGCGATCGTGGTGACCTCCACCCCTGGGGGCATCGGGCCCTGCGCCAGCTCGTCGAGGAACCGGCTGCGCGGCAGGAGCTGCCACGAGGAGGTCGACCACAGGCCGAGCGTCAGCACGCCGGCGAGCGCTGCCCAGGTGCCACGGACCGGCGTGCCCATCATGATCAGCTTGCGGACCCGCGCGTGGCCACCGAGCTTCTTGACGTAGTAGAGGCCGATCAGGCCGCCCATCGAGTGGCCGATGATGTCGATCTGCTGCGACGGTGTCTGCGCGAGGATTCGCTCGATCTTGCGGTGGATCAGGAACGCCGAGCGACGGATGTCGCGCGAGTTGAACGTTCCGAGGTTGAACGAGACGCAGACGAACCCGTCCTCCACGAGGCGGCGCTCGAGCATGAACATCGAGCCGCGCGTACCGAGGAAGCCATGGATGATGAGCACCGGCGGTGCGTCGGGCGTGACCTCGTCGAAGGCGTCGCTGCGGCGGATCCGATTACCGCGCACCAGGTGGCGCAGGTACGAGAGCCCATCCGCGCCGCCGGCCATGTCCTGGCCGATCGTGCTCCGCTTGCCGAGCCAGCGACGCGGGGCCTCCAGCGCCCAGCGCACGAGCCACGACGGCTTCTTCGGCTCGCTCATCTGGTCCGTTCAGTCACGATAGTCGGTAAACCCGTCTCCAACGTAGCGTGACACTTCCTTCGCGTACGAGTTCGACGCAGAGGCAGGTGTCGGGTACTCGACCACCCGCCACTGACCGCGCTGCCCGACGGTGCCGAACCGGGTGATCACGGCGCTTCCCTGACGGTAGATCAACGCGAACTCGCTGCCCTTCCGCAGCGAACGCGAGTCACCAGGCGGCACGAGGCCCGGAGGGCTCGCAGGGTCGGTGACGTTCCCGCCGGGGACGTCGCGCGGCCCGGGCATGTTCGTGGGCACCTCGACGGAGCCGGGAAGCTCGGGTGGCGCGCCGATGGCGACCTCGGCTGGCATCGCGATGGTCTCCGAGCGGGCGCGTACAGGTGCCTCGACAGGGCGCATCGGCTGCGGCGTCGCGTCGGGCCACGGTTCGCCCTTTGGAGCCGGAGGCTCGATCGCCGGTGGCTCCGTCGCCGCAGGATCGATCGCGGCCATCTCGCCGGTCTTCGCCTCGGGCGCGGCCTTCGCAGCCTCGGGATTCACGGCCTCGGCCGGCGGTTCCGCTGCCTTCGCCTCGGCGGTTGCTTCCTCGACGGGCTTCGCAGCCTCGTCGGGCTTCGCCTCGGGGTCGTCGGCATCCTTGCCGTCGGCACCCTTCTGACGCCGCGAGTACGCGAGCGGCTGGACGCGATCGATCTTCGAGATCTCGGGAGGAGCGGGCTTACGCTTCGCCATGACTCTGTGTGGTGCCAGCGTTCGCCGTCGAGGGCAAGTTTGACTGGCGCAAACGATCGAACCCGTCAACGCATCGCGTCATCACCCTATCTTCGTATACATTCAGATTCCGGTGAAGGAGTCCTCCACGCCAGGTGGCGAGCGCGTGGGTCGCTACCAACTACTCGAGCCGATCGGCGCGGGTCCGTGTGGCACCGTCTCGCGCGCGAAAGTCTTCGGTGTCGCCGGCTTCGAGCGACAGTTCGCGGTCAAGCGCTTCCACCCCGAGCTGACGATCACGAACGCACTCGCGCAGGGGCTGTCCGCCGCCGCGCGCGCGTACGGAAGCCTCGAACATCCGCGCATCGCGCGCATGAGCGAGTTCGGCGTGGCGCAGGGCCAGACGTTCACCGCCGTCGAACACGTCGCCGGTCTCGATGCCGCGCGCCTGGTCGCGGAAGCACGGCTCGCGGGGCTCTCGCTCGCGTCGGGTGGTGCACTCGCGCTCGTCTCGCAGGCCGCCCGCGCCGTCGGTTACGCGCACGGCCGTGGCCTCACGCACCTCGGTCTCGCGCCGACGAACGTGATCGTCAACGCCGACGGTGACGTGAAGATCACCGACTTCGGAATCCTCGCCGCGGGCCTGCCGCAGCGCCCCGTCGATGTCGCGCGCCTCCAGCATCGCATCCAGTACCTCGCACCCGAGCAGGTCGCGAACGAAGCCACCTCCGCTGCCACCGACGTGTTCGCGCTTGGCGTGATCGCGTACGAGCTCGTCACGGGTCAGCGCACGTTCCGCGGCGATACGCCGCAGCAGATCGCGCAGTCGATCATGGCGGGTCCTCCGTCGGAGCCCGCGCTGCCACGGCCGATCGTGCGCGTGCTTCATCGCTGCCTCGCGCGCTCGCCGTTCGAGCGGTTCCCCGATGCGCGCGCGCTTGCCGATGCGCTCGACGCCGCACTCCGTGTCGCGCCGGTCCCCGGCACGCGCAAGGATATCGGCGCGCAGGTCAAGGCGACGATGGATCGCCTGCAGGAGCTTCACGAGGGCGAGATGTCGGGGATGGTCGCGCTGCACGTCGGTACCGGTCCGATTCCGCGCCAGGCGCCGCAGATCGATGTCCCCACGCTCGGCCGCGATGTGCCCGACGTTCAGACCAACGAATTCGTGCGGCCCGACGTTCCGGTGCCCGGCCCCTCGCCGCTCATCAGCCCCGCGAACACGATGCCGGATCTGCCGCGGCCGATGACAACGATGACCGGGATGGCTCCGCCGCCGATCCCCGTGCCGCCCGGCATCGTCACCGTCGGCCCGCCGCCGCCGCCGCAACCGCGCGATGCGCTCCCCACGCTGGTCGGGATGAGGGTCGGCGCGATCCCGACGATCAAGCCGGTCGTTCCCGCGATCCCGCCGCGCCCTCCCGCAGCGCCGCCGCCGCGTCCACCCTCCGCACCGCCGGTGCTGCGCGCCGATACCGCGGAGCCCACCCGCGATCGCGGCCTCGACAAGCAACCGCTGTTCGACGACGAGCCGCCGCCGCCTCTACTCGAAGACACGCAGAAGGGCCTGATCCCGGCGCCCGCCGGCGCGCGTGCCCGGACCCGGCCGAGCGATGCGCCGACGAGCGAGATGTCACCGCTGCAGGCCGAGCTGCTCAAGGAAGCCGCCGTCCAGCCGGAGGCCCAGCTCGAGCGCGTGTGGCGCGAGACCTCGGAGTTCCCCGAGGTGAAGATCGAGAACGACGAGGCCGTCGCCGAAGCCGACGAGCCGGTCGCGCCGATGTTCGCCGCCGAGCCTCCGCCCTCGATCGTGCCGACGCGACCCGGGGCCGCGGTGCCGGCGGTGATGCATGGCCGCGCGGGCTCCGTCGTCGAGGGAGATGCAGCGCTGCCCTCGCTCGGCGCGGTCACTCCACCGAAGCCCGCCGAGGTGGTCGCCGCGCCGCCGCCGCTACCACCACCACCGCCGCCATCCACGCTCGAAGGGAAGCCGCTTCCGAAGCCGCGCTCGAAGCTGCCGCTCATCCTGACGCTCGTCGCGTTCGGAGGCGCCGGAGCTGCCGTCGGCGCGTGGCAGCTGATGAAGAGCGATGATTCCACGACGGGTACGGGCTCGGGATCCGGAGCGCATCCGGTCGTGAAGGCTCCTGCGGATGCCGCCGTCGTCGCGATCGCCACACCCGATGCCGCCGCCGCGAAGGCGATCGACGCCGGCACGACCAAGGATGCGGGCAGCACGAAGGCTGCGCTCGATGCCGCCGTCGCCGCGATCGCTCCGGCGGATGCCGCCGTGGTCGCGCCGCCGGTCGATGCGAAGATCGCCGCGCCACCCGTCGATGCCGGCACGGCGGTGACACCGACGGGCAACGATCAGCTCGCGATCAGCTCGACGCCCGCCGGAGCGCGCGTCTATCTCGATGGCTCGGATACCGGCGTCACGCCGGTCAAGCTGCCCGGCTCACCGGATCGCCACACGATCGCGCTACTCCTCGCCGGTCACGAGCTCTACATCGCGCAGGTCGATGGAC
>JBBRBG010000040.1:0-52106 GCA_038206055.1 Haliangiales bacterium
AGCGTGCAGGCAACGACGCTGGCGGTCATGCCGCGGGTCACCGCATCTGCCTCGGGCTTCGGCGCGCCGCCCTTCGCGACGACATCGCTCGCGATGCCCCACGCGTAGATCCACACGAGGAACCCGGCGCGCAGCGCGTAGGCCACGCGCTCGGGGCGCGGATCGAACAGGTCGCCGGTGAGCAGCTCCCACGCGTGCGGCACGCCATACGAGCGGCACACGAGGAGGCCACCCGCGATCATGCCGAGGGCGAAGATGCAGGACACGGCGAGGAAGCACAGCGCGGTCGCGAACCACGCCGGCGCCCAGAGGTACGCCTTGCGATCCACGCCGAGCGCGTCTAGCGCGAGCGTCTGCTTGGTCAGGCCCATCGAGCCGAGCCACGCGTTGGTCGCGCTTCCGGAGGCGGCCACGAACAGCAGCGCAGACAGCGCGGGGGCGAGCGCCACCACGTAGCTGCCGCCGATCTGCCGGAGCAGCGCATCGGGCTTCACACCGGCGCCGCCGACGCGGCTGATCACGTAGAGCACCGTGTAGCCGATGAGGGTCGAGACGATCAGATAGAACGGCAGCGGGCGCAGCAGCGTCTGCGCGACCACGCGGCGCGCGACGATCGCGAAGTCCTTCGGGTGCTTGACGAGCTGCTTCGGCGCGCGCGCGAGCGAGATCATCGCCACGCGAAACGGCGCGATCAGCGGATCGAGCCAGCGGCCGAGCTTCGTCATCGCGCTACGCGGTTTCGGCGGGCCAGCGGGCGGCTTGCGATCGCCGTGCTCCTCGAGGTGATCGACGAGCGCCGCCTCGAGCTCCACCAGCCACGTGCCGCGTTCCTCGGGCGAGTGGCCGGGATCCTCGAGCGCCCCCGGCCAGCGGTCCGCGAACATCTGCTCGAGCTTCCGGTGCTCGAGCGAGAGCAAGTACAGCTTGTCGGCGACGCCCGCCGCGAGCGCGACGTCGTGGGTCACGACGATCACCGAGATGCCGAGCGCCTTGACCTGCTCGCGGATCAGCCGCGCGAGCATGCGCACGCGGTGCGGATCGAGGCCGACCGAGGGCTCGTCCAGGAACAGCAGCTTGCGCCGCGAGGCGAGCACACGCGCGACCGCCACGCGCTGCGCCTGACCACCGGAGAGGCCGGTGACGGGCGTGCCCGGCTCCGCGAGCTTCGGATCGAGACCCACGCGCTCGAGCCACTCCGCCGCCTCGCCGTCCTTCGGCGTCGCATCGCCGTCCGCGTGACGCAGCGCGAGCTCGAGGTTGCCGCGCACGTCGAGATGATCGAATAGCGCGCCGCGCTGCGGGACGAGGCCGAGCTGCCCGCGATCGAGATCGAGCTGTGCGCTCACCACGTCGAAGCCCGCGGCATCGAGCTCCTCGCGCTCGAACAGCACGCGCGCGAACGTGGATTTTCCGGCGCCCGATCCGCCGAGCAGCACGATCACCTCGCCGGGTGCGATCGAGAGATCGACTCCATCGATCAGCACGCGTCCGTCGGGGAGCGCGACGCGTAACCCCTTGACGGCCAGCACCCACCGACCGTAACCGCGATCGGGAGGAGACGTCACCTACATGGGCCCGGTTGCACGCGATCGCCCAACTCAGCCTGCCGATTGATCAAGCAAAATCGTGACGATTGGCGGAACCGAACGCCCGGGCGGCTGTCTCAGTTCTTGACCGCACGATACGTCGTCGTTCGGTCGCCTCGGCGAATAAGGAGCCGTGACGTCATGCGTGCGAGTGCACGCGCGATTGTCGCGGACCAGCCGGAGCCAGGTGCGCCCGCACCACTGACGTAGGTCCATCATGTCCAAGCTCACTCTTTCGTTCCGTATCTCGTACAACGGCCAGCTGGTTCGCGAAGAGAAGCTCGGCCAGACCGTCATCAAGATCGGCAAGGTGCCGTCCGCGCACCTCCAGCTCGCCGATGAAACCGTCAGCCGCATGCACGCGATCATCGAAGTGATGGGCGCTGACGTCAGCATTATCGACCTCGGCTCCACGCGCGGCACCTTCGTGAACGGCACGAAGATCAACAAGGCGAAGCTGCAGAGCGGTGACGTCATCCTGGTCGGCGACACCACGATCGAGGTTGCGATCGCGCAGGCCTCGCCCGCGCTCGTCTCGGTCCCGGCCGCCGCGCCGATGCCGGTTGTCACCGCCAGCCTGTCGCCGCCCGTTCCGATGGCCGTCGCTCCGGCGCCGGTCGCGGTGCACCCCGCGCAGGCGATGTACGTCGCGGAGTCCGCGGATGACCCGAGCGGCGCGCGCGCGATCGAAGTCGCGACGATGCTCGGCGACTCCGTCGTCAACGTGAAGCACTGCATGGACCCGAAGGGCGGCAAGATCACGCCGAAGACGTGGGGCTTCGTCGCCGCCGGTCTCGCGTGCCTCCTCACCTCGGCCACCGCCTTCGCGATCTCGGTCAACGAGGCGGCGCGCAACAAGGGCGCGCTCGACTACTGGACCCACGTCCAGAAGCGCCCGCAGCACGCGTTCCGCCCCGTCACCTCGGGCCCGGGTCTCGACTACCTCGCGTTCGGTGGTCTCGCGTTCGGTCTCCTCGGTGTGACCGCCGGCCTCGCGCGCGCTCGTCGCGAGAAGAAGAGCCCGTTCTATCGGATCGGCACCGCGCCGGGCGTGGAGCAGGCGCTCGAGACCGCGCCGTCGCCGGACTTCCCGATGGTCGCGCCGCAGGGCGACGAGTTCGTCTTCAACTTCGGCGCGGGCATGGACGGCGAGATGACCGTCAACGGCCAGACCACGCCGCTCGCCGACCTCGCGTCGTCGGGCCGCGCACGCCCTTCGGCTTCGACGCCAGGCGCCACCGAGGTCCCGATCCCCGCCACCGCGCGGATTCGCGTTCGCTCGGGCCTGACCACGTTCCTCGTGTCGGCGGTCGCGCAGCCCAAGCAGGCGGCGGTCCCGATGTTCCCGGCGTTCGAGGGCCGCGCGATGAAGTACCTCGCGGGCTCGCTCGCGGTGCACCTCGGACTCGTCGCGTTCCTCGGCACGGTCCAGGCCGACAACGGCGGCGTCAACATCGACCTCACGAACTCGGAATTGACGAGCATGAAGGGCGAGACCAAGGTCAACGACGATGTTCCCCCGCCGCCGGACGAGGATCCGACCACCGGTGAGGACAGCGGCAAGGAAGGCGCGGGCGCGAAGATGGCGCTCGAGGAAGGTGCCGCCGGCAAGCCGACCGCCGAGCGCGTCGATGGCCACATGCAGATCAAGAACAACAACAAGGAGCCCGCGCTGTCCCGCGAGGAAGCGATCACGCAGGCGCGTAACAGCGGCTTCCTGGGCGACACCGCTCGCCTCACGGATAGCATTCACGCGCTCGCGGCGACGCCGGACTGGTCGAGCGGCTTCGACGGCGCGAACGTCTACGGCCCGCTGTTCGGCGCCGAAGGCGAAGGCAAGGGCAACTTCGGCGGTGGCGTCCACGGCTGGGGCCCGGGTGGCGGTTGTGGGATGCCGCCGTGCGGCATCATCGGTACGGGCGCGTACGGCACGATCGGCAACGGCACCAAGGCCGGCGACGGCTGGGGTGGCCCGGGCAACGGCCACGGTGGAATGCGCACGCACACGGGCATCCCACCCGAGGGCATCATCGGTCGCCCCGTGCTCGACGGTGACCTCGACAAGGCGATCATCAAGCGATACATCAAGCGCTCGGTCGACAAGATCGCCTACTGCTACGAGAAGCAGCTGCTCGCGCAGCCGAACCTCTCCGGCACGGTCAACGTCAGCTTCTACATCGACCCGAACGGCAACGTGAAGTCTGCGAACGGCTCGGGCGTCGACGGTACGGTCTCGAGCTGCGTCGCCGGGGTGATCTCGAACATCAACTTCCCGAAGCCGAAGAACGGTGGCGGCGTGCAGGTGAACTACCCGTTCAACTTCCACCGCCCCGCATCGCAGTGAAGCTCGGCGAGACATCTCGCCCCTCGTGCGGCTCCCACGACACTGGTCGTGCGGGCCGCGCGGCTCGTTTCGGGATCGCGCGGACCACCGGCGTCACCGAGGTCGACGTTCGCATCACCTGGTAGCGTGACGCGTGCGCCACGCCGATGGCGTCTTGCCGGTGACGCGGCGGAACAGCGTGGAGAAGTGCTGCGGTGACGCGCAACCCACGTCGTACGCGATCTCGGTGACGGCGGAGTCGCTGTCGGCGAGCAGCCGCTTCGCGAGCCGGATCCGTGCGGCATCGAGCTCGCGATGGAACGTGGTGCGTGCGTCGGTCAGATCGCGCTGCAGGCTGCGCGGTGCGCGCGACACGGCGCGTGCGGCGCGACCGAGCGTCGCGTCTTCGAGGTGGGCGTCGAGCCAGCGGCGCAGCTGCATCAGTATCGGCGAGAGCGCGCTCGCCTCCGTGATCGCGGCGTCGATCTCTGCCGCGAGGTCGTGCGCGCGCAGCCATGCGCTCGCGGCCGGGAGATCATCGAACACGCGGACCGGGTAGGGCGCGCCCTCCACCTGGTAGAAGCCGGCGACCGTGGCCCCGAGCAACCCCGGAGGCCGCACGAGCGCGAGCCGCGTCACCTGCGTGCGAAACGCCCCGAAGTTCGAGCGCAGATACCGGGTCAGCACCGCGAACGCGCGCGGATCGCCGGCGTCGATGCGCCGCACATCGACGAGCGACGCGTGCGGTGCGGTCTGGAGCTCGAGCGCGAGCAGCGGCACGATCCGCTTGAGGTCTGCCTCGGTGGGTCGCCCCCACAGCGCGAAGCCCCAGAGGGTGCGTCGCGCACAGAATACGAGCGCGCGCGGCTGTGCGAGGTACGCGCCGACGGGATCGTCGCGATAGTCATCCGCATCGGCCGCCGCCCGCATCGGGGCCAGCATACGCCGCCGTGGCGCGAATATGTAAACGGTTGGCGCGGATGTGGGAGTGGCGCACCACCTCGCGCGGTACCACGTGGGCATGAGCTTCGACTTCTTCATCGCTCTCGACGGTCATGGCCTCAACGGCTTCGAAGGGTTCGCGGGCGTCGCGCGCCTCCGCTGCGATCCGGATCGCGAGCGCTGGGAGCCCGAGGTGAAGTTCTTCGACGGCGTCGCAGGTGGCCACGCCGTCCAGCTGTCGCCCAGCGGCACCGTCGGGTTCCTCGGCAACCTGTCCCAGCAGCTCGTGTTCTTCGACCCGCGCACGCTCGCCGAGATCACACGGATCTCCACGCTGCGCTTCCGCGGGCCGGCGCTGTTCTACGAGAGCCAGACCCACGTGGTGTGGCTCGATGACGCGCACTTCGTCACCGCGATCGGCCCCGAGCTGTGGAAGTTCGCGCTGGCGGACCTCGAGCACCCCGAGTCGCTCGGCGCCCACGGTGTCACGCTGCCGCACGCGATCAAGCGCTCGCCGTCGGGTCGCTACCTCGTGTACGGCGCGATGGACGTCGACCATCGCTACGCGAACCAGGTCGGCGTGTTCGATCTGACCACAGGTACGTCGCGCGTCATCTCCCTGCCGGCGACCGCGTGGCACCTCGGCATGCACCCCACGCGCGACGTCTGCTACGTGCCGACGCAGCGCTGCATCCCGCAGGACGGCGACTTCACCGAGTACGCGATCGCGCACTTCAAGAACTACCTGTTCGAGATCGACGCCGCCTCCGCGAGCGTGACGCGCCACCTCGCGATCCCCAAGGACATGCCCGGCGCGCTGACGTCCGACGTGATCGTCACCGAGGACGAGGTCATCTACAACTGCTGCGCCTCGGGCGTGCTCGCGCGCGTGAAGCTCGCGGACTTCCAGCACGTGAGCTGGATCGACGAGCGCCCGAGCGCCGGTCGTCAGCTCGGGGCGTGGCGCGCGGGCGTGGGCAACCTCCTCGAGGTGCTGTCGCGCGTAAATCTACCGTCAGCCACGCACTGGTTCGTCAAGGCGGTGCGGATCTCCGGCGGCTCCGCGGTCGACGGCAGCTACGGCCTCGGGCTCTCGCCGGATCGGCGGTTCCTCCTCTCGGCGCATCGCGGCCTCAACGAGGTCATCGTCTATCACTACCCGGAGATGCGCGTGCACAAGCGCGTGCGCTTCCCGGCCATGTCCCGGTTCTATCGCCACCTCGGCCGGTTCTCCGATCCGCGACTCGGGTTTCACCACGCAACGCTTCGGGAGTCCGGATGACCACGTTCACGCCGATCGAAGACGCCTCCTCGTTCCGCAAGATGGCCGCCGCGATGTGGCGCTCGCCGCGCGATCCATCGATCTACGGAAGCATGGACGTCGATGGGACCGCCGCGCTCGCGTTCCTCGCCGAGCACCAGCGCGCGACCGGCGTGCGCATGACGATCACGCACCTCGTCGCCCGCGCCGTCGCGCTCGCGCTCCGCGACCAACCGGAGATCAATGGCAAGGTCCGGTTCTGGGGGCGGCTCGAGAAGCGCTCCACCGTGGACGTGTTCGTCACCGTCGCCACCGATGGCAACAAGGATCTCTCGGGTGCGCGCATCGAACGCGCCGACGAGAAGTCACTCGCCGCACTCGCCACCGAGATCGCCGAGCGCGTCGGCAAGATCCGCGGCGGCTCCGACGCGAGCTACAAGCGGAGCCGCCGGACCTTGAAGCAGATGCCGTGGTGGCTCGCGCGCTCGGCGACCTGGCTATCCGACATGCTTGTCAACGAGCTCCACGTCGATCTCTCGGCGCAGGGGATGCCCTGCGATCCGTTCGGCTCCGCGATCGTGACCAGCGTCGGCATGTTCGGCATCGATACCGCGTTCGCGCCGTTCGTCCCGATGGCACGGTGCCCGATGCTGATCCTCGTCCCCGAGATCCGACCGCGTCCGTGGGCGGTCGGCGAGGCGGTGGAGGTCCGCCCGGTGCTGCGCCTGTGCGCGACGTTCGACCACCGCATCATCGATGGCGCCGCGGCCGGGCGTTTCGCGAATCAGCTCACGCGGCTGTTCGCCACGCCCGATCTGCTCGCGTGATCACGGGCCGGGCGGAGGCGAGAACACCGCATTCGAGTCGTCGATCTGACCGCCGAAGATCCGGATGTACCCGGCCGCACCGCCGCCTCCGCCCGCTCCTCCTGTGCTGTCCTGCCCGATGGTCGGCCCCATCGCCCCGGCGGCCCCATCTCCACCCGTGCCTCCCATCGGTACGCCGCCCACGCCGCCGCTGGCCTTGAACGGGAACACACCGCCGAACACCGCGGGGTCGCTGCCGTCACTTCCGGCCGCACCTCCGGGCACTGCGCCGCCGCCGCCGGCGCCGCCTCCGTTGGCGACGAGAACCGTGCCGGTCGTGATCGCGACGGTCGGGGCATCGAACCCGATCAGCCCACCGCTTCCACCGCCACCGCCACCTCCTCCGCCGCCGGTCGGCGTCGGCTTCATCCCTGCGCCGCCGCCCTCTCCCGAGGCGTTGATCGTTCCGCTGACCTCGATGCGATCACCCGCGATCATGTACAGCGCGCCGCCGCCGGTGCCGCCTCCTCCGCCGCTGGTGAAGCCGGTGCCGCCCTTGCCGCCCGGGCATCCGGCGCGCACCGCCGCGAGCGCGATCGCAGCGGTCGGGGGACCGCCACCGCCTCCGGTTCCGCCCGTCGCGTTTGCGCCGCGCTGGCCCGGGCCGTTGAAGCCACCGCCGGCGCCGCCTCCGCCTCCCGTGGTGCCGTTGCTTCCATTGCTGCCCACGCACTTCGCATTCGGCGCGCCGGCGCCATCCTTGCCGCTGCGGTGCGTGGCGACATCGATCACGGTGTCGGGATCGACGATCACGGTGTGGCGCGCGAGGAGCACCAACGGTCGCCCACCATGCATCGACGGCGCACCCTGCACGCGGATCCGGTCCGCCGCGATCACGCAGATCTCGGTGCGATCCGCGTCCTGCTGGATCACGATCTCCGAGCACACCGGCGGAACGTCATCGGTGTCGACGTCCTGCGGCAGGATGTATTCGTCGTCGAGGATCTTGTCGGTGCAGAGCTGGATGAGGCCCTTGCCGCTCGATCGGCCGAAGCACTCGTTCGCATCCTTGGGCGAGCCGCGCTCGAGCCCCCACACGTGATCGCAACCCGCGAGCAGTGCGACGAGCCAGAGGACGCGCTTCACACCGCCAAGCATACCGCGTCGCCTGTCACTTCGAGTTCGGCACCAGGCCCACGGGCGAGCTCGGCGTCGGCACGGGCGGCGTCTCCGGCGGGCCCGCCGTCGGCGGCGGATTCGCGAGGCACGCAACGAGCTCCGCGCTCTGCGTCCAGCCGCACTGCCCATCGGTCTGGCGCTCGCACGGCGCCGACGAGTAGCACGCGTACTCCGCCTTGTACTCGCACGTCGTCATCACCTCCTTGCCGGGCTCGGTGCACGCGGTGCCGTTGCACCCGCCCTTCTCGCACGCACCGCCTGAGACCGGTGGCGTACTCGGAGGAGGAGCCGACGAGGAGCCACCGCTGCATGCGGCGACGACGAATAGCAACGAGGCGAGCGTCTTCATGCCCGTAACCGTGGCACGCGCTCGCCGCGCGCCGGCGTGGTTCTAACGCACCCTCACCGAGCGCTCGCGCTCAGCGCCTTAGCGAGAGCGCCCATCTGTTGAACTCGGGCTGGAACTCCTCGAGGCTCTTGCCGAGGATCTTCTCCAGCGCGGTCACGCCGGTGTGGTCCTTGTCGACGAGGAACGCCTTGTAGAACTCGCGCAGCTTGCCTTTGTCCTGCAAGTACTGGCAGAGGAAGCGCGCGTAGGCGTACGCATCGAAATCCGCCTCGTAGAAGCCATTGCGCGACGTCGAGAGGAGCGACTTCAACGTGGGGAGCGTCTTCGCCTTGATCATCGCGGTCAGGCCGGGAAGCCGCCAGTTCGTGGTGCCCCACATGTGCCCGTCGCGCTCGCGCGGTTGCTCGTAGAGCGACGCGAGACCTTCGTTGAACCACGACGGCGCGTCGGGGAAGTTCGCCTCGATGTACGGATGCACGAGCTCGTGCGACAACGTGCCGGCGCCCGGGCCGATGTTCATGATCAGCGCGTTGTCGTCGGAGGAGTAGTAGCCGTAGGGCGTGTCGGGCGTGTCGTCGAAGAACTTCTTCGCGCCCGCCTTGTACGTGGTGATGTTGCGGAACAACCAGATCACGAGGATCTTGTCGGGCTGCTTGTCGAAGTAGTCCTTCTCGATCAGGCGCACCACCCAGTCGACGAAGTTGACGCGAGAGCGCACCTTCGCCGCAGACTCGTCACCCACCACCACGAACGGCGCGGTGACCGTGACCGTGAAACCCTGACCCTTGAGCTGCTTCGCGAGCTCGGCCGCGCGGGTATCGAGCTCCTCCTTGGTCGGCGCCGCGGCGGCGACCGAGCTCCCGAGCAGGCTGGTGATGAGCAAAGCAGTAGCTGTCCTCATGACCAGGACGACAGGGTACCTCGCAGGCAGTTGCATCATAAGCTGGCGAAACATCGACCCAAGGTTGGCCAGGATGCGGTGTACAGGTAACCGGGTGGGCACTGCTATCGTAGTCCCATCGTGACCGAGCCTCGTGCGCGCCGCGGCCTGGTACCAATCGAGATCGCGCTGGTGATCGCGATCGCCGTGATCCCGTGGCCGGATGGCCTGCAAGTTGGCATCCCGCTGGTGGTCGTCGCATCGGTCTCCCGCTGGCTGCGCGGGCGGAGCTGGACCGAGGTCATCTCGGGCGGGCGCGACAAGGCGCTGGTCGGTGCAGCCGCCGGTGTCTTCGCACTCGGGCTCGCGCTGCTTCTCGGCACGCCTGCGATCGAGGCGATGGCGGCGCGCGGCGTGGACTGGTCGCGGTTTCCGATCGTGCGCGGGAGCCCGCAACAGATGGCGCTGGTGATCATGCTGGTCTCGGTCGGCGCGATCGCGGCCGAGCTCGCGTTTCGCGGCTGGATCGTCGAGCGCGTGCTCGAGCTCTCGCCGGGACCGCCGATCCTGCCGGTGCTGTGCGGCGCGCTCGCCGAAGCGATCGTGATGCCGGGCGACTTCGCGGCGCGCGTCGGCGCGGGTCTATTCGGCGCGGGCCTGGGCTGGATGTACGTGGCGTCCGGCCGCAGCGTCGTCGCGCCGATCCTGGCGCGCATCGCATTCGTTGGTGGTGCGGTGTTCCTCGAAGCGCTGCGCGTCATCGGCTAGACTCGCGGCGTGCGGTGGCTTGTCGTCCTGGCGGTGCTGTGCGCGACCCGCGTGGCCGTCGCCGATGACGCGAACGACATCGCCGCGATCACCGCCGCGCTGCCGCGCTGCGAGGCGGCACGCGCCCACTGCTTCGGGCTGCGGTTTCACATCGCGCGGACCGACGCGGGCGAGATGGTGGTGCAGCCGGCGTGGATCGCCGCGCAGCTCGCGATGGCGAACAAGCAGTTCGAGCCGCTCGATACGAGCTTCCAGGTCGTCGGCATCGACTTTCTGCCTGCCGATGCGGCGCGTATCGAGGACCGGCCCGAGCGCAACGCGCTGGCGAAGCAGGTAAAGGGTCCGGCGATCGACGTGTTCTTCACCGGCTACCTCGCCGATGTCGACAAGGCGGACTCCTTCGCCTACGGCGTCACGTGGCGCACGAAGGACGAGCGCAAGTACATCATCATCTCCGGCATGGGCCGCGACCGCACGCTCGCCCACGAGCTCGGCCACTTCTTCGGGCTCCCGCACTCGACGTACGCGATCTCGATCATGAACAAGGCGGCGCGCGACGATCCGCCACCCGAGAAACGCCGGTTCGCCGACGAGGAGATCGACAAGATGAAGCCGGCGCTCGTGAGACTCGTGCGCGCGAAGGTCATCGTCGAGGCGAAGCCGGCCGCGTGATCACGTGCCCTTTGGCCGGAACGCGACGTCGAAGTTGACCTGCACGCCACCGCCGCCCTTCGGCAGCGGAAACGCGAGACCCTTGATCTTCTCGGCGATGCACGGGGCGACGATCGCGAGCCCGCTCGCCGAGGCCTGGACGATCTTGCCATCCGGCGCGATGAAGAACTGCATCAGCACGCGGCCCGCGAGCTCCGGCTGCTTCGCCAGCTCGGGCTCGTAGCACGCGGTCAGATCCGCGAGCTTCGTCCGCATCACGCGGAGGATCTCGCGCTTGTCGAGATCGCCCTGCGAGTTGAGACGGCCGACCTCGAGCACCGCGGTGGCGCTGGTGTAGCTCGCGCGTGCGGCGCGCAGCGCGAGGGCCTGGTCCAGGCGCTTGTCGATCGCGCCGGGGCTCTCGCCGAGGCCGATCACGATCACGCCGAGGTCATCGAGCGCCACGAGCGTGTCGATCAGGCGCTGGTACGACACCGCGGGATCGACGAACACGTCGAGCTTTGGCGGCTCCTTGCCGAAGCCCTTGTACACGGCGCTGAGCGCGTCGACGTCGACCGTGGCCTTCTTCCATGGCACGACCGCGCGACCGTTCGACGGCAGCGACAGCACGTCGATCTGATCCGCGCCGACGTGGAGCTCGATCCAGTGCTCGCGGGTGTCGTCGAGGACGTAACCTTGGAGGGCCGGCCGAAATGACAGGCGGAGCACCGCGAGCTGGTCACCGCGTTGCGCGACGCCGAGGAGCGCGCCGGTCTTCGTGATCAGCCGGACCACCGTGACCGCGGGAACCACCGGAGAGGCGAGCACGAGCGGCACGGTGTCGTCGGGCGTGCGTGCGCCGATCGATGCCGGCGCGCGCTCGAAGCCGCGCGCCAAAATGGGCATGAGGCTGACCGCCTTCGTCGTGCTGTTCCACGGATCGCTCGGGGCCTTCGCCCGTTCGATGGCACGGTCGCGCGGGGTCACGATGTTGCCGCCCGGCTTCGGTTCGGGCTCGGGTGGCGGCACGATCGTCGCGACGAGGGTGTCGAGGTTCGCGACGGGTACGCGCGTCTTCGGCAGCGCGCCGGTCCACACCTTGTCCTTGTCGGGCTCGCCGAGCTCGAGGCCTCCGGTCGCACCGATCCAGACCACGTGGTCTGGGCGCGACACCTTCGCGACCGGCACCACCGCCTCGGTCTTGCCGACGAGCGGATACGCCGGCACCGGCGGCGGTGGTGGTGCCTCCTCGTGCGCCGACGAGCTGCCCTTGCAGGCGGCGAGCACCACCGCCACCACCAGCCACGCGATCTGCATCCGCGACATCATGCCACGCCCGCTGTGGCACTCACGCACAGCCGCCGGGTCTCGGAGCGGTCGGGACGGAGAGTGAACAGTGAGTTGCGACCCGAAAAGCGAAGGGACCTCGAGGTTCGTGCCACCAATGCGCATGGTCTTTCGAACCCTCGCCTGTGCCCTGGCGATCGTCACCGGCTGCGGCACCTCACCAGACGAGCGCCCCCCCACGCTCGAGGTGGTCGCGCTCTCGATCCTCTCCCCGAGCTGCGGCCAGGTGCAGTGCCACTCCAGCTCGACCAAGCTGCGGGCCTACGCTTTCGACACGCTCGCGGGCAATCGGGCAGCACTGCTCAAGCTCGTGGGCGTCGGCGGCACGAAGCCGAACAACAAGCTGATGGAGGTACTGACCGCGACCGGCGGCGAGCGGATGCCGCCGGATGTGCCAATGGACGAGCAGGACATCGCGCTCATCAAGGAGTGGATCGACGGCGGAGCGCAGGGCCTCTAGTCATGCAACGCATCATCATCGGACTCGCGCTCCTCCTCGCGCTCGCGCATCGCGCGGACGCCTACCCCCAGTTCCAGCTGTCGCGCGACACCACGTGCACCGGTTGTCACATCGCCCCCGATGGCGGCGGCATCCTCAACGAGAACGGGACCGCGACCTCCGAGCAGATCGCCTGGAAGGGCGGCAACGGCGCGTGGATGTACGGCCTGGGCAACGCGTCGTGGCTGCAGCTCGGCGGCGACGTGCGCACCGCAGGCGGCTATATCGCCAACGGTACGTCGAGCGCTGCGCTGTATCCGATGCAGGCGGAGGTCTCCGCGAACGCGACCACGCACGGCTTCTCGCTGTACGCGGTGGGTGGGCTGCGGCGTCCGCTCGAGGGCGGGAGCGCGCTCCACGTGCTGTGGTCGCGCGAGCACTACGCGATGTGGGAGCAGAACCCCGGCGCGGGGAAGGGCCTGTACATCCGCGTCGGCCGCATGATGCCGACATTCGGCCTGCGTCTCGCGGAGCACATCGTGTACACGCAGCGGTTCGGCGGCAAGCCGCTCTACGGCGAGACGTACGCGGCGTCGGTGTCGTTCGTCAATCCGTCGGTCGAGGTCCACGCGACCGCGTTCATCAAGGACCCGATCGCCTCGTCGGTGGAGCAGGGCAACGGCGCCGCGCTCTACGCAGAGAAGCGGCTCGGCGAGCATGCGGCGATCGGTGTCGAGGGCAAGTACTCCTCGGGCGACGAGGTCCACCGCACGTTCGCCGGTGTCACCGGCAAGCTGTATCTCCCGGGCCCCGATGTGGTGCTGCTGGCAGAAGCCGAGGTGATCCGCCAGAAGATCGTCGTCGGTGCAGGTGACAGCGCGACGCAGCTCGCCGCCTACGTGCTCGCGAGCAAGCCGCTGTCGGCCGGCCTGATGCTCGACGGCGGCCTCGGGCACTACACGCAGGATACGCGCGTGAAGGGCCTGACGCGCGATTGCGTCGACGTCAACCTTCACTGGTTCATGACCGCGCACGTCGAGATGCTGTTCACGGGGCGGATCGAGCTGCTCGATCTCGGCTCGGGAACGAACGGCGGCTACGCGCTCGCGCAGATCCACTACCGGCTGTAGCTACAGCTCGCGGCTCATCACGCGGCGCAGGGTCTCGCCGTCGATGTTCGACCCCGAGAGGATCACGGCGACCGTCTTGCCGGCGAGCTGCGCGCGCAGCTTCGTCAGTCCGGCGAGCCCCGCGGCGCCCGCGCCCTCGGCGAGGTTGTGCGTCGCGCGCACGAACAGGCGGATCGCCTCGGCGAGCTCCGCTTCGCTCGCGGTCACGAAGCCGGTGAGGCCCGCCGCGAGCGCGGGATACGTCATGTCGTACGTCGCGCGCGTGGCGAGACCATCGGCGAACGTGTCGGCGCGCTCGATCGAGAGGCGCGTCTTCGCGTGCCACGAGTCATGGATCGCCGAGGCACCGGCGGCCTGCACACCGTAGACCTCGACCTTCGGGCGCAGCTTCTGCGTCGCGACGATCGCGCCGACCGCCTGCGATCCGCCGCCGACGGCGACGACGATCGCATCGAGCTCGGGTGCCTGCTCGCAGATCTCGGCAGACAGCGTGGCCGCACCTGCGATCACGTTGGCGTTGTTCGTGGAGTGCGCCATCACGAGGCCACGCTCGCGCACGAGCCGCTGCGCGACCTCGACGGACTCGTCGTAGTCACGGCCGGCCTCGATCAGCTCCGCACCGTGACCGCGGATCGCCGCGTTCTTCTCGGGGTTGTTCCCGTGCGGCACGCAGATCACCACCGGCGCTCCGAGCTGCGCCCCGGCCCACGCGAGCCCGGCGCCGTGATTGCCGCGCGTTGCCGCGACCACGCCGCGCGCGCGCTGCTCGGGGGCGAGCGCGGTCATGAACGACATCGCGTTGCGCGCCTTGAACGCGTTCGTCGGGAGATGGTTCTCGTGCTTCACGAGCACCCGCACGCCGAGCTCCTCGTCGAGAGACGGGTAGTGCCGAAGCGGGGTGGGCAGCACGTACGGTGCGATCCGAGCCCGCGCGGCGATCACGTCGTCCCAGCTGATCGGCAGCACGCGGCGAGTCTACCCCTGCGCGTCATGCGTGGCACAATGCCCACGTTGGAAGTGTTCTTCCTCATGATGGGCCTCTGGCTCGTCGTCGCCGTGTCGCTCGGGTTCCGGCGTCCCAAGGGCTTCGGCGGCGCGGCCCTGCGCGCGCGGCTCGATGCCGTCTACGGCGAACCGCACGAGCTCGTGCGTGTCACGCCGCAGTCGTTCCCCGAGGCCGACCTCGAGTTCTACGAGCGCGCGAAGAAGGAGCTCGAGTCGCGCAGGTACCGATTCATCGGCGACGTCGAGGACCTCACGCTGTCGCGGATCTATCCGCAGAACCGCACGTTCTTGCGCCTGTTCGTCGATGCGGGCGGGATGATCCGCGCGAGCGCCTATCACCTGCATCCGCGCGGCGTGGTGATCTCGTTGCTGCAGCTCGTGCAGCTGTTCCCGCGGCACCTGCGCGTCGTCGAGCTGGTCAGCGAGGTCCAGGGCACCTTCCTCGTCACCAGCAACACGCACGGCGTGGATCGGCTCGAGCCGCCGCCCGAGGCAAAGGTCGAGCGGCTGCCGCTCGCCACGCCGGTCGGCGAGATCGTGGCGCGGCACGAGGCGCGGATCACCGAGGCTGTGAAGCGGTACCCGGAGCGCGCGCCGGTCAGCTTCGAGTCGCTCGAGGAGATCATCGCGTCGATGGGGCGTGCGCATCTCGCGATGGCGCGTCATCGCCAGAAGGTCGGCGGGCTGTCGCGCGACGAGCTCGAGCGGCTCAAGGGCCGGCCGCTCAGCGCGACCGAGGAGCAGTTCCTTCGCGAGGTGCAGGGGACCGAGAAGCCCGAGCCGTCGTCGTCGTCGTGACTACGGGCAGACCGGCGCGTTGAACGTTGCCGTGATGTCGGTCGCTGCGCCGGCGATCGTGACCTGCGCGGTCATCGAGCCCGTCAGGTAGTCATCGGCCGAGTCCACGGTCACGGTTCCCGAGACCAGGCTCGCGCCCATGTACGAGAGGTACGCCGACGGCGTGGTGGCGATCGTGTCTTGGGCGGTGCGCAACATGATGGTGCCGAGCGGGGGAGCACTGGTGGTGAGAGGGGTCTCGAGCTCGACCGTCCCCACCGCCTCGGCAGCGCAGCCCTCGGTCAACGCGAACGTCAGGATCCACTTATGGTAGGAGCCGCCACCGATCGTGGCTGGGGACTGGCTCGCGTGCGCCGACCTCGCGGAAGGGTTCGGGCTGAACATGGCCGTGCTCAGAGGAGCATCCGGGCTCGTCGAGCAGGAAGCACACACTGCCAACAGGAGGAAGGACCTCACGCTTCAAGTAGGCGCGCCTCGCTGCGCCGTGTCAACGCGGGAAAACCCTTCTTGACCCGACCTGGTCGCCAAGCGCACGCTTCGTGGTGGTGGACTCGATCAGCTCCGTCGGTGACCGCTCGGGTCGCTACGAGATCATCGAGCATCTCGCACGCACGGATATGGCCGAGCTACTGCTCGCGCGCGTCACGGGTCCCGAGGACGTCATACGACACGTCGCGATCAAGCGCCTGCGCTCGGAGCACGCCACCGATCGAGCCGTGGTCGACATGTTTCTGTCGGAGGCGCGCCTCGCCGCCACGCTCCACCACGAGCACATCGTCCAGGTCACCGACATCGGCGAGCACGACGGAGTCCCGTACTTCGCGATGGAGTACGTACACGGCGAAGATCTGCGCCGCCTCCTCGCGCGCGTGCACGAGCGCTCCGAGCAGGTGCCGGTGCCCCACGTCATCGCGCTCGCGCTCGCGGCTGCCACCGGTCTCCACGCCGCGCACGAGCAGAAGGGCAGCGACGGTAAGTCCCTCGAGATCGTCCACCGCGACGTCTCGCCGGCGAACATCCTCCTCGGCTACGACGGGAACGTCAAAGTCGTCGACTTCGGCATCGCGCGCGCCACCTTCCGCACGGCGCAGACCCAGACGCAGATGCTGCGCGGCAAGGCGCCGTACATGTCGCCCGAGCAGTGCAGCGGCAAGAAGCTCGATCGCCGCAGCGACGTGTTCTCGCTCGGCATCGTGCTCTACGAGCTCGCCACCTGCCGCCGCCTGTTCAAGGCGAGCAACGAGTACCTCACGATGGCGGCGATCGTCGCGTGCCAGATCCCGCCGCCGTCGTCGCGCCGCGCTGACCTGCCAAAGCCGCTCGAGGAGGTCATCCTCCGCGCACTCTCGCGTGAGCCCGCTGCGCGCTACCAGACCGCGCAGCAGCTCCTCGAGGCTCTCGACGCCGTCGCCCTCGAGCTCGGCCTGCGCTCGACGACGAGCGCGCTCGCCGCATACGCAAAGCAACTGTTCGGCGAACGCCCCGAACCGTGGACCGCGCCGAGCGCCCCGCGCCCATCCGTCCACGTCGACTTCGACGGCAAGGGCACCGGCCTCGCTCCGCCGCCGAGCGAGGCGCTCCAGGCCAAGGTCGCGCCCTCCGCGTTCAAGACCAAGGTCTCGCCGATCGAAGCCGCGCGCGCGCAGGCCCTCGCCACGGCGCCCACCACGTCGGCGTTGCCCGTCGTGATCCCGGAGGGAGCGCCGCGCAAGGATCCAACCGCGCCCGTCGTGTTCCCGGACGAGCGCGCGAAGCGCGTCACGCGCGCGCCCGTTCCACCGCCCACGCGCCAGCGCCCGAAGACGATCCAGATCCCGTCGGGCGGGTCACCGCGCGGCGACGTGACGCTCGCGGGCATCGGCATCATCAGGCCGCCCGCTGCCGTCGGCGATGTCACGATCGCCGGCGCCGGCGTCGCGTCTGAGGCGTCGGGCATCGGCATGATCGTGCCGCACACGTCGGGCTTCGAAGCCACGGGCGCGACCACGGAGATCGTCGCGGCGATGGCCGTGCAGACCACCGTCGAGGCGCCGTCGCCGGTGCCGACCGCCAACGCGTCCACCGTCGCCGCCGCCTCTGCCGTGAACGCCGCGCGCAAGCGCTCGCGAAGCAGCGGTACGATCAAGGTCGCCGACGCGACCGACGCGGTCCCCGCGCCGCCGAAAGGCCGCGGTCGCTCGCGCAGCAGCGGGCTGTCGAAGGCCGTGGTGACCGAGCCGATCAGGGTCACGGAGACCACGGCTGCCGTCGAGCCGCCTGTCGAGCCGCCTGTCGAGCCGCTGGCCGTCGAGCCGTCGGAGGTCATCGAGCCGCCGCGCACCGAGCCCGCACGCGCGGCGCCGCGCCTCTCGGTGATGGCGTTCGCGGCGCGGCCGCGCGAGCTCTCGACCCTCACGCCGATCGTGGTCCCGCCGTCGACCACCTCGCTCTCCGCGCCGATCCCCGTCGTACCCGTCGCCGCCGTCGACGACAACTGGGACAGCTCCTCGTTTCCGGCACCGCCATCCGCCACCGCGTTCGTGCCGATGGGCGCGGGCGACGCGGTCAGGATCGGGCGGCCGCCCGCCGGCGACGACGATCCCGATTCGTCGTCCGTGCTCACGCCGTCGTTCGTCGGCGCCGTCGAGCTCATTGACGCACCGGATCGCAACAGCACCGAGATCGTGGCGCCGCTCCCTCCACCGCGCCCGTCGGCGCCGCCCGGCGATGCATGGGCAAACGGCGACGACGATCTCGACGGGTGGCCGCCGCAGCGGCGATGGTGGCCGTTCGCGGTCGCTGCCGGCGCTGCGGTGCTGCTCGTCATCGTGCTCGCGGTTGCGCTCTCGGGCGGCAAGTCCGCGAAGTCGCCGACCGCAGAGGAGCAGAACGTCGCGCCGATCCCCGCGGCGAAGGCCCCCCCGCTCGATCCGAGCGCCGCGGCGGCCGCTCAGCCGGTGACTCTGCAGCCGCCGGGCGGCGCGACGACAGCGAACCCGCCGGAGACGGCGACCACCGCGACCACGGCGCAGCCGCCGAACGGAGCGACGACATCCCTGCCGAATTCAAACCCGCCGGGCACTACCTCGACGGTGCCGCCGGGCGGCACCGCGAACGTCGCGACGACCGTGCAGCCGCCGAGCGGCGCGACGACATCACTGCCGAATTCGAACCTGCCGGGCAGCACACCGAAGGTTGCAACGAGCGCGAAGCAGCCGACGGGCTCTTCGAAGCTGGCCGTGACACCGCAGCCGACGACGACATCGAAGCTCGCGACGACGAAGCAGCCGACGAGCAGCACGAAGCTGGGGACGACAAAGCAATCGACGTCGAGGTCGACGGTTGCGACGACGAAGCAGCCGACGACAACATCGAAGGTCGCGACGACCGCGAGGCCGCCGACGACGACATCGAAGGTTGCAACGAGCTCGAAGCAGCCGACGACATCGAAGGTCGTGACGACGAAGAAGCAGTCGACGACGACATCGAAGGTCGTGACGACGAAGAAGCAGTCGACGACGGCCAAGCAACCGACGTCGACATCCAAGGTGACGCCCACCGCAAAGCAGCCAACGTCTCCGCCGAAGGCAGCCACCACGAAGTCCGCGCCGAAGCCCCCGGCCACGTCGACGGCACCCGCCACGAAAAAACCCGCGGTGTCGTCGATGGCGAAGACGCCGGTGCCCGTCGGGAAACCGGCCGTGAAGCCGAAGAAGTAGCTCGATGCGAGTCGCCGATATCAGTCGGGAACGTAGGCGGACTCACATGTCCGCGACCGTCGACGGACATACACGAGGGTCGGTGAATCGGTTCCTCGTCCTCGCGCTGGGCGCGCTGCTGGTCAGCGCGTGCGGCGGAGATGATGGACACTCGTGCGCGGCCTGCGTGGTCGATGCGCAGAGCTCATCGGACGCAGCGAGCGACGCGGCGGAGCCGACCGATGCGCCGCTCACGAGCGGTTGTCCGGCAAGCTTCTCGTCGATCACCGGTGGGCAGGGCGCGCACCGCTATCGGCTCATCAACGCGACCGATGACTGGAGCGAGCAGCGCGGTGCGTGCGCCGCGATGAGCACCTCGGCGTACCTGGCGATCCCGGACGACGCAGCGGAGCTCGCTGCGATCGCGATGCTGTCGGCGGCAAGCGCGTCGTGGGTCGGGATCAGCGACACGGTGACCGAGAACACGTTCGTCACGGTGAAGGGAGCCGCGGCGACGTTCTTGCCGTGGGACACCAACCAGCCGGACGACAA
Source organism: Haliangiales bacterium (assembly GCA_038206055.1). Classification (GTDB taxonomy): domain Bacteria; phylum Myxococcota_A; class Polyangia; order Haliangiales; family Haliangiaceae; genus JABFXX01. The sequence goes on from JBBRBG010000040.1 coordinate 19,694, forward strand.
CGGGTCCCAGGGCGAAGACTGCGTGGTGATCCAGACATCGTCGTCGAAGCTGCGCGACGAGAAGTGCAGCACGAACTACCGGGCGGTCTGCGAGTGCGAACCCTGAGCTAGCTTCAGTCGAGGATCAGACCCCCCTGGCATCCTCGTCAGATGCGGGTGCTCCACACCTCGGACTGGCACCTCGGGCACACGCTCCGAGGCGAGGTGACGCGCGAGCACGAGCACTCCCTGTTTCTCGCGTGGCTGCTGGCCCGCTGCGTGGACGAACGCGCCGATGCGCTCGTGATCACGGGGGATGTGTTCGATAGCGCAACGCCGCCCGCGAGCGCGGAGCGGATGTGGTTCGAGTTCCTCGCGGCGGTGCGGCGTGCGTGTCCAGTGATGGACATCATCGCGATCGCCGGCAATCACGATTCGCCGGCGCGCCTTGGCGCCGCGAGTGCAGTGCTCCGCGAGCTCGGCGTGCACGTGCTCGGTGGTCTCCCGCGGACGGCAACCGGTGCGATCGATCTCGAGCGGGTGCTGATCCCGATCGCGGGTGGACGTGGCCTGGTTGCTGCGGTGCCGTTTCTGCGGCCGGTGGATCTGCCGCCGGACCTCGCGGATCCTCTCGAGGCGATCTACGCCGAGGTGGTCGCGGGAGCGCGCGAGCGGCGTGCGCCGGAGCAGGCGCTGATCGTCACGGGACATCTATACGTGGCGGGCGCGGACGCTGCATATCTGTCGGAGCGACGCGTGTCGATCGGCGGTGTCGAGTCCGCGCCACTGCGGCTGTTCCCCGTGGACATCGATTACGTGGCGCTCGGTCACATTCATCGCGCGCAGCGCGTGGGACGCGAGACGATTCGCTATGCCGGCGCACCGATCTCGCTCGCCCTCGACGAGGCCAGCTATCGTCACTCGATCGCCGCGATCGACTTCGTCGATGGGCGGGTCGCCGAGATCCGCCAGCTGCTCGTACCGCAGGCGATCGAGATCCTCCGCGTACCGCGCCGTGGTGCCGCGCCGCTCGGCGAGGTGCTCGCCGTGCTCGATGCTCTACCGCCGAAGATCGAGAACGATCTCGCGCGGCCGTATCTCGAGGTCGTGGTCGCACTCGACAAGCCTGAGCCCAAGCTGCGCGCGCTCGTGGAGACCGCGCTCGACGGCAAGCGCGCGCGCCTGATCAACCTGCACGTCGAGCGCACCGGGGATGGGGCTGCGCTCGGTGATCGGGTGAGCGCGCGCCGACTTGCGGAGCTGGATCCCCGCGAAGTGTTTCTGCGGCTATGGTCGCGCGACCACGCGGAGCCGCCGGGTGCCGAGGTGATCGCCGGGTTCGACCGGCTGCTCGGCGAGGTGATGGGCGACGGCCTGGATCCGGAGGCGTCGTGAAGATCCTCGCGATCCGCGGCTGTAACCTCGCGAGCCTCGCGGGCGAGTTCGAGATCGATCTCGCCCACGGCGCGCTCGCCGATGCGGGCGTGTTCGCGATCGTCGGGAACACCGGCGCCGGGAAGAGCACGCTGCTCGACGCGCTGTGCGTCGCCCTGTTCGATCGCACCCCGCGGCTCACGAATCATAGCCGCGTCGTCGTCGGGCGCGGCGAGCAAGATCCGGGCGCGCTGGGTGCGCAGGACGTGCGCACGCTGCTGCGTCGCGGCGCCGCACAGGGCTGGGCCGAGGTCGATTTCGAGAGCGGCGACGAGCGGCGGTACCGCGCGCGCTGGTCGGTGCGGCGTGCGCGCGGCCAGGTCGATGGCACGATCCAGGCGCAGACGGTCACCCTGACCTCGCTCGACGGCGGCGAGCGCCTCGGTGGCACGAAGACCGAGACGCTCGAGGCGATCCACACCCGCCTCGGCCTCACGTTCGATCAGTTTCGCCGCTCTGCGCTGCTCGCACAGGGCGAGTTCGCAACGTTCCTCCGCGCCGACGGCAAGGATCGCAGCGAGCTGCTCGAGCGGATGACGGGTACGTCGATCTATACGCGCCTCAGCGTGAAGGCCCACCTCCGCGCCACACTCGCCGAGCACACCCTCGCCATCGGGCGTACCGCGGCGTTCGCGATCCCCGTGCTCGAGGATGCCGCGCGCGTCATCGCCGAGGAAGATCGCGCTCTCGCCGAGGCTGCGAAGGACGCTGCGCGTGCACGCCACACCTCCGCGGAGGCCGCCGCGCGCTGGGTAGCGGAACGGAGCGCGCGCGATGATGCCCTCGCGGTCGCCGAGGTCGAGCATATCGCCGCGACCGCCGCGAGCGCCGCCGCGGAGGTCGACCGCGCCGAGCTCGCGCTGCGCCGCCGCGCAGAGGCGCTCCGTGGGGCATGGGACGAGGCGCAACGTCGGGACCGCGATCTCTCGCTCGCGCACGGCGAGGTGGTCGCCGCTGAGGCTGCAGCGGCCGCGGCCACGCAGGCCCAGCACGCGATCACCGAACGGCGCTCCGGCCTCGCAGCGCTGCACGCACCGATCCGCGCGGCGCGGATGTCGGCCCAGCTCGTCGAGCGCGTTGCGAGCACCACGACCACGGCGGCGGTCGATCTCGGCCGCGCCGCCCTCGACGACGCGACCTGGCTCGCCGCGCGTGGCGCCCTCGCGCCGGAGGTCGCCGGATGGAGCGAGCTCGATGCGAAGTTCGCGCAGCACGCCGCCTCGGAGGACGCGATCGTCTCGCTCGAGCGCGCGCATGCCGAGCACACCGCAACGCGCGACAAGCTGATCCGCGCGCGCGGGGTCCTCGTCACCGAGCACCAGGCCTCCGCGGCGAAGCTCGGCGAGGCGCAGCGCAAGGCCGAGAGCTTCTCCAGGCGCCGCGGTCTCTCGCTCGATGCCGCGCGCCGCAACGAGGACGAAGCACGCACGCGGCTCGGCGAGGTCGATCGGCTCGTCGCGGTTGCCTCCGCAGCGAGCGCTGCTCGGACCGCGCGCGAGGAGATCGAACGCCGCCTCGCGGAGCTCGCCGAGGGGCGCCTCGTCGATGCCACCGCGCGCACCGTGGCGCACGCCACACGCGCGACTGCGCTCGCCGTCCGCACCGAGCGCGAGCACGCGGTCGCCGAGCTCCGCAAGGCCGCCGGGTACGAGCACGCGCGTGCGGAGCTCGTCGATGGCGAGCCGTGCCCACTGTGCGGCGCCGCCGATCACCCGTGGCGCGATCGTGGCGCATTTCACGACGTGATCGCAGCCGCGAAGCAACGCCTCGACGAGATCGTCGGCGAGCTGGATACGATCACCGCCACGCTCGCTCATCTCGAGGCGCGCGCCGAGCACCGCAAGCACGACCAGACCACGCTCGTCCGCTCGCGCTCCACCGCCGATGCCACCGCCGCCGACGCGGTCGCCCGCTGGTCCGAGCAGCTGACCGCGCTCGGCGAGCTCTCGCTCGTCCGCGATCCGCTCGCGCCCGGCGCCGATGCGTACGGCCTCGAGCTTCTCGCCGCGGCGAAGAAGAAGCTCGACGAGGCGAAGGCCACGCGCAGCCAGACCGAAGCCGCCACCAAGGCCGCCGCCGAAGCGCAGGCCGAGATCCAGCTCGGGCAGGCGAACGTCGATGCCACGGCGGCGCGCGTGGTCGACATCGAACGCAAGGTCGCCGATCTCGAGGCCGCGATCGGGCGCACGGCCGGTGAGCGCACGGGCCGGGTGGAGCGCCACGCCGAGCTCGCGGCCGAGCTGGATGCCGCGATCGCGCGGTGGACCGCCGCGGCCGCCGAGCCCGCGCCGCGGTCACGCGGTCGCACCGGTGTTTCGCGCGACCACCTACGGACGTGGATCACCGAGCTCGCGGTCGCGTGGCGCGCGCGCGCCGACCGTGTCGCGCAGGCAGAGGCCGTGCTCGCCGCGGCGCTCGCGGCGATCGAGGGCGAAGCGCGCGCGGTCGAGACCGCCGTCGCCGAGCATGGGGCGCGTCGCGGAGATGCCCTGCGGCGCCGCGAGGATGCGATCGCCGCACTCGCCGGCGCCGCTGCCGTACTCGAGGATGCCCGCGCCGAGGCAGGCTTCGATCTCGAGGAGCTGCACCGCCTGCTCTCGGCGGAGGCCGCGCGCGTCGACGATCTGGTCGATCGTCTCGCGCAGCTGGAGCGCGCCGTTGTGCTCGCGCTGACCGTGGTGACCGAGCGGCGGCACCGCGTCGAGCAGCACGCTGCTGTGCAGCCCGCATCGATCGAGGACGCGGTCAACGTCTCGGCGCTCGCCGCCTTGCTGAGCGGCGCCGAGCAGCACGTCGCGCGCGCCGCGGCGGTGGTCGCCGCTGATGACGATGCCCGTATTCGCCGCGGCGAGGCGCTCGCGAAGCTCGGCACCGCCGAAGCCGCCGCCGACGTCGATCGGATCCTCGGCGAGGTGATCGGCTCGCACGACGGCAAGAAGTTCCGCAGCTTCGCGCAGAGCTTGACGCTCGACGGGCTGCTCTCGGTCGCGAACAGCCACCTCGACGAGCTCGCACCTCGCTATCAGCTCGAGCGCGTCCCGAACCACGACCTCGAGCTCCAGGTGATCGATCGCGATCTCGGCGAGGAGGTCCGCTCCGTGCAGAGCCTGTCGGGTGGCGAGAGCTTCCTCGTCTCGCTCGCACTCGCGCTCGGACTGTCCTCGATGTCGGCACACGACGTCCGCGTGCGAACGCTCCTCATCGACGAGGGCTTCGGCACGCTCGATCCTGCCACGCTCGACAGCGCGCTCGCCGTTCTCGACGCGTTGCAGGCACGCGGCCGCCAGGTCGGTGTGATCTCGCACGTGCCGCAGCTCATGGAGCGCGTTGGTGCGCACATCCGCGTCGAGCAGCGCGGCGGTGGTCGAAGCGTGGTGATCGTCGCGTAGTAGTATCCGCCGCATGCCGAAGATGACGGTCGCCGAGCTCGAGACGCTGATGGACCAGTTCTTTCCGGACTGGCGCTCGTTCTCGGAGATCACTGCCCTCGGCGACAACGACCTCACGGTCCGCATGCCGTTTCGCAAGCAGTTGCTGCGGGCCGGAGGAACGATCTCCGGCCCGGCCATGATGGCGCTCGCGGATACCGCGGCCTACTACCTGGTGCTCGCTCACGTCGGCGCGCATGCAGCAAGCGCCGCCACCGCGAACCTCGATATCCACTTCCTCTCCCGCCCGGAGCCCGTCGACGTGATCGCCAAGGCCACGATGCTGCGGCTCGGTCGGCGCCTCGCGGTCTCAGCCGTAGATCTCCACTCCGGCGCGGATCTGGTCGCGCACGCGACCGTCACGTACGCGCTGCCGCCGAGCAAGTGATCAGCCGGGCTGCGTACCCGCACGCATCGTGCGCACGGGATGCGGCCACTGCTCGGCGAGCTTCGCGAGCGGCGCGCCCGTCAACCGATTCACCGTCCACTCGTCCATCGGCGCGGCGCCGAGCGAGCGATACAGCCGGATCGCAGGCTCGTTCCAGTCGAGCACGCTCCACTCGAAGCGGCCGTAGCTGCGGTCGAGGGAGATCCGCGCGAGCGCCGAGAGCAGCGCCGAGCCCACGCCCTTGCCGCGCGCGGCCGGCCGCACGAACAGGTCCTCGAGGTACATGCCGCGCTTCGCGAGGAACGTCGAGTAGCTCTGGAAGAACAGCGCGAACCCGACGGGCGCACCGCCGAGCTCCGCGATCACCACCTCGGCTCCGGGCCGCGCGCCGAATAGCGTGGCGCGCAGTTGCTCCTCGGTGGCCACGCACTCGTGCGACAGCTTCTCGTACTCCGCGAGGTCTCGGATGAAGCCGAGGATCGCCGCGGAATCCGCGGAGGTGGCGAATCGGATCACGAGATCGTCGGGTAGGCTCATGGCTCGAAGCGCTGTACCACCGCGAGGAAGTCCGGTGGTAGCTCCGACCTCAGCGACACGCGCTTGCCGGTGATCGGATGCTCGAAGCCGAGCGTGGCGGCGTGCAGCATCAGCCGGCCCGAGGTCAGGAGCTTGCCGCCTCTCTCCTCGTAGTCGCGGATGTACACGGTCTCGCCGACGAGCGGATGCCCGGATTCCGCCATGTGAATGCGGATCTGATGCGTCTTGCCGGTCTCGAGGCGCACCGAGCACAGGGTGGCCTTGAGGAGGGCGCGGTCCGCGGTGACATGCGTGATCGCGCGCTTCCCCTGATCGATGCGCTGCGTGGAGCCGCGCATGCCATCGCCGCGATCCGGCACCAGGTACGACTCGATCCGCTGCGACGTCACCGCGCCGTGCGCGACGCAGCGGTACATGCGCTCGAGCGAGTGAGCGCGCAGCTGCGCGGCGAGCCCCATCTCGGCCGCCTTGGTCTTCGCGAACATCAACAGGCCCGAGGTTGCGCGATCGATCCGGTGCACCACGTGGAGCGCGACGCTCGTCGCCGGCTTGCCCTGTCGCCGCCAGGCACCGCGGATCAGGTCCATCGCGGTGCCGCTCTTCTCGTCCTCGTACGGCACGCTGTTGACGTCGGTCGGCTTGTCGATCACCACGACGTGCGCATCGTCGTAGACCAGGATGCCCTCACGTGTGGCATCGAACGGCTTCGGCGCGTTGCTCCGCAGGTCGACCTGCTGCCCGACGGTGAGGCGATGCGCGACCTCCGTGATGCACGTGCCGTCGACGAACACCTTGCCGGTCTCGATGTGCCGCTTTGCCACGGTGTTCGGCACCTCGGCGCGCGCCTTGACGAACGCTGCGAGCGTCACGCCGGGCTGTTCGACGGTCCATGCCACGTGCCGGCACGCTACCATGCGTCCATGTTCGACTTCGTGGTGGTGGGTGCAGGCTCCGCGGGCTGCGTGCTCGCGAACAGGCTCAGCGCGGATGGCAAGAGCACGGTCTGTCTGATCGAAGCAGGTGGCGCGAAGCACCGCACGTTCAACGTCCGCGCTCCGGTGATGTACCAGAAGCTGTGGCGGTCACCGCTCGACTGGGGCTACTCGACGGTACCGCAGCCACACTCCGCCGATCGCAAGCACTACTGGCCGCGCGGCAAGGTGCTCGGTGGCACGAGCTGTCTCAACGCGATGGTCTACATCCGCGGCAATCGCGTGAACTACGACGCGTGGGGGATTCCGGGCTGGAGCTATGCGGACCTGCTGCCCTACTTCCTGCGCTCGGAGGACAACGCGCGCGGCGCGTCCGAGTACCACGGCGCCGGCGGCCCGCTCGCCGTCGACGACCACGCGCCGTCCGAGTTCTCGAAGGCGTTCGTCGCAGCGACCGCCGAGCGCTGCAAGGTCCGGATCACCGAGGACTTCAACGGCGCGGAGCAAGAAGGCGTCGGCCACTATCAGGGCACGTTCCGCCGCGGTCATCGCGCGAGCACCGCGGTCGCCTTTCTCGATCCGGTCCGCGATCGGAAGAACCTGACCGTGATCACCGGCGCGCTCGCGGCGGGGCTGGTCCTGGATGGGACCCGTGTCACCGGCGTACGGATTCGCGAGCGCGGAGCCGAGCGTGTGGTCGCGGGCGGCGAGATCATCGTGGCGGGTGGCGCTCTCGGGTCGCCGCACCTGCTGCTCCTCTCGGGCATCGGTCCCGCCGCGGAGCTGCGCGGTGCGGGTGTGGAGGTTCGTCACGAGCTCGCCGGCGTCGGCAAGCATCTTCAAGATCACCTGCTCGCCGGTCTCGTGTTCGAGTCGACCGGTTCGCCGCGCTTCTCGGTGCCTCGCCTCCTCGCCGGGATGGCTCGTCACGCGTTCGGCGGCGGCGCCGGTCAGCTCGGCAACGCGCCGATCGATGCCGGCGCGTTCGTGCGCTCGCATCCGGGCGCGCCGCTCCCCGACATTCAGTTTCACGTCACGCCGTATGGAGCGTTCCTCCCCACCGACGACGAGGTCAAGCTGCCGTGGGGCCGGTTCGGCTCGATCTGCCCTGGGCTGATCTATCCGCGCAGTCACGGCGAGGTCCGCCTGCGCAGCGCGGATCCGACCGTCGGTCCCGACATCGATCCGCGCTACTTCTCGGATCCCGCCGACCTCGAGCACCTCGTCGCCGGGATGAAGCTGAGCCGCGAGATCGCCGCCACCGCTCCTCTCGCCGGGTTCGTCGGTCGCGAGGTCCAACCCGGGCCGGCGGTCGCGACCGACGACGACATGCGCGCCCACGTGCGTGCGACGGCGAACACCATCTTCCACCCGACCGGGACCTGCAAGATGGGCACGGACCCGCTCGCCGTCGTGGATCCGCAGCTCCGCGTCCACGGCCTCCAGGGGCTACGGGTGGTTGATGCGTCCATCCTCCCCGAGATCATCGGCGGGAACACCAATGCCCCCGTGATCATGATCGCGGAGAAGGCCTCGGAGTTGTTACTCGCCGATCGCTGATGAAACGCGCGCCCTGGATGCTATGACGGGGCATGGACCGCACGCTGTTTTCCGAGGAGCACCAGGCCTTTCGCAAGGCGTTCAAGTCGTTCATCGAGCGCGAGGTCACGCCGCATCAGGCGCGCTGGCGCGAGCAGGGGCAGGTCGATCGCGAGGTCTGGCGCAAGGCCGGCGCGCAGGGCTTCCTCGTGCCGTGGATGGAAGAGAAGTACGGCGGCGCGGGAGGGGACTTCATCTTCTCGATGATCGTCATGGAAGAGCTCGCGACCGCGTACGAGAGCGGGTTCGCGATGTCGCTCCACTCCGACATCATCGTCCCGTACATCTACTCGTTCGGTAGCGACGAGCAGAAGCAACGCCTGCTGCCGGGCTGCGCTTCCGGCGAGATCGTGACGGCACTCGGCATGACCGAGCCCGGCACCGGCTCCGACCTCGCGGCGCTGACGACATCCGCCGTGAAGGATGGCGACGACTGGGTGATCAACGGCGCGAAGACGTTCATCTCGAACGGCCAGCTGTGCGACGTGGTCGTGGTCGCCGCGAAGACGGATCCGGATCCCGCGAACGCACACAAAGGCATCTCGCTGTTCATCGTCGAGGCGAACCGCAAGGGCTTCCAGAAGGGCAAGCGGCTCCACAAGATGGGCATGGCCTCGCAGGACACCTCGGAGCTGTTCTTCGAGGACTGCCGGATCCCGAAGGCGAACCTCCTTGGTACCGAGGGCGCGGGCTTCATGATGATGATGCAGAAGCTCCAGCAGGAGCGTCTGTGTGTCGCGATCGGCGCGGTCAGCGGAGCCGAGCAGGTGCTCGCCGATACGATCGTGTACACGAAGGAGCGCAAGGCGTTCGGCAAGCCGATCAGCAAGTTCCAGAACACGCAGTTCAAGATCGTCGAGTGCCTCGCGAAGGTCGAGGTCGGCCGCGCGTACGTCGACAAGGTCGTCGCCGAGCACGTCGCCGGCAAGTATCTCGTCAAGGAGTGCTCGATGGCGAAGTTCTGGACCACCGACATGGCCCAGGAAGTCATCGATACCTGCCTGCAGTTCTTCGGCGGCTATGGCTACATGACCGAGTACGCGGTGACCCGTGCGTTCATGGACGCGCGCGTCCAGCGGATCTACGCGGGTACGAACGAGATCATGAAGGTCATCGTGGCCAAGCAGCTCGGCCTGTGAAGCTCGAACAGCTTCTCGGGCTACGACCCGTCGACGGTGGTGGCCAGGCCACCCGAATCCTGATATCGTAAGTTTACGATGAAAGCGGCGGCCTGCTGTCCGGCACCCGACCTGCGCACGATCGGCGATGATGTCGCCGACGAGGCGCTCGCGTCGCTCGCGAAGGCTCTGGCGCATCCGATCCGGGTCCAGATCGTGCGGATCCTGGCACGGACCGAGGGCTGCGTTTGCGGCGATCTCGTCGAGCAATTACCGGTCGCGCAGTCCACGGTGTCCCAACATCTCAAGGTGTTGAAGGACGCCGGGCTGATCCAGGGCACCATCGATGGCCCGCGGGTCTGCTACTGCATCGATCCCGAGGGCTTGCGCCGCTTGCGCGTGCTCGTCTCCGGCCTGTAACCTAAATCGTCAGATGACGATGGATGCGCGCAGAGCGTACGTGGCCGAGCTCCTCGGCGCGATGCTGCTGCTTGCGACGATCGTGGGCTCCGGGATCATGGGGCAACGCATGAGCCCCGAGAACGCGGGCGTAGCGCTGCTCGCGAACGCGCTCGCAACCGGTGGTGTGCTCTACGTTCTGATACTCGGGCTCGGCCCCATCTCCGGCGGCCACTTCAATCCGGTCGTGACGCTGATCGAGGCCGCGTCGGGCCGCATGTCGCGCGCCCGTGTACCCGGCTATCTCCTGGCCCAGGTCGGAGGCGGGTTCATCGGCGTGATGCTCGCGCACGCGATGTTCGGCCTCGAACCACTTCAGCACGCGACGCACGCGCGCAGCAGCAGTGGTGAGGTGCTCAGCGAGGCAGTTGCGACGTTCGGACTGTGGCTGGTGATCTCCACCTCGCGCCGCGCGCGCCCGTCGACCATGCCTGCAGCGGTCGCCCTGTACATCACCGCCGCCTACTGGTTCACGGCATCGACCTCGTTCGCGAATCCGGCGGTCACGCTCGCGCGGTCGTTCACCGATACGTTCAGCGGCATCCGGCTCGCCGATGCGCCACTGTTCATCATGATCCAGCTTGTCGGTGGTGGCCTCGCGGCGGCAATGTCGCACTGGCTTACGCACTCCGGCGTCCATCCGGCGCCGTCGGCCACGGAGACCTGACAATGCGTACTGTGCCGGGCGTGCTGTTCCTGTGCGTCGCCAACTCGGCGCGCAGCCAGATCGCGGAGGGGCTCGCGCAGAAACGGTTCGGCGATCGCCTGCGTGTCCTCAGCGCCGGCTCGCGGCCTACACAGGTCAACCCGCGCGCGATCGAGATGATGGCGAAGCTCGGGATCGATCTGTCCACGCACACCTCGAAGCTCGTCGACGACCTCGATCCGACCGGGGTCGACCTGGTGATCACGCTGTGCGCCGACGAGGTGTGCCCGGCGTTCTACGCCCCGGTGCGGCGACTGCACTGGCCGCTCCCCGATCCAGCGATCGCGGTCGCTGGCGATCAACTGTACATGCCGATGCACCGGTTTCGCGTCGCGCGACTCGCGATCGAGGCGAAGCTCGATCTTGTCGAGCCGGCGCTCGCGTTGCCACCGCGCACCGTGATCGCGCCGGCGGCAGCACCGGATGCCCAGGAGATCTCCGCACTGCTCGACGCCGCGCAGCTCCCGCTCGACGGTATCGATCACGCCGAGATGGTGATCGCGCGGATCGACGGCGCGCTCGTTGGCTGCGCCGGCCTCGAGCGCTGGCAGTCGTTCGGCATCGTGCGCTCGGTCGCCGTCGCCGAGGCACACCGCGGATCGCGGATCGCGGAGGTGCTCGTGCGCGACCGGCTGTGCGCGGCGCGGTTCGACGCGCTCGTCGCCGTCTATCTGTTGACAACCCGTGCGGCGCGCTACTTCGAGCGCTTCGGCTTCACCTCGATCGATCGCGCAAAGCTGCCGCACGCCCTCGATGCCTCGCCGCAGCTCGCACTCCCCGCGTGTTCCACGGCGATCGCGATGAAGCTCGCGCTCTCGGATTCGTCGACCACCGATGCCATGCTCGAGGCGGCGGTCACGAAGGAGCTCGCCGAGCACGGCACGCTGGTTCCGCTGTGGATCAAGCACCCCGAGATCCACAGGTATTCGATCGGCTGGAGGATGGGCTACGGCGAATGGTATGCGTGGATGTTCCAGCACTGGTGGGCGGAGCTCGACGAGGCCGCCCGCGCGGCCTATCGCGCGCGCTGGGTCCCCGAAGGCGAGTGGGTCGGCTGGTTCGAGGATGACGAAGCCCCCGACGACGACCCTACTTGAACGTCGTCCCGATCGAGAGCATCGCCTGTCCACCGCTCAGCTCGTCGCCGGGCGGCTTGCCGATCCATCCCCGATAGCCGAGGGTCAGCGCGATCCACGCCGTGTTCCAGCGCGACAGCTTCTTCGACTTGCCGATCGTCACGCTCAGGTCGTAGTAGTGGGCCGGGCCGAGCCGAGCCGTGTCGCCACTCAACCGTTGCGAGAGCAGCGCTTGCTGCGAATCGATCTCGCCGAGGCGCGCGAGCAGCGTGGCCTGGAACGGACCGAAGTCGTGCGACAGCCGTATCGATGCGGTCCAGCCGCGCTCCGGCGTGGTCTCGTCGTTGAGAATCCGGCGGTCCCTATCCTGGTTCGTCCAGTGCACACCCTCGAGCTCGGCCCACGTGTGGTCGCCGAGCTGCATCATCGTGCGCTCGTGCGTATCCTCGCGCGTGCCGAGACTGGCGATGCCGGGCAAGACGGGATCGAGGTGGAGCAGCGGCTCGGTGCCCTTGTCGAAGAGCAGTGACTCGCGCACCGAGGTCTCGTCGTCGGCGTGGGCCACTCCCGCGAGCAGGTACAGCACGAGCAACGCAGTCCGCACTCCGATGGGACACCCGCCGAGGTGCCTGCGTTGCCTGTCCCCCCAGGGGACTGGCGTACGATGCGCGCGTGCCTACGGCCGTGATCGACATCGGGACGAACACGCTGCTGCTCCTGATCGTCGATGCGCAGCTGCGGCCGCTGGTGGATGCATGTCGGTTTGGCAGACTCGGGCAGGGCCTGGATGCGAGCGGACGGCTCTCCGATGAGGCGATCGCGCGTAGCCTCGAGATCTGCCGCGAGTACCGCACGCTGATCGACGAGCACCGCGCCGGGCCACCGAACGTCATCGCGACCCAGGCGCTGCGCGAGGCCGCGAACCGCGCCGCATTCACCGCTCCGGCGGAGGACATTCTCGGCGCGCCGATCGAGGTGGTCACCGGCACGCGGGAGGCCGAGCTCGCGTTCACTGCGGTCGCGCGCACGTTCCCCGAGCTCGCCGGAACGCCGTACGTCGTCGTCGATGTCGGCGGGGGATCGACCGAGGTGATCATCACGGACGGCACGCGAGTGATCTCCGCGGTCAGCCTGCCGATCGGCGCCGTGCGCCTGACCGAGCGCCATCTCGCATCTGATCCGCCGAAGCCCGCCGAGGTCCGTGCGCTCGTCGCCGAGATCGATGCGCAGCTCGCCACCCTCGACCTCCCGCGCGAGGTCGCCGTGGTCGGCACCGCCGGAACCGCGACGACGATCGCCGCGATCGCGAAGGGCCTGACCCGCCACGATCCCGACAAGGTGACCGGTGTGCGCGTCTCGCCGATGGCCGTCGATGCGCAGCTCGCACGCATGCTGACGCAGACGGTGGCGCAGCGACGCGCCACGCGCGGGATCGAACCGCAGCGCGCGGACGTGATCGCCGGGGGCGTCGCGATCTACGCGCGCATCCTGCACCGGATCGACGCACCGACGCTGATCACGTGCGATCGCGGGATCCGCTGGGGCCTCGCCTACGAGCGGGCAACCCGCGACGCGTGAGCGGGGTCCGATTCGCATGAGAGCAGTCGTGCTCGTCGCGCTGGTCGGTTGCGCTGCGCCGGTTCGCATCGGCGTCACGCGCATCAACGTGCTCGCGGAGGGCGCGCATCCCGAGGCCGAGGGAACCTGCCCCGCGACCATGAACGTGCGCGTACTCGATGGCGCGCGCAATCCAGTGCCGGGCGCCACGGTGACATCTCACGAGGGCGAGCGCATGAACGGCCCGAGCCTGGTCCCGATGCAGACCGCCTACGCGACGCTGCCCGTGATCACCAATGCGCATGGCGAGGCCACCGTGTGCGCACCCGATCGCCTGCTCGAGTACCAGAAGGACATGTTCACGCACTCGACCGGTGCCTACATCGAGGCGAAGTTCCAGGAGCGTGTGGGGCGTCTCCTGCCGCCGTACGACGGCGCGATCATCCTGCGCGTGCCATGATCCGGTGATGTACCGGGATGACCTCGAGGCTGCGCAGGCGCGTGTCGATGCGCTGCAGCGCGAGGCGGCCCAGCAGACCGAGCGCGCCGACGAGGCGGAGGCAGAGGCGGAGGCGCTGCGCGAGAAGAACGCTGAGCTCGAGGCGCTCGTCCCGCCCGCGAAGCACGAACCGGCGAAGGTGCCGATGGAGGCGCGGATGCGCCGCTCGGTGATCGGTTGGTCGATGATCATGGGCGGCGTCGTCGTGATATTGCTCGGCGGAAGGATCGGCCTCGACGAGAGGGGCCAGGCGTTCGGCCTCGTCGTGCTGGTCGTTGGCTGCTGGCTCGCGTGAGAGCTATCCAGCAGATGCGGTAACTTGGTTGCTGCGACGGTTTTCGCGTCACATCTCGCTGCGCCCCACTCCACTACGGGTGAAGACAACAACAGCGATTGGAATTGCTTTGCTCATCGGCGCCGGGTGTGTCGCCTCAGTACCAGATGCACCTGAGGAAACCTCGACTACTGAACAGGCGTCGACATTCATCGGATCGTTCCCTCTCCCGAGCGGACAAACGCTCACCATCACCGAGGTGGCTACGGTGAGCGCAGACTTCGTGCGAATCGCTTCGTGCGGACAGTCGCTCTACGCGACGAAGGCCGATGGCAGCCTGTATGTCAGCCTCAAGGGTGGTGATGGCCCGTTCACATCGATCTCTGCCTCGGCGCCCGGGATGAAGATCGCGTGCGATCGCCTCCACCTCTACTCGCTGAGCAGCGGGACGCTGTACCACCACCTCACGGACATCGATGGCACGTTGTCTGGTGCCGCTGCGTGGTCAGTGGTCGGCACAGTTCCCTCGGGCACCGACGAGATCGCGTCGGGCAACGGCAACATCTACGCGATGGTCTACAGCGGCGGCGTCGGGACGGTGTGGACGAGCCAGCTCAACGAGGCGATCTCCCCGAAGGGCTACGTCCAGGGAAGCACGAGCTCGTGGCTCCAGCAGGCGACAGGTCTCGGTGCGAACCGTGTGACCGGCTCGGGATCGCGCGCGTGGTTCTCCGCGTGGACAGACGTCGGCGGGAATCCACACACCAAGCGCAATCGCGCGTTCATCGCGGACCCGGACGATACGCTGTACTTCAATGATCGAATCCTCGACGGTGCGAACTGGTGGACGACGTTCCCGAAGGGGAATGGCGTCGATATCCTCCAGATCTCCGCGGAGGACTCGAACACGTTGTACGCACTTGCGACCACTCTTGCGACGAACGGCAACTTCAAGAGAATCATCCGCTACTCGTTCCACGAGACCAACTGCCACGATGGCCTAGACAACGACGCGGACGGCCTCCGCGATGCGCAGGACCCGAGGTGTCGCAGCAGCCTCGCGAACGAGTGGTGCTCCACCAGGAGTTCGGGCAGCTACTGCATCGACCGGATCGAGGACACGGACGGCTACCATCAAGCGCTCGTGACCTGCCGTTCGGGCGGGGAGCAAGCGCTGCTCGAGCCGGGGGTGTGCGTTCGCGGCTCGTCGAGCAACAACGACTTTCTCGCTCCAGCACGCGCGATCAACGAGTCGTCGACCGGCGGTCGATACTGCAGCGTGATCCACTCCGACGGCGGCTGGGGCTTCGCGTGGGACGGTGATGATCCGTGCGCCTCTCTGTTGAGAGGCCGCCTCGGCTCGTTCATCGCGCGCGCGGGCCAGTACTCGAAGGTCGGCGTCAACAACGTGCTCGCGAAATGCAACAACGGAAGCTACGTCCCGCACGAAGGCATCGGAACGGTGCCGCTTTCGGATGCAAAGAACAGCGTCGGTAACACCACGAATCGGTGTGTGTTCACCGTGTCGCCAAAGACCCTGGGCATCTTCAATGCGCCATTCCCGAAGCTCACGTGGACCACCACGTACGGCCGCGGTTACGGCGCGGGCGGTCACGTCTTCGATCACGCGCCGAAATGCCAGGCCGGCGATCCGGGCTGCCCCTGCTACGGCCCGTATAGCTCGGTGAACTGCCCCATCGATCTCGCGCCGTTTGGCAACGGGCAGACCACTACGTCGTCGTACATCGACAATCTCGGCAAACCAGTGACGGGAAGCCCGGCGGATCAGCTCGCCTATGACTTCTCGATGGCGGAGGGAGTGCCATTGCGTTCGCTCGGCAATGGCGTTGTCGTCGACTCGCGCGATTTTGATATGTCCCCGCTCGCGTACAGCACGGTAGATCGGGACACCTTCGGAACTCCCTACATCGGCGAGATCTACATTCGCTACGACGTCGGCACCGAGTATCGATATCAGGAGAGCTTCGTCGCGTACTACGCACACGTCGGCCTGCGCACCGTGGTGACCGGACAGACGGTCGAGGCTGGCCAGCTGATCGGCTACGTCGGTACAACGGGCCCGTCGAGCGCACCGCACCTCCACTTCGGCATCATCCGCTTGACCAACACGAACGGTCAGCGCACCGGAACACAGGGCGAAGCGTTCGGCTACAAGGTCCCGTTCAACACGGTCTCGTACGGAATGGGGTATCGAGCCGAGTCGATGGCCGGGGCCGTGGACCCGTACGGCTGGCGCGCACCGATCGACGGTAGTGCAGAGTCGCAGGACCCGATGGCACACCGCTGGGCCCAGGCGCTGTCGAGCTTTGACAACGTGAGGGGTATCGGAGCGTGGTCGCCGAACCTCTGGTACAGCTCCGAAGAGACGCCGCCATACCCGACTCCCTAGGCCGGGTGTAGCGCCGGCGCCAGGTGATACAGCATCAAGTAGACGATCACGCCGGTCACCGAGACGTACATCCAGATCGGCCACGTGAACCGCACGATCCGCCGGTGCTTGTCGATCTTGCCGCGCAGCGCGTACTTGAGCGCCCCGATCACGAGCGGGACGAGCACCACGGCGAGCACCATGTGGCTGAACAGCGTGACGAGGTAGATCGTCTTGTCGATGCCCTCGCCGGGGTACTTGTGCGCGCCCGTGGTGAGGAACCGGATGATGTACGAGACGAGGAACACCGACGACGCGGCGAACGCGGTGAGCATGCGCTTGCGGTGAAGCGCCTCGTCACCGCGCGCGATCGCGACGCGACCGGCGACGAGGAACACGAAGCACGTGAAGTTCAGCGCCGCGTTGATCGCGGGATGAAGCTGTCCCGATGTCATGCGCGCCCGTCGAGGACCATCACCGCGAACAGCACGGGGAGGTAGACGATCGATGCGAGGAACACGGAGCGCGCCCACTTGGTGCCGCCGCTCCGCATGCCCGCGAAGCCCTGGACCAGCACGAACGCGCCGAGCAGCGCTGCGGTGACGAAGTACAGCCAGCCCGCCACGCCGAGGGGCACGAGGACCAGGCTGATCGCGACCTGCACGACCAGGTAGCCGGCGATCTCGCGGCGCGCCGCGGTCTCACCGCGCGAACCGGGCAAGGTCTTCAGACCCGCGGCGTCGTACTCGCGCTGGCGGTACATCGCGATCGCGTGGAAGTGCGGCACCTGCCAGAAGAACAGCACGCCGAACACCGCGAGGCCGGCAATCTCGATGTGCCCGGTGGCCGCGGTCCAGCCCATCAGCGCGGGCATCGCGCCCGGAACGCCGCCGACCCACACGGCCCAGTGCGAGCGCTGCTTCATCGGCGTGTAGACGCCGACGTAGAGGATCAGCGCGAGGAGACCGAGTGCGGCGGTGACGACGTTGACGGCCGCGAGGACGGGCAGGGCGATCACGCCCTGGATCGCGCCGAACCACAGCGCGGTCGGCGCATCGAGACGACCCTGCGGAAGGGGGCGGTTCTTCGTGCGCGTCATCAGGCAGTCGATGTCGCGCTCGAGCCACATGTTGAGCGTGTTCGCCGAGCCAACGATCAGCGCGGTGCCGGCGAGCAGCAACAGCGTGGTGGAGAGCTGCGCGGTCCCCGGCGCGAGGCTGATCGCACCCGCGGCGGTGAGCAGCGCCATCACCATGATGCGCGGCTTGACCAGGGCGATCAGGTCGATCGTCTTCGCGCGCAGCACCTGTGCGGTCACAGCGTCGCCTGCCGGTTCGTCGTGCGCGGCGCGGTCATCAGCCACATCGACATCCACATCGCCCACAACGTGGCGGCGCCGGCGAAGTGACCGACGGCGATCGGCACCGCGCGCAATGACAACACGGTCATGATGCCGAGGCAGATCTGCGAGATCACCACGAGCGGTGCGAGGAGCGCGAGCAGCCGGAGCTGCGGCCACGAGCGAGAGCGGCGCACGACGATGACGGCGGCGATGGTGGTCACGATCGCGACGACGACGCCGAACCCGCGATGGATCATGTGCAGGTGCTGGACGCCCGAATCGGGCCACCACTCCCCGCTGATGGTGCACTTCGGCATGCCGAGGCAGACCATCGCTGCTCCGAGATGGCGGACGAGTGCGCCGAGGAGAAGCTGGATGAACACGGCCGCGCCGGCGATCCCGATCCATCGGCGCGCGGTTCCGACCTCGAGGCGCAGCTTGTCGTGGCGCTGGATCTCGACCACGCTCGGCGCGGGCCGCGTCTTGAAAGCGGTAAAGATCAGCGTGGCGAAGTAGCTCATGCCGAGGAGCAAGTGGCCCGTCGAGACGAACCACGGGAGCTTGTACTTCACGGTGATCGCGCCGAGCGCGCCCTGCGCGATCACGAGGCCGAGGAGGGTGAACGCGAGCACCAGGTAGCCGGGGTTGTTGGCGCGGCGGCGGAACAGCAGGAAGGTCAGCGCGATCTGCAGGAGCCCGACGGTCATCGCGGCGAGGCGATGGCCGTGCTCGTAGAACACGCCGCCGACCATCGGCGGGAACAGCTGGCCGTTGCACACCAGCGTGGGCTCGGGGCAGGCGAGGCTCGACCCCGTAGGGTTCACGGTTCCGCCGATCACGAGCAGGATGAAGGTCGCGATCGCAGCAAGCTTGGCTAGACGGTGCTCCAGCATGAACTTCCGAAGGTTGGGTACCACATCTGGTGCAGCATCGACGTCCCCGGCTTCGCGATGCGACAAGACACCGCTCGCGACACGGATCCAAGGGAAATCAGCAGGTTATCCAGCGGCCTTAGGTTGCGGTGATGCTTTCTGTGGGCGTACAGTGATCGCGGCGAGGGCATGACCGACTCCTGGGTCGAAACGACGTCGATCGGCACGCTGCGATCGGACGACCTCGCCAAAGCCGGCATCACGTTCCGGTACAACCACTACCTGTACAGGATGCTCGGCAAGCACCTGTCGAACGGTGGCATGGGCACGGTCTACGAGCTCGAGCGCCGTGACGAGACCACCGGCGTGGTCGAGGCCGTGGTCGGCAAGGTGTTCCACTCGAACTACCTCTACCAGTTGCGCACCGATGACGTGACGCGGCGCGATCACCACAACAACCTCGCGGCGATGGCGCGGATCGCAGCGATCGAGCATCCGAACATTCTCCCGACGTACGTCTCCGCACCGATCGCGGACAACTACCTGTTCGTCACACCGCGCATGGGCGTCACGCTGCTCGAGGCGATCGCGAAGCACAACCTCACGCCGCGCGCGCGCACGAAGCTGCTGGTGCAGGCACTCGAAGGTCTCGGCACGCTCCACGCCGCGCGCCTCGTGCACCGCGACTTCACGCTGCGCAATATCCTCGTCGATGACGGCGCGAACGTGGCCTACGTGTTCGACTTCGATCTCGCGATGTCGCTCGACGACGTGGGATCGCAGACGTACCGCACCTACTACAAGGGCCGCATCTTCGGCTCCCCCGGCTGGTCGGTCGCGCCGGAGACAATCGATCAGGCGCTGATGGACTCGAACATCAACACGTCGCTCGATATCTATGCGATCGGCGGCGCGCTCCACGGTCTGTTCACCGAGCAGCTCCTCTATGGCGCGGCCGACGATATGTGGGCGTTGCTCATGCGGATCGGAGAGGGCGTCGTGGTCGGTGGAAAGAGCAAGGTGCACTACCCCGACACGGTGCCGATGAACCTCCGCAGCGTGATCGAGGGTTGCCTCGAGCGCGATCCTGCGCAGCGGTTCCCCTCGGTCCAGGCGGTCGTGCAGGAGCTGCGCGGCGTGTTGCGCGAGCTGCCCGACGAACGCCAACGGTTCCCGCGCAGTCGCACCGAGATCACGGATCCGACGGCGAGACCTCTCAAGATCACCGGCCCGGTGGCCACGCAGGACCCGTCGATCACGCCCGAGGTTGTCGAGGCGGCCGCGTCTGCGGTGCGTGCGTGGGGCTACGAGGTCGAGCGCAGCCTGGGTCGTGCGAAGGGCCACCCGATCTTTCTCGCCGCGCCGCAGCCCGAGATGGTCGCGAGTGGCGCGTTCCCCGACGCGAATATCTTCCCGAAGCTCGTCACGATGATCGATCTGACGAAGATCGCGGACCCGCGAAAGTTCGTCGAGGACTGGCAGCAGTACTTCTGGCCGATCCTCAAGCGCGTGCGCGAGGGCCTGCTGACGTCGCTGCACAAGGTCATCTACGACGCGAACACGAGCTCGCTGCTGCTGTTCTCCGAATACGTCGACGAGCCGCGGTTCGGCGATCGCATCGCCGAGTCCGATCTGCACATCGATGGTGCGCTCGCGCTCGGCCTGCTCGTGATGAAGCAGGTCGCCGCACTCCACGAGCACGGCATGGCGCACAACAACATCTCGCCCGGCGCGCTGCTGTTCAAGGGTGCCGCCGCCACGCGCACCGTGATGCCGGCGATGATCGGCTTGGTCGAGCCCGCGATGGGACCCGAGGCGATGGCGGGCGATTGCCGCGCGCTCGCCGGCATGGTGCTGACGTGGATGCGGCCAAACCGCGTCGCGTCGCTGCACGTTCGCATCAAGCCGATGTTCGAGGCGATGCGCGGCAAGCTCAACGCCTGGGCGTTCGACAAGCAGGTCCCCACGCCGTCGATCGACGAGCTCAACCAGCTGTGCAGTGATGCGCTCGCGCTCGTCGACTTCAACTTCTCGGTGCTGCGCGACTCCGGCGGCGACCTCCAGGAGTACGCGCTGCTGCTGATCAGCTTGCGCCTCTATCACCTGCTGTGGCCGACGGTGGCAACGCCCGCGTCGAGAGCATCGCAGCCGCAGATCAAGAAGTGACGGAGGCGCGATCTCCGCGCTGGCGGCTCGCAGTGGCACTGGTGGTGGTCGCGATCGGCGCTGCCGGGTTCGCGATCGCGTTTCGCGCCGCGCTCGCGGCGGTGGCCTCGGCGCTCGGCGGATCAGATGTGGTCGCGATGATCACGGGCCTTCCGCTGTGGGAGCGGGTCGCGCTTCCGGTGGGGGGCGGCATGCTCGCTGGCCTCGTCGCCCTCGCAGCGGCTCGCGTGCGCGAAGGCGCGGGCGTGGGCTACGTGATGGAGGCGATCGTCCTCGGTAACGTCCGCGTGCCGCTCGCCCGGAGCGCGCTCCAGGCGCTCGGGTCGTGGTTCGCCATCGCCGCCGGAAACTCGCTCGGACGCGAGGGTCCGCTGATCCAGATCGGCGCCGCGTCGGGCGAGGCCTCGCGCCGCTGGTTGAAGCTCGACGACGCTACCGCGCGCATCGTGCTCGCCGCCGGTGTCGCCGCGGGCTTCGCGGCCGCATACAACGCGCCGATCGCCGCCGTGCTGTTCGTCGTCGAAGTGGTGACCGGCGTCGCGATCCTCGAGGCGGTGGTTCCCGTGGCGATCACCACCGTGCTCGCGACCGTGATCACGCGCCTCGCGCTCGGCGAGGGTCCGCTCTACGGTGTGCGCAGCTTCACCTCGATCTCGCTCTACGAGCTCGTGGCGTTTGCGGGCGTCGGTCTCGTCGCCGCGCCGCTCGGCGTCGGATTCCTCCGACTGCTCGGCATCGTCGAACGCTGGTGGGCGAGGCTCCCGATGCCCTGGCGGCCCCCAACCGGTGCGCTCGTCGGCGGCGCGATGTTCTGCGCGTTGCCGCTGCTGGCGGGCAACGGCTTCGAGCCCCTCGCGTTGCTACTCGACGGCAAGCTCGCGATCGCGACCGTGGTGTGGCTGATGATCGCGAAGCCGTTCGCCACCGCCGCCGCCGTTGGCTCCGGCAACCCGGGCGGCGTGTTCACGCCCACGCTCCTCCTCGGCGCATGCGCAGGCACGCTGTGCGCGATCGGTCTCCACGCCGTGCTCGGTGATGCGATCAGCTCGCCCGGCGCATACGCGCTCGTCGGCCTCGCCGCAGCGCTCGCGGCCACCACGCACGCGCCGCTCACCGCGACCGTGCTCGCGTGCGAGCTGTCCGGCGACTGGGCGATGGTGTTGCCACTGCTGCTCGCGTCGTCGATCGCAGCGGGCCTCGCACGCAAGCTCTACATCGACTCGGTCTACACCGCCGAGCTTTCGCGCCGCGGCCTGCGCTGGCGCCTCACGCTCGACGGCCGCCGCACGATCGCGAACCAGCAGCAGTCCGTCGACGTGGTCTAGGGTGGCACTGGACAGCCGAGGCTCGGGCCCGGCCGCGGCGCATCGCATGCAAATGGCGTCGTCATCACGAGCGCGGCATCGACCTCGACGGCCGCATCCGTGGTCGCGACCGCGTAGGTCCCGATCGCGAGGTCATCGGTCGTCAGCACGTCGATCCGCAGCTCGGCGCCGCCGTTGACGCCGAGGAAACACGCGACCCTTCCGGTCGCGAGCTGCGTGTAGGCGCGCGTCACGCTGAGCACGAGCTTGTCGGTGGCGAAGAACGGCCCCACGGCCATCGTGTTGGTCGCACCGCCGATCTCGTGGACCTCGAGCGTGTCGCCGGTCGCGGCATGAATGATGGTGCACGTGAAGCCGGCATTCACGCCGTCGCCATCGACGACGACGCTGACCGATGCATCGGGCGCCATCCACGCGAGCTTGCCGATCCTCGCCTGCATCGTGATGCCATCGCCGGGCTCGTTGCGCTTCGAGAACCAGCGCGCGTTCGTTCCGCTGGCGCGGTCGTTCGCGATCGTCCAGCCCGTGCCGGTGAACGCGGCGGCCTCGGCCGGATCCGCGAACGGAAAGAACTTCGCGATCGTGTCGTCGGCGATCTTGGGGCGCCGATCGCATGCGTCGCCGACGCCATCGGGGAACTGGCGCTCATTGAGCTCGGTCGTATCTGCCTGGTCCGCGTTCGGCGAGGCCGGGCAATTGTCGCATGCGTCGCCGACGCCATCCGCGTCCTCGTCGTGCTGCGCCGGATCCTGCCGGTACGGACACAGGTCGGAAGCGTTGGGGATGCCGTCGCCGTCGACGTCGTTCGGATCGGCCGGGCCCGCAGGATCGTCGGCCGTGCACGCTGCACTTGCGACGAGGGCGAGCAGGAGCCAGCGCATGCCCCAGTCTACCCGGCCTGGAGGCGGTGGCCGGGTAACTTTCTTCGGCGCGCCGCGTAACCACACGGATGTGGACGCCCCAGGCCGCTGTGATCTCGATCGCGCTCTTCGGCGCGTGCACCGTCGTCGACGAGACGGCCGACCAGATCGGCGCCAGAGCCCGCGGATATCGCGCCTTCGACAAGGTCAACGAACGCGACTTTCCGACAGCACAGCACCAGGGGAACCCACAGGTCAACGTCTGGACCGACGAGCTGGCGAGCTCGCCATACCGCGCGCTCTCCATGGGATCGTCGACGGCCGGCACGGTCCCCGAGGGCGGCATGATCGTCAAGGAGATGCTCGACCCCGCGGGCGGTCCGCCGCTGCTCACAGTGATGGTCCGGCAACCGGCGGGATACGATCCGGCGAACGGCGATTGGTGGTACGGCCGGCTGAACGCCGACGGTAGCGCGACGAACGCGAAGTTCGTCGGGAAGGTCGGGTTCTGCATCGGATGTCACAGCGGCGCGGCAGCGGGTGACCACCTGTTCGGGGTCGCCGCCGACAATCTGACCCCGTCGCCGTGAGTGGATCAGCCGGCGCCGCACACCGCGAGCGCAGGCTCGATCGCCGCGCGCATTGCCGGATCCAGCCATTGTGCGAGCGCGCGTCGCGTCGCGCACAGCTGCGCCACGTGAGTTGCCCCGTCGCGGAGGCCGTGCGGGATATCGACGCGCAGCCGCGGCCGCCGGCCATCGCGACATCGGGCCGCAACGACGTCGATCTCGGAGCCGGGACACACCGGCGTCATCGTGGGATCGCCGGCGTTCGTGTCGACAGGCCGATACCGCTCGACCGGGTCTTCGTCGCGAAACACCGAGCTCACGCTGAACAGGCCGGACGGATCAGTTCCACGCTGGACCAGCGCCGCGACGCTGCGATCCTCGGGACGCTCGAAACGATGGCAGCTCCGGCAATCATTGACCAGCTGGATGCGGTGCGCCGACCGCTCGCGCGCAGTGTCGCCGCGCGGGCCCTTGAACCGATCCTCGCGCATGAACCGGGCGAGTAGCTCGCCGGCGCGTGCGTCCTCTGCCTCGCCACACCTCCAGCGCAGCCCGACGAGTCGACCCTCTCCGTCGGGGCGCAGCACGATGCAGTCGACCCCCGACGTCGTCCATTCGAATTGCCGGACGTCGAGTACGCGCCACGTGTGATCGACCGCGGCATCGGGCGCGCGCGGAGCGCCGTCATACTCGACACGTGCCGCTGTGGTGCCGATCGGCATCCGGGCGGCGGTGATCATCTGCCCGGCCGGCACTTTGAGCACGATGACGATGTGCGCCGTTTCGTCCTCGGTGGTGGGCGGGCGCACGGGCGTGGTCAGCTCGAGGAATCCACCCGCACGCCACTGGAGCGGATCGTCATCGGAGGTCACCCACCGCATGTCGCTCGGCACGGCGGGCGGATCCTCCGGTGGGTGCCGGCAAGCGACGACCATCGCGGCCACGAACATCGTCTGCAGGAGGCGATCGATCACAGCAGCGCTCGCAGCCTGCCAAGCGCGACCTCCGAGAGCAGCCCGTGCTCGTCCAGAAAGCCGACCGCGGTGGCGACGTCGGTGCGTTCGATCGCAGGCAGGTCCGCTGACCACGCGTCATCCTCGACGAGCTGGAGCGCGACCAGGATCGCCAGCGAGGGCACGACCATCACGAGCTTCGCGGTCTCGCGATGGCGACCGAACAGCCAGGTCGAAGGTGTGGCCGCAGGACGACCGGCGAACTGCTCGCTGCGCTCGACCGCGAGCGTGAACTCGTGCACCGCGTAGGTGTAGTGCCTGACCGCGAGACCTGCGATCCCATCCGAGGCCGGCGCGCGCAGCACGTCATGGCGGGTCCGCGCGTAGTCGGCGAGCTCGATCACATCGACCGGGGCGCCGTGGGTCTCGAGGTAGTCCGCGAACGGCGCGGCCACAACGGTCGGCGACCAGTGCGACGGCGGAGCCTCTCGCAGGTAGCCCGCACGCAACTCGTCGGCGCGGATCCGATTCCAGGAGGCGGCCGCGACCAGCGCGGCACCATACAGTGACGCGATGGCGCCCTGCTGCTGTCGGTCGACCAGCTTCGCGTAGACTCCGAACTGGTCGGTCCCCGACGGAGATCGACCGAGCACCGTCTCGCATTGTGCGGCGGTCCGCCGGCCCGCGAGGAGCTCGGCCATCTCGGCGAAGAACACGTCGAGCGTCACCGGGGTCATCCGTGGCGCTCCATCAGTTCGCGGGCGTGATCCGCCTCGTCGAGCACGGCATCGAGCGATGGGATGTGCTGGTCCCACTCCACGAGCGTCGGGAGGGGGCCGCAGCGCTCGAGGACCTCGATGTAGAGCTCCCACACCTCCGGCGCGATCGGAGCCGCGTGCGTGTCCAGCAGCAGGTCGCCATCCCAGGTGTGCCCGGCGAGATGCAGCTGCTTGACGTGGCGCAGTGGAAACTCGTCGAGCAGGTCCCGCGCCGAGCGGTGCTGGTTCACGGCGTTGATGTACAGGTTGTTGACGTCGAGGAGTAATCCGACTCCCGCCTGCTCCGCGATCGCGGCGAGAAACGCCGCTTCGCTCATCGTCGACCCCGGCATCTCCGCGTACGTCGTGATGTTCTCGAGGACCAACGGCACGCCGGTCGCCGCCATTGCCGCGCGGGAGTTGCGGACCACGCGCGCGACCGCCTCGCCGTGGCGCGGCAACGGCAGCAGGTCGAGATAGTTGCGCCGCCCGATCGACGAGTAGCACGCGTGATCGCTGATGTAGGGCGGTGCGACACGGCGAACCAGCGCGGCCAGCCCGTCGAGATATCCCGGCGGGGCTTCGCTACCGACGGAGAGCGCGACCCCGTGGGGGACGATCGGCCAACGTTCGGCGAAGCGCTCGAGCATCACGTCGGCGCGACCGCTCGCGTCGATATAGTTCTCGCTGACGACCTCGAGCCAGTCGACATGACGCGACGTCGCGAGCAGGGGCTCGAACAGCTCCTTGCGCAACCCGATCCCGACGCCAGCGATCAACCCCAACGCCTCGTCAGTTGACCTGCGTGTAGACGAAGTCACGACCGGAGTGGCCTGCGTCGGACCCGGCGCCTGTGTGACAGCTCGAGCACAGGTCCGCGTTGTCGGGCTCGCCCTTGCCGTTGTAGACGACCGTGGTGCCCATCTTCTCGTAGAAGTACCACTTGGGCCCCGAGGAGTCGCCGTCGAACAGCTTGATGGACAGCGCGTGGCCCGCGACGGTGGTCCCATCATCCATGTACAGCTCCTTCACGCTCGCGACGCCGAACCCGTACTTTTCTGGGGCGACCGTGGCGGTGAGCTTCATGTTGTTGCAGATCTTGTTCTTTCCGTGCGGCGACGGCGATCGGTTCGCGTGCACGGCCGGCTCGCACTTCCAGCCCGCGCCCTTGTAGCTTGCCGCCGCGAGCCACGTGCTGATCACGCTATCGCTACCCTGCGGCGGCGTCTGCGCGTCGCCGGCCGGTGCGGGACAACCCGCCGGGCAGGCGGCGGGACAGCCGGCTTCGTCGCTCGCACATCCCGGTAGCACTGCAACTGCTACCGCCGCGACGGTGGAGAGAGAGGCGACGGCGGTCGCGCACGTGAGGATCGCTTTCAGGTTCTTGATCATTCTCCTGCTACGCCGGGTGGGCGCAGGTGTTACCAAATCCTCGTAGGAATGATTCGAACACAGCCTGCGAGAACCTCGAACAGTTCGCGGTAGGCGCCGGCCGGGGCGAGAGTAGGCTGCGACGGTGTCGTCCTATCGCCCAACGCCTCTCTGCTTCGAGCGCATCCCCCCCGACGAGATGCTGGCTCGCGCTCGCGCGTACGCGGATGCCATGCAACGGCGTCGAACGGTCCGTGACTTCTCATCCGAGCCGGTCTCCGAGCAGATCGTCGTCGAGGCAATCCGCGCCGCGTCCAGTGCGCCGTCCGGTGCTCACCAGCAGCCATGGACCTTCGTGGTCGTCGCCGATCCCGGGATCAAAGCACGGATCCGCGAGGCTGCCGAGCACGAGGAGCAACGGAGCTGGGAGGGCCGGATGTCTGATGAGTGGCTCGCCGCGCTCGAGCCGCTCGGGATCGACTGGCACAAACCCCACCTCACAGATGCGCCGATCTTGATCGTCGTCTTCGCGCAGGCGTGGGGCGTTGCCGACGGTCCCGAAGGTCCACGCCGCATCAAACACTACTATGTCGACGAGTCGGTCGGCATCGCGGTGGGCCTGTTGCTATCGGCGTTGCACCTCGCGGGGCTCGCGACCCTGACGCATACGCCGAGCCCGATGGGATTCCTTCGCGAGGTACTCGATCGGCCTGCGAACGAACGCGCGTATGTCGTGATCCCGGTCGGCTATCCAGCGAGCGACGCGGTGGTTCCGGATCTGAAGCGCAAGTCCCTCGAGGACGTGCTCGTCCGCCGCTGAGCGGCGAGCATCAATCGACGGCGGTCGCTGCGGTCCTGATCGCCTCGACCAGTGCTTCCGTGCGGCGGTGTCTGCCGACGGCGCGCCGCTGGACCAGATGAAGTGTGCGGGTCGAGATCTGCGGGTCGGGTAGCTTGACCAGTCTCCCCGCGAAGCCACATCGCTGGACCACCGCGTCGCACGCCACCGTCACCAGATCGCCGAGCGCACACAGCTCGAGCGCCGCGCGTTCGTCGGGTGCCCACGCTGCGATCCTGCGCTCGACGTCATGCGGCCAGCCATCATCCAGCGGTTCGGTCGGCGTGCCGACCACGACGCAGCGATGCTCCGCGCCACCCGTGCGTGCGGTTCGTGCGTACACGCCACGGCTCCAGGTGGCGAGCTCGGTCACGCGCAGGTCGGCATGCGCCGGGATCGCCCGGGAGATCACGGCCGCGTCTGCATCGCCGCGGAGAAGGATCTCCGGAATGTCCGCGGACCCAGCGGCGAGCGCCGAGAGAGCGAGCGACGGGTGGGTCGCAGCGAGCGATGCGCCCGCCGGGATCAGTACCGCGTGAACGAGATCGCTACTCGCGACCGCGCCGACATGACCGACGAGGTCATCGCCGACGGCAGCGCCGAGCGCGTCGTCGACGATCCGCATGGCCTCGCGGACCGCGATCAGGAGCGTGCGGCCTGCCTGGTTCAGGACCAGGGCCTTCGACGTGCGATCGAACAGCGGGATTCCGAGCTCGTCCTCGACCTGCTTGACGGTGCGCGAGAGCGAAGACGGGACGATCCCGAGCTCCTGCGCTGCCGTGGGGAGGTGCTCCGCCTCCGCGACCGCGCGAAATGCAGGGAGCCACGACCAGATCGTGCGAACGCGATGGACGAAGTGCATGAGAGCCGCCTCTGGGTCAGGAACGCGTGGTGATTGCACGGGGAACGACGAGCGCGGCGATCAATGCCGCGCACCCGACAACACCGCCGTGGATGAGACCGATGTGAAGACCATCGGCGATCCGGCAGTAGAAATGAAGTAGCAACCCGCCCACACATCCACCGGCCGCTCCCAGCGTGGCGGCGATCCACCGCGTTCTGACGGGGGTGGTCCCACGGAGGAACCAGGCGCCGAGCACCACCGGGGTGATCGCCGTGGCGAGGCCGAGCTCGAGGCACCCGTGTCCAGCGACGAAGCGCTCGCGCCCGAAGATCAAGCTCGATGGACCCGACGGGTGCAGGACCAGCCCTAGGACGACGTACATGCACGACGTCGCGATGGCGATGAGGGCCGCGATCCGCCACCGCGGCATCACGGTGCCGGCCCGAGGGACCAATGCGAACCACGCGGCGAGCACCAGTCCAATCACCCAGCCGACCGCGACCACCGGGATCCATCCGGTGGGGAGCTCGTCGACGTCGGCGCGGACGCCGAGCACGAGGAGTAACGCGGAGACCACGAGCCCGCCGACGGCCAACACCAGCGCCAGTTGTCGGCGCGGCCGGCGCATCGCCGCGGGCGAGAGGTGGGCGAGCTCGCTCTCGATCGCCGCGGTGAGCGGGGGCGGCATCAGCTCGATCGCGCGCAGGGCGGCGAGCTCGTCATTCTCGCGGCCTGTCACGGCGGCGCTCCCGTGGCAGCGGGCGAGGCGTCGCGGTACGAGAGGATGCTCCGCAGCGCCTTGTATCCGCGATGCGCGCGGACCTTCATCGCGCCGACGCTGGTGCCGGCGATCTCCGCCGCCTCTGCGAGCGTCTTCCCCTCGAGCTTGGTCAACACCACGGCCTGGCGCTGTTCGTGAGGCAGGCGCGACAGCGCCGAGAGCGCTGCGGACACGAGCTCCGAGTCGGCAGCTTCGCTGCGCCGCTCGTCGCGATCCGGAGCCGCGGCCTGTTCGGGATCTGCGTCGTTGCCGAGGCGGACGACGTCGTGCTTTTGCTTGCGCACGTCGTCGATGAACGTGCGGTACGCGATCGCGTAGATCCACGGGATGGGATCAGCGCCGCGGACATAGGCCCCGCGCGCGCGGTGCACCTTCAGGAACGTCAGCTGCAGCAGATCGGCGGCGAGCGCGCGCTGGCGACAGATCTTGACGAGGTAGCCATAGAGTCGCGGTGAGACGAGCGAGTAAAGCTCGCGAAACGCAGCCGCGTCTCCGTCGCAGTACCTCGCCATCAGCTCGACCAGATCCATCGCGACGTCGGTTGGTATACGCCACGGATCGGGATCGCGCTCGGTCCCTATCGCGAGCGAATTCGAAGTCTGCGTTGCGATCTTTGCAACACCCACGGTGGCTCGCGGGAGAACCGCTCCCTCGCGAGATCCGCGAACGCGCGGACGCGCGCCGAGATGAACCTGCGCGCGGCATGGACGAGCCACACGGATCCGACGTCGACCACCCAGTCATCGAGCACCGTCACGAGGCGCTTGCGCCGGAGGTCCTCGGCGCAGGCGAACTCGGGGAAGATGGCGATCCCGAGACCCTCGATCGCCGCCACCTGCGCCATCGCGAAGCTGGTCAGCGTCATCCGGCCAGTGACGGGGACCACGATCATTCCCTTCGGGCCGCGGAACGGCCATCGCGTCGGCCCACCGTCGGAGACCACCAGGCACTCGTGGCTCACGAGGGCCGCCGGTGTCGCTGGGGCGCCGCGCCGTTCGACGTACGCGGGGCTCGCGCAGTAGCGCACGCGCGCTGGACCGAGCGCGAAGCCCGAGAGCGCGGCATCCTCGACGTGACCGATCCGGATCGCGACATCGAAGCCCTCCTCGACCAGGTCGACGCGCCGGCGCGTGAGCACCACGTCGAGGCGAACGTCGGGCCAGCGCCGCGCGTACTCGACGACGAGGTTCGTCAGGAAGGCCTCGCCGAACACGGGATCGGCCGTGATGCGCAGCGTGCCGTGGGGCGTCTCGAGCTGGTCGCCGACCGCGCGGTTCGCGGTGTCCGCGAGTCGCACGATCTCCGCGCAGCGCTCCG
Source organism: Haliangiales bacterium (assembly GCA_038206055.1). Classification (GTDB taxonomy): domain Bacteria; phylum Myxococcota_A; class Polyangia; order Haliangiales; family Haliangiaceae; genus JABFXX01. Next base: position 50,065 of record JBBRBG010000040.1, read on the forward strand.
CGTAGGCGGCGCCTGCCGCGTTGAGGTGGAGCCGCCGCGTCGTGCGATGCATGAGCTGCATGCCGAGTGCTTGCTCGAGGTCGGCGACGCGCCGGCTCAGCGTTTGCTTCGGTACGCCGAGCAGCTTGGCCGCGGCGGTGAAGCTCTTCGCTTCGACAACCTTCGCGAACAGCCGCATGTCATCCAGTCTGATTGTCCCACGCATACGATCAATGGTCACGGTAACGCCCTATTGTCTGCCCGAGCGCGGCGACGTACAACTGCGACCGTGCCCGTCGACGTGATCTCCGAGGTCGTCATCGCTCGCCCGGTAGGAGAGGTCGCCGCGTACGCCGGCGACCCCACGAACGCGCCGAGCTGGTATGTGAACATCAAGTCGGTCGAGTGGAAGACCGCGCCACCCGTCACGGTAGGCTCGCGGATGGCGTTCGTCGCGAGCTTTCTCGGTCGCCGCCTCGCGTACACCTACGAGGTCGTCGAGCTGCTCGCGAATTCCCGGCTCGTCATGCGCACTGCCGAGGGCCCGTTTCCGATGGAGACCTCGTACACGTGGGAGAGCGCAGGCGACGGCGCCACGCGGATGACGCTGCGGAACCGCGGGGAACCGTCCGGCTTCTCGAGGATCGTCGCTCCGCTGATGGCAGCCGCGATGCGTCGCGCGAACCGGAAAGACCTCGCGAAGCTGAAGACGCTCCTCGAAGCGAGCTGACGAACCTGGTCGTTCTCAGTCCTCGTTGATCAGCTGCGTCGGATCCTCGGGCCACTGGTGGCGCGGATAGCGCCGCATCAGCTGTTTGCGGAGGGCAGGGTAGTGCTTGACCCAGAAGCCGGGCAGGTCGGTTGTCACCTGCACGGGGCGCTGGTTCGGCGCGAGCAGGTGCAAGACGAGGGGCACCTTGCCGTCGCCCACCGATGGGGCGCGCGCGAGTCCGAAGAAGTCCTGCATGCGCGATGCGATCCACGGCGGCTTGTCGAGCGAGTAGTGGATCGGTAGGCGACCGCGGCGCGGAAGCTTGAGGTGCGTCGGCGCGAGCCGATCGACGAGGCCGCGGTACTCGCCGAGCCCGGCGTCGAGCAGCGACATCAGATCGGTCTTGCGCAGCTCCGCGAACGAGATCGCGCCGTCACAAGCGTTCGCGATCGTCTGCGCGAGGGCATCATCGGTCGGCGCGACGATCGCCGGGTTGTTCGCGAGTCCGGCGACCAGCGTGAGCCGCGCGCGCCACTCGGCGAGCGCATCCTTGTCGACGAACTTCTCGATTCCCGCGGCGATCGCCTGCCGCGCGAGCACCTCGGCGGCGGCCCGCCCGGCACGGCGCGCGCCTTCCACATCGCGCTGCTCGTCGATCGGCAGCCCGTCGTAGGTCATCTGCGCGATCTTCTCGACGCGCTCCTTCGGCGCGTTCCACACCAGCTCGTCGCGCTCCTCGACGCGATCGAGATAGAGGTCCAGCAACCAGCTCGGATCGATCGCGCTCGCGCGGCGGATCTGGACCTTGGTGGCCTGGCCCTTCGCGCCCGTCTCGGCCACATCGACCGCGACCATCAGCTCCGCATCGATCACCGACGAGCTTTGCGCGAGTGTGCCGCTGCCGCCACCCGCGAACACGATCTCCGCGCTTCGCGGAGCGCGCCGCTTACCGACGCGATCCGGAAACGCCGTGAGGATCGCGATCTGCAGCTCGCGATCGAGCGTGTCGTCATCGAGCCGCCGCGCCTTGCTGCGATCGACGAGCCGCTCGAGCTGCTTCGCGGTTCGATCCACGTTGTGGGCTGTGGTGATATCCAGGCCATCGCGCCGCAGCCGTTCCGCGCGCATGCCGTGTTGGCGCGCATCGAGGAGCGCATCGAGGTCGTCGATCAGATCCGAGGGTGACGACAGCTTCGCTTGCCCCGCCGGGCCGCGCCGCTCGAGGCGCAGCTCGCGCGCACCGACAAGCGCCGCGATCATGCAGGCCTCCTCGCCCGCACCGCGCGCCTCCGCCTCGCACACCAGGCGGCCGAGGCGCGGGTGTACCGGGAACCGCAGCATGCGTCGACCG